>CAZMNO010000115.1:0-1925 GCA_964567685.1 uncultured Rhodobacter sp. | reverse complement strand
GCCAAACGGTTTCCGGGGCTGACGCGATGACGAAATTGTTTATGCCAGCCGCCCTGAGCCAACCCTGGCATTGGGCAGAAACCTATATTGGCATCCCATGGGCAGCAGATGGCGAAGGGCCGGACAGTTTTCACTGTTGGGCTTTTGTTTGTCATGTGCAGCAGCACCAGTTTGGCCGTGAATTGCCAGCCATCCCAAACCCTGAAGACCTTCTCGCGATTGCCAGGGATTTTCGCAACCACCCTGAACGGAAACGCTGGATTCTCGTTGACGAGCCACAAGAAGGTGACTGCGTCCTGATGCGCCAGGCCCGCTATCCGATCCATGTCGGTGTCTGGCTCAATGTGGATGGCGGCGGTGTGCTCCATTGCGCCCAAGAAGCCGGTGTCGCCTTTCAAAACCTTGCATCTCTGTTTGCCAATGGCTGGCGGATCGAAGGCTACTACCGCTACTTATTTGATAATCCCGGTCACGGCTCCGCCGCTCCTCGCATCTTGGGAACTGATTGATGCTTGCTGCCGTCACCCTCGTCAGAAACCCGTTCTATCCGGAGCGGGACCGGGAGGTGTGCCCGGTTCTGAGCCCGGTCACGGTTCGAGGGTGGTTGAATGGTCACGGTCTCAATGACTTCGATCGCCCGACGATCTGCCTCTTTAACGGCCAGGCTGTTTTGAGAGCTGATTGGGACACCAGGTTTATCAACGACAATGACGTGGTGGCCTTCGTGACCCTGCCCCAAGGGGGCGGCGGTGGAGGTGGCGGAGGAAAGAACCCTCTGCGCACAGTCCTGTCCATTGCGGTCATGGTGGCTTCGTTTGCGCTTGGCGGACCTTTGGGCGCGGCCATGGGGATTTCGGCCAATGCTGGAGCTGCCCTTGGCATTGGTGCAGGCGTCCTTCAGCAAGCTATCGGCGGGGCGATTATCTCGCTGGCAGGCATGGCGTTGATGAATGCCGTTGTGCCTGCGCCCAAGCCATCCGTACCGTCGTTGAGTTTCGGATCCGTTGGTGCTCCACCGGCCCCCAGTCCAACTTACTCTTTATCCGCCCAAGGCAACGAGGCCCGTCTCGGCCAGCCGATCCCGGTTCTTTATGGCCGACATCTGATCTATCCCGATCTCGCGACCCAGCCCTATCAGGAATTTGTGAACAATGAGCAGTACCTGTTTCAGCTCCATGTGATCGGCCAGGGTGAATTCGATCTGGAGCAAGTGCGCATTGAAGACACGCCCATCGCGTCTTTTGAAGAAGTAGTGACGGAGATCGTTGGGCCGGGCGGCAGCGTCACATTGTTTGAAACCGATGTGGTCACTGCACCCGAGGTCGCGGGGCAGGAATTACGCAGTACCGGTGACGGCGGGGACTGGATTGGTCCGTTTACAGCCAATCCCGCCGAGACCAAAGCCGGTCACATCGGCATCGATGTGGTGTTCGCCCGGGGGCTCTATTACGCCAATGACAGCGGTGGGCTTGATACCCGCAGTGCTCAATGGGAGGTTCAGTCCAGGGTCATTGATGATGAAGGTCTGCCGATCGGTGATTGGGCATCGCTGGGCACAGAGAGCTATACAGCCTCAACCAACTCGGCGCTCAGGCTCAGCTATAAATACGCTGTTTCCTCTGGGCGCTATGAAGTGCGGATGATCCGCCTTGATACAATTGATACCTCATCGCGTGCTGGACATGAATTGCGCTGGGGTGCAGTCCGCTCGTATCTGGAAGGCACCCCGAAATTTGGCAATGTAACGCTGTTGGCCGTCAAAATGCGGGCGACCGATAACCTGTCTCAGAGATCGTCTCGGATAGGCGGTGTCTGAGGGAACGGTCGGAGCACCATTTGATCGGCGACGCTGATTGACGGATCACGAAATACTCGATCCAGTGCGCCACTAATTACAGCACTGCCAATACCCAAGCCAAATCCCG
>CAZMNO010000114.1:0-2984 GCA_964567685.1 uncultured Rhodobacter sp. | reverse complement strand
GTCTTGCTGGCGATTGGAAGCCATGCTGGGAATGTCACATTGAGCCAGATTGGCTATTGATCTGGGACGAAGACGAAACCTCGGTCACCTTAATCCGCACCGGCACACATTCCGACTTGTTTGATTAACTCTGCCCTTTCATATGGCGATCAATGAGGTGCGGTGTTCGGCGAGACCAACTTTCCGCTGCGCGGCTCACATCCAGTCGCTTGGGCATTTTCACCTGCGGCACCATCACAAACATCACCACCGTGGTTATCCCTGATTTAATGCGACCTGTTTTGGTGAACGAACCACCTTTGGCACGACGCCCAACACGACCGGTCTTGCCGCTCACACGAACGCCATCGACGACCAGCAAGGAAGGTTGCCCACGCCGATACACAAACCTCAGCGGCCCAAACCGATGCTCAGGAAAATTGGAAGGTGTTATCCGTTTCCCCCCAACACCTCGCTTCGGAGCCGCAGCCGTTGGAATGGCCAACCAAAAGCCAGACTTGCTTTTGATGACCGTTCCCCGATCAAAGGTTCGGACAATCTGTGGTGCTTTTGACCAGACAAGGCTCGCTGCATCGTAGCCCTTATTGGGATATGCCCGGCTTCGCCAGGTACGGGCCAAGCGTGTTCCCAGTCCAGCAGAAATCACCTGCCGCCGAAGACTGCCTTTGAGACCGTCACCAGCGTCTTTGATCCCACCAGTGACCGCTTTCTCAATCTGGCGTAGTTCTGCATTGAGACCGGCTTTCATGGAACCGGCGATGGAGGCCGCGAGTTTCATGCGGGCCTCACATCTAGTGTCCAAACCAAGCGATCCGGGTCTTGTCGTTCAGGCTCTCCCTGCACGACATAGCTCCTCTCATTGAAAGTCACTTGATCACCAGGCCTTGGCTCAGGCACTTCAGAAACCCTGATATCGAACAGAGTTGTCTCTGAATGAACCCGGGTCTCACCGAAACCAATGATTTGATCCGGGCGTCGAGCAATAAGCCGAACAGGCACTGCATCATCACCTGACGGAATGTAGAGTCCGTCAGAAGCGATATTCGGATCAGCAAACAGCACATCCATTGCGGTGCCCACAGCAGTCATCAGAAACTGCCGTTCAGCCGAACACGCCCAATAGTCTCACTGGCTGTGCCACCAACCGCATCAATGGCTACACCAATGAGGGTATTGCTGGTTGCTGTTTTGGTTACGACCTTGTCGGTGTCGTCCCAATAAACCTTGTCACCAGCGCTCCAGGCTTGAGACGCAGCTTTGGTCAAATCAAAAACACCGACAAGGCTTGCCTCAACCTCTGCGCCAGCAATCGCATCAATGTTGGAAACACCGAAGATACCGCCAAGCAGGAAGCCCCCGCCGGAAGCGACATCGTAGGGAACCGCCAGCGTGATGGTGTTACCGGGTTGAATATAGTTTTTCATGGAAGATTTCCTTTTCCTTAAAAGACGAAGGGCGACCAATTGGCCGCCCGTCTCGTCAGAAATGATTGTGAAAAGCCCGTGTTACGCGCCGGGGTTCTTGAACAGTCCACGCCAATCGATGGCCTTGGCCCCAAAATCCAAGCGACACTTGATCTCAACGCCGTCTACATCAAAGCCGTTTCGGGTTTCGATGTAGGCACCTTGCTGGCCTTCCAGATAGGCATATTCGATGGTGTCGATCTGGTTCGGGTTTGCCGCCAAGTACCAAGCCGTTTCACTCACAGCATCCAGACGAGGTTCAGAGATCGGCGACAGGGTGCGAATGGATTGGGGCACAACATTTGCTGTATCAGCAGGCACAATGTTCTGAGCCACCATCTGTTCGGCCTTCAGTTCAAGAGACGCTGGCACGATCAGGAAAGACGGACGGATATTCAAAACCGTCTTCTTATCCAATCCGGTTTGTTTGGCCATGGCTGCACGGGCCGCTCCGACGGCATCTACTGAAAGCGCCGCACCGGTACCGGCCAGGTTCTTATGGTCGCCATGGAAAAGCGCCTTGTTGTCCGCCATCGCCGGGTTTGCCGTGACGATGTCCCACACAACATCGCTTTCAAGCTGGGCGATGGAGTTGCCGTACATGGCGGGGATCCGGGTAAAGGCATCCAGATCGTCGTTGATCAGAACCTGACGGGTGATGGCAACCACCCGGCCATAGGTTTCGATGCGATAGCTCTCCTTGGACTCGCCAAGGGTGCCTCGTTTGAATTCGCCACTTTCGTTGACCTTCAAAAGCTGCGGTGCTTCGCCCAACTGCACACGGTGCATGGCCTTGAAATCCGTGGCCAGAACCTGACGGCAGAAATGGGTGAAGGTTCGCGGATAGACATCGTAGGCCTGGCGAAGCGTCTTGTTGGTGACGGCGGCCAGGATCTCCGGAAAATCCGAGGTGGAATGAAGCGCCCTGGTTGCGACCTCATCTCGGGACAGGCCCCGGGTATTCTCACCCGCATTGGCAAGGCTCTCCCGTGCCAATTCCATCAGGGTCATGCCACGATATTCACGGGCAGCATCTTCCAACGGGAACAAGGTCGGGCTGTAGCGATGCAACAACGCATTGGTCACTGCCTGACGACGGGTCACACGTTCATCCTGACCACCCAGAGGAACGGAAACCTGCGAGAAGGTTCGGGTTTCTTCGGATTTGGCGGCAACCTGGTCAAGAATGACCTTACGCGCTTCCTCAAGGGAGACGCCGCGTTTCACCAGATCGTCGGCAAAGCTGCGTTCCAGATCAAGCTTACCTGCCAGATCAAAGATGGTCGAGACACGCTCCCGCTCAAGATCACGGGCCTTGGCGACCAAAGCTTCCGCATCGGATCTTTGGACATCAGGCGTCTTGTTTCGTTGCTCAAGGGACCGCTTTTCCTGCGGTTCCTGAACCTTGGGAGCTTCCTCTGCGCTCACGGCATCTTCGGTCATATCGGTTTCCTCGGTGGTAGGGATATCGTCGTCATGCATGGGGGAATTCCTTTTGCTGCAATCATCAGCGTCGCCACG
>CAZMNO010000113.1:0-4203 GCA_964567685.1 uncultured Rhodobacter sp. | reverse complement strand
CTTGAATCAGAATTTAGGTGATTTGGGAATCCTGAACGTCAACAGCCCCTAGTTGACTGACAGACCGGTAGATTAGTCTACTGGTCTACTGGTCTACTGGTCTACTGGTCTACTGGTCTACTGGTCTACTGATGGATTGATGTACCGGTTGATTGGTTGACAAAGATCGCGGCAAATCTCCTCTCCCCGCTGATTTGAGCATTGGAGATCACAAACCGTTTGCGTAGGCGGCCTGGGCGCTCTTTCACCAATTGCTTAGCCGTCACGCGTCGGCAAGTGCATTTAAGGCGATGTCGTACATTGACACGCAACCGTATTATTTGACCGGTATCATTGCCGACATCCGGTCACCAGAAGGCTCTTATCAATATGAGGTGCTGCCCGGAACGCCAACTCACCATGCCTGGCCACGGCCTATAATCAGGATTTCTGCACGAGGTAAATCCCCATCGCCATCAGTAACAGGCCGCCAAGGCGCATGGCTGTCACCGGGGTTATCCGCGCACCGAACAGACCGAAATGATCAATGATGGCAGCGGAAGCCAACTGGCCCAGAAGCACGAAGAACACGGCATTCCCGACACCGAAATGCGGGGCGACCCAGGTGATCGACAGAACGTAGAAGGCAACCAGAAGCCCCGCCAGAAACAGGTGCGGCGGGGCGGAAGCCAGGTTGCCAAGCCCGCTTGCCCCTGTCGCAAGGAAGACCGTCAGCGCCCCCAGAAACGCCACCACAAAGAGGCACAGCGCGGCGGCGGCAGGGTTGCCAAGCCGCATTCCAAGGGCTGCATTCAACCCCGCCAGCACCGGGATACCTATTCCGGCGGCCAGCATGATGGCGGCGTAACGGATCATTTCAGACTGCATGGGCCGGGTCCTGTTGGTTTGGTCTGTGCGTAATCCTGCCGCAATGGCGGGTAAAATCCTAGCTGCAAATCCCTGCGGTTTTGGCACCATCCCAAGGCAGGGTGACTTCAGAGATTTCCGGGCGGGTTTTCAGCGGGGCCACGTCCATCACCGCACTTAACATCTCATGCAGCCTTTTCGTGCGCCCGCCAGCAGGATCAAGGGTGCGGCAGCAGATATATTCCTCGACGATCGCGCCTTGCTGCTCGAACGGGAAGTCAAGAAATTTGGACTGGTTGTCAAATTCCAGGAGATAGGGATCGGTTCCGGGTTTATGTTCGCTGGCGGCTTTCATCGGATGGTATCCGGTCCGATCACGGTTCTGCCATTGCCAGACATGGACGAGTTCATGACCCAGCAGCATCGCTGCAGCGAGGTTCATGCGCTCAGGATATTTCGGCAGATAATCATCGTGAAAGAGCGCGTCCGAGATGAAGATCTGATCAAACAGCACAAAGGCCGCTGTGCTGACGGTCACCGTGTCACCCTCGGGCTCCGGCCAGATCACTTCGCGGCAGGTGCGCTGCGTGCGTCTGGGGCGGGTCGTGGTGAACTTGTCAAAACCTGAAAACCGGCTGACGCGCACTTTCTGTGGGTCGATCTGGTCGCCAAGCATCGTTTCGGCAAATCGCGTTTCCCCGACCGAAAGCGGCCGTCCGCAGGCGGTCAGGATGAGAAGGGCAAGGAGGGTCAGGCGAAACGTCATAAAAGGTAGAATAGCAGAGGAAATCAGCTTGGCGAGGGGGGTTTCCTTCTTCCTTGATGAAGGGTTGCCTTGGCTCTAGGATCAGGCCCGAAAGCAACTGGCGTTGTTCAACCTGACCCAACCGGTACAGCAGGGAAATCACAAAAATCCGACAAATAGGGGTGATGAATGAATTCGCAATCAGAAACGCATGAGGGTGGCTGTGGCTGTGGTCAGGTGCGATACCAAATTACTTCAAAACCGCTGATCGTTCATTGTTGCCATTGCCGCTGGTGTCAGCGCCAGACCGGGACAGCATTCGCGCTGAACGCGCTGTTTGAAGCGGATCGGGTGGCGCTTCTTCAGGGCGAAGTGGCGGAAATGATGGTTCCGTCGCCCAGTGGCAGGGGGCAAAGAATTACGCGCTGTCCTGACTGCAAAGTCGCTGTCTGGAGCAATTATTACATGGGTGGAATAGATCGTTTTATCCGGTTCATTCGTGTCGGCACGCTTGATGAGCCTGACCGCCTGCCGCCTGATGTGCATATCTTCACCTCCACCAAGCAGCCGTGGGTCGTTTTGCCAGCGGGTGATCGGGTGGTGAGCGAGTTTTACGACTACGAAAAGACCTGGACAGAAGAAAATTTGGTACGCCGCAGGGCATTGCTTGCAGCGGTTGCTAAAGAAGCTGGTTGAGAGGTTTTTGAGTTTGGGCGCAGATACACCCTAGTGCAAATCTGGATGCCACGGCTTAAACTGGATTGAATTGCTGCCCAAGCTTCCAACCGAGGCACAAGGTAAACTTACACAAGGGGCCACGCCGCCGCGCCACGGGCGGCCTATATAGTGCGATAGGCACTTCGCACCCCCGTGACTGGGTGATGCCCTGTGATAGCGTGTGTTTGTTTTGATGCAGGGTCAGCATTCCTGCCCGCCAAATTGGTGCAGAGCATTGAAATAGTTTGAAAAAAAACAAAACAGCGCTCGCTCTCTATTCAACGTTGACGCGCAAGCGCATTCAGCAGCGCCGGAACCGCCTGATGGAACAACAGCATCGCCATTCTCGGTGAAACAAATTCAGGATAACCGCCATCGAAGGCCAAAACCACTTTGCTGGCAGGCTCCATGACCAGCAACTGGCCAAAAACCCCGGCAAAGACCATCACCTTATGATCGCCCAGAACCAGTGTGCGAATCTGGTCCTTGTACCACCCGTTGGCCAGCAGAGCGCTTTCGTCGCCCTGTGCCCAGGCGGTGTGCACCTCGTCATTGCCGGTGAGCAGTGCACTGATAAATTCGGCCGCAACAATGCGCTTTCCGTCCGGTGCCAAGCCGTCGTTGACCATGATCACGCCAAACCGGGCAAGATCGCGTGTCGTCAAGTTCAAACCACCGGAGGCGACTACAAACCCGGTCGGATCGGCCTGCCAAAACGCATCACCTTCAGCCCCCATCCGGCTCCATATCATCTGCTGAAAATAATCGACCAGATTGGTCTTTGTGACCCGCTCAACGATAAGCCCCAGCACCTCGGCATTGGCATCCTGATAGCGATAGACCGCGCCTGGTGGCGTGTCGGTTTTCTTGATGGTGGCAAGATAGGCGGCGATTCCGACCAGCCCACTTTCGTTCGGCCCGTTCCATTCCTGAGCATCGGTAAAGTTCTGGTCCCAGCTTTTGTTTGGCGGGGTCTCAATCGCAAGGCCCGATCGCATATCCGCCACATGCTAGATCATCATACCGTCAAAGGCGGTTCCTTTGAGTTCCGGCAGATAGCGGGTCACCGAAGCGTCCATGTCGATCAGACCTTCTGTAACCGCAATGGCCGCGAGAATTGAGACGAAAGACTTGGTGACCGACATTTCCAGATGGGTCGAGGCGGGCGTCATGCCGTTCCAGTAATGCTCGTGAAAGAGGGTGTCTCCTTTGAGGACCACAAGCGAATGGTTTTTCAGCCGATCCCGCAAAAGGGTTTCCAGCGACAGTTTCCCATCGGCGGCCCCTGCGTGCAAAACCGTCAGATCAAGAGGGGTGTCCGCGGATTTCAGCGCAACAGGCGCCGTCGCTCCCGGCCCGCGCGTGATGCGGTAGGACCGGGTGAAGCGATAGGCATTTGGCAGGGTAACGGCGGCCAATTCACCGGTGTCCCAGTTTTGCTGGCTGACGCCCCAGTCAGCGACACGGTTCAGGAATGCGGTGTCAGGGGGTGAGAGTTCGGCCCTGGCGGGCTGAGAGGGTATTGTTTTGGAATTCTTTACGAGTGGTGAGGAACCGGTGCCTGTCATGCTGTTTCCTTCGCGGCGTTATAATAGGCAGGTTAGCATGTGGATTAGGTGTGGCGAGAAGGGATATGCAGTAGGAGGGTCATGTTTTGACATGCGGTGGGCGGTCTTGCCCACCGATTTGGGTTTGGGGTTTGAAACGGTGAGCATGATTACCCAGTCTATGTTTGCTACCTTTCTTCTGAGCTTAACCGGTGTATTGGTCAGCATAACCCAATAAGACACTCGCATGTTGGAAGTGCATTCGACTCTGGTTCGCATTCGTTACAATGCCTATTAGGGCCTGTTGACGTTCATTTCAGTTCGATCATGGTTGCTGCGAGAGAGATG
>CAZMNO010000112.1:0-4290 GCA_964567685.1 uncultured Rhodobacter sp. | reverse complement strand
GATAAACGCATGTGCAGCGCTGTTGAATAGCCGGTGAATCTCAACAGACCCTAGTCTAAACCGTAATAGCCCTGATAAATCGTCGACAATGTTTCGGTTTCAAACAGCGACGACACGGAGGTGCCGTTGGCGATATTGATGATGGCCTGGGCGAAAATCGGTGCCGTCGGGACGATGCGGATGTTTTTGGCCGATTTCACCGCCGCGGTTGCTTCGATGGAATCCGTGATCACCAGACTTTTCATCACCGAGCTTGAAATCCTTTCCACAGCCGGACCGGACAAAACCCCGTGTGAAATATAGGCATGAACCTCAGAAGCCCCCTGGTCCACTAGCTTTTCGGCAGCCTTGCACAGGGTGCCTGCCGTGTCACAGATGTCATCGACAATGATACAGGTCCGTCCGGAAACGTTGCCGATCACGTTCATCTCGGCAACTTCACCCGGCGCACCGCGCCGTTTGTCGACAATGGCAAGATCAAGATCATGGCGTTTTGCCAGTTCGCGCGCGCGGCCAACACCACCGACATCGGGTGAGACCACCATAACCTTGCTGAGATCATCGAAATGTTCCGCAATATCCAGCGCGAAGACCGGCGAGGCGTAAAGGTTATCAACCGGAATATCAAAAAAACCTTGAATCTGAGTTGCGTGCAGATCCATGGTCAGAACTCGTTCAACGCCTGCCCGTGCAATCAGGTTGGCCACCAGCTTCGCCGAAATCGGTGTTCTTGCCTTGGTGCGCCGGTCCTGCCTTGCATAACCGAAATAGGGGATCACCGCTGTAATACGTGAGGCGGACGAGCGTTTCAGCGCATCGGCCATGATCAGCAATTCCATCAGATTGTCGTTGGCCGGGTTCGAAGTAGACTGGATAATGAACATATCCTCGCCACGGACATTCTCAAAGACTTCGACGAAAATTTCCTGATCGTTGAAGCGTTCAACCCGCGTGTCGACAAGACTGACTTTCTGCCCGCTATGCATCGACATGCGCTTGGCGATGGTCTTGGCCAATGTCCTGTTAGCATTTCCCGAGATGAGTTTCGGCTCAACAATGGCGCTCATCGGCATTCCCTCTAACCCGCGGTGTCAAAACTGGCCCGCATCTGGCGTATTTCCCCGTTGAGACCGCTTATCACCGTGCTTGGGTTTTGCCTAGGGCGGAAACTTCAAAGAAGGCGGAATCCGGTTGTTAGTCACCTGTTCAACCGGATCAGGTGTCGTCGCGCTCAGATTTACAGCGCGACTGCCTGGTGCCATAGAGAAGGCAGACGCAGAATCTCCGGACCAAAGGAGCCGCCATGACCCGGATCGACTATTTCCTGTCAACGATTTCACCCTATACCTACCTTGCAGGGAACCGGCTTGAGGAAATCGCTGCCAAACACGGGGCCGAAATCTCCTACAAACCCTTTGATGTGATTGCCACCCTGCCAAGAACCGGAGGGGTCCATCCGCAGGAAAGGCACGATTCGCGCAAAGATTACCGTTTGCAGGATCTCACCCGTGTGGCCGCGCGGACCGGAATGGATTTTAACCTCAACCCGATGCACTGGCCGACCAACGCAGCCCCAAGCTCTTATGCGGTCATTGCAGCCGAAAAGGCTGGCGGTGGGGATGTCGGCAAGCTCGTGCAATTGTTCCTCAGGGCCTGCTGGGCAGAGGAAAAGGATATTGCCGAGGATGAAGTGATCAGGGCCTGTCTTGCAGGGGCCGGGTTTGATCCCGGCCTGGCCGATAGCGGGCTGATGATCGGGGCTGAAACTTTTGCCGCTAATAATGAAGAGGCCGTCGCCCGTGGGGCATTTGGGGCACCTTTCTATTTTGTCGGCGAGGATCGGTTCTGGGGTCAGGACCGCCTGTCTTACCTTGAGGATCTGCTGGCAGAGGCGAACTAATGCCCAAAGGGGTACTGGCGGGCACGCAAGCCTATTGGCGGGTTGAAGGCACGGGTTTGCGCTCGGTGTTTCTGCTCCACTGCACGATGGCCCATTCAGGTGCGTGGAAAGGGCTGATGGCGCAGTTTGAAGACACCGCCCAAATGGTGGCGATGGATCTGCCGGCGCATGGGCGTAGTGGACCTTAAGACCCCAGCACCTCCTGGCAGAGCCAATGCGTTGGCATGGCAATTGAACTGATTGAAAATGGCGATGTGCCTGTCGATCTGATCGGCCATTCCTTTGGTGCCACGGTGGCGCTGAGGATAGCAGTCGAGCGGCCTGATCTTGCCTACAGTCTGACCCTGATCGAGCCGGTGTTCTTTTCGGCTGCCAAGGATGCCGGGCGGGCAGAGTTTGACGAACATCTGAGCGGGCACAGCTATTTCTTCAAATTGCTGGACGAGCAGGATTTTGACGGGGCGGCGAAAGCGTTTTCCGATTTCTGGGGTAGCCCGGTCGCCTGGGAGGATATCCCCAAACGCCAGCGCGCCTATATGGCTGAGCGCATTGAAATGATCCGCGCGGGTGCTGCGTGTTTGGTGGGGCAGGGGCCGGAAGATATCCCGCTGTCGCGCATTGGTGAATTGACGTTGCCGGTGTTGCTTGTCGTAGGCGGCGAAACGGACCCGGTGATCCGCGCTGTCAATGACTCGCTTGCCTCGGTTCTTGGGCATTCAAAAAGAGTCGTTTCTGGCACGATTCCGCGAGTTTACTTCCGGTTGAATCATGTTGGGCGGCGTCAACGCACCATGCAACATTGCTGCCGATCTTCGAACTGCTGTCGGAAGTGACCACCTGATCGCTACCGCGCCTATTCCAGCCGCGGTGGGTCTGTCGTTATGGACCGCAAATAGGCAATCAACGCGGCTCGCGGGCGCTCGGCTGGAAGTTCGGGCCACATATTGGTTCCGGGAATCGCAGCAGTTGGATTGGTCAAAAAATCGTTGAGCCTGTCATAGTCCCAAATGCCTCCGGCTTCCGACATTGCAATTGAATAGCCGTAATCGTCCAATCCGCCGACCGGCCGACCAAGCAATTCGTACAGCGGGGGTCCGGGCATGTCACTGTCGGCACCGGTGGGTTCATCGCCCGGTTTCAGCGCGTGGCACTTCGTGCACAGTAAGGCGACCCGTCCGCCAAAGTCGATATCGGCGTCGGCGATAAGATGTCGTGTCGGAGGTGCGCGATAATTCGCGGCACCTGCGTTGCGTAACAGCATTTCGACCTCAACAAACTCCTTGTCGAGCGCAATGTGTAGCGGAGAACCAAATTCATAATGCGCCAGATACAGATCAGCGCCGCCACCGATCATCAAACCGGTGGTTTCAGCGTTTCCGGTGAGGATGGCCGCGTGAAACGGCGTCCTGATCGCAACATATTGGGTTTTGCGCGACAGGTTAGGGTCGGCACCATTGGCCAGCAGAGCCCGGATCGCACCGGCCTGCTGATGCTCCGCCGCGACGTAGAGCGGAGTTTTGCCGCTGTCATCGAACTCATCGACGCCCGCGCCGCCTGATATCGCTGCATTGATGGCAGTCACGTCGCCGCTGCTGGCGGCATCATGAATTTCGCCAGCTGCGGCACATCCGACATAGGAAATGATTCCAAAAACGGCGTAGAAACACCAATGCATCGGTCGCCCTCCCCAGCTTGCTGTACAAGATCATAGCATAGATAGGCTTCAACTGACATATCGCATTTGAACGGCTCTTGGCTTGGCAAAGCGCCCAATGTGGCTCTCCCAGCTTGTTTATTGCGGCGGGCCACTCACACGACTTCAACAACGCTGGCTTTCGCCCGACTGCCGAGCAGTTGATCGACATTACCCTAAAGTTGATTGTAATCCGCCTTTGCAGGCTAAAAGATGGTGGTTGTTAAGGATGTCGATCACATGCTGCCGATCACTCATCCAGGGGTGGTTGCGCAGGCGATCCGGGGTTTTCACGGGATCGGGCACACAAAGAAACGCATAACGGGCAGGTGATTGAAACGTGTGAAGCAAACCGATGACGCACAGCGAATCGGTTTCTTTGGCTGCCGGGTGAAACTGAAGCACGGCCATGACACATCTCTCAAAATCACTAGTGCATGACATGCCAGTTCAATGCCCGACGGGCCGATAAACTTGTCAACCGTCCTGGCGACAAACCAAGAGACCAAGAGACCAAATGACCAACAGACCGACAAACCAACAGACCAATAGACCAATAGACCAGTTGATCGGTCGACCAACAAACCGGTCAACCGGTGGATTAATCGACCAGTAGATCGGTCTACCGACAGACCGGTCGGTGAGACCTGTGCGCGGTTCATGGATTTCGCGTTTTTCGTTGCCGGTTTCAGCACGG
>CAZMNO010000111.1:0-4300 GCA_964567685.1 uncultured Rhodobacter sp. | reverse complement strand
CGAGGCCCCGCGTCAACCCTTCAAATTCGGCTTTCCCATGACTCCGAGTATATTTTCTCTTATATGCGTCCGCGTTTCTGTGAATATCTGTGTCCTGTGCAGTCCGGAATGTGCAATCAACAAAAAAGACGACAGAAATAGTTTGCTTTTCAGCGTGATCCTGCTTTAGGCAAGGCCCGAATTGACCGCGCAAAAGGGGACGCGCCATGGCGCTGGATGAACAAAAAGGTGTCTGGAAATCCGGGCGCGGCAAAGGCCGTGGCACGCCAAAGGGGCGTCAGGTTGACGATCAGGCTTTAAGCGAGGTTCAGGCTCTTTTAGGTGACCGCGAGCTCAAGCGTGATCTATTGATCGAATTTTTGCATTTAATTCAAGACAGATACGGGCATCTTTCTGCAGCTCATATTCGTGCACTGGCCGAAGAGATGAAGCTCCCTCAGGTCGAGATTTACGAGGTTGCGACCTTTTATGCACATTTCGATGTGGTCAAGGAAGGCGAGGTTCCGCCGCCTGCGCTGACGATCCGGGTCTGTGATTCTCTTTCCTGCGAACTTGCCGGGTCCGAGGCGTTGCACAAGGCACTGGAAGACGGGCTTGATCCAACCGCTGTCAGGGTCGTCCGTGCCCCCTGCATGGGGCGTTGCGACACCGCACCGGTGCTTGAATTGGGGCACAACCATGTTGATCATGCGACGCCCAGAAAGGTGATGCAGGCCATCGCTGCCGGTAACACGCATGCCCACCTGCCCGAATATGAAGCCTTTGACGCCTATCGCGCAGAGGGCGGATATACTGAGCTTGAGGCGATGCGCAAAGGCAAAAGAACCGCCGATCAGGTGCAGGACGAGATTCTCGCGGCCGGTTTGCGCGGTATGGGTGGTGCGGGATTTCCGTCTGGCCGCAAGTGGTCCTTTGTGCGGGCAGAATGGGGAACACGCTATCTTGCGGTGAATGGTGATGAGGGCGAGCCCGGGACATTCAAGGATCGCTATTTTCTTGAACGCACACCGCATTTGTTTTTGGAGGGTATGCTGATTGCCGCCTGGGCGATTGAGGCCAAAAAGTGCTTCATCTACATGCGCGACGAATACCCGGCTGTTCTGGAAATCCTGCGCCGCGAAATCGCAGCGCTTGAGAACAGCGGCCTGATTGCCAAAGGCTATGTCGATCTCAGGCGCGGTGCCGGGGCCTATATCTGTGGCGAAGAAAGCGCCATGATCGAAAGCATCGAAGGCAAGCGTGGTCTGCCGCGCCACCGTCCACCTTTCGTTGCTCAGGTTGGCATATTCAACCGCCCGACGCTTGTTCACAATGTTGAAACACTCCACTGGGTTGCCCGGATTGCCCGCGAAGGTGGCGAGGTTTTTGCCAGCCACGGCGCCAATGGCCGCAAGGGTTTGCGCAGCTACTCAGTGTCGGGCCGAGTCAAAAACCCCGGTGTCAAAGTTGCGCCTGCCGGTCTGACCATAGCTGAGCTGATCGAGCTTTGCGGCGGCATGGCCGAGGGTCACGCGTTCAAGGCCTACCAGCCCGGCGGCCCTTCCTCCGGCCTTCTACCGGCCTCGATGAACGATATCCCTCTTGATTTCGATACGCTTCAGCCGCATGGCACCTTTATCGGCTCTGCCGCAGTCGTCGTTCTGTCAGACCAGGACAGCCCGCGCGCCGCTGCGCTTAACATGCTGAAATTCTTTGAGGATGAAAGCTGCGGCCAGTGTACGCCCTGCCGCGTGGGATGCGAAAAGGCAGTCAAGCTGATGCAAAAGGAAACCTGGGATCAGGCGCTCCTGGAAGAGCTGTGCACAGCCATGGGCGATGCCTCGATCTGCGGTCTCGGGCAGGCTGCGCCAAACCCGATCCGGCTGATGATCAAGCATTTCAGTGATGAGATCAGCTAGGCGGATCGTCGGTTTTCAGGTGGTGCCAATCAGCGCCGGGCCTTGAGGATCCTTTTCCAGATCGTACCCCCGGCAAAACGGTTCATGCCAACAAAATAGACGATGACCAGTAGGAACAGCACGATCGCCGGTCCGCCTTCGAGCGAAAAACCCGCCCCGGTCGTATCGCCGGTAAAGGACGCGACGATATAACCCAATACAGCGAAGCTGGTTATTAAATCGAGTATGAAGGCCAATATTATCCTCCATGATGCCACTTGTTTTTCGCTCATATTACCTCTCCCTACTTTCTGGTTTATTCCCCATATGCCGTCAGAGCTTAAGCGAAATACGTGAATTCGCCAAAACCTTTCGATATGATCACAAGGCAGAGCAATCACACCAGCACGTGCATTGAAATCAGGAACAACCCATGAGCGGATTATTGATCATATTGTCGGTGCTTTGCGCTCTTGCTTACGGATCTTACTATACGCATCAGCCGGTCTCTGCGCCGCGCACCGTTACCAAAACAATTTCCATAGCTGCTTTGGCTCTGTTCGCCTATCTGGCCGGTGGGAGTTGGACTTTGGTGGCCGCACTTGGCTTTTCCGCACTGGGTGATTTTTTTCTGTCACGTGAAGGCGACACCGCTTTCTTGGCGGGGATGGTTGCTTTCTTTACCGCGCATCTAGCCTATATCCCGATCTTTCTCGGGCTGGGGGACGCTGAACTTATCACAAGTGCCCGCCTGCCTTTTGCCCTGACGCTCGTCCTTTTCGCCGCGCTGATCTATCGCCTGCTCTGGCCCGGCCTTGGCAGTTTTCGCCTGCCGGTCGCTATCTATTGTCTGGCAATTGCCGCAATGGGCATCAGCGCCCTCAGCCTGCCTTTGGAATATCCGGCCATGCTTGCTCTTGCCGGCGCACTTTCCTTTATCATCTCCGATTCATTCCTGGCGTTTGAGAAATTCCGCCCGGCGGAAAGCGCTCGCTTGCGCGCCGCCTCGCCTTATCTGGTATGGCTGTTCTACTGGTCGGGCCAGGTGTTGATTGCTGCCGGTGTCATGCTGACGACCCTCGGGCCCTCAGCACTCAGCCTCTAATCCGGTCATCAATGCGACATCAGAACCGGCACCTTGGCCTTTGCAAGAACCGAGTTAGTCACCCCGCCCCAAAGATCCTCGGAAAACTTGGAGTGCTCATAAGCCCCCATCACCAGCAATCCGGCCTTTTGAGCTTCAACCGTTTTCAACAGAACTTTGGCGACAGACCTATGCGAACGCGGCACAATTTCAATATCGCTATCGATCCCATGGCATTTCAGATGTTCGGAAACCCGGTCCATCTGCACGATCACCTCGTTGCTGTTAACCCCGACACTGACCAACGTCACCTCTGATTTGGTCTCAAGGATATCAATCGCATCTGACATAGCGCGTGCCGCTGATTTGCCCCCGTCCCAGGCCAGAACCGCCTTGTCATTCAGAACAGTTTCAGGAAGCTCTTTGGGCACGACCATCACCGGGCGCCCGCTATTGAGCGCGATCATATCGGGATGAGGCACCAGATTGCGGTTCTCACGGGTGCCGTCATATTGCCCGATAACCACGATATCAAAGGTGCGGGCAAGCTCCATCAACGAGTAATCGACATCGCCACCACTTTCCACCCAATGAATTTTTTCGCCTTCCACCTCACCCAGTTCAGCAAAGAACTCTTTATGAATCGCATCGCGCCGCTCTTTTTCCGCCTCGGCAATGACCTTGGTGACGTCTTTGCTGGCGTAAGGGCGCAGGGATGAGCTGATTTCACTTGGTGCATAGGTCAGTGCGCCGGTCAGATGTGCGTCGTATTTCTGCATCATCAGCTTGGCCAGCCTGACCGCACTTTTGGAGCTTTCCGAGCCGCTATAAGCAACGAGAATATTCCTGATGGCCATTGTGACGTCTCCTGTTCAAATCACCTGCCTGTCAACCTATCAGCCGTGCCGGAGAAGGGATTTGATATGTGTCAACTTCAGCAGGCATGGGGCTTTTCCGGCGCTTTCGCTCTTTTCCTTGTCGCGCCTAGCCATTAGGTGAGTGGGTCAGGAAAAAAGGCATCTTCGGAAAGGGCCGGCATGTCGTTCTTCAGGAAACTCAAAGATCGGTTGTTCAAATCTTCGTCGAAGATCGACGAAGGGCTCGATGCAATTATCGAAGATGGCGGCGAGGAAGAGATCGTCGAAGAGACGGTCGAAAAGGGTGTCGAGGAAGCTGCCGGAGAAATCGTTGAAGAGGGTGCGGAAACTACACACGAACCTGCGGCGCAGGATGATTCGGATGAAAAACCGGTTGACCCCCCAGCGCCCCAAGAAGAAGCATCTCAGCCAGAGCCAGAGCCAGAGCCAGAGCCAGAGCCAGAGCCAGAGCCAGAGCCAGA
>CAZMNO010000110.1:0-4489 GCA_964567685.1 uncultured Rhodobacter sp. | reverse complement strand
CTTGAATCAGAATTTAGGTGATTTGGGAATCCTGAACGTCAACAGCCCCTAGTCACAAAGTTGAAAACGAAGAGTTTCCCGGAGGCGGACAATGATGCGCGTAAATCTGCCCGATCCAAGCCCATTCTGGCGCAAACCAGCTGATGGACGGCAAAAAACACCACGCTTGGAGACGCGCAACTATCCCGATTGCGGATAAATACGGTCATATTCCTCGGCCAGTTCTTTGGCCTCGTCAAAGCGTTTTAGTTTCTGCGCTGTCAGAGCTGCATTTCTGAGGGCAGCCTTAGATTGGGCAGAGTCCGACCTCGCCACAAACAAAAAATCGCTGAAGGCATCTTCAAGCCGTCCGCATTTGCGCGCGGCCAGCGCCCGGTGCCAATAGAGGATCGGCTCGTTTGGCCATTCTTTCAAAGCATCGGTTGCCTTATCAAAAAGACGACTGAACTCTTCGGCCTTGTTAAGGCTGGCAAGCCCCCGAACCTCTTGATTGAGCGCCCGCGCCGGGGCATCCATGACCTCGCGGCTGGTGGGTTGGGAGGCCAGAATATACTCCTGCAACCAGTCGAGATCCTGATCGTCACCAATTGTCAGCCGCAGATCTTCCAACCGCTCAAAAGCGTCCTGTTTGGTCTGATGGCGCTGATCGGTTGCAACCGCCGCGCCAGCCAGAGATTTGCGCGCACTTTCAGCCGCTTTCTGCGCTTTTTCCTTCAGGGTCTCGTCACAATCGCTTTCCAGAACGGTTTCAAACGCCTTCACGGCATCTTCCATGCGCCGGACACGTCGATAGCAGAGCGCCAGAATCATCTTAAGATCCGGCGGTGCAGCGCCATAGCTTGCCTCATACGCCTCGATCAACTCAATTGTCTTCTGCGAGCGCCCGGCGTTGAAATAGGCGGTCGCGCAGCCGCGGGTTTCCAGAAGGCTCTGATCCGGCCCCTCGCCGACATAGTTTTTCAAGACCTGTGCCATGATCCGGTCAACGGTTTCCTGCCGCACATGGCGGAAATCCTTGTTGATCCAGGCGTATTTCATGTCACTCAGCGTGACGGTTTCATAGCTTGGGAAGTAATCCGCCTGATGCGTCTTGCAAAAGCTCTCAACCGCGGCGCGCTGGACCGACTTGGAATAGGTGTTGGCAATCAACACATCCTGATCGCGAAAGGTCGAGACCAGCGGCACCGGCGATATCGTGATCAGCATCTTTACCGGCTCCGCCCTGCGCTTGTTGAGCAGACCGTCTATTTGTTCAAGCGCATTCAGAATGTCTTCATAATCCAGTGTGTGATACTCAAACCTGCCGGGATAGCGTTTAAGCGCCGGCATCGGCGGTGCGGCATTGAGGTAGACCCCGGTCTCAGTGTCAAACCAGCATTCCACCAGCCCCAGTGTCAGAATGATGACATCTGCGGTGTTTGCTGCACGAAACGAATTGTTAAAAGCCTGGCGCAGGGCCAGCATCTCGTCCTTGGTGCCGGTGACACCGGCGGCGATCTGCAGATCAACATACTTGTCGTCTGCCAGTTCAACCAGCAAGGCCTCCTGATCCGGTTCTTTCGCAGCAAGTGCCCAGTTCAGCTCGTTCAAAATCGAATGAACCGTGTATTTGTTGTAGATCTGAAACGGCTGACCGGCACTTGGCGGCAAGGGAATGTCGGTCGGGCTGGAGACCACATTGAAATTGATGAAATGCAGGGCTTTTTCAATGTTGCGGGCAAAACAAGAGCCCGAGGCGAATATCCTTGCATCAGCATCAAAAGAGAAACTGCTGTTAATGCCGACACGCGGAAATGGCGTGATTCGCCCAACCCCCTTAACCCGCGACGGATATTGCCTCAGCTTGTTTGCACGCGTCTGTGCAATCGCCTCTTCTGCGGGTAATATTTCGATCGGCACTGTCTCGCCCCTTTTGCCTGCCGCTACCTGTTTGGCCTGATTTTGCGACAGTTAAAGACAGCATACAATCTTCTGGGCGAAAATCGGCTGATTTTTGGAATGAAATTGCGGGTCGCGCTATTCTGCCATATTCTTCTGGATGATAGATAAGATTATCGTTTGCCGTATTTCAGGAGGAACTAAAGATGAGTGGAAGCGGCCATAGCATAACATCAACGTCAACCACAGGCACCCAACTCATTGACGGCGTTATCGATTCCACCGCGTGGGCTGACAGCACGCTCACATTTTCATTTCCGACTTCAACGGGCCAATATAACTATTCGGGCGAAAAGGCGACTCTTTCGACCTTGCCGGTCAATCAGCAGACGGCGGCAAGATTTGCGCTTGATACCGGTTATGGAACATCGGCCAATGACGGGTTTTCAGTGGAAGGGTTTACCAATCTCACTATCAACTACACGACTGCATGGGACGCCCATATCAGATTGGCTGACACCAATTCCAGCCCCTGGGGTTTCAGCACCGCCTGGGCCTACGGACCTTCAACCGGTGACTGGGGTGGTGATGTCTGGTTTTATGCCGATTACTCTGCTGCCAGTGTCGGCAATTATGAATGGCACACGGTACTGCATGAAATCGGGCATGCGCTGGGGCTGAAACACGGTCACGACACATCCGGCAATGGTGCATTGCCAACCGCCTATGACTCGATGGAATATTCGATCATGACCTACCGGTCCTATGTTGGCGGCCCGCTCACCGGTTACACCAACGAACAATGGGGTTATGCACAGACCTACATGATCTCTGATATTGCCGCGTTGCAGGAGCTTTACGGGGCGGATTATAGCACCAATAGCGGCAATACGGTTTATAAGTGGAACCCCGGCTCTGGCGACACGCTGGTCAATGGCAGTGTCGGCATTGATGCGACCGGCAACGTCATTTTTGCCACGATCTGGGATGGCGGCGGCAAGGATACTTATGATCTTTCCAGCTATTCCAGCAATTTGCTGATCGATCTTGAACCCGGGGCCTATTCGATTTTTGACTCAACCCAACTTGCCTCGCTGGGGTCGGGGGAAACGGCGCGCGGAAGTATATTCAATGCCCTGATGTATGGCAGCGATACCCGCTCGCTGATTGACGATGCAATTGGAGGGTCTGGCAATGACGAGATCCAGGGCAACCAGATCAGCAACAAGCTGAAAGGCAAAGGCGGCAATGACGAGATTCATGGCGACGGTGGCAATGACAAACTGATCGGCAATGGTGGGGCCGATCAGCTTTTTGGTGATGCCGGCAAGGATGTGTTGAAAGGCGGTGGTGGCGGGGATGAACTGAATGGCGGCGCCGGCAACAAGGACAAGATGTTTGGCGGCGGCGGTGCTGATGAGTTTCAGTTCAACGATGGTGATGGCAAAGACAAGGTGCGTGATTTTGAGGACAACATCGATACGCTGCAGTTTGAATCAGATCTTTGGGGCGGCGGAGCGATCAGCGCAGCAACTCTGGTATCCACCTATGCCAGCGTGAATACATCCGGTCACGTCGTTTTCAGTTTCGGCGGTGGAGACAAACTGACACTGACCGGAATTTCCGATCTGTCAATCCTTGCGGATGACATCCTGATCGTCTGAGAAGGTATTATACGGCGCCCATTTGTTTCGCGTTGGCGGATTCAGTCGTCAAACTCAAAACCAGTCAAATTGCGTTGAAAAGCATCTGTCTGCCAATGCTTTGGGATCTTCTGAGGTGTACTAAACTACACTCCCCGTAAACGGCTGGGAAATTCTAACAACTTCCCGCCCAGCCCAGCATTTTCCGCGACGAAAAATCATACCCAAATGTACACAGGCCATCAGTTCTATCCTCAGAAACATAGCAGATCAGGCCACTCGCCTGATCCGATTTGTAGTGCCATTCCAGGCAGATATCCGGTTCCTGGCTGATTTCAGACTGCATTCCCTCAAAAATCAGCACCGCCGCTTCGCCATAGATCTGAAACGAGACCATGCTGCAATCTTTGAGACTTTCACTGGTGCATTCAACGGGTGTTTCAAAAACAAAGCCGCTGAGCTTGGTCTCTTTGGTCTCTTGGGCATTTCCACCACCAGCGGGCAATAGCACGCAACCAAGCAAGGAAAGAGCTAGAACGATATCACGGATAACCTCCTCCCAGTCATCCCCTCCAACTAGTAAGCTGAAGCTAATAGCTGATGCTGTCCTCCTCCTTGTGGTCATCCCACTCCGTACAAGACCTCTACCTGACCCTCTGCTCCAGTCTGTTCCCTGAAGACGCCCAGCATGGTTGCCTTGGTCGTAGCCACAGCTGACTGAGGAACCAGTACAGCGTCATGGATGGGGAGAGCTGTGATGCCTGCTGCTCCAAGTTCGAGGAGGACGGAAACGAGGATTTGGCTTTCAAGGAACTGACACCGATGCCCCATACCAGAGTAAAACATCGGCGCGATTGCGGGGTGTGTCTCTTCTATTGCCTTGGTCACATTCCTGATCTTGCACCCATTGGGAAACTGGACCTGTCACGCTTTAATGCCGCTCCGGTTGCTCATTTAAGCGGCCTTTT
>CAZMNO010000109.1:0-4593 GCA_964567685.1 uncultured Rhodobacter sp. | reverse complement strand
GAGGCCCCGCGTCAACCCTTCAAATTCGGCTTTCCCATGACTCCGAGTATATCAGGCAAAAATCGGCACAAGGCCAGTTGACCGAAATCTTGCCAAAACGCAAAAAAAAGAGTATTTATCGTGCGGATTGAATAGTGCCATTGAAACTCTGTCCGGTAAGGAGTTATGGATGCCGTATACCAAGCAAGCAAAGAACATGAGCGAAATTGTCAACCTCAGCAATATCGCCGCTGTTGTTTCTGAAACCGGCGACGCTGCCGGCAATACTTCGACAACGGAGTCAATGAATGTGGGCGACAGTTTTCAGGGATCGCTGCAAACTGTTGGTGACACGGATTGGGTGGCGATCACCCTGACATCGGGATCGGCCTATGAGATCGATCTGAACGGCATCGGTGGCAGCGCTGTCAGCGATACTTTTCTGCGGGTTTATGATTCAAGCGGCAGCCTGCTTAAGTCCGACGATGATGGCGGACCCGGGCTGAACTCCAGCCTGACGCTTACCGCAGGTTACACCGGCACCTACTACATTGAGGCAGATTCCTTCAACAACAACAAAACCGGTGACTACCAGATCGATGTCACAGAAACTGTACCGGCGGTACCAACGGACTCGCTGGAATGGAGCGGCGCAGCATTCAGTACAGCCTCGACCATCAATGTCTACTTTGCCACGTCCGGTTCAACGGTGGATGACGAGGGGACTACAATTACCTCGGATGGTTTCACGACAACCGAGATCAACGCCATTATGGGAATGTTCGACGGCGTTACTGATTTTGCCAATATCAATTTTCAGCGGACCACCAACCAGTCTGCTGCCGACATCCAACTGGCGACCGATAATCTGGGCAGCAGTCTGCTGGGCTATATGTATCCGCAGGGATCATCGTCTTCCAGCGATGGTCTGGGTGTGTTCACGAGCAATTCGACCTATTGGAACTCGGCCTCAATGTCGATGGGTGGCTTTATGTATGGTGTGGTCATTCACGAGCTTGGTCACGGGCTTGGCCTGGCACACCCGCATGATACTGGCGGCGGATCGGATGTCATGGATGGCGTCACCAGTTCAGGTGATACAGGTGACTATGGCGAGATGAACCAATCCGTCTTTACTGTCATGAGCTACAATGATGGCTGGAACGGCCACCCGCTGGGAACTCCGCCGGATTATTCAAGCGGATATCAGGCAACATTTGCAGCCCTCGATATAGCGGTTTTGCAAAGCTACTATGGTACGAACACCACCCATAATTCAGGATCTAACCGCTATGAGTTAGGCGCGTTGGACTATTTCATGACCATCTGGGACACGGGAGGGACAGACAGGATTGTCGTCACCAATAATTCAGATGCGGTAATTGATTTGCGCGCGGCCACTCTTGCTTACGAGGAAGGCGGGGCAGGATTTGTTTCCTATTCATCCGGGACAAGGGGCGGGTATACCATTGCAAATGGGGTTGTCATAGAAATCGCAGTTGGCGGTGGCGGTGACGACACAATTACCGGAAATACTGCCGCCAACACCCTTCGTGGCAGAGGTGGCAACGATACACTGAGCGGTGGCGGGGACGACGACACCCTCAAAGGCAATCGTGGTAGAGATGTGTTGATCGGTGGAGATGGCGATGATTTCCTCAACGGGGCAGGAGGCGCGGATACGTTTAGATTCGATCTGGATGATGGCAATGACGACATCAAGAAATTCAAAGAAAATGACGTCATCGACGTTTCCGGACTTGGCCTGTCCTATGGCGATCTTGTGATCAATATCTCAGGATCAACTGCGACGGTTTCATTCGGGACAACGACGTTGTCGATCCTCAATCTGCAGGCCGATCTGGACGCATCCGATTTTCTTTTCTAAGATAATCGGATATCAAAAAGCGCCTGGCCCGAACAATCGTTCCGGGCCCGCTTCTTGCCTATGCACGCCCTACGATCTTTCGATCATTTCGGCCTGTTTCACGATCACTTCGGCCTGCTTGATCGAGGCGATGTCAACCAGACGGCCTTTATAAACCGTAGCCCCCTGGCCGTCGGCCTTTGCCTGTTCCATTGCTGCCAAAATCTCCCGCGCTTCGGTGATTTTTGCAGCTGACGGCGTGAACACCTCGTTGGCCAGCGCAATCTGCTTGGGGTGAATCGCCCATTTGCCGACCATGCCCAAAGTGGCGCAGCGCCGTGCCTGGGCGCGGAAGCCCTCGTCGTCTGAGAAATCGCCGAACGGGCCGTCAACGGGCAGCAACCCGTGGGTGCGGCAGGCTGACACGATGGCGGTGGTGGCCATATGCCAGGGATCGCCCCAGTGGATCGCACGGTCGCTACCTGGTTCGCCGTTTTCGATCATGTAGTAGTCCGACTGTGTCCCTCCAATGCCGGTTGTCTGCATCCCCATCGAGGCGGCAAAATCCGCCGCCCCCAGCGACAGCGCCTGCATTCGCGGGCTGGCAGAGGCGATTTCCTCGACATGGGCCAGACCGGCGGCGGTTTCGATAATGGCTTCAAAACTCACAGGTTTCTGCCTGCCTTTGGCCATTTCGATGGAGCTGACCAGCGCATCAACGGCATAGATATCGCCTGCATTCCCCGCCTTGGGGATCATGATCTGATCAATGCGGTCGCCGGATTGCTCCAGCACATCGACAACATCGCGGTACCACCAGGGGCTATCAAGCCCGTTGATCCTGACTGACAGGTATTTGTTGCCCCAGTCGATATCGTTGATCGCCTCAATCGTATGCTTACGCGCCTGATCCTTGTCATCAGGCGCGACACTGTCCTCAAGGTCGATATTGATAACATCCGCCGCCGAAACCGCCATCTTTTCAAACAGCGCCGGACGCGAGCCCGGGCCGAACAGCTGGCAGCGGTTGGGGCGGGCGGGGGCGGGGGGCTGGGTACGGAAGCTCATTGGGGGGTGTCCTGATCTTTTGTGGAAGTTTCAAGCGAACTCGGCATTGGCTAATATGTTGAGGGGGTGAGCGCAAGTGCTGGGAAGCGTTCATCTGGTGAGGGCGCTCTGATGCAGCCGAAAACCAGCGTGTTTTGATCGTACAGAACCCGTACAGAATGCGTATGACTCCTGTACATACGTTTTGTGCGGGGTGGGGTTTGGTTTATTGGCGGCAGACGGCGAAATCAACCGCCCACTGGAAGGGTGATTTCACGTTTCGTTAAGCATTTGATGCGGTTGGTAGGGAATGACCAGATAACCTGTCGATGGCAGGTGAGCTCGGTAGGGTGCGCATTTATTGCGCACCATTGATGCGGAAGGGATCGCGGAGCGGTGCGCAATGAATGCGCACCCTACGCTTGCTTGTCAAAGAAGGGGTTTTGGAGGAAATTGCCAGCGATAAAGAAACCGATAAATGAAGGTCGATGAAATGGAGAATGAAGAGAGGTACTTGGGTATGCTGCGCTATGCGTTGGATCGGAAGTCCGTGCCTTCTTCAGCCTATCTTATCTGCACGGACGATCCAAAGGCATACGCTGAAGACAGAATTTGTTTGGTAAAAGATATCGAGGCCAGATGGCGTGTATTCTACTGTGAACGAGGGGGCGTGTATGATCTCGCCGTTCATCAGAGCCTCTATCGCGCTTGCAAGGAGTTTTTCTGCAGGTTGACCAAGTGCCCTTCACCGTGGGATTTCCGCGAAGAGTGGGAGCGAAGGTTAAACGAATAGCAGGAGGTGGCGGGCTAGGTCGAGAGAGTGTTCGATCTTCTGTGTGCGAGTAATTTGGCCCATGCTTCATAAACGAAGCAGTCGAATAGGAGGGGTGCTGGCAAGCATCCTGCGCTTGCTCACCCAGAAATAGGTAAAAGCCGCGATTGCTTTAGAGTTGAAACGCTGCGTCCATTCAGACCGGGGCGCTTGCGGCCCGGTCAGCGCCCGGACCTCCCCCATGGGGAGGGCGCTTCGCACCCGCCCCGAGGTCCGGGCGATGACCTAGTGGAGTGGGGTGGAGATTAGCGATTTCAAATTCTTCAAAGGTTATTCGTTCGGAGATCAAGTCTTATCGTCTGCGGGTCCATTCGTGCCATCCTGAAAGTCTATCGGACGCCCCATTTCCACAAATTCTTCTGGAACCCATGGCTTACTTGGTTCGCTCAATACAGCCGGACGGAATTTGTAGCTAATTGAAAACGTTACCAGTAAGAAAAACGAAAACACCCAGATTGCTGTACTTACTAAAGTCAGTAATATTTCTAGTCCTGTTGTGCCATCGCCTAATGCGGTGTGAAGAGAAGTAGCAACTATTCCCGCGGGATAAGCAACGAAAGCCAACATCAGCACGACATAAAGCAAGGAAACTGAGGCTTGGGCAAATTTTTGGCCACGCTCGGATGTGAGGCCGTGATAATTCGGGCTAAGTGCGGAAATCCATAAGTTGAGTGCGGCGCGATTCAGAACTGCCAATTCAAAATTGTATGACCCAATTCTCTCGCCTAGTACGCTCAATAGCCTGTCAATTATCATTTGATCGATAAGTGCGATAACCAAACTGAGAAACGATGCTGAAACCAAGATACAAAGAGCTAGGGCCTGTTGACGTTCATTTCAGTTCGATCATGGTTGCTGCGAGAGAGAT
>CAZMNO010000108.1:0-4614 GCA_964567685.1 uncultured Rhodobacter sp. | reverse complement strand
TAGTTTCATGCTTTCTTCCTTCCTGTTATGGGCTGGCAGATCAGCCCTTTCTTCGTTGTTAACCTCTAGTGTGAGGCGTGGAACACACGGCCAAGCGAGGCCGGAGCGCTAGCCCCTGACATGATGACAAGCACGAGTATAGTCACCAGATAAGGGGTCATAGATAGATAGGATACGGGGATATTCACATCCTCGGCCTGTAGATTGAGTTGCAGGATCGTAACCCCGCCAAAAAGATAGGCCCCAAGAATAATCCGCCAGGGTTTCCATGAGGCAAAGACCACCAGCGCCAGCGCAATCCAGCCGGCACCTGCGGTCATGCCCTCGGTCCAGAGCGGCACCCGGATCAGCGACAGATACGCCCCGCCAAGCCCGGCACAGGCCCCGCCGAACATGATCGCCAGAATGCGGATGCGCACCACCTTGTAGCCAAGCGCATGCGCCGCCGAATGGTTTTCGCCCACGGAACGCAGGATCAGCCCGCCGCGGGTGAATTTAAGGAAATACCAGACCGCGAAAACCAAAAGGAGCGAAATATAGACCATGTAATCGTGGTTAAGCAGGATCGGCCCGACATAGGGAAGATCGGTCAGCGCCTGAATATCCAGCCGCGGTGAAGGTGGCGGTTTGATGCCTGTGTAGCTGTGGCCGACAAGGGCGGAAAAGCCCAGGCCGAACAGCGTCAGCGCCAGACCCGTTGCCACCTGATTGGCTAAAAGAACCTGTGTCAGAAAGGCAAAGATCAGCGAAAGCCCGGCCCCGCCGATCATCGCCGCAATCAGACCGATCCAGGTCGATCCCGTCTCAACCGAAAGGGCAAAGCCAAAGATCGCGCCGGTGATCATCATGCCTTCGACACCAAGGTTCAGAACACCGGCCTTTTCCACCACCAGTTCGCCAATGGCCGCAAGCAGGATCGGGGTTGAGGCGACCATGACGCTGGCCAGCAGGGCGACTGTGTTAATCGATGAGAAATCCATCACGCAGTTTCCTTTCTGACGCGGCTGAGGCGGTAGCCCGATAATACGTCAAATGCCAAAAGAAAAAACAGCAGCATCCCCTGAAAAACCGAGATCGTGGCTGCCGGTACCTTCAGCACGAACTGCGCTGTCTCGCCGCCGATATAGGTCAGCGCCAGTACAAGCCCGGCAAGGAAAATGCCAATCGGGTTGAGGCGGCCCAGAAAGGCCACGATGATCGCCGTGAACCCGTACCCCACCGGGAAATTCGTGGTCAGCTTGCCCGCAGGCCCGGTCACCTCAAACAACCCGGCCAGTCCGGCCAGAGCGCCCGAGATACCCAGACAGACCGCAATCATCACATTGGGATTGACCCCGCCAAACCTTGCGGCGCGCGGTGACTGACCTGTCAGCTTGATCTGAAAACCCAAAAGATGCCGGTTAAGCAGAATATAAGCGACGATGACCGTCGCAAACATCAGCATGACGCCGTAATGGATACCGGTCCCGGCAAACAGTTCGACATTCATCGCACTGGGGTAATCCTGAAAACTGCGGCTTTCCGGAAATCCATGCCCTTCGGGGTTCTGCAACGGTCCGATCACCATGCCGCCAAGGAAGTTGGTGGCCACATAGACCAGCATCAATGACACCAAAATCTCGTTGGCCCCGAACCTGATCTTCAATATCGCGGGGATCATTGCCCAGAGGAACCCGCCTAAAGCCCCGGCAATGGTCATCATCGGCAAGACCCAGAAACCTGCAAGCGGGTAAACCGCCAGCCCGGCAGCAGAACCACATATCGCGCCCATGATAAACTGCCCTTCGGCCCCGATGTTCCAGATACCGGCCCTGAACCCCAGCGACAGCCCGATAGCGATCAGGATCAGGGGTGCGGCTTTCACGAATAACTGCCCGCGCGTGTAGGGTTTCGTCAGCGGATCATAGAAAATTGTCTTGATCGCCTCATAGCCTTTTGACAATTCAAAAGGCCCCTCGGCGATCACAGCAAACAGGATACCCCCGGCAATCATCGTTGACAGTACCGCAAGTATCGGCGTCATTGCCGTCCAAAGGGCCGAGGTATTTGGCCGTGGTTCAAGCTGAAACATGGCTCGCCTCCATTCCGCCCATCATCAGGCCGATATCATCCATACTCAATTCCGTTGTTTCTTCGGGTTTACTCAACCGGCCTTCGTTCAGCACCGCCAGACGGTCTGAAACCTCCAGCAATTCATCAAGGTCCTTGCTGATCACGACCACGGCCGCACCTTCTTCTGCAAGGTTCATCAGCGCCTGCCGGATCGCTGCCGCCGCCGCCGCATCCACGCCCCAGGTCGGCTGGTTGACCACCAGAACTTTCGGGTTTTGCAGAATTTCCCGCCCGATGACGAATTTCTGCAGATTGCCGCCGGAAAGGGATTTGGCCGAGTTGCCGACACCCGGTGTGCGTACGTCAAAATCCTTGACGATGGCCTGGGCAAAGCCTCGCGCCGCACCCCATCGCAAAAAGCCGCCGCCACCGGAAAGCCGTTGCCTGACATTGCCGGTCAAAAGTGCGTTTTCCGTCAGGCTCATATCGGGCGCTGCAGCGTGCCCCAACCGCTCTTCGGGGGCGGTCAGAACGCCCAGTTCACGCCGCTCGTTCGGGCTGAGGTCGCCGATCTCCACCCCGCTGACGCGGATCATCGATTGCGGCACCGGGGTTTCCCCGCCAAGCGCTAGCAGCAACTCGTCCTGCCCGTTTCCGGCAACACCGCCGATCCCCATCACCTCGCCGGATCGCACGGAAAGCGATATGTCTTTCAGGGTCGTGCCAAAGGGATTGGCCGAGGCCAGATTCATCGCGTCGATTTCTAGCACCACCTCACCCGGATGCAGGTTCTTGCGGGTAGGCGTGTGCAGGACCTCGCCCACCATCATTTCGGCCAGTTTGCGTGCCGTCTGTTGGGTCGGGTCGCAATCATCCACCACCTTGCCGTGCCTCAGGATCGTGGCGTGATGGCAGAGCGCGCGGATCTCTTCCAGCTTGTGCGAGATATAAAGGATCGCGGTGCCTTCGCTTGAGATCGTGTTGAGAGTTTCAAAAAGGATTTCAACCTCTTGCGGGGTCAGAACCGAGGTCGGCTCGTCCATGATCAAAAGCTTGGGTTCCTGCAAAAGACAGCGGATGATTTCAACCCGCTGGCGCTCACCAACCGACAGGTCGCCAATGATCCGGTGCGGATCAAGCGGCAGTTTGTAAGCTTCGGAAACCTCGCGAATACGCTGCGAAAGGGCCCGCGTTTTCGGCGCATTCTCCATCCCGAGCGCGATATTTTCCGCCACGGTCAAGGCATCAAACAACGAGAAATGCTGAAACACCATCGCCACACCGGCTGCTCGCGCTGCGCGCGGCTCAGCCGGCTGAAAGGGCGCACCGCTCAAGGTCATGGTCCCGCTGTCAGGGCGCACCAGCCCGTAGATCATCTTGACCAGCGTCGATTTCCCGGCACCGTTTTCCCCCAGCAGCGCATGCACCTCGCCTTCGGCGATCTGAAAGCTGACATCGTCATTGGCGATGACACCGGGATAGGCCTTGGTCAGCCCGTTAATCGACAACAGCTCGGTCACGATGCGCGTTCCTTTGGAGTTTGAGAATGTGTCTGCCCTGTTCTTGTTTCCAACAGTAGCTCAGTCGCCACGCCCACGGCAATGGATTCGGGCTCTTTGCCAAGCTCCGGCAGGCCGATCGGGCAGGTGATCCGGTTGATCTGGGTGGATTTATGCCCCAGATTTGCCAGTCTTTTGCGAAAACGCGCCCATTTGGTTGCCGAGCCGATCAATCCGGCGCTCAGGAAAGCGTGCGACAGGATGTTGTGGCAGATTTCAAGATCAAGGGCGTGCGAATAGGTCAGAACCAGATGCCGCGCGTTCAAGGGCGCATAGTGAACCACATCCGCCGGGCTCGCCGCGACCAGCCTGGTGACATGCTTTGGGCAGGGGTCGGGAAAGCGGTCACCGGCGGTATCGACCCAGGTGATGTCAAAACCGAGCGGCGGCAGGATGTTGACCAGAGCGCGGCCCACATGGCCGGCACCGTAAATCCACAAGGGCTGGCGGGGTGCGATAAAGGGCTCGATCATCCATCCACCTGTCAGGCCACTGCCGCTGGTGATGATTGTTGCAGGTGTCTTGCCACTTTCAGTCGTGCGGGCATAGATCGGGCTGCTTTCAGCCACCGCTTGCAAGCCTGCCAGTTCTGTTTCGCCGTAAACCTCGGTCAAAAGCGTGACCGAGCCACCGCAACACTGGCCAAGCGACGGGCCCAGCGGAACCCGGCTCAGCGCGCGCTGCCATTCCCCGGGCTGCTCCAGCGCGTCGCGCGCTGCTGCAATTGCCTGATACTCAAGCGTGCCGCCGCCAATTGTGCCGCGCTGTCCCGTATCCCAGACCAGCATCGCTGTGCCCGCATCGCGCGGGGCCGATCCCTTGGTGTCGGCAACGACGATTCGCGTCACCCTATGATGACGGGTAATCAGGTCTGAGAGTTCTTTCAGGTCAAACCGCATCCGCACCTCCACCGCGCTGCGCATTGACCGCCCGAAGCACCGCCTCTGCCGTCGCTGGCCCGTTCAAAGCCGGATAGACCGAACCATCGCCACAGGCGGCTACC
>CAZMNO010000107.1:0-4704 GCA_964567685.1 uncultured Rhodobacter sp. | reverse complement strand
GAGGCCCCGCGTCAACCCTTCAAATTCGGCTTTCCCATGACTCCGAGTATATCAGCCATGGGATTGTCGATTACTTTGTAGTCCGGACGGTGTTTCATCAGGTCCGAGCCGATCAAACCGCGCATCGGAATGAAGGGGATTCCCTTTTCGCCTGCCTGCAAGGCTGAAAGAATGGCAGGGCAGGTGCTGTCCTTCACTTCAATTGCACCGCGCTTGACGGCATCCACAAATCGCGGTGCCTGCCCTTGTTCATCGAGTGTCACGCCGGCACTTTCCATCACTGAAACGCACCTCGAACCGATCAGCATATCGGCTTGAATGCCCGCTGTCGGAACAGCAATCAGATGCAGGTTGCGGACCTTGCGGGCAATCAGCAGACGGGTAGCCGCCATGGCTACGCCACTGCGGGATGTCGGAATGGCAAGTCTGGTCCCATCCGGGATCATTTGTACCAGATCGGCGAGCGATGAAATCATCAGGGCACCCTTTGCTTTTGGCCCAGTATCGCGCCGGAATTACCTGCCGCCAAGGCTTGATTCAGGCGTCCTCGGTCAACTTGCGCTTCCCCAGATCAAAGACCTCATCAGGAAAATAGGTTTCCAACCTGATATCCGCTGTCCGGGCGTGTCCCTCCATCCCTTCCTGACGCGAGATTCTTGCAGTGACCTGCGCCAGTTGGCAGAGGGCAGATTTATCGACCTTCTGCCAGGTTACCATTTTGAGAAATTTCAGAACAGACAGGCCACCGGTATAGCGTGCGGAGCCCGATGTCGGAAGAACGTGGTTGGGGCCAGAGGCCTTGTCGCCAAAGGCCACTGTCGTTTCCGCCCCCAGAAAGAGGGAGCCGTAAGAGACCAGCCGTACAAGCCACCAGTCAAGATCGCGCGCCTGAACGTGCAGATGTTCAGGGGCTTTTGCATCGGCGCAGGCGGCCATTTCTTCACGCGTGTCACACAGGATGATTTCGCCATACCCGTCCCATGCCGCGCGGGCGCTGTCGCGGTTGAGGGTTGGCAGTTTCTCGATATAGTCCGGCACCAGTTTCAGCACCCGCTCAGCCAGAGCAGCATCATCCGTTGCAAGTGAAACCGGTGAATTATGCCCGTGTTCGGCCTGTCCGACCAGATCCCAGGCAACGAAATGGGCATCTGCCGAAGCGTCGGCCAGAACCATGGTTTCGGTCGGACCGGCGAACAGATCAATGCCGACATCGCCATAAAGCAGGCGCTTGGCCTCGGCGACATACTGATTGCCGGGGCCAACCAGAATATCCGCCGCAACGGCCCCAAAGAGCCCCCGCGCCAGCGAGGCGATGCCCTGCACCCCGCCAAGGGTCAGGATCAGATCAGCGCCGCAATAATCCAGTGTGTAAAGGATTTCAGCGGGGATGGCCCCATCCCGCGGCGGCGAGCAGGCCGATATGAAACCCACACCGGCGGTTTTCGCCGTCGTCACCGTCATGATGGCCGAGGCGATATGGCTGTAGCGTCCGCCCGGCACATAACAACCGGCGGCTTTCATGGGAATAAGGCGCTGCCCGGCAACCAGACCGGGGCGGATCTCGATCTCGGTATTGCTGCAGCTTTCAAGTTGAGCGCGGGCAAAGCGTGATACGTTTTCATGCGCATAGGCGATATCGTCTTTCAGACGTTGCGGTACCTGCGCCCGCGCCTTTTCTATGGCCTCCGGGCTGACCACGATCTCGCCGTCATAGCCATCGAGATCGCGGGCGAACTCGCGCACCCGCTCTTCACCGCGCTGATCTATCTCGTCAAGCATGGCGCGCACGGCTTTGGTTGGGAAAGTGGCCTCCGAGGGCTGGCTTTTGTGTGCTGACTTTATGAACTTACTCATGTTGTCTCCGGTAACTGCCCCGACATATCGGGTGTTTTGATTTCATTTTCTTGACGCTGGCGCGTCATTCATTCACAAAACTCAAATCTAAGCACAGCCGGAGCCGCGTGATGAGAGCTATTTCCAGAGGCGTATCGCTGAAGGCGATCGCCATGTTTGAAGTGCTGTCGCAAAGTGGTTCGATTGCGGCGACGGCGCGGCGTACCGGGCAAAGTCAGCCTGCCGTTTCGCAACAGCTTCAGAAGCTTGAACTGAGCCTTGGCACAAGGCTGATCAACCACGACACCCGCCCGATGACGCTGACCTCGGCGGGCCGGGTCTTTCTGACCCGCGCGCAGGAATCGCTGCGCCAGCTGCGCCTTGCCCAGACCGAGATCGAAACACTTGATCTCCGCCATCTGACCAGTCTGAGGATCGGTATTATCGAGGATTTCGACAGTGAGATCACCCCGGCGCTGGTGTCCACACTTTCGCAAAACCTGTCGAATTGTCATTTCAAGCAAATCTCGGGGCCGAGTCATGAGATGGCTTCCAAGCTTGATGACAGGTCGCTTGATATTCTGGTGGCCGCAGCGTCGGATGACAGCGCCGAGAAGTGGAAGGAGTTTCCGCTCCTGCGCGACCCCTTTATTCTGGCAACGCCGCGAAATGTTGGGTTCGATCCGGCAGACCCGCTGGCGGCGCTGCGCGAAATTCCGTTTCTCAGGCAGGATCAGGACATGCTGATCGGGCGTCAGATCGAGGCACAGTTGTCGCGTTTGCGGATCACACTGCCCAACCGCTTTGAAATTGGTTCGATCCAGTCGCTGATGGGGCTGGTCGCCAACGGGTTCGGCTGGACGATCACCACCCCTTTGAGTTACCTGCGGGCGCAGCGGTTTCAGGCCGAGATCGCGGTTCACCCGCTGCCCTTCCCGAAATTTTCGCGGCAGATTTCGCTGTTCACACGGGCGGACTGGGCCGACAAGGTGCCCGGCGACATTGCCGAAACCCTGCGGGATCTGTTGCGCCAGACGGTTGTTGCCGAGGGGCTGGAAAAGATGCCGTGGCTCAAGGGTGCTTATGAAGTTGTGTCCTGACCGGGGCATCAGAGCTTCCCCTCGGGCAGAAGAATGTTGAACCGCTCGCGCACTTTCGCCTCGGTCTTGGGGTCAATATAGATCGGGTGATGATCCTTCAGAACCTGACGCGCCTTGCTTCTTGCGCGTTCGCGCAGATCAAGCCTGCCGGCCTCTTCCCAGCTATGAGGTTCGGCCCGGTCCGACAGCGCCGGATAAAAGAAATCCCGCTCCATTGCGGCCAAAGTCGCCTCGCCACCCAGGAAATGCCCATCACCCAGAATTGAGGCTGTGATTGCGTCGGTATCCAGCGTTTCATCGTTCACCTCGATTCCGCGAAGCACCCGATAAACCATTGAAAGTATTTCATCATCTGCAATAAACGCCTCAAATGATGCCCCCAGCAGCGACGCAGTCATCCCTGCCGCCTCATAGATCAGGTTGCCCCCCGCCAGACCAGCGGCAAGCGCCGTTGCAGCTTTTTCAAGCCCGTATTGGGTATCAAGAAGTTTTGAATCGGTCATGGAGCAAGCCACGCCTGAAGGCAGGCCGAGCCAGTTGGATATCTGTGACGAGGCGGCATTCAAGAGCGCCACTTCGCCACCACCGCCGACCATCGAGCCGGTTCTGAGATCAATCGCCATCGGCCAGTTGGAAAAGATCATCGTGTGACCGGGTTTGAACAGATGAACCAGCATCAGACTGCCCAGCGTATCAGCAAGCGATTGCGCCAGAAACGCGGCGGGCACGGCCGGGGCGGTGCCACCGGACATGGCGGCGGTGATGCAGGTGACCGGGAAGTTGTGCTGAAGACAGGCCAGCGTCACCTCGACCGCATCCTCGCCATAACGCATGGGTGACAGAACCGGGCTGACATGGGTCTTGATATAGGGCCGTTTGCTGAACGCCCCCTCGCTGCCTTCGATCATATCGAGCATGGCGACAACCGGTGGCACATGGCTTGCCAGTGTGAAGGAATTCGCCACATGTTTGGTGGTGCCTTTGACCAGCGCAAAGGCGGTGTTGATATCGAGATCCAGTTCATCCGGGATATCGGTTGCGACGCAGCACCGCGTGAACCAGCTGATATTGGTCAGGGTGTCCTGAAGCCGGGTGAAATCGTATAGGTCTTTCAGCTCGGCTGGTCGGTAGCGCTGCCTTTCCAGATCAAGCACCTGCACCGCAGCCCCGCCGGTGCCAAAATGCACCCTGTTGCCGCCCACTTCGATCGACCGGTCCGGATCGCGCGCGTGCAGGGTGAAGCGTTTTGCCGCTTTGTCGATCGCTTCTTCAACCAGTGCCTGTGGAAAGCTCAAACGCCCATGGGGGTTCAGATAAGCGCCCTCTGCCACCGCCCGCTTGATTACGTACTCCGGTGCATCGCCCATGCCGAGATCGTCAAGCAGGCGCAGTGCAGCCTTGTAAATCGCCTTGATTTCGCTGGTTGAAAGCGGTTTGTAGCGGCCACCTATCTGCCCCGGCGGACACGGGTTTTCAGAAGGGCCAGCCGCGCGGACATCCATCCGTGCAGACCGGCCACCCGGTCGCAGTGTTGGCGGGCGTTTGGGCATATTTTTGAACTGTTCTTTATAGTCGACGTCGTTGCCCCAATCGGAACACCAAAGAGAGCACCCTCGCAAGCTATGATGGCTGTCATTGACATCATAAAATCGTACTATTCAAAAACTGAATACTGCACCCTTGGCCTTGACCATCCCGCCAAGGCCCGTGATCTCTGGTCAAGGTCAAGGTCAAGGTCAAGGTCAAGGTCAAGGTCAAGGTCAAGGTCAAG
>CAZMNO010000106.1:0-4849 GCA_964567685.1 uncultured Rhodobacter sp. | reverse complement strand
AACCTTGAATCAGAATTTAGGTGATTTGGGAATCCTGAACGTCAACAGCCCCTAATTACCCCCGTTGCTATTCATATCACCAACAATATGACAAACCTGACGCTCTGAGTCCAAAAAAAAGCCCGAAGGGATCGTCGCACAGGTGTTTTCAGGTGTGTTCGTTGAGATTGGATCATCTCTGAATAGTTGCAGAGTTATTCCTTTGAAAGCGTCTCCGGTACTGCGCAGGGGTCAATGCAGTTTCGCGTTCAAACACTCTTCTGAAGCCTGCGACATCAGCATATCCAACCCGTTCTGCAACCCGCTCAACTGCGTTGTCGGTGGTTGAAAGCAGGCGTTTCGCCTGTTCAACGCGCAGCCTTTGGAGATACTTCAGCGGCGTGACGCCAACGGCTTTAACAAATCGCCGGGTCAATGTGCGTGTTGTGGCACCCAGCTTTTCTGCAAGCCGGTCTATACGTATTTCGCCGGAAATCTGGTTTCGCATCAGGTGCTGCGCTTCGCCCACTAGACTGTCCTGATGGCCGGTTTCATCCTGCAGTACAGCATAGGGAAGCTGTGATGCCCTATTGGCGTCGATAAGCAAAATCCCTGCGCAGATCTGCGCCAGATCGGCACCCGAAAACTCATCGATGAATTTGAGGCCAAGATTCAGGCTGGCCGTAAATCCACCTGCACAGTGGACACGGTCATCGTCGGTCACAAGTTGGTCAGGTCTGAGGTCAATATCACAAAAGCGCTGGCGAAAGGACTTGTTCAACCACCAGGAAACCGTGGCCTCTCGGCCTTTTAGCAGGCCGGATTCACCCAGTATAAAGACACTGCTGCAACTTGCAGCAACATGGGCGCCCCTACTGTGTTGGTTGCGCAGAAACGCACCGTTTTCCGAGGTTATTTTGCCAATTTGTGCCAGCATTGCCGTAAAGTCGAAAGACTGAACCCCGGGAATATAAATGATATCGGCATTCTCAGCATCGCAGAGCGCGCCGTCGACATTGAGCGTTATCCCGGCAAGGCCTTTCACAGCCTTCCCGTCCTGTGACAGCACCCTGCACCGAAACAGGTCTTCATCGGCATCATTTCGCAAGCGCCAATATTTGTTCGCAATCCAAAATATCTCGGCCATGGAAGCAGCTGTCGAAATCTGACTTCCCGCAAAAAGAAGTATCGCAACGTCGATCATCATGTTTTCTCGTGCGTTGTCTTTTTTGTCTCTTTTATAGTCATTTACGACACTGGGTTGAATTCGACTTGCCTGTCAAGGTTTGCCTGGCCCCGCGTCGGAACCTCAACCAGCAAAAGACAAAGGAGAAAGTCATGCGGATTATGAACCCCTGTTCTGGTGAATTCCGTGATAGTAAATCGTCTGACATAGGCAGGAACCACAGTTACCGGAGAGACAAGAGCCCAACACCAGAGCCGCTTTACTTACCTCTTGAGAGGTTCACCCAGCAGATAGTTGACGCCAACACTCAATTCGCGGTCAGCAGAGTGCTGAAAGTCTGGTGACCCGTTTAAAACAAGAAACCGGAGAAGATTCGATGGACAAGATGAAAATCCAGCAGTTTGCCGAAAAGGTATATGGCGATATGGCCGGAACGATGGCTACGGGTATGGTCTATGTCGGGGTTAAGACCGGGTTGTTTTCAGCCATGTCCGGCAAGGGGGAAATGACTGCGGACGATGTAGCTTCAGCTTCGGGACTACATCCGCGCTATGTCAGTGAGTGGCTGGCAGGCATGGCAACCGCGGGTTACGTCATCTACAATTCAGAGGCTCACAGTTTCAGCTTTCCTGACGAACACGCCTATCTTTTGGATTCAGATGGTACTGACCATTACATGGGCGGCATGTCCTTGATGGCGCCAGTGCTTTTGAATGCTGCACCTGAGGTTGCCAAAGCGTTCAGGGATGGCGGGGGCGTGCCGTTTTCCGAGTTTGGCTCTGAATGTGTGAATGCACTGGATGTGATCAATCGCGGCCAATATGAAAACCGGTTGACCAGCTATTGGTTACCTGCAGCGCCGGGGGTGGTGGAAAAACTTAGCGTAGGCGGTCGCGTACTTGATGTCGGCTGTGGTGCCGGGCGCATCTGCATGGCCATTGCGCGGGATTTTCCAGAGGTCAGTGTGGTCGGGCTCGACCCGGATTCAGAATCGATCGATCAGGCCAGAAATTCTGCGGCAAGTGAAGGATTGGCAGATCACGTGGAATTCATTGCTGCTTCAACCGGTGATATGCCGCCCGGTGATGGTTTTGACCTGATTACCATTTTTGACTGCGTCCATGATTTTTCCAAGCCGCAGCAGACACTTGGTGAAGTTGCTAACCTTTTGAAACCGGATGGCACCCTCTTCATCATGGAACCCAAGGCAGCGGATGATCTGGAAGACAATATCCATGCGCTTGGCACGGTTTATTACGGATTTTCGCTCTTTCACTGCATGACACAGTCACTTGCCAGCGGTGGCCCGGGGCTTGGCACCTGCATGGGCCCCGCCCAGACAGAAGCTTTGTGCCGTGAAGCAGGTTTTAGCCGCTTTGAACAACTGCCGATCAAAAGCCAGACCAATCTGTTTTATGCGGTAGGGAAATAACCGGACAAAGGAGTCAGGTCGTTACAACCAGCCGATAGCCAAAATCACACGCATCCCGTTTCAGCAAATCCGCATTGCGGTGGTTCCAGGCACCACTATTCAGATCCTGCTCCAGCTTTTTCAGACCCCTTTTAATATCCCGGATCTTGGAAAAGGACGAAATCGCTGATCTGGTTACCGGGTCAAGATAGGCCTCTGGACGCCGCCAATATGCGCAGAGGCATCCATCGACGCAATCATGCGGGATTGGCACGGGTCTGACCGCAACGGGCCCCAGCAAGTTTGCCAGGTCATCGATTTGCGGCATCTGGGATTGATCAAGCTCGAACAGATCCGGAATGTAATCCGCCAGCCAGAAACTGGAAAATTTCGGATCAAATGTCAGAATAACGATTGTCCCCGTCGTGACCCGGCGCATTTCGCTGAGGCCTTTCTTAACGTCGCTCCAATGATGTAGAGTCAGAATTGCCATTGCGGCGTCAAAACTGTTCTCATCAAAAGGAAGGTCTTCGGCATTGGCCTGAATCACCGGTGCCGATCCTGGAGGTCGCTGGCGAATCATTTCTGCTGATGGTTCGACGGCTGTTACCTCTTTGCCCTGAGGTTCATAGGAGTCGGTTCCTGCGCCGACATTCAGGATCGTTTCAGCATCTCCAAGCGCAGCATGTATCGCCGCCTCGATCCTTGGGTCAGGGCGGCGAAGCTCTGAGTAGTTTATGCCAATTTTGTCGTATAGAGCGCTCATTTTGGTGAGATTTGAGACCATTTGGGGTGAAACACGAACACGGGACTGCACCTTATTCAGCCGCGCACTTTGATTTGAGATAGGCTGCGATGTTTACTCTGAAGGTCAGATCCGGCCAGGCGAGGTTCATCATAATATTGGTATCCTTACGGCTCATGCGGTTGGAAATGAAATCCTTCTGGCTGGCAAGATAGTCCAGCAATAATTCCTCGGTCCAGACTATATTGACCGCCGCTTCCTTAAAGTCTTCGCTGTAGCCGGAGAATTTGGTTGTGCCAGCGCGCTGACCGATAATGCAATGCAGACTAGGCGCGTAGTATTTGTTGGGTGCGTGCATTGAATGCTGAACGCCCTTGCAAGGGGTCTCCTATCACCGCAGCCTAAATTCCAGATGTTAACGCGAACAGCAGTAGGGTTGGCCCCAGGAATCTGAACATACCCGGCCTTTCGAGTGAGGAGCGTTCGAGAAGTGCATTTCGAGAATACCGCAATCCGGGAGAAACATCCAACCACCACCTAAAGAGGCTACAACGTCTGCGGGAGGGCTTTTTGTCTGGAGTGCGTTGTCAGTACAGCCAATAAAAAATGATTGGTTTGAGCCCTTACCGACATTCGCTTGACACTCTTGAACGTGCCGTGATTGGTTGAGCAATGGAAAACGAACAAGCCGAATACTTCGGTTCCGAAACTCAGCAAGGGCTTCAGTGGCGTGCAGAGAAACTGTGGAGTTTGGTCAAGCATGATCACCGTTTCTCTTGCCATGGACGTGCGGTTGCTTTGGCTGAATATACAAAAGACAACTTTTCGACACAGCTTGCCTTGGCGAAACTCCAAGGAGTGTGCGCGTTGGAAGGGGTTGATAAAGCTTCTGCTAAAACCAGAAAAACTGAATTAGAGGCGAAAGGAATTGCTGTTGACGAGTATGTCTCGTGGACAGGTAAGCCTGAAACGTTCGAAGCCGCCAACTCAGTTTTGCGAGAGCGCAAGCTTCGTGATGATTTAAAGGTGTCTGAAATAGGTCCGGATACTTTGTCAGAAGACCTTCAAAAACTTGATGCACTTACGCAGCGATGCGAGGTCCTGCTACCGATGGGCTCTTTCTTGCGTGGGCGCGAACAACCAAGCGTGTTTCTGTTCGCAAAAGACAGAGAGGGCCGCGTGGTTGGAGCGTCAGGCGGTGTCGCCCAATTTCATTTGGACCACCCTAAGTCAGACAAGGTTTGGTGGGGCATGCTCGCAACCGACGAACATCGCCGTGGCGAGGGAATAGCACTTTTGCTGGGTGCCATGACATTGAGGGAAATCAATAAGAAATACGGGTACACCTCGTGCTTCACAGGCATTCGCGAAGGTAACAAGCCGTCAGAGTCCCTTTGCACGAAACTTGGCCTCGTTGCCAGCTCCAGGGTAGACCTGATCGCAATCTACCCTCCTGCATTCTCAGGAGGAAAACTGACTAGGGCCTGTTGACGTTCATTTCAGTTCGATCATGGTTGCTGCGAGAGAG
>CAZMNO010000105.1:0-5448 GCA_964567685.1 uncultured Rhodobacter sp. | reverse complement strand
GTTGCGGCTGGACCTCGAATTCTGAACTGCTAAACTCGATCCTCCTCCAAGCACCTGAAATTACAGGAGTCTTTGGAGGGGGCGAGTGAGGCAAATTGAAGAACCGCCATTAAAACAGCACCAGTTGTTCCGGATTTTTCCGGGCCGATCTGCGGCCCTGATCTGAGAAATGCACGATATCACGATATTGCCGGTCGGTGAAGTTGAGAATCTGAATGTCACCCTTATCGGGCAGATGTCGCGCGATACGGTTCACGCGAGTCTGAAATGCCTCCTTGCCGTTGACGAAGCGGGCATAGACCGAGAACTGGCTGCGCTCGAATCCTTCGTCCAGCAGGAAATGCCGAAAATCCGTTGCCGCCTTGCGCTGCGGTTTGGTGTCGGTGGGCAGGTCAAACATCACGAGTATCCACATGATTCGATATCCAGACAGAAATATTGGGGCGGTTGTCATGATCCCAGCCCCGCAAAGGTGAGCGCATCGGGCGGCGCAGGTAGAGCGAGTTTCAGGTTTCCAGCCTCGAAACTCTGCCCCAACGAAACGGCGAGTTTGCCAAGTGCAACCGACACCGGTGTCAGACCGCCCCCCAAGGGCAGATCGAGTGCGATAAGCCGGGCCAAGGTCTGTTTGGCGTCGGTATCCACCTCTGGTCCGTTGCGGGCAGAGAGACCGAGAACGCAACAATCGACAAGGGGCCGGAAGGGCTCCATCAGGTCATCTGCTAGGGCAAAGGAGTTGCCTCTGTTGGAATGGTGCAATCCGATGGTTGGGTGCAGCCCGGCGGCTACGACAGCGCGTGAGGTGGCTGCACGCAAAACGGTATAGCCGTAATTCAACAGCGCGTTTAGATCGGGTGCTGTGCGATCCCGACGAAACTCCTCGCCCATCATGCGGGGCCAGTAGTATCGGGCGGCCTGGGCTTCGACATTGGTGTTGTCGCCGCTGGTGACCTTGCGTTTGAGCATAGCGACAGGGGCATGAGTCTCACCCATGGCCTCCAGCGCTGCGGCCTGCATGGTGATTTTGCAGATCACGACTTGTTTCCACGCCTGCTTCAGAAGCGGGGCCTTGGCCTGCCACTGGGCCCGCAGACGGGCACCTTGGGCATGGTATCCCTCTAGAGGGAGGAGAACAGATCGGGGTGCGTGGTTTGACCCACACAAGACGACCGGTGCTCCGCGATCCGCCAGTTCCGTCAATAGCGAGGTGGACCAAGTGGTCCCATGGGCGTGAACGATCACCCCGGCAATCTGGTCCAGAGGGATGCGGCCGATTTCTTCGTCGCCTTCGCAAACCTTCATAAAGCCCCGGTCACGCGAGAGATGCCGACCGTCGGTTGAAATATCCACGATTTGATCCATGACTACATCCTCCAAGCCATTGGAAGATTGACATGTTTTCCCGATTCGGGCGAATCTGAGTCAGTGGGGCTTCGTGCCTCCGTCCCTAAACCGACCAATTTCATCGACCGAGACTCGGCGAATTCCGGCTTCGACCGCGGGCCGAGCGCTTATCTGAATCCACCTGAACGGATCGGTACTGTCGTTGTTACGCGTATCTGCGTTCGCCTCGTTATGAGGAACAATGAACAGGCCGTTTGCGATATCCATCTTTTGAATGTGTCCGACGACCGTTCGCCCGTCCCGCTCCAGGGCAACCATGTCCCCCTTGTGGACACTCAAAAGGCGTTTGGCGGCTGGGTGGGGCCTCTTTTGGCATTCGAGGGTATGGGCTTCGTAGGTTGTGATGACCTGAGGTTGGATTTCGCCGTCGGGAAGCCGCCAGATCTCGAAACGATGGTTGCTGCCGCTCTGATAGGCCTTTATCGGCTTCTGCGCAGGCACGGGAATCCGCGCCTGCTCTTGCAATGGTTTGATTATCCGCACCCGGCGAATGCCTTGGTATGGGCCGGGCTTGGCTGCGAAATCACGCAAGGCGTTCTCGTAGTCATTTCCGGTCTTCTCGGAGGTTACTACCCGCAACGCTTTTCGCAGCTGCGGGTCACGGATTTGGCCACTTCGGCCGGGATCATCCCGCAATTGCGCAGGCTTCACGCTTAACAAATTGGTCCGGCTTGCAACATGCTTGTCATCGACGATGGAATAGGCGGTTTCCTGGTGCAACTGTCCAGCGGTGCTGTCACGGCCAAGTTTACGCCCTGCCCAGTCGATCCGACCATGATCGGCACGGTGGCTGACGATGATCCTGCCAAGCTGCACCTCCAGATCACTACGGAAGCCGTCCCAGGGGGGTGGCGTTTCGCGGGCGATGAGTTCAGCGGATTGGCCGGCCTTCTCGCCCTGGCCAGCAGCGCGGCTTATCCGGTTGAGCAGGCTGCCGTCGGTGGCGGCGACCACGGCGGCGTCGATGGCATGATGGCGGTGATCTGTGCGGTTCTTGGCTTTGACTGCGCCGCGTTCCTTGTCGCTCAGTAGGGAATTCAGCCCCCAATGCCGCCGCAGCATTTCCGTCAGTCGGCCAGGCACCACCCAGACATGACCGCCCTCGGTAAAGAGCGTATCAAGATACGTGCGGGAAATCCGGGCGAGGTATTGCGTATCCACCAGCGCCCTATCGAGGAAATCGTTTTCGCCCTCGAAACGCTCCATCGCATCGGGAGCAAAGCGCCAGCGCCGGTTCTCGGGCAGGTTTTTCAGGTTGGCCTCGATGGCGCTCCAGTCGAGCAATCCCTTGTCGGTGGCCTCTTTAGGCGTGTTGTTGCCCTTGCTTCTATTGGCTTCCCTCAGGCACAGTGTCCGATTGGCGAAACTGTCATCCAACGTCCGCGAATAGGGCAAGATGTGATCCACATCACAGGAGCCATCGAACACCATTTCTACGCTTATCGGTTTGCCTGTGTAGGGGCAGCAACGCGGGCCGATAGCCGGACCCAGGTCTTCATAGAGGCGCAGGAGCATTCGGTTACGGCCATTGTCTTCGATGCCGAGTTCTTCAAGCTTCTCGCTCCGTTTCTTCGCGGCCGCTGTCGTGTCGCGGATGCGCTTCATCGCATCGTTTTTTTGCTGCTCCGACTGCTTCAACTCCCGTGCCAGTTCGACGACGATCTGATCGGGTTTGCCGTAAACCTCGATGATCTTGTTCACCAACCGCCGAAGCTGATTCAGCCCTATATGCACGGTCGGGTTGGTAATACGGCCATAGCGGGTGATCTCGTCGTCTTTCGCGTCATAGGTGCCGGGAATGACGTGGCGGTTGAGCACTTCGCCATAATAGGGGAGGCAGTCGAGGCATTCGCCCGTTCGCTGGTCGGAATGGTGCCAGCCACAAGCGGCGACGGCGTCCCCAAAGGTGACGACATCTGCCTTTAGCTTCTCAAGAATGCGTGCGGTCGCGGTCAGGCCAATGCGCCCGTAGCCCTCGGGAAGGGGGGCGGTCGCTGTGGCTTCGGCATTGCCGGGGGCGAGCGCATAGGTCGCGGTTAACCATTCGACTAGCGCGGCATATTCCTCATCGCTTTGCACCTTGCGGATGCTCGCGATCACCTCCCATTGTGCGTCCGTGTCCAGCGTGGACCAGCGTGGGCCGAACCTGCCCGGGTGAGAGAGGCTGGCGCGGACTGGGTCGCAGGAGATGGCGTCTCGAACGCCGGTTTCCAAGGTGAAGCGTTGACCATCTGGGAGCCGCAGGACTTTGTCAGCAAGATACCTGAGTGTCAGCGTCGGTCCTTTCGTTGCCGACATTGGAGGTTTTTTCGCGGGTTTCTTGTTGTCCAGTGCGTGGATGATATTGTCGCGTTCTTCCGGCGTTAAAGGGCGTTTCTCCCGCCCGTCCGCCGCGACACGCAACTGGTTCACAGTTTCAAAAAGTGTGCGGCGCTGGGTCAGTGGATGGGCTTTAGCCAGTCGGCGCTCATCAGATGGGATGACGTCATACCCAGAAAACAAGCACAACCCGACCTCTGGTTCTTTTAGCGGGCGCTGATAGAAGATTTTTTCGAAAACCAGCTCACGCAGATCGTCAGTCAAATCCGTGTGAAAGTTCGCTTGGGCCGTCCAGAGCTTGTGAAACTCCTCCTCCAAATGCCTCCGGTCAGGGTAGAAATCGTAACCGGCCTCCGACTTGCCCTCCGGCCCATCCCTATGGGCGATCGAGAGGCGGGTGCGCACCGTAGGCACATGGCGGTAATCCAGCCTTGTGCCATCTCTGTTGATTTTTGGCTCTGTGCTTGGTTTCTCGTATAAGCGGCTGCGACGCATATGCAAGAACTCGCCATAGGTGCGGGCACCATTGGCTATCATCTCTTTTTCAAGCCGCGCTGTCGCGTTCTTGATCTTGCTGCTTTCATTGTCGCCGCGATCCGTCTTGCGGTTGGATTTGAAACCGCGCCGCTGGTTGAGGTGAAACAGTGCTCGGCCGAAATGGGTGAGCGGCAGGAACTCGTCCAGCCCAGTTGCCCGCAACGTATAGGGATCTAGCGCCACTAGCGCCTTGGCTTCCCCCGGATCGGCGGGCATGAGTCCGGCATTAGCCAGAGCCTTCATCAGTGTGGCGCGACGGCGCAGATAGCGATCGCGACGACGACGTATGGCGCGGGCAGCCCGGCGATCCACCGCCATCGATGTCCCGGATTGCGGGTCACGACCGTCCGAGAAAACACGGACACCGCCTTTTGTCACACCTGTGATCCGGGCGTTCGCATCGGCGCCATCGGTTTCATACAGCCACCAGCCGATGGAGTTTGTTCCGATATCAAGCCCCAGACGCATTTTCACCACCCAAACGCATGTGTAACAGGATTCCTTAAGCACGAATGAGATGCAACTTGAAAGTGAGGCGGCCATATGCCAGAATGTTGGTGTTCAGAATTCGCGGTCGAGCCGTTAACAAGCTCGAAGTAGCACCACATTGATACGCGCCCCACGGGGTGCGTTTCCTTTTTTTTGGTATCGAAATCGCGGGATCCGACTTCGTCAGGCCAAAAACCTACGAATCTAATCAGACCTCCTCCGAGATTTAACACTTGCAGCAAACGGAAAATTCGACGGGCCGCAGCATCTCAGCCTGCTGGCCAAAGGCAGCTAAGAGGCCTCGGGGTAGCTTTACTACCTCATATCCTTGGTCAGAAAGTTTCTTTAGATCGACGGGAAATTTGACCCCAAATCTCTTCTCTACAGCACTGTAGATAAGAAGACCGATGAAGCCGCCCCAGGTGCTGCTCTCGCAACCATGTGCAGCTGGCGCAAATTCTTCCGCATCTTAATCCATTCAAAATAACTAAACTATTTTCAATATTCGGCAACTGCGAGATCGACGCAACTGCCCGCCGTGGTAATTCTCAGATATCGCCACCCGATATGACAGTTGCGCTCACATATTCCGATCAGCCATCTATCTCGCTGCAACCGTCATATTCTGGTTATGAGTCCTGACCCTAGTTAATACTCGATACGCGGAAATTTCCGCTGCTGGCTCTGAAAGATATCAGT
>CAZMNO010000104.1:0-5914 GCA_964567685.1 uncultured Rhodobacter sp. | reverse complement strand
CATCTCTCTCGCAGCAACCATGATCGAACTGAAATGAACGTCAACAGGCCCTAGATAGCTAAACTCTCACCCCCCCTAAAACTGAGAAATCAAAGGCATCTGTATTGAATTAACCCAACTACAGGAGCTAACAATGATTACTGACTTTCTGAGCTGGCTGGCCTTTGGGGCTGGCCTGCGCTTGGCTGCCGGATGGGCGGTGTCGCGCTATCGACAAAACTGCGATAATCGAGACTGGTCCAAAGCTCTATGATCCACAGAAGGCATCCAGGATTACATTGTACCAGTCTATTCTACATTACGTACTTGGTAGGATTTGGTTGGTGCATTCGCGTCGACCTGACGATCAATTCAAATCGCTAATCCTCAAATTAGGTAGCGCATTGGGGGAGTCGTCCTTTCTCGACGGGCACCAAACTGATTGGGCCAATCAGTTTTGGGCAATGATGTGGAACCGAAAAGATGGGTTGCCAATATCAGATTGAAAAACGCCCCGCAGCTTCCCACGGGGCGCTTCCAAATTCGCTGTCCCGCACTTGATGCGGGACCTCTTTACTTCAAGCGATCGTTTTACCACCAAGAGACCCCGGATCGGGTCCGGGGCGTTTCGGAGCGCTAGTCGCGCTCCTCAACGATCTCCACCAGATGCGGGATCTTGCGGACCATGCCGCGCACGCTTGGGGTATCCTCAAGCTCGCGCGTCTTGTGCATCTTGTTGAGGCCAAGCCCGACCAGCGTTGCGCGTTGCTCAGCGGGGCGGCGGATCGGCGAGCCGATCTGTTTTACGACGATAGTTTTTGCCATAATCCTCAAGCCTCCGCGGTTTCAGCAGGCGCTTCTTCGGCCACGGGGGCCGGGGCGGCGGGTGCGTCTGTTTTCGGCAGGATGTCGGAAACCTTTTTACCACGACGCTGGGCGACCATACGCGGGCTGCTTTCCTTTTGCAGACCGTCGATGGTCGCGCGGATCATGTTGTAAGGGTTTGCCGAACCAAGCGATTTGGACACAACGTCCTGCACGCCCAGCATTTCAAACACCGCGCGCATCGGACCACCGGCGATGATACCGGTACCTTGCGGGGCAGTGCGCATGACAACCTTACCCGCGCCATGACGGCCTTCCATGTCGTGATGCAGCGTGCGGCCTTCGCGCAGCGGCACCCGGATCATCTGGCGTTTGGCCTGCTCGGTGGCTTTGCGAATGGCCTCGGGCACCTCTTTGGCTTTACCCTTGCCATAGCCAACACGGCCTTTCTGGTCACCGACAACCACGAGGGCTGCGAAACCAAAGCGCTTACCACCCTTTACGGTTTTCGAAACCCGGTTGATCGCAACAAGGCGATCGGCAAATTCCGGCGTTTCTTCACGGTCGCGACGCGGTCCACGGCCCCGGCCTCTTTGTTCACGTTCTGCCATCAGGCATTCCTTTCATGGTGGCGCAGCTTCGCGCCGATAAACTCAATCCGCGTGAGCCTGTCAGGCTCCGGGATCATCGGGAGGGCGGTGCCGCCCTCCACAGGTTCTTAGAATTTGAGGCCGCCCTCGCGGGCCGCATCGGCAAGAGCCTTGACTTTTCCGTGGAAAAGGAAGCCCCCGCGATCAAAATAGCACTCTGAAACGCCGGCCTTTTTGGCACGCTTGGCGATTTCCGCACCAACCTTTGCCGAAGCCTCGACATTGTTCTTGCCGACAACGCCCAGCGCTTTTTCAAGGCTGGAGGCCGAGGCCAGAGTGACGCCCTTGGCATCGTCGATCAGCTGGACCGAGATGTTTTTGGACGACCGGTGAACGCTCAGCCGCGGGCGGTCGCCGGCGGATTTACGCAGTTTGTTCCGAACACGCACGCGGCGCTTAAGGAACAGATCTCGCTTGTTGTTAGCCATGTGTCTGGTTCCTTACTTCTTCTTGCCTTCCTTACGGAAGATATACTCATCTTTGTATTTGATGCCTTTACCTTTGTAAGGTTCTGGTTTGCGCCATTTGCGAATGTTCGCGGCTACTTCGCCAACGACCTGCTGGTCGATGCCTTCAACGATGACTTCGGTCGGCTTCGGTGCGGTGATTGTGACATCCGAGGGCACTTCGAAATTGACGTCATGGCTAAGGCCGAGCTGCAGCTTCAGCACATTGCCCTGCATTTGCGCCCGGTAACCAACACCGCTGATCTCAAGCTCTTTCTTGAAACCAACGGTCACACCGGTCACCAGATTGGCAACCTGCGTGCGCGACATGCCCCATTGCTGCCGGGCGCGTTTGGAATTGCCGCGCGGCATCACGGTGATGGCGTTATCAGCCATTGTCACATCGACATCATCTGTTGCGGTGAAGCTGCGGGTGCCTTTCGGGCCTTTCACTTCAACGGTCTGACCCGACACAGTGGCGGTAACGCCGCTGGGCAGTTCGACCGGTTTCTTACCAATACGAGACATTGTCAGACCTCCTTAGAAGACCGTGCACAGAACTTCGCCACCGACATTGTCGGTACGAGCCTGTGCATCGGACATGACCCCTTTCGGGGTGGAGACGATCGCAATCCCAAGGCCCTGACGAACCGAGGGAATGTCTTTCACACCAGCGTAAACACGGCGACCGGGGGTCGAAACGCGCTTGAGTTCGCGGATCACCGGAGCGCCGTCAAAATACTTGAGGCTGATTTCCAGTTCCGGGTGACCGGCAGCAGATGTGGTTGCTTCGTAACCACGAATGTAGCCTTCACCTTCAAGCACATCCAGCACCCAGCCACGCAGTTTTGAGGCCGGTGTACGGACGGTGGATTTGCCACGCAAAGACGAGTTGCGGATGCGGGTCAGCATATCGCCGATAGGGTCGTTCATAGACATATCTTATCCCTCCCTTACCAGCTTGACTTGACCATGCCGGGGATTTGACCGTTGGAGGCCAGATCCCGAAGCGCGATCCGCGACATTTTCAGTTTACGATAGTAACCCTTCGGACGACCGGTGACCTGACAGCGGTTGTGCAGGCGCGATTCCGCGGAATTACGGGGCAGTTTTGCCAGTTGAAGCCGCGCTTTGAAACGCTCTTCCATCGGCAGATCCAGATTGTTTGCGATCTCTTTCAGGGCAGCGCGCTTGGCAGCGTATTTCTCTACCAGCTTCTGACGCTTGAGTTCGCGTTGGACCATTGCTTTTTTTGCCATGTTCTCTCTCCTATCCGCGCGTCACGAGTTGAAGGGCATGTTGAAATGCTTCAACAGGCTCTTTGCTTCGGCATCGGTGTTCGCGGTGGTGCAGATGACGATGTCCATTCCCCACATTTCATCGACCTTGTCAAAGTCGATCTCGGGGAAAACGATATGTTCCTTCAGGCCAACGGCGAAGTTGCCGCGACCGTCAAAGCTTTTGCCTGACACACCGCGGAAGTCGCGGATGCGCGGCATCGCCACAGTGACCAGACGGTCAAGGAAATCATACATGCGATCACCGCGGAGCGTGACCTTGACGCCAAGCGGCATTTCCTCGCGCACCTTGAAGGCAGCGATGGATTTCTTGGCCTTGGTCACAACAACCTTCTGGCCTGCAATCGCGGTCAGATCAGCTTCGGCGGAACGGATTTTCTTGCTGTCAGCAACCGCTTCACCGACACCCATATTGAGCACGATCTTGTCAAGCCTGGGGATCTGCATGTCGTTCTTGTATGAAAACTCTTCCTTGAGCGCACCGCGCACGGATTCGTTGTACTGAGTCTTCAGGCGGGGGGTATAATCAGCCATCGATCACTTCTCCCGATTTCTTGGCGTAGCGCACCTTCTTGTCACCTTCCATGCGGAATCCAACGCGGGTTGCGCCACCATCTTTGGGGTCAATCATCGCCAGGTTGGAAAGCTGGATCGCCATTTCCTGCGGAACACGACCGCCTTGTGACGACTGGCTCTGCTTGGTGTGGCGGATCGCGGTGTTCACACCTGCGACCTTGGCCTTGCCGGCCTTTGGGTCGACCGAGGTAATCTCGCCTTCGCGGCCCTTGTCCTTGCCGGTCAGCACGATGACCTTGTCACCTTTTTTCAGTTTCGCAGCCATATCACAGCACCTCCGGAGCCAGCGAGATGATCTTCATGAAGTTCTTCGCGCGTAATTCGCGAACAACCGGGCCGAAGATACGTGTGCCGATCGGCTCACCTGCTGTGGAAAGCATGACAGCGGCGTTTCTGTCAAAACGAATGGCTGTGCCGTCTTCGCGACGGACTTCTTTAGCGGTACGCACCACGACTGCCTTGCGAACGTCACCCTTTTTCACGCGACCGCGTGGAATGGCTTCCTTCACAGAAACAACAATGATGTCCCCAACGGAAGCATATTTCCGTTTGGAGCCGCCCAGAACCTTGATGCACTGAACACGGCGAGCGCCGCTGTTGTCAGCAACATCCAGGTTTGTCTGCATCTGGATCATTTGGTTTCTCCCGACCTGCGGGGACCTTTTGCAGTTTTGGCCCCACGGTTTCGATTAAACTGGATGTTCGTCCCTGCCTCAGGAGGCGTCGGTCAGAACCTCCCAGCGTTTGGTTTTCGAGCGCGGCGCACATTCCTGAATGCGGACTGCATCGCCGACCTTGAAAGAGTTGTTTTCATCGTGCGCCCGGTATTTCTTGGACTTACGGATGGTTTTCTTCAGAACCGGGTGCGTGAAACGACGTTCAACGGAAACCGTAACGGTCTGCGCGTTCTGGTCGCTGGTCACAGTGCCGGAAAGTATACGCTTAGGCATTGTTCACGCTCCTCTTATTCAGACGCCGCTTCGGCGGCTTTTTGGTTCAGAATTGTTTTCACACGTGCCGCATCCCGGCGAACCGTTTTCATGCGGGCAGTGTTTTCCATGGCGCCGGTGGCCGCCTGAAAACGGAGGTTGAACGCCTCTTTCTTCAGATTGGCCAGCTCGTCGCGCAGCTGGTCAGGTGACTTGTCACGTAGTTCTGCAGCGTTCATCGCTGTTGTTCCTTTCAACATCACCGGTGGGCCGCAATTGTGAGCAGGTTTCACTAGCTCACGAGGTTACCCTGATTCCGGTGGAGTCAGTTATCGAAGAGGCGTCTATAGGGGGGTTTTGCGGGGGTGGCAAGGGGTTTGTTTTGAGAGCGGAGTGGTTATTCAGGCAAATGTGTAATTGACGGTAAGGACAGATTGCTGTGAGCCCATGGGCGCATCACGGGGAGTGTGATGAGTTCTGTGTATTTGGCCCGTTTCCCAATGGTTATCTATTGTCAGCTTGGAAGGCAGAATTCCTATTTCATAGATTCATGGAGTTATTCTTTAAAAATAAAACTTCGAGAAGGTTCGGATCTGAAGAAGACTACATTCCCATTCAAGCCATCGCTGGTCTCCTGATGCTCTATTTCAACTGGGATGTTGTCAGGATCTAGCAAGCGATCACAGAAATAGCCAATTAAGTCTACTTTGACATACATCGGTATGGAGTTAAAGTTCCCGAAGTCATGCTTCTGCGCAAGATACTTAAAATCAAGGAATTCACCGGGCGTGAAATAGGCAACAAGTTTCATTTTCTCATGCGATTTCAACCTTGTTGCTGGTTCGCTAGAATCGTCATAGGGAAGAAGAACTCCACTTGTATCATCAGGCCAAACCGGTTTTTCCTCAGATGTCATTCTGATTTTTGCCCAGTATCTGTTGACGTGCGTGGTAATAATGCACACATCTCTCGGTTGTATTTGTGATCCAAGCAGTCGCTTTTATTTGTTCCGAAGTTTGCTTAATTATTTTTGGTTTTGTCCCCGCAAGCACGAATTCTTCTGTTCTCAATGTCGATTTGTCAGAGGCGATAGCAACGGCAATCATCCCAGCATCAATAGTAGCAGCACAAAACACCAAAGCTACAATCTGGAGAAGACTAGGGGCTGTTGACGTTCAGGATTCCCAAATCACCTAAATTCTGATTCAAGG
>CAZMNO010000103.1:0-6168 GCA_964567685.1 uncultured Rhodobacter sp. | reverse complement strand
CATCTCTCTCGCAGCAACCATGATCGAACTGAAATGAACGTCAACAGGCCCTAGCAACTTGATAACCAGATTGGCCGGAAGATTACTACGCAGCTCGTTTTACATAGTTGTGGTGCGTGCTGTATTGTGAAATCGTTTTGCGGCACTAGCAAACCTCTTCTCGTCGGTAATAGATTCAACTCTGGCTCTCACTGCCGTGTCCAGTTCAAGACCCCAGCTGCGGATCATGCAACCCAGGATAACGTACATTCCATGAATCGCGATGATATCCAGAACTTGCTGAGAAGAAAAATACTGTGCCAAACGACTACGTATTTTTGTCGACAGGCCGCCATCCTCGATCAAGTTATCGACCGCGGTCAGCAAGGCCGCCTCTTGGCGGTTCCAGACATCTGTGGTTTCCCGGAGCAGTACTGCATTGATTTCCTCTTGCGTCAGACCCTTGTGACGTGCCCTGTCCACATGCGAGGCCCACTCGTACCATGTGGACGTCTGCACGCCGACACGCAGAATGACAAGTTCACCCTTTCGCGCGCCCAGCGAACCCCCATTGATGGAATAGTTGCGAAAACTCCACCAAGCCCGCAGTAGAGCTGGGTTGTTCGCCATAAGCTTGTGCACGTTGAGGGGCGCGCCATTCATTTCTTCAATGATTTCGGCGAGGGACCCGTCCCACTGATCCGTGGGCAATGGCAAAAGCACAGATGAGTTGGAGGAAGTCACAATCTACTCCGGAACTGCCAGCGGCTAAAGTCTTTCCCTCGATGCAAATACCGTCACTCTTCCTGGAGTCCGATACGCAAAACCAGCACCGACTTTTTAGAGTGTCGCACAATGCGGGCCGCGTTTGATCCAAGCAGATAGTCCTTCACGTCGGGGCTATGCGCGCCAATGACGATCAGATCGGTATCAAGCTTCTGTGCAAGAGCAATCACCTGATCATAGACCTTCCCGATTTGGATATGCGTTGTCGCCGAAATCCCTGCGTTGCCAAGAAGTGTTTCAAGGCGCCTTTTTGCTTCTGCCAGCGACTTTTTCTCAAAGCCATCCTCGAAATAGGACCCGACAATTGACATTCCGACATCCGGAACAATCGCGGCCACATGAAGGGTTGCCTGCCAGTCTGCGCTCAGCGCGCTTGCCGCTTTGACAATCTGCAATGACTCCTTCGGGGCTTCGACGTCAATCGGAACGAGGATTGATTTAAACATAGTTTTTCTCTCTAGAAGGCCGGCTGCGTGGCGCGGCGACTTTGCAACCAAAAGATCAGACCGAGAAGCAGAAAAGCCGGGAAAAAGAATATCTCTTTTGGCAACCTGTCGTTTTCAACCCCAACCGATGCAAGCTGCGCAGGTTCTTCGCCGTAAAAATCATAGTCGTTCGCTAAAGCATCGAAATACGCGGTACCGGGGAAAGGCTCGTCCAGACGCAGGATTCCGTTTTCATTGAACACCGTTAGACCGACCGCCTGCAGCCTCTCCGTACCCGAACCATCAGCCTCTGGCGTCAGGGTCACCGTTTTCTGTCCCACCTTGCCGGTGTCAAAATCCGGTGCACTGATTATCAGCCGTAAAGTCTGGCCAGTTTCCACCGTGCCGATGGCTTCGATTGCGGCGGGACCGGTGACAAAGGTATATTTTTCTTCCAGCTGGTTCAGCCAGAACCCTGGGCGGAAAAGGGTGAAGACGATCAACAGGATCACCGCAGTTTCCCATTTCCGGCTCTTCGCGATGAAATACCCTTGCGTGGCAGCCGCAAACAAAAGCATCGCTAGCAGTGAGACAAAGAAAACCAATACCGCCTTCAACGGTCCGACATCGATCAGCAATAGATCGGTGTTGAAGATGAACATGAATGGCAACAAGGCGGTACGAATGTCATAACTGAAACCCTGCAAGCCGGTTCGGATCGGATCACCACGGGAAATGGCGGCAGCAGCATAGGCAGCCAGACCCACAGGTGGCGTATCATCCGCCAGAATTCCAAAATAGAAAACGAACATGTGCACTGCAATTAAGGGGACGATCAGGCCGGATTGTGCACCGACTGATACGATTACAGGGGCCATCAGGGAAGACACGACGATGTAGTTCGCGGTGGTCGGCAAGCCCATCCCGAGGATCAGAGACAACACAGCCACAAGCAGCAGAAGAATGATCAGGTTTCCGCCCGAAATCACCTCAATCACCTGGCCGATGATCTGATGCGCGCCAGTCAGGGAAATCGTGCCCACGATGATTCCAGCAGCACCCGTGGCAACGCCGATGCCGATCATGTTACGGGCACCGCTTTCAAGCCCACTGACAAAATCGCGCCAGCCCGACAGGGTTTCAACCGAAAGACCACCCGCTCGCCGAAATAGGTTTTTTAGTGGTTTGTGGGTCAGAGCAACAATGATCATGGTGATGGTTGCCCAGAATGCCGACAGTGCTGGCGAGAGCCGATCAAGATGTTCTGTCCGCACCATCAGGTTCCAGACCAGAACAAAAATCGGCAATGCGAAATATGCACCGCCCATCAGCGTTGGTGTCAGCCTTGGCGCGGTGACGGTTCCGGCACTCGGGTCATCGACTTCAATATCCGGATAGCGTGAAGCGACATAGACCAGTGCAAGATAAGCCAACCCCAATAGTACTAGCGCCGGATAGACCGTTGCACCGGGCATCATCGGTTCCAGCACGGCGCGGATCATTACCACCACGAAAGTTATTGCCGCCATGCCCAGAAAACCGGTGAGGAACAGAAGCAGGATCATGATCACACCGATCTTGCGACCGGGTTTCTTCAACCCTTCGAGCCCCAGTTTCAGGCTTTCCAGGTGAACGATGTAAAGCAGCGCTATGTAGGAAATGACCGCGGGCAGAAACGCGTGTTTAACCACTTCGATATAGGGAATGTTGACATATTCCACCATCAGAAAGGCCGCCGCCCCCATGACAGGCGGCGTCAATTGCCCGTTGGTTGACGACGCGACTTCAACAGCCCCGGCTTTCTCGGCCGAGAAGCCTATCTTCTTCATCAGCGGAATGGTGAAGGTGCCGGTTGTCACTGTGTTGGCGATGGATGAACCTGAAATCATCCCCGTCATCATTGATGACAGGACCGCCGCCTTGGCGGGGCCGCCCCGAAGAGCACCCAAAAGTGCGATCGCAACGCGGATGAACCAGTTGCCGCCACCAGCCTTTTCCAGCAGGGCACCGAAAAGGACAAACAGAAAGATCATTGTTGTGGACACACCCAAAGCGACGCCGAACACGCCCTCGGTCTGCATCCAGTAGTGGCCCATCGCCTTAGAAAACGACGCGCCGCCGTAATTTGTTATGCTGCCAATCCATTCAGAATAGCCACCAAAAAACGCTAGTGCCAGAAAAGCACTTCCGATGATGACCAGCGGAAGGCCCAGTGACCGATAGGCAGCGATCAGAAGAACGATCATACCGATCCCTGACATCACGATATCCGTCGTCGTCCAGAGCCCGGGCCGGTCCGCAATATCAAAACGGAAGATCACCAGATACAGGCAGGCGGATATACCCAGAGCCACCAAAATCCAGTCATAAATCGGTATCCGGTTACGATGGCCTAAAATCGGAAAGGCGAGCGTCGCCAGCGTCAGAGCAAAGGCAAGATGCACATAGCGAGCCTGTGCGACAATATTCGCGAAATCACTGACGCCGGTTGCCAGTGCAAGCACACCGGGAACTTTTGAGGCGATGTAGAGTTGAAAAACTGACCAGATCACGCAGACCCAGAAAATTAGCCTTGCTTCAAAACCGTGAACATTGCGCGCACCGGTATCGGCCTCGGCAACCAGGTCTTCGGCGGATCGGGTGTCGGCCTTGGTCATCATTCCCCCAACGCGGCAGCTTCACGATAATGCAGAAGCGCCAGCGCATTCAAAAATGCGCTGGCGGGATTTGGTGTTTGGTTTTCAGGTTTCCCCGTCAGTCCATCAAGCCCAGTTCTTTATAGGCTTTTATCGCGCCGGGATGCAGCGGTGCGGACAGACCGTCATTAATCATCTGGCTAGCATCAAGGTTCTTGAATGCCGGGTGCAAACCGCGGAAATCATCCAGGTTCGACATCACCGACTTGGCCACGATATAGGCGACCTCATCCGGCACATCAGCCGAGGTTACAAAGGTTGCACCGACGCCAAAAGTGGACGTGTCGTCAGGGTTGCCACTATACATGCCACCGGGAATGGTCGCGGTGCGATAATAGGGATTGTCTGCAACCAACTTGTCGATAGGGGCGCCCGCCACATTGACGAGTTTCACGTCACAGGTTGTGGTGGCTTCCTTGATCGCCGCTGCCGGGTGACCGATGGTGTAGATCATTGCGTCGATATTGTCGTCGCAGATCTGTTTGGCCATTTCCGAACCTTTATACTCGGTCGCTAAGGCAAAATCGTCCATGCCGATGCCAAACGCATCCATCACCACTTCCATCGTGGCCCGCTGCCCGGAACCCGGGTTGCCCACATTGACGCGTTTTCCTTTGAGGCCCTCAAACGAGTCAATGCCGCTGTCGGCACGTACCAGAAGTGTAAACGGCTCCGGATGAACCGAGAACATAGCGCGGACGCCGGGGAACGGATTTTCCGCGAACTTGGAAGTGCCGTTATAGGCATGGTGCTGCCAGTCAGACTGAGCAACTCCGAACTCAAGTTCGCCGGCCTTGATCGTGTTGATATTATAGACCGATCCGCCTGTGCTTTCGACTGCGCAACGGATGCCGTGCTCTTTGCGGTCGCGGTTTACCAGTCGGCAGATCGCACCACCGGTTGGATAATAGACCCCGGTCACACCGCCGGTACCGATTGAGATGAATTGCTGATCAGCAGCAAAACTCGCGCCGCCAAAACTAAGGGCTGAGGCTGCAGCGAGGCAGCCCAGGAAATTTCTCTTTCTCATGTTTCTCTCCCGATTTCGTGAGGTAGAACGAAAACGTCACCTCTGAATGTGCGGGATGGTCGCGAATGTTCTGATACTTGTCATCTAAAAACTAATGTTTTTTATTTGCCACCCAGTACGCGTTATTTTCCTTGCGCAGTTTCTCATATGATTTGATTCTCTTTCTCGCAGCGTCTCCTCCGTGGCTGACAAGTAGCGCCACCAGCAATTCAATGGTGGCCAGCATACCGGTGAAGCACCCAAAATGATGGGTACTGATGACCGACGTAACCAGCATATGCGCTGGGTCAAGATCGGGGGATACGATATCTGAATCGGTGATTAAAATCAGTTTCACTCCTCTCTTGTGGGCGAATTCACACGCCTGAATCGTTTCCCGTGAATAGGGGGTGATGGTGATAGCGATCAGAACGTCTTCAGGGCCTGCATCGTTCAGTTCATCGATTGCGCTGTTCATGTTGCGGGGAATTAAGCGCAATGATGTCAGTGCCATACGCCCGATATAGTGCAGATAATAGGCCATTGCGTAACTGGAACGTACTGCGGTCAAGTATACGGTTCTGGCAGACAGAAGCGTGTCCACCACCTGCTCCATGTTTTCAATGGATTGCCGTTCCAGCGACCGTCGCACAATCGCCAAAGAGTTCTGCGCCGCTTCAGCATAGACCTGCCCAAATTCACCGCCCGATCTGAGTTCGTTGATCCAGTCCTTTTCATCTACCGCTCCACTCGTGGAAACCAGTGCATGGCGAAAAGGATCACGGAACTCTTCAAACCCGGCAAAGCCGACCGTTTTCGCCAGCCGCACCAGTGTATAGGGACTGACCCCGGCTTTCACCGCCGTTTCTCGAATTGGATCAAGGCCAAAATCCGCGGGGCAGTCGATAACGTATTTGGCGGCTGTCCGCAGACGTGGTGACAGTGTCCCAATTCTATCCTTAAGCATTGATAACGTTCTAGATTTCAGAGTTGGGTCCATGATGATTCGAGCTTGTGCCAGCATTTGATGAATAAAACATATGTACTTTTATTTTTGGATTGACTGCAAATGATATATTCCAGTCAATTGGCGAGCCCCCCGTGATGGGCGCCAGACTTAAAGGCTCCACTCGGATCAGTGATGAAGCGCCTTTTGGGAGATGGATGTTGGAAATCTCGTTCGAACAAGTAACGTACGCTCCACAATTATTGACGCTTGGATTATTGAAGTTGGAAATTCAATGAGCCACGTTTTCCCCCGCCACACGAAAAT
>CAZMNO010000102.1:0-6227 GCA_964567685.1 uncultured Rhodobacter sp. | reverse complement strand
ACCTTGAATCAGAATTTAGGTGATTTGGGAATCCTGAACGTCAACAGCCCCTAACGGGAGTATTGTTCTGCCGATGTTGGCTATTTGTGGTTCAATCCTGACTTTCTTGTTGTTTGAGGGCGAGTTGTTCAACAGAGGTGAAAAATTTGTTGCTTTGATGGCCATGGCCTCGGGTCTGATGATGGCAACCCATGTGATGGTCACAACTAACATGTTCACGCAAAAAGTTGAGATTGCAGTTGGGGTGAATCCGGACATTTTCATGGGTGTTTCATTTGCTGCGATGATCGTAATTTGGGCGTATATGCGTGTACGTCGTCGGATCAACGCAGCCCCAAACGGTGATGTTGATCAGAAAGCGTAGGGTGGGCAATCCTGCCCACCATCCCAAACCAACCACCAACGGTGGGCTAAAGAGCCCACCCTACATCCACATCCCCACCACCCGGGGCGCTTACGGCCCGGGCAGCGCCCGGACCTCCCCCATGGGGAGGGCGCTTCGCGCCCACCCCGAGGTCCGGGCACGGCCCTAGTGTTGGCTGGTAGTTTTTGAGGTTGGTGCCTTCTGCCACAGCTATTCCGGTGCACCCGCCCGTTCACGCCTGAAACCTTCGCCCGGAGGGTTTCCGAGACGGCGTTCAACCCCATGGGGAGGGCGCTTCGCACCCGCCCCGAGGTCCGGGCACTGCCCTGGCGTTGCGGCAATTGTCATCCCGTCCCACCCCCAAACAAACATCACTCCTGCGGATATTCCGGCAAATCCGGATCACTGGCATATAGCGCCTTCAGCGCATGATGCAGCTCGCCATTTTGCATCATCCCGATCTTTTTGCCGTTCAGCACCGTCTCCGTCAGAACCGGCTCGCCGTTTTTCATCGCAAGCTTGCAGACCGAACTTTGCCCGTCCTGCCCCTGGTCGGCAAAGGTAAGCGTGACCTCAAGGAACACCACCAGAACCTCCCGCGTTTCCGCCTGTTGGACGACAAAGCCGTCCCCGCTTCCAAGGGCCTGTTGCGTGACAAAGGCACAGGCGCGGCGGCCGCGTTCGTGCTCGCCTTCGCTGAAGGCGGAGGCCGGGGTTGCCAGCAGAAGCAGAGCGATGGTTGTGAGTACGCGCATTGGACAGTCTCCTTCACGTATTTGCGGCAAGTTTAGGCAGGGCAGGGATGTCTTGTCCAATAGTTACCGGGTCGCGACTTTGGGGCTGGCTTCGTTCCGACCGGCATCCCCCCAACAACACGATTGCACCTTTCCCCTCATAACCGCTAAAGAGGCGGGGCTGGAAACTGCCTGAGCGCCGGATCAAAGGGCCAAAGATGAACAAGACCTTCTCTCCCAAAAGTTTCACCACTAAGCGCATGCTGCATTTTGGCGATTGCGATATTTCCGGCACCGCCTATTTCCCGGCCTATCTCAACATCCTCAACGGCGTGAACGAGGAGTTCTGGGCGCATCTGGGCTTTCCCTGGCACGAGATCATCTGGAAGCTCCGCTGGGGCACGCCGACAGTGCATATCTCCAGCGATTTCTCCAGCCCGTCGTTTTTCGGCGAGGAGCTGCAGTTTGACCTGACAGTGCTCAAGGTCGGCCGGTCCTCGGTGACCATTCATCACGAGATCAGTTGCGAGGGCAAAAAGCGCTGGTCAAGTACGCAGATCCTTGCGGCCAGTGATCTGGACAAACACTGCTCGATCCCCTGGCCTGATGATGTGCTGGCGGCGCTGAAGGCGATTTGTGTCGCTTGAGGGCTATTCCTCGATCTGCGGTTTGCGCCTGAGTTTGCGCAAGGCCACCATCACGAAAATGGCGCCGCAAATTGCCGCTGCCCCCATCGCGATCAGCTGCGGGTCGATATTGACCTCGGGCCATTGAAATGGTTCTGACGGAAGCACGGCTTCTTCCACGCCCGAGGACTCCGGGGGTTTCTTGAAATGATTGTCGGCTATTGCCATGGCGCTGCCCTCGCCTTTGTCTTTGTTGTTTTGTCGGCAGATTAGCGAATGTCGCTGTCAGCGCAAATGAAACTGGCGGCAGAGAGGTGAAAATCCTGAAAACGGTTGTCTTTTTGCCATGAAATCAGTCCTGTCTGGCAGTTTCCCGGTCGAAAATAGCGACCAATACACTGTTTTCATCAAGTGCAGAATTGTCACGCATCCGGAAACACTGAAGATTCCGGCAAGGTTTTGACACAGTCCTGTGCACAATCCCACGTCACGAGCAGCAACAAGAAAGGAGGCGGCCATGAAGCCCCTCATCATATTGACTGCCTCGCTTATGAGTCTCAGCGCATCTCTGGCCGCTCAGACCCCAAACTGCGCACCGCGCGAGGCGGTTACACAAAAACTCACAGGTGTCGGCGAGGCACAGGCCGGGATCGGTCTTGCCAAACAGGGCACGCTGATTGAAATCTGGACGTCCGATGCCACAGGCACCTGGACGGTGGTTATGACCTTCACCAACGGAATGAGTTGTATCATGTCATTCGGTGAAAACTGGATTGAGCCCGTGCGTGCAAGCTATCAGCCGGATGAAAAGCTCGTTTGAAATGGCTCGTTCGAGTGATCCATTTACTCACTGAGACCAATGGGTGGTTATAGGCCTCCGAAGCCGCCATTCAAGAAAACCCTCTTGCGCGGAGCAAAGACCGTAGGTCGCCGCGCATCGCCGTCGCGCACCCATGCGGCGGCGATAGGCTGAGGGAGGCGCAACCTTGAGAGGTTGCATGCGTTTGATTGGTATAAAGCGTCAGGAAACCACCGTCACATCGCCCCCGCGCGCGTCGGCAATGCACGGCTCTTTGCCAAACGGCCATCGGCCAAAAACAGCAAAACGCCCGAAATTCTCCGGGCGTTCCTGTGTTTTACAACTCTGAAATGGGTCAGACCGCTTTCAGATCGGTCGCGTTTTCTTTGCCGTTGCGTCCGGTTTCAAGCTCAAATGAAACCTTCTGATTGTCGGCCAGTCCGGTCATCCCGGCACGCTCAACTGCGGAAATATGCACAAATACATCGTTTCCACCGTTGTCTGGCTGGATAAATCCATAGCCTTTGGTTGCGTTAAACCATTTCACGGTGCCCGTAGCCATCCGTTCTCTCCTTGATGTTGCCGCCCGCAACATGCGGTGGCTTTTGGTGTCGTGTCGTGCGGTCTTGACGTTGAACGACCCAGCCAAAGGCATCAGGAGCTCTCAGATGAAAGACTTACTTCACAGGTGGCATATGAGGTAAAACCCTCTGAATTGCAAGTTATAACATCGGAACATGTGCGTGTAGCCCTTCAGGCGAACTGCCCACCTTGTTCAATTCTGAGCGACCGCTTAAATAACTCCCAAGCATCAATGGAGGACCACAATGCGCAATGCAGCGCTGATCCTGGGAGTTATCGGCGGGATCATCGGAATGATCGTTGGCACCTTCAGCTTTGGCTATACCGAGCTGATCGACTGGCTGGGCGAATGGAACGGCGTTGCCGAGCAGGTTGAAAACGTCACGCGCATCAGGATGATCAGCCTTTTTGCACCGATCCTGGCCATTGCCGGTGGCGCAATGGCACGGGCCAGGCCCATCATCGCAGGCGCTTTGCTGATCCTTTCGTCCGCAGGCATGTATTGGGGCTTTGGCTTTAATGCAGCCACCATGTTCCCGATTGCGATGGCGGGGCTTGCCGGACTGCTGGCACTTGGCGCAAGAGAGCCGGATGCGCATTAGGGGTGCTATTTCGAAGTTGTCTTCGCGAAAATACCAATCAGGCGGGTAACAGGGTTAATCCCTCACAAATCCATTCGCATCAGGGCGTATTTCTTTGTCTCCACACCGCCCATTTTTCGATTGATCAGTTTGAGCAGCGGCGTGTTGGTTTCGATCGTCCAGCCGATAATGAACGTATCGCAATGCTTAACCATATTCTGGCGGAAGGTGTTGTAAAGCAGAACTTCTACCCCCTTCTTGCGAAAATCCCTGGCGACCCCAAACAGGATGCCGCGATATCGGCGAATGTTAGCGATGGCCTTTTGGGCGAACATCAGCGTCATCGGATTGGTCATCGACAGGCGATTGAAATCCGGAATTGCTGTCAGCAATCCAATAGGCCGGTCACCGGAAAAAACCATGATCACACTTTTATGAGGAACGTATTTGGCCATCTTGTTGGCCGTTGGCGCAACATCGCTGAGGAGCAACGGCACGTAAGCATCATTCTCACAATGGGAGTCATTGTAGATATCGATGATCTGAGGCAGATAATCGAGGATCTGCTCACCTGACATCGAGATGATCTGGCAATCGTCAATTGATTTTAATGCCCGCGCCACGAATTTTTCGGCCGGATACGGGCTTTCAACGATGGATGTGTTAAATTCATACATATCCATGTGGACCTGAAATCCCCAACGCTTCATCGCATCGATATAATAGACCGGATTGACCGGCAGGCCGTAGGTGGCGTCTGCCGTGCTGTCCTGATCATAGGCGATGCCGCGGCCCTCCATGATACTGTCGGACATGAACGCGATAGCGCTTTTCGCTCCTTGCGCTTGCAGCCACTGTCTGCACGCATCAAACAGCGCGGTTTGGATAGCCTCATCATCAGGAAACGCGGCGTCGGTGATATAGCCGACGGGTGGGTCGACCCCCAATGGGGTCTCTCGGGCCATATCCAGCCGGGCCCAGGCAACGGTTGCTAAACCGTGCCTGATCGTAACCATAGGGCCATGTGCCGGGTTGCCTGAAGGCACGAGTTTTGGCGGGATTCTATGAGCGTTCGAGGGGCCAAAGCCACCGATTGCCCGACGGCCCAATATTGAGGCGTTTGCCGTGAGTACCTGTGCCTGTGACCCTATCCAGGATGTTCTATAAGACGACACTTTCCGCCTCTTTTTTGAGTACCCTGGCAGCGTTTTCAACGTCTTCCTCTTCATGAAATACGGTGAGGCAAAAGCGCAGCCGGGTCAGGCGTTTGGGTACCGATGGGTAGAGCATCGGTGACGCCAGAATGCCTGCTGCGCGCAGACGCATGGCCATGTCGAGCGTCTTCTCCGCTTCGCCGCAAACGATGGAAACGATGGCGCTGTGGCCATGCAGAACATCAAACCCGGCATCACGGCACTGATCGGCAAACATATTGGCGACATTCACAACTTTTGCACTGCGTTCAGCACCCTTCCCGGGCAGCATATCAAGTGCGGCGGAAGAAGCTGCCGCCAGTCCGTAGGGCGTTCCCCGGGAAGAGTTGGCAAATGGCGACTGCAGCTTGAGAAAGTCCATCAGTTCCGCCGGACCCGTTGCAAACCCACCAACCGAGCCAATGGCCTTGCTCATTGTGCCAGTGATCACCGTCACCCGATCAAGAGCACCCGAATAATCGGCCGCACCGCTGAGGTTGCTGCCGATCACGCCAAGAGAATGGGCCTCATCAACGACCAGATGCGCCCCATGGTGTTCCGCAATATCGGCCAGTTCAGCAACCGGAGCAGCGTCGCCATCGGCGCTGAATACGCCATCAGCAGCAATCACTTTTTCAACACCTACCGGGGCCTTGGCGATTTCCCTGACCAGCCGGTCCATATTGTTATGCGGAAAGACGTGATTGCTTGCCCCGGAGAGGCGACTGCCAGCCATCAGCGAAGAATGGTTATAAAGGTCGTTGAAAATATAGTCATCCGGACCAGCCAGCGCAGTCAGGACACCAATATTCGCCAACATCCCGGATGCGAACAGGCAAGCCGCCTCTTTGCGATAGAGCTCTGCAATCTTGCGCTCCAGTTCAGCGTGTATCTCGCTAAATCCCGAGAAAATCTGAGCACCGGTGATGTTCAGCCCTTGTTGGCGGATGGCATCGATTGCAATCTCCTGAAGCTGCTCTTCCTTGGAGAATCCCAGATAATCGCACGAGGCGAAATTCAGGAGCCGCGCGCCATCCTGCAACTCAAGGAACTGATCCTCGGTTTTTGCAACGACCGGATAAAACGGATCCTGATAAATATCGCGGAGTGCTGCTACCTGTTGGGTGAATTGACTGATGACCTCGCGAAACTCAATCTTTTTGTCCAAAACGTTTCCTCATCTGCCCATCGAGCGTACAAATAGCCAACCTTCTCCAACAGCGGATCAGACGAAACTCCAGGATCGAAAAGCAGCCCTGAAGGCGTTGTTCGACCTCAGATATCCAACACAAATGCTAGGGGCTGTTGACGTTCAGGATTCCCAAATCACCTAAATTCTGATTCAAGG
>CAZMNO010000101.1:0-6269 GCA_964567685.1 uncultured Rhodobacter sp. | reverse complement strand
TCAATGGTTTGGGATACACCTTAGCTCACTGTCCGGCTTTCTGGGACCACTTCATAATACCCATTCCCCGACTATAACGTAGCTCAGGAATGGTATGTAAACAAGATGGCGCGACAATACGTTCCCAGTCGTGGCAATTTTCGGAACTTATAAGCCTGAGCGATATTACTGTATTTTTCCAGATGCTTAGGGTTGATAAAGACACCAGGTGTTTTCAGAAACAATGGCTCAAGCAGCCGGATCACACATTGAATTCCCCCTCGTTGAAATACACAAACAGAGCAATCACAGGTCATGCTATCTTGCCACCTCTCATAATCTCTGATTTCCTTCATATGCACGTTTTGGAGGGAAGTCATGATCACCCCTGAGCCCAGTTTTACCATGGGGATCGAGGAGGAATACCTGCTCGTCAATCGCGAAACTCTGGAACTGGCCGAGGCGCCGGCACAGTTGATGGAGGATTGCGCCAACGAGCTCGCCAGCCAGGTTAGCCCCGAATTCCTGCAATGCCAGATCGAGGTCGGAACAAAGGTCTGTTCCAATATCAGCGAGGCACGCACTGATCTCAAGCGCCTGCGCGCCTGCATTCATCGGGTGGCAGAAAACTATGGGCTGGCCCCGATTGCCGCCTCCTGCCACCCGTTTGCCGACTGGCACAAACAGCATCACACCGACAAGGAGCGTTATAACACGCTTGAGCGCGACATGGGCGCGACGGCGCGACGGATGCTGATCTGCGGCCAGCATGTGCATGTGGGGATCGAAGACCAGAACACCCGCATCGATCTGATGAGCCAGTTCAGCTATTTCCTGCCGCATCTGCTGGCGTTTTCGACCTCTTCGCCCTACTGGAAGGGGGATGATACCGGGCTGGCCTCCTACCGGCTGACGGTTTTTGACAATCTTCCGCGCACCGGCCTGCCACCGCGATTTGACTCGTGGCCGGAATTCGAGCGTTCGGTTCAGATGATCGTCGATACCGGCGCGATTGAAGACAGCACAAAGATCTGGTGGGATGTCCGCCCGTCAGCCCGCTTTCCGACGCTGGAAAGCCGCATCTGCGATGTTTCCCCCCGGATGGAAGATACGTTGACCATCGCTGCAATCACCCAATGCCTGATGCGGATGCTGTGGCGCTTGCGCAAGGCCAATCAGCGCTGGCGCATATATGACCGGTTTCTGGTTGGTGAAAACCGCTGGCGGGCGCAACGCTATGGCATGTCGGAAGGGTTGATCGACTTTGGTCTGGCGCGCGTTGTGCCTTTTGCCGATCTTGCAGAGGAGCTGATCGAAATGGTAGCCGAAGACGCCCATGCTCTGGGTTGCGAGGCCGAAGTTGCGCGTGCCACCGAGATTGCCGCCAATGGCACCAGTTCGGATCGGCAGCGACAGGTGTTTGACGGCACGATCAGTGCCGGGGGTGACAAGATGGCCGCACTTCACAGCGTGGTGGACGCGCTGATCGGTGAGTTCAGCGAAGACCTGTAGTTTTCCTGGAGCGTGTGCAGAGGTTTTCAGACTTTCTGCAGAAGTTTTGCCACCGGCTCGAAAAAATCAACGTCCTTCCAATACCCGTTATGGGACCAGGGATTCCAGGACTGAAAGATATGGCCTGAATTGATCGGCTTATCTTTCAGACCACCTTGTTGACTGAGGGCGATATAGTGCGGGCTGAGTTTTGACAGCGGATAGCCCAGCACATCATCCTTGTCGTAATAATTCCACCACCAGGTTTTCAGGCGATCCGCCTCCGGTATGGAAATGCCGGGATACCAGATCGGCCAGATGTCATCTTCCTCATAGGCAAAGGTGAAGATCGGGATATTGCAGCCAAATGTCACGAACGCTGCAAGTGTTTCCAGATTGCGGAATTTTGTTGGAAACTCGGTTCTTGGATTTCCATCAAGATCAGGTTTGATCGTGTCATAGATATAGTTTGACATGATATGCCCCCCCAGCGAATGCGCCAACACGACCAGCGGTGCGCCCTCTTCCACGTCTGACTCCAGATCGTTGATGGTTGTCGTCACCCGCTCATGAACAAGAGTATAGGTGTTGTCGTTATCGTCATCCGGTGTTTTGCGATAGCCGGCGGCATCGGCCAGTTTGTGCATGACGAAACTGCGGCCTGTGCCCATATGGATGCGGCCCTTGTTGTTTCTGAGATACTTCTCCTGCCGCTTTTGCAGGATGTCGGCCCAGAAAATCTCGCGCCAGGCGATATCGGCATCAAACCTGGCCGCACCCATCCGGCCCCGGACCTTTTTTCTCAACCCATCGGAAAACTTGAGATCGTCGGTTGCATCGGGTTCCTTGTTGCCCTGACTGCCCATTCCGTGAATTACTGCGACTGCAACTTTCTTAACCATAGAAATCTCCATAAATGCTGTGTTCAATACGCACTAAAGTAGCGAAACCTGATTTGATTATCAACTTTTTGGCGAATGCCTGAGCAGTGGCGATTGTCGTCCGGTTTTGCCCCTTGCAAAACTGTCGTTACATTTGCGAATTAAACACCTGTTCAATTCCTGAAACCCTTCGGAGAACGTTATGGATTTCGCTCTGACAGAAGAACAGACCGCCATTTTCGATATGGCCCACGGCTTTGGTCAGGAGCATATCGCGCCTTTTGCCCGAGAATGGGAAAGTGCCGGAACAATTCCCAAAACCCTGTGGCCCGAGCTTGGCGCGCTTGGCCTCGGTGGGATTTACGTTTCCGAGGAATATGGCGGCTCGGGCCTGACGCGGCTTGATGCGACGCTGGTGTTTGAAGCGCTGGCAATGGCCTGCCCCTCGGTCGGCTCGTTTCTGTCGATCCACAACATGTGCGGTGGCATGATCGACAAGTTCGCCAGTGCAGAATTCAAGGACGAATGGCTGCCGAAAATGTGCACGCTGGAAAAGGTCGTCAGCTATTGTCTGACTGAGCCCGGGTCAGGCTCGGACGCAGCGGCGCTCAAGACCCGCGCTGAGCGGACGAACGAGGGTTACAGCCTCAATGGCAGCAAGGCGTTTATTTCAGGCGGCGGCTATTCGGACGCTTATGTCGTGATGTGTCGCACGGGAGAGGACGGGCCGAAAGGCATTTCCACCGTGATTGTCGAGGATGGGTCTGCCGGCCTCTCGTTCGGGGCGAAAGAGAAAAAGATGGGGTGGCTGTCGCAGCCGACATCGACCGTTCAGTTTGACGATTGCACCGTGCCTGCCGAAAATCTGGTGGGCGAGGAAGGCAAGGGTTTTACCTATGCGATGGCGGGGCTTGATGGCGGGCGGCTCAACATTTCTGCCGGGGCGCTCGGCGGGGCGCAGGCCGCACTTGATGCAACACTGACCTATATGGGCGAGCGCAAGGCCTTTGGCAAAACCATCGATCAGTTTCAGGCGCTGCAGTTCCGCCTTGCGGATATGGAGATCGAGTTGCAAGCCGCACGGGTGTTTCTGCGCCAGGCCGCCTGGAAACTTGACAACAAGACGCCGGATGCCAGCAAGTTCTGCGCCATGGCCAAGCGGTTTGTCACCGATACGGCCTTTGAGGTTGCCAATGGATGTCTGCAACTCCATGGCGGTTACGGCTATCTGGCGGATTACGGGATTGAAAAGATCGTACGTGATCTCAGGGTGCATCAGATTCTGGAAGGCACCAATGAAATCATGCGCCTGATCACAGCCCGTGCCCTTTTGGCCGAGAGGGGCTGATGAGCGATATTGATATCCGAATAGTTGGTCGCGCTGGCCGGATCACCCTTAATCGGCCAAAGGCGCTGAATGCGCTGACCTACGCCATGTGCCTGGACATCGAGACAGCCCTTGATCGCTGGCGTGATGATCCCGAGGTGGCGCTTGTGGTGATCGATGCGATGGGAGACAAGGCGTTTTGTGCCGGTGGTGATATTCAAGAAATGTATGATACCGGAAGTGCGGGCGATTTTGACTATGGCCGCAGGTTCTGGGCGGATGAATACCGGCTGAATGCCAAGATCGCCAACTACCCCAAACCTTATGTGGCTCTGATGCAGGGGTTCACCATGGGTGGCGGTGTCGGGGTCTCCTGTCACGGCTCGCACCGGATCGTCGGGGAAAGCAGCCAGATCGCCATGCCGGAATGCGGCATCGGCCTTGTGCCGGATGTCGGAGGCTCGCTGATCCTGGCACGTGCACCCGGGCATCTGGGCGAGTATTTCGGCACGACCGCTGCTCGCATGGGCGCGGCGGATGCCATCTATGTTGGCTTTGCCGATCATTTCGTGCCCGAGGCGCGCTGGCCCGCCCTGACGACGGTTCTGGAGCAAACCGGAGATGCTGCCGAAGTGGCTGAGTTTGTTGAAACAACACCTGCGGGCAAGCTCGCCCATCAGCAAAGTGAAATTGACGCCCTTTTTGCCGGGGAAAACCTTGCAGCGATTGAAAAAGCCCTGATGGCGGCTGAAACGGAGTTTGCCACGGCAGCACTCAAATCACTTCGGCGCAATTCACCACTTTCAACCGCGGTGGCAATCGAAATGATCCGCCGGTTGCGCGACAAGGCCGATATCCACGATGCGCTGGATATGGAATACCGCTATACCTACCGGTCGATGGAACACGGCGATTTCCTGGAAGGCATACGTGCGGCGATCATCGACAAGGATCGCAACCCGAAATGGCGCCATGCCAGCATTCACGATGTCCCGGATCAGGATGTCGCGCGGATGTTGGCACCCCTCGGAGCGAACAGTTTAAACCTAAAGGAGCAACCAGCATGAAAATCGGATTTATCGGCCTTGGGAACATGGGGGCGCCAATGGCAGCAAACCTTGTGGCGGCGGGTCACGATGTTACCGGGTTTGATCTGGTCGCGCCCTGCCCTGACGGTGTGGCTAAGGCTGAAAGCGCTGCTGCCTGTGCTACGGGTCAGGATGTCGTCATCACAATGTTGCCAAATGGTGCGATCCTGCGCTCGGTCGCGGCGGAGATTATTCCGGCGATGCAGGAATGTGCGGGTTTTGTCGATTGCTCCACCGTTGACGTGCAAAGTTCCCGCGTAGTTGCAATAGATGCCGAAAGCGCCGGGCTGTTGCCGGTTGACGCGCCGGTGTCCGGCGGGATTGGCGGCGCGGCGGCGGGAACGCTCACCTTTATGGCGGGTGGTTCCGATGCGGCATTTGCCAAGGCCGACCCGCTTTTTGACATTATGGGGCAGAAGGCTGTGCATTGCGGCGGTGCCGGAGCGGGACAGGCGGCAAAGATCTGCAACAACATGATCCTTGGGATCACCATGATCGGCACCTGCGAAGCCTTTGCGCTGGCCGACAAGCTGGGACTGGACCGGCAAAAGATGTTTGACGTTGTTTCAACCTCGTCAGGCTATTCCTGGACCATGAACGCCTATTGCCCGGCACCCGGCGTTGGCCCGACCTCACCGGCCGACAATGACTACAAACCCGGTTTTGCCGCCGAACTGATGTTAAAAGACCTGCGCCTTTCGCAACAGGCCGCAGAAGCGGTGGATGCGGCAACGCCATTGGGCCAGCACGCGACTGATCTTTATAAGCGCTTTGTCGAGGAGGAAGGCGGTCTTGGCATGGATTTTTCCGCCATGCTGCCCCGGTTTGAGAAATCCGGGCGTAGTGGCGGTTAACGCGGACTAAATCTGGCGGGGAATCTGCGGTAAAAGGGCACATCTTGTATTTGCTCTTCATTTTCCCGCTTTTCCCGCTATGCTTGCGCTGGCAATCGCCCGATCAACGGGCGCAGAGCATGAGGGAGCAAGCAATGTTCAAAAACAATGTCGGCCCGATTGACCGGGTCATTCGCGCCATTCTTGGTGTTGCGCTGATTGTAATTTATTTCATGTATCCGGCTCTGGCGTGGAAATGGGTGGCCCTCGTTGCCGGGCTGATCCTGTTGTTCACTGCCGTGATGTCGACCTGCTTTATTTATTCGGTGCTGGGATTTCGCACCAATAAAGACAGCTGACAAAACACCCGATCACCCCGGAAATGGGTTGATTTGGGGCGAAAAAGCAGCGCAGTTCCCGGTTTTATACCGAAAGTTGTACTGCTTTTCCTGTTTCTAATAGACAGAAAACATTGTGTCCAAGTCAAAAAACACGCGTGTTTTATGGCGTAATGACCCATCTCAGCACTGAATTATCAACTTTCAGGCGATAATTGTCACTTAAACAGCAACAATTCTTTGATTTTCCCCAATTTGGCCACAAAGCGCACGCAAGAAACTAGGGCCTGTTGACGTTCATTTCAGTTCGATCATGGTTGCTGCGAGAGAGA
>CAZMNO010000100.1:0-6337 GCA_964567685.1 uncultured Rhodobacter sp. | reverse complement strand
AGCCAAAGGCGGGTTTGGTCTGGTATTCGGGATGCACGGCGTCAGCGAAGTAAACTGTGCATCGAGCACCCTTTTTGAACAAAGCCACCAAGCCATTTATTCAAGGAGGCACTGGCAGAGTTAGAGTTTGTGATGTTTCCCTGACAATATCTGGGGAAGGCAACCAGTGATTCCTTACATTCTTCCCTGATCCTTTGTGCAGCCCACAGTGAAGCACCGACAAGGGGAATGTCTCTATTACTGTCTTTGGTCTTCAACCGCCTCCACGGATGTTCCTGAATGCGTGCAAAAGGTATCTCACCCTGATCAAAGACTAGATCACTAACTTGCAGCCCAGCTGCTTCAGACAATCTCATGCCTGTGTCAGATACCAGAGCAACAAACCACCTGAGATCATCATCAATATCAATGCATGCTTTCTGTATCTTTTGGATATCACCCTTTTGAATTGGCTTTCGGTCAACAACACCTGCCTGCCGGTCAAAGTAGACCCCTGAAAATGGATTACTGATTTCCAATCCCTTTTCACTCATGGCAAGATTGAAGACAGACCTGACAGTTCCAAACACTCTGGCGATACTGCTGCCTGTTAAACCCCGTTCCAAAAGGCTGTCTCGAAAAGCAATTGCATCGGCTTTGGTATAAGTGTTGAGGGGTTTCTTGCCACAGGCTGCAACAAGATATTCCATCGGTCTTTCAACAGCCCTTAAAGACGTCTTGGACATCCCCCGCCCCTTGAGTTTTAGGTATATGGTGATCGCATCAGCCACACTTATTCTGAGATTGTTGTTCTCAGGGCCTGTCTCAAATCCATTCAGAACGTTTTGTTGCATCAAATGCTGAGCAGGTACAAAGGTTTGCCGGTTCCTTAGCTGATACCAACACTCATCCAACTTGGCGGAAGCAATTAGGGCCCTTGATCCTGCTACCCGTGCTGACTTTGTCCGCAAGGAGTACGAGATCTTCTCACTCAAATAGTGCTTCAACAGGTCCTTCGGCACCCTTCTAGTGAAGTAATAGATACCCCGTTTCTTAAAGGTATAGGGTGTTTTCGTGTACTCCCGCATGTACTACCATCCAAACGAATTTCTCCATTTGTTAAGCAAAAACAGCTAGATACGAGAGTGAAGTGGCGCACCGGGGAGGATTCGAACCCCCGACCCCCTGATTCGTAGTCAGGTACTCTATCCAGCTGAGCTACCGGTGCGTGAGGGTGGCATTTAGCGCCGGGGGGATTGCAATGCAAGGGCGAAATGTGTCTGGCTAGATGGCCGTAGTCTCAGCATCCGGCATGGTGATACGAAAGTTTGTCCCACCTTCGCCGCTTTCGGTTAATTCCAGCGTACCACCATGGCCTTTCACCAGTTCAGAAGCGATGGCCAGACCAAGGCCTGAACCGCCCTTGCGCATACCACCCTCAAACGGTTTGAACAGTTTCTCCAGCGCCTTTTTCGGCAATCCGGGCCCTGAATCATGGACATGGATCGACCAGTCGGCCTCCCCCTGCTCAACACTGATAACGATGCGCCCCGGTTTTTTGGTTGACATGATCGCCTGGCGGGCATTCCTCACAAGGTTGGACAGCACACGGAAAACCTGTTCAGCGTCGGCGTGAACAACCATGTCGTGGGGCAGGTTCACATCGATCGTGACAGCCCCTTCAGGCACCGCCAGCAATTCGCTTTCAACCACATCGTCGATCAACTGCCGGATCGGAAATTCCGAAACCACGGGCGCCGGTTCCTCGGCCTTGCCAAAAGCCAAAGTACTTTCGCAGAGATGCACGGCACGGGTCAGCGAATTCAGCAGTTTCGGCGTCGTCCGCTTGATCGCAGGGTCTTCACTCATCTCCATCCGGTCAGCCAGCAATTGCGCCGTGGTCAGCATGTTGCGCAGATCGTGGCTGATCTTGGCCACAGCGCCACCCAATGTTGCCAACCGGTCTTTCTGTTTCAGGGCGGCGATCAGTTCGACCTGCATCTCACGCAAGGCTTCTTCAGCCTCATGCAATTCGGTGATCCCGGCAGAGGGCTCGATGATTTGTGCTGTATCTTCCGGGGCGTCCTTATAGGCGGTGATATGCTGGACAACGCGGCTGATCGGGGTGACAAGGAACCGCCGAACAGCAAGAAACAGCAAGGCAGCGGTGAAAATCGAAATCACCGCCGACAACAGAAAAACCCGCCCGCCGTAATCCAGCATCTGCGCGCGCATTTCCCTTGTGTGCAGCGTAACCTCGATTTGCAGCCCGGCAGCCTTGACCGGGGTACCGATTACCCGGATCACCTGGTCTTGCGGATCGAACAGCCGCGCAAGCGCGTCGCGTATCAGGATCCAGGGCGTTGCATCGCGCAGATCAAACGAGGCTTCGATCACCGCTGGCATGGGCGAGGTCAGCACAAGTTCACGCATTTCATCACGCTTCAGCGCCACGTTCAGGACACCGGCATTTTCCAGAAGCTCCCGCTCAAGGTCCGGGTCGACCATCGCGTCCTCGTCTGCCAGCACACTGAGCGAGGCGATCTGCCCACGCTCAAGCCGCGCCTGCAGGTAATCCTCGCGAAACCGGGCGACCGAAGGCACAAAGATCAGCACTTCTGCCAGCATGACGAACACAACTGTCAGCAGCAGAAAACGCCCGGAAAGTGAGTTCAGAAACATCGCTGTGGCCAAATCCTCTTTGCAGCCAAACTATTAACGTGGGGGCGCCTCTTCAAGCTCCTGATTTGGCTGTCAGAACCTCTGCACCAGCCGCACCAGCCGTTTGACCCAGTCATTTTCAAACAATCTTGGGCTGAAATAGGCCCCGGCAACCCGTTTGTTAACCTCGCTGATCGTCGGATAAGGCGTCACCATCGCCGCCACCGCGCTCATTTTCAGCCGGTTGGCAATGGCCAGCGACCAGAGCGAAATCAACTCACCTGCCTGTTTGCCCACGATTGAAGCACCGACAGGCCGCCCCTTGACCACCATCACCTTGATCAGCCCGGTTGTCGCCCGTTCCGCCTGCAACCGGTCGTTCTCGGTAAAGTCAAATCGGACAATTTCCAATGCTTCGCCAAACTCTGCGCGCGCCGCTGCTTCACCCAGCCCGACATGGGCGATTTCCGGGTCGGTATAGGTCGCCCAGGGGATATGCGCGGTTGTTGCTTTTGCTGGCAGACCGAACAAAGCCGAACGCAAGGCGATCCCGGCCTCATACCCAGCCGCATGGGTGAACTGATGCCCCCCGGCAACATCGCCAATGGCATAGATCCGGCGGTTGGAGGTTTTCAGCCGCGCGTCCACCTTGATCCCACCCCGGTCAAAATCAACACCAGCCGCCTCAAGCCCAAGGCTGGCCGTGTTCGGCATGCGCCCGACGGCGACCAACAGGTGCGACCCGGCAATATCCTCGCCATCATCGGCATGCACTTTGATCGCGCCTGATTTACCCGAAACCGCCGAGACCATCGCCCCTTCTGTGATCTCAATGCCTTCCCTTCGCAGCCGCTCAAGTGCAATCGCAGCGATTTCCGGGTCCTCCTTGCCCAGCGCCTTCAACCCCTCAAGAACCGTGACCTTCGCCCCCAGACGATGATGCGCCTGCGCCAGCTCCATACCAATCGGGCCGCCACCAATGATGATCAGATGCTCCGGCGTTTCAGCCAGATCAAAGATCGTTTCATTGGTTAGAAAGGGAGCCTCCGCCAGACCCGTGATCGGCGGAACGAAGGGCGATGAACCGGTCGCGATGACAAACCGGCGGGCCGCAATGATCGTATCCCCGGCCTCCAGCTCTGTCTTTGAAATGAACCGGCCGTAGGCCTCGATCACCCTTACGCCAAGCCCCTCAAACCGCTCAACACTGTCATGCGGTGCGATACCGGCAATCACGCCAGCGACGTGTTCCCTGACCTTCAATGGGTCCACCTTCGGCGTCACCGGCGTCACCCCGAACTCTGCACCGGTTGTCATGGCATGGGCGTGTTTGGCAGCCGCAATCAGCGATTTTGACGGCACACAGCCCGAGTTAAGGCAATCCCCGCCCATCGCGCCACCTTCCACCAGCACCACGCGCGCACCCATCTGCACCGCTCCTGCCGCAACCGACAGGCCACCAGAGCCGCCGCCAATGACGCAAATGTCGCATGTGATCCGCTCTGCCATGCTTCACGCCCTCTTGTTTCTGAAATGTCTGATGACAATCGGCAGGATCGCCAAGGCGCACAGGCCAAGGATCGGGCCAAGAATATGTGGCTCAAAGATCAGGCCAAGATCGGGGGTTTCACCGCGTGCAAAGACCTCGCCCAGACCAACGCCGATCCAGGTATAGACAATGCCACCGGGGATGATCCCAAAAAACGTGGTCAGCACGAAACGAGGCAGGCTTACCCCGACCAGCGCCGGGATCAGGTTGGCGGCAAAAAACGGGATTGCCGGGATCAGGCGCATCAGAAACAGATAGGACAGCTCGTTTTCATGAAGCCCCTCTTTGATCTGTTTGATCACACCTTCAGACGCATCCATCCGGCGCGAAAGCTGCGCCCCCAATCCGTAGCGTGCCGCCAAAAAGATGATCACCGCCCCGATGGTTGCTGCCGTGACATTGAAAAGGGCCCCTGGGAACAGTCCAAAAAGAAATCCCCCGGTGAGCGAAGCAATCGCAGCCCCGGGCAATGAAAAAGCAACAATCGTCACATAGACAGCAATGAACACAGCCGTGGCAAACAGGTAATTCTGATCACGAAACTCAATCAGACCAGCGCGGTTCTCACGCAGCATTTCAAAACTCAGGTAATCCCCAAGGGTGAAATAGCCAATACCAGCAACACTGAAAATCGCGATCAGGGGAATGAGCTTTCGCAATGAAAGGTTCAGTCCGGTGGTTTTACTATCCATGAAGCCGCTTTCACTTGTCCCGTCGCCTGCCCCTTATCTGTGGTGAACATACACCCCGGCGATAGAGGCATCACGCCGCCTTGAACTTTGGTGAGGGTTTGTTTCATTTCCATTGGCTATTTAGCCGCTTCCGGCTGATTTCAGGCAAAAAACCGGCCACGAACCTGCCAATTGTTGCAAAAAACGCCTGCCTCATGAATTGACTTCTATTCAGGCGCGCCGTAAACAGCGGCTTCTGAATGACATGGCCTTCGAATCTCATCCGATTTGGGCCAATCCGATCCGGAGATGAACGATGAAACGCACATACCAGCCGAGCAACCTTGTTCGCAAACGCCGCCACGGGTTCCGTGCCCGCATGGCCACCAAAGCTGGTCGTAAGATCCTGAACCGTCGTCGCGCGCAGGGTCGCAAGGAACTGTCCGCTTAAAAGGACACGCCCCGAAAGGCAATTGACATGACACCGCCGGAGGCGACGCAGGCAGGCCAAAAGGGCCAGGCCGGTGATCCGCCCCCGGCGGTTTTCGTGCGCAAGGTTGAAACTTTGCGCCTACGCGCCGATTTTCTGCGCGCCAATCACGGCAAACGTCAGGGCATGCCGGGTTTTCTTTTGCAGGCACGCAAGCGTCGGGAAGACGAGGCTGACCCCGCGATTATTCGCGTTGGCTTCACCTGCTCCAGGAAAGTCGGCAATGCGGTGGCACGTAACCGGGCCAAGCGGCGGTTGCGCGAAATCGCCCGCGCCGTCCTGCCCATTGAAGGCACCCCTGGCTGGGATTACGTGTTGATCGGCCGCCCTGAAGTTACCGCATCACGACCCCTGCCTGATATGCAGGCCGACCTCAAGAAAGCGCTGAAGAAAGTCCATAAACAGATATGACCCCGCTGGCCTTCACCCTGTCCCTGCCCGTGCGCGCCTACCGTTTGATCGGCAGCCCCTGGGTCGGGCATGGCTGCCGCTTCCAGCCAACCTGCTCGGCCTACGCGCTTGAGGCGCTGGAAAAGCACGGGGGGATCAGGGGGTCTTATCTGGCAATCAAGCGGATCGGGCGCTGCCATCCAATGGGTTCAAGCGGTTATGACCCGGTGCCGGATACAAAAACCGACGGTGGAACGCCGCAAAGTCCCCATAACGATCCCTCTTGACCTGAGCTTTTGGATCGCAAACAATCAAACATTAGAATGTTTGCAGATAAAGATCCGCAAAACTGAACAGGAAAGGAGTGCATCGTGGCACTGGAAATGAACGGCAAAACAATCAAGACCAACGACAATGGCTATCTGGAGGATCAGAGCGACTGGTCCGAGGACGTCGCCAAAGCCATAGCAGCCTCTGACGACATTGAACTGGCCGAGCGCCACTGGGACGTCATAAATTTTCTGCGCGAAGAGTATTTTGACAGTAAGCGTTTAGTGAACCCGCTCTGACGCAAGCGCGCGGGTTTGGTTAAGTGTC
>CAZMNO010000099.1:0-7078 GCA_964567685.1 uncultured Rhodobacter sp. | reverse complement strand
GTTGAATCAGAAATCAGCACAAATAGGAATCCTGAATCTCAACAGACCCTAAAGCGCATCAACGCAGAAATCGTTCGGTGTGCCCTTCAAAGGAGGCAGTAATGCCAAACTACTATGTAAACCAAAACGCGCAGTTCCACGACGGGTATCACGAAGTTCATATCGACGACGGCAGTTGTCCGAGACCTCCGGAACTTCGCAATAGGGAGCCATTGGGGTATCATCCAAATTGTCAAAGCGCGGTCATAGCTGCGAAGTCCAAGTATCCTAAATCTGACGGGTGCCGCTGGTGTATTCCAAGCTGTCACACTAGGTAAAAAGGGGGTGAAGGCTAATTGGCCTTCACCCATCCATCTTCAGCGCCGAGATAAACGCGCTTTGCGGGATCTCAACCTTCCCGAACTGCCGCATCTTCTTCTTGCCCTTCTTCTGCTTTTCCAAGAGCTTCTTCTTCCGCGTTGCATCCCCGCCATAACACTTCGCCGTCACGTCCTTGCGCAGCGCTGACAGGGTTTCACGTGCGATGATGCGCCCGCCGATGGCCGCCTGAATGGGGATTTTGAACATGTGTTGCGGGATCAGCTCTTTCAGTTTTTCGACCATCGCCCGCCCCCGCGTCTCGGCCCTGTCGCGGTGGACCATCACTGACAGCGCATCGACCGGTTCGTCATTCACCAGGATCTGCATCTTGACCAGATGATCCTGACGGTAATCGTTCATCTGATAATCAAAACTCGCATAACCCTTGGTCACCGATTTCAGGCGGTCGTAGAAATCAAACACAACCTCGTTCAAAGGCAGGTCATAGACCACCATCGCCCGTGTCCCGGCATAGGTCAGATCGATCTGGATGCCGCGCCGGTCCTGACACAATTTCAGAACATCGCCAAGGAAATCATCGGGCACCATGATCGTCGCCTTGATCCGCGGCTCCTCGATATGGTCGATATTGGCGGGGTCGGGCATGTCGGCGGGATTGTGCATCTCGATGACTGTGCCGTCGCGCATGTGAACATGGTAGATCACCGAGGGTGCTGTGGTAATGAGCTCGATATCATATTCCCGCTCCAGCCGGTCGCGGATCACCTCAAGGTGCAACAGCCCCAGAAAGCCGCAGCGAAAGCCGAAACCTAGGGCGGCGCTGGTTTCCATTTCGGTCGAGAAGCTGGCGTCGTTGAGGCTGAGTTTGGCAATCGCCTCGCGCAGATCCTCAAACTCGGCATTGTCAACGGGGAAGAGGCCGCAGAACACCACCGGCTGGCTCGGGGCAAAGCCGGGCAGCGCCTCGGTCGCGCCCTTTTTCTCATGCGTGATGGTGTCACCGACAGCAGTGTCGCGCACCTGCTTGATCGAAGCGGTCAGAAAGCCGATCTCGCCCGGGCCGAGGTCTTTCACCGGGTCCATTTTCGGGCGGAAAACACCGACTCGGTCCACCGGATAGACGGCATTCGTATTCATCATCCTGATCCGGTCGCCCTTTTTCAGCACGCCGTCGATGATCCGTACCAAGACAACAACGCCGAGATAGGCGTCATACCAGCTATCAACCAGCATCGCCTTCAGGGGGGCGTCGCGGTCGCCTTCAGGCGAAGGCAGATCGTTGACAATCGCCTCCAGCACCGCCGGAATGCCGATGCCGGACTTGGCCGAGATTTCGACCGCTCCCGAGGCATCGATGCCAATCACATCTTCAATCTGCTGCGCCACCCGTTCGGGTTCGGCTGCGGGCAGATCGATCTTGTTCAGCACCGTGACAATCTCATGATCCGCATCAATGGCGTGATAGACATTGGCCAGCGTCTGCGCCTCAACGCCCTGCGAGGCGTCCACGACCAGCAGCGAACCCTCAACCGCCCGCATCGAGCGGGAAACCTCATAGGCGAAATCCACATGCCCCGGCGTGTCGATCAGGTTGAGGACATAGGTGTCGCCATCCTGCGCCTTGTATTCGATCCTGACGGTATTGGCCTTGATGGTAATCCCGCGCTCTTTCTCGATATCCATCGTATCCAGAAGCTGCGCCTCCATATCCCGCTCCGCCACGGTGCCGGTCTGCTGGATAAGGCGATCGGCAAGCGTCGATTTCCCGTGGTCGATATGAGCCACGATGGAGAAATTGCGGATATGGGCGAGGTCTGTCATGGTTGGGGGATATGGATTGGTTTGAGGAGTTGGTCAAGAGGACCTGCAGCCACCTCAGAACACCAATCGAAACACTATTACAATAGGAGCATTGATGGATTACCTGAGCCTTACGTCATCGGTAGGATTTGTTCGGATCGGCGCCGGACTGACAACATTGTGCCTGATAGCGACTGCGTTACTGGCAATATATTCGCTTGGGACGTTTGAAAGGGAGGCGGAAAACCCGGATCAGCCACTTGAGCGGGCGCCTTGGGGCCTGCTGTTTGGAACCTGGCGGGACAGCTTGACCATTACTTTACTGTATCTGGCCGATTCGTTTCTGATGCGTGCGGCAGAGTTTTCCGTCTGGGTGCAGCTTGGCGCGGACGGTTTTTGGCCGCTTGTGACGATCATTTCTCCAGTTGGCGCGACAATTATCTACGCTTTGGTCGCCTATATTGGCATTCGAAGAATCCACCTCATTCGTCTTTGGCAGCGCTCTGTTGCGGTAAAGTAGATTTGTTTTCACTAATCAGGCACCGCAGTTCCCACAATAACGCGCAGCAAAGCTGCGCAGCACCGACCCCCGTGGGGGGTCTGGGTCGGTGCTTTGGCAACACTTGCGTGGCGTGCACAAGGCTGAGGGACTCCCTTCCAAAACCCCGCCTGCCGTCTTGCCCTTTGCATCACCCGTCTCAGCCTACATTCGGAAATCTCCGGTTTCTCCGTCGCAGGAAAACCACGCAAGCGCGCATATCCGAGTTCCCGACCCTGTTTTCAGAAAGATTTTTGTGATAATCTGGCACCGAGAGCAGCCTCTGAGCAGAGAAATAACCATGAAAAATATTCTCCTCGCCCTGATCATCCTGACAACCACCGCCTCTTCGGCCCCGGCGGGCGATCTGATCCGCAAAGCCTGCCTGAAAGCCGGGCGTGCAGCGGCAACGCGGACGCTTTGCGGTTGCATCCAGCAGGTTGCCGACAAGCATTTCAAGCGCAAGGATCAAAAGCTGGCGGCGAGTTTTTTCAAAGACCCGCACAAGGCGCAGGTCATCCGCCAGTCAGACAAACGCAGCCACGAGATTTTCTGGGATCGTTACAAGCGTTTCGGAGCACATGCCGAAGAGGCCTGTGATCCAAAAACCAGCTAGACCTACCAACAGAGGCGGTCCCAACCAAATGGGCGCGTGCGGTATGCCAGCGGCCCCGTCCACTGGCCCTCTTGGTATCTGACACCGTTGATTGCCTTGTCACGCAGCCGTGCAGTACCGCTTGTTCTGGCCGGAGCCCTTGCAACCGATGGATTGGGGTTGAAAGCACCGCACATTTCACCTGAGCACGCCTCTGTCCCGCATTCCCCGCGCATAAAGAGGTAAGAACAGGGCAATCAGGAAAATGACAACCGAAAACCAGATCGCAAAATTGCCCATGATTTCAGCCATATCAGGCGAAGACAGAACAAAATTGTGCAAGGCCGTCATCATCATCGCGATCAGTGACACCAGAAAGACCGGCACCGCCTGACGTCGACGCAAAAGCAGCAATATGCTGCCAAGAACCGCAAACCAGACGGCAATCGCCCAGGTTGCCGTGACCCAGAGCGGAAAGCCATGGAAAAAGGCAAGCTGTTCCGGGGTGAACTGCTCAAGATATTGCGCATTGCGGGTTTGTGTCATGACATAGTCAAACGCGGCCATGCTGTTCCAAAGAAGTGAAACCACGGCGATCAGCCAAAACGACCAACCGGCGCTTTTTGCAGAAGACATCTCGAAATCCTCCTGAACAGGTCAGATATGGACAAGACTACGCCACCTCGGTGATAAAAAGAAGCCAGGGTGACTGAGCGCGCTCTTGAAACCACGTAACAAAGTCGAAGGTCGGGATATGGCAGCAAACATCCTTATTCTCACCGGCGCTGGCATTTCTGCTGAAAGCGGGCTTGGGACGTTTCGCGACCAGGACGGTTTGTGGACGAAATACGATCTCAACGACGTGGCCACGCCCGAAGGCTTTGCCCGCGATCCGGCATTGGTGCATGCGTTTTACAATGCCCGCCGCGCCAACTGCCTGAAAGCAGAACCCAATGCAGCGCATAGGGCGCTGGCACGGCTTGAAGCCGACCATGAGGGGGACGTGCTGATCGTCACGCAGAATGTCGATGATCTGCATGAACGCGCCGGCTCCAGCGCCGTCTGGCACATGCACGGGCAGCTTGACCGGGCCGTTTGTGCGAATTGCGGCCATCGCTGGGCCGCGCCCAGGGAAATGGCACCGGATGATTCCTGTCCAACCTGTCACAATGCAGCTACGCGGCCTGATATCGTCTGGTTTGGCGAAATGCCGTTTTACATGGATGATATCTGGCTGAAACTCAGGCAGATCGATCTCTTTGTCTCTATCGGAACTTCGGGCAGTGTCTATCCGGCTGCGGCCTTTGTTGAGGATGCGCGCGTTGCGGGCGCTGAAACGCTGGAATTAAATCTTGAGCCTTCTGAGGGGTTCAGTTCCTTTGATCGCACCACGCATGGCCCGGCGACCGAGATCGTGCCGAAATGGGTCGATCAGATGCTGCGGGCGGGCTGGCGCCCTTGATCCCGCGCTTGGTGCATTTCTCATATGGCCGTTCAGGGCCATACGCGTAGATTTAAGCAGGTACTGCAAAAAGTCAGCAAAACAGACCGTTGGCACAACTATCGCTGGTAAAGCCGCACCAGTTTTACCGGCGATACCCCGGCGAAATAGAACGCCAGCAAGATCAGATTGCGCGCACCCCGCCGATACCAGCCTTGCGCCAGAAACCGCTCTGCCCCTGTCGCCACACCGGCCTCAAGCAGCACCAGCCGCCCTTTCAATGCCCGTGCCACAGCGACATCTTCCATCAGCGGAATATCCTGATAGCCGCCGATCTGGTCATAAAGTGTGCGTGAAATCAGCAGGCCCTGATCGCCGTAAGGCAGGCCGAACAACCGTGATCTGAGATTGGCCCAGCCGGCAACGAACCGCGGTGAAAATCCACTGGCACGGAAGGAAAGGCGGAAGGCTGCAGCTTTGCCCGGTTGCGTTGTCATGTGCTCGACAACCGCCCGACTCCAACCCGGCAGAAGATGCGTATCGGCATGCAGAAACAAAAACCAATCCGCCTTGGCCTCCGCTGCCCCCCGCCCAAGCTGCCCACCGCGCCCCGGCGCGCCGGTGATCAGTCTGGCCCCCAGTTCTTCAGCGATCTCACCGACCATATCCTCTGACCCGCCATCGCTGATGATCAGCTCGCGGATCAGGCCCGTGCCCAGCCCCTCAAACAACGGCTCCACGGTTTCAACCAGCGTTTCAGCGGTATTCAGGGTGGGAATGACTACGCTGAGGGAGGCCCGCATGGTCCCGATCCGGTTGCTTGAAGGTTTTTTGACCTATACCCACTGTAACAGCCGCAATCGACTGCTATATTTACCCGGAACCCGTCACAATCGGAGGATCGATGTCAGACGCCCGCACAATTCTTACCCTGACCGGGGTGGATCGCATCAGGTTTCTGCAGGATCTGGTGACCAACGATGTCAGCGATCTGGGCCATGATCTGGTCTATGCGGCCCTCTTGTCGCCGCAGGGAAAGTATCTTTATGATTTTTTCCTGTTTCAGGCGGACGAGGCCATTTACATCGACATTGCTGCGGATAGTGCCGATGGGCTGGCAGAGCGGCTGATGCTTTACAAACTCCGGGCCGATGTTGCGATTGCGCAAAGTGACATGAGCGTGATGCGTGGGATTGGCGAGCCGCCTGAAGGTGCCAAACCCGATCCGCGGCATGCGGCGCTGGGATGGCGGCTCTATGCTGAGACCGAAGGCGAAGAACAACCTGTCGACTGGGATGCGATAAGGGTGGCAAACCTGATCCCTGAAACCGGGATCGAGCTGATTGCAAACGAGTCTTATATCCTGGAACTGGGGTTCGAACGGCTGAACGGTGTTGATTTCCGCAAAGGCTGTTATGTCGGTCAGGAAGTCACCGCGCGCATGAAGCACAAGACCGCGCTGCGCAAAGGGCTGGCACGGGTTGCAATCAACGGGCAGGCCGATCCCGGCAGCGAGATTTCCCGGGATGACAAGGCCATCGGCACCCTTCATACGGTTTCCGGAAACGAAGGGCTGGCCTATCTGCGTTTCGATCTGGCGACAGGGGACATGCAGGCCGGCGATGCGACGCTGCGCCGGGATGGCGCAGAAGGCTGACCTTATGCGGCACCGGTTGCGTCGGATCGAAATTCTACTATTCTTGCCAGTGAGGCACAGACCGGACCAGCCAGAGGACCGTTTCATTGAGCAAAACCATCTATATACTGAACGGCCCCAATCTGAACCTGCTGGGCAAGCGCGAGCCTGAGATTTACGGGCATGAAACACTTGCCGATGTCGAGAAAACCCTGAGCGGCCTTGCCTCCGAGTTAGGGCTTGAAACCCGGATGCTGCAATCCAGTCACGAGGGCCAGCTGGTTGACTGGATTCAGGAGGCGCGCGCGGCTGCGGCCGGGATCATCATCAACCCGGCGGCATTCACCCATACATCGGTGGCTATCCTTGACGCGCTCAATACCTATGACGGGCCGGTGATCGAGGTGCATATTTCCAACATCCACAAACGCGAGAAGTTCCGCCACCATTCCTACGTCTCAGGCCGCGCCGATGCGGTGATCGCGGGGTGTGGGGTTGAAGGCTATGCGCTGGCGCTGAGAAGGATGGGGAGTCTCTGCGCGCTCTAGGACATTTGCGCGGAGTTCTTCGGTAAGCCTCAAACCAACTACCGGACAGCGAGTCCGGTCTCTCGGAGATTGCGTGTAATCGCCGGTTTCGGTTCATTGTATGAGCTGTTGCTAAATAACAACCGGATTGTTTGGGGACACCTCGTGAAGTGGTCCCAGTTTTTCGGACAGTTCTGCAGCTTTTCTAAGGTGTATCAGG
>CAZMNO010000098.1:0-7149 GCA_964567685.1 uncultured Rhodobacter sp. | reverse complement strand
ATCCTGACGCTTATGCGCCCAGCGGCCAAAAAACCAGATGGCGACGAGCGACAGAAGGAATACGATGATGATCGGCGTCGAGCCGGCTTCAAAAATCGGCTTCGGGATATAGAAACCCCGGTTGGTGAAAGCCACTGAATCGCTCAGATACATCGTTGCATCGCCGGTTTTGAAGGCGCGTGGCTTTGGCAGCGATTCAATGAAGATCGCCATGAACAGCACGATCCACAACAGAACCGGCACGTTGCGGAATCCCTCGACATAAAGGGTCATCAGGCGCGATACGATCCAGTTGTGACTGAGGCGCAGAACCCCGACGAACACCCCGACGATGGTCGCAAGTATACAACCCATGACGGCGACAAGAAGCGTGTTCAGAATGCCGACAAGCGCTGCGCGACCGTGGGTTCGCGTCGAATCGTATTCGATCAGCTGCTGGTTGATGTCATATCCGGCAGGCGAGGACAGAAACCCGAAACTCAGGGGTTTGCCAAGTGCTGCAAGGTTGGCTGCGGCATTGCTGATCAGCCAGGCAAAACCCAACATGAACAATATTAAAGCAGCGGCCTGGATTGTAAGTGAACGATACCGTGTATCGTAGATCAGCATTCCCAACCGAAAGACTTCTTTCGGTGGATCAGTTACGGCAGTCATCTAGCTGCGCCCCCCCAGTAAAATTTTGCGGGTGTCTATACGTTTCTGAGGATCATTCAATGCCCTCATTTACGTAAGACCGCCCATGTACCCGATTGTTCAAAGGGATGCGAAAAAGGGCGCGACCAAGATCGCGCCCTTTTCTAGATTATCCGATCAACGGAACGGTGGCGAGTAGATCAGGCCGCCGTCTGCCCATTGCGCGTTCAGACCGCGTGCAAGGCCAATCGCGGTGGATTCACCGATATTGCGTTCGAAAATCTCACCATAGTTGCCGCCAACTGCGAGAACCCGCTGTGCCCAATCTTTATCAAGGCCGAGCATACCACCAAGGTCACCTTCGGTGCCCATCAGACGGTTGATTTCCGGGTTGTTGGTGCCTTTGGCCATTTCGCCAAGATTAGCAGACGTCACGCCCAGTTCTTCAGCTGTGATCAGCGCGTTCAGAGTCCAGCGAACGATGTCGCCCCACTGGTCGTCGCCATGACGTACAAGTGGACCGAGCGGCTCTTTCGAGATGATTTCCGGCAGCAATGTATGGTCGCCAGGGTTTTCGAAAGTTGCGCGAGTCGCGGCAAGACCGGATGCGTCTGTTGTGTAGACGTCACAAGCACCGGCAAGGTACTGCTGCTGAGCTTCTGCGTTGGTTTCGATCGGAACCGGTTCGTAGCTCATGTTGTTGGAACGGAAAAAGTCAGCAAGGTTCAGTTCGGTAGTTGTACCAGTCTGAATGCAGACAGTCGCGCCGTCCAGATCTTTAGCAGATGCAACACCCAGTTCTTTTGGAACCATGAAGCCCTGCCCGTCATAGTAGTTCACGCCAACAAAGGTGAACTTCAGGTCGACGTCACGGCTGAAGGTCCAGGTGGTGTTCCGGGCCAGCAGGTCAACTTCGCCAGAAGCCAACGCTGTGAAGCGTGTTTTACCGGTTGTCGGAGTGAATTTGACAGCTTGCGGGTCTCCCAACACCGCGGCAGCAACAGCGCGACAAACTGCGACGTCAAAACCATCCCAGTTACCATTGGCATCCGGTGCAGCAAAGCCGACGAGACCGGTTGAAACGCCACACTGAAGGAAGCCTTTCGCTTTGATGTCGTCAACGGTACCTGCAGATGCAAGTCCGGCCGCAAGACCTGCAACGGTCAGTGCGCCGAGAAATACGGATTTTTTCATGTTTACCTCTTCCTGATGGTCCGCCGTAAAGGCGGATTTCTGACTGAGAGTGCCAGAATCAAATTTTGCAAAGGGAGGGATTCCCCCTCAGCGTGGTAGATTTTGGTCAAATCTTGTCCATCAGGTCAAGAGTGCATTTGATAGTTAACCTTGCGTTAACCACATAAACACCGTGCATAAGCATTGACCCACAAGATTTTGATGGTGCTTGGATAATACCCCTACCGTATTCACGTCAAAACGGTCTCAAAGACTACGGGAACAGGAGACCACTCAAGTCACAAGCCCAAAAAACCGGAACGCATCCAGAAAATCCTGCCGTTTGGCCGCTGCTGCTGCCATGGCCTCGGTATCTTGGCCCCATACTTCACTTTGCCAGATTTCATCTATTTGCGAGCGCGCCCACAGATCATCCGGTTCAAAGGCGTGTCTTATGGCTGCCAAAGCGATGATCAGGGAACCCGACACCGTGACAAGATCGTGAAACCCGGTCAGTGCAAAAGGTTCCATCACAGCCACTTCATCTGCCAGTTTTTTCACATCGCTTTCGTTTTGCGAAACCGGAATCACACCTTTCGTCACTTCAAAATGAACGGCAAATTCCGCCTCGGCCCATTCAAGTATGGGAGTCCAGGCATTCGCCTGCCGGGCAATCAGCTCTTCGGGTTGTTCGGCGCGATAGCACAACAGATCGCTGGCGCCATATTCACCCAGCATTGCCGCGACTTCACGCCTCTGGGCTGTTACCTTGTCAACTGCAGCATTGGCGCGGCGGGTCATCGGCATACTTGCCGGATCAACCACGTCCTTCTGCACCTGCCATTCCCGGGAAATAGCCTCGGCCAGTGATCTTGTTGGCAGCACCAAAGCAGATTTAGCCGGCGAACGCAGGTGACGGTTGTCCAGCAGGACCTCAAAACCACCATCGCTTTCGGTGACGCTGGCATCCTTCCAGAAACGCTTTTTGGTCGAGCCGATCACAACACCACCTGTTCAGTTCTCGTCTGCAAACGGATCAACCGGTGCCCATTTCACTGACCAGGAAAACATTTCCCAGGTCTTCTGCATGTGATCCGGCAAAGGCGCGGTCAGGTGCAGTTCGGCCTTTGTCACCGGATGCTGCAGAGACAGGCTGCGGGCGTGCAGATGCAGTTTGCGGCTGACATCACCGCCAAGCTGAGCCCCCCAGCCTTCGCCCTCGTTGGTCTGGGTATTGCTGCCATATTTGCCGTCACCAACAATCGGATGACCGATCTCAGCCATATGCGCGCGCAGCTGATGCGTCCGCCCGGTCACCGGTACCAGCGCCATCCACGCGGCACGTTTTCCGGCCTCTTCAAGAACCGCATAATCCGTGGTGGCGTGTTTTGCACCCTTGTTGGCGGCAACTTCATCGGGGTGGAGGCAGATCATCTTTTCACCGGCCCCGTGCGGGCCATGACCCGCCGCCTTCAATAGAGCAAAGCGGATCGTTCCCATTTTCGGCGTCGGGCTTCCGGCAACGGCGGCCCAGTAGATCTTGCGTGCGGTGCGCGCCTGAAAGGCCCTGGTCAGGGCAGTTGCCATCCTGCCGCTGCGGGCCAGCAGCAACACGCCTGACGTGTCCTTGTCCAGCCGATGCACCAGTTTCGGCTTTTCCTCGTTGCCGAAGGTCAGCGCCTCTGCCAGCCCGTCCACATGTCGGGTCTGTCCAGAGCCACCCTGCACCGCCAGTCCGGGCGGTTTGTTGAGCGCGATGATATGCTCATCGCGATAGATCACCGCACTTTGGATCATGTCGCGGTCAGCCGCGGAGACGGCAGGCTTTGCCGGTTTCAGATGCTCTGGTGCTGCGGCATCTGGCAATGGTGGCACCCTGACGGACTGCCCAAACTCCAGCCGGAACGAAGCTTTCACACGGCCGCCATCCACCCGGATTTCCCCTTTACGGCACATCTTTTCAATCCGCCCCTGCCCGACATGCGGGAAATGGCGGCGAAACCAGCGGTCAAGCCGCTGGTCGGCCTCGTCCTCGCTGATGGTCAGGGTTTGAACACCGCTCATCCCCACACTCCGCGGGCCAACCAGATTGCCAGGAAAATCGCGCCAAGCGACAGGATGACCGAGGCCAGCACATAGCCCCCCGCCGCAGCGACACGCCCGGTTTCATATAGCCTGAAGGCATCTAGCGAGAAGGCTGAGAACGTGGTGAACCCGCCCAGCATTCCGGTCATCACCAGCGGCATGAACCGGTCCAGCCCCTTGGCGGCAAGCGCCACCACCATAAGCCCCATAAGGAACGACCCCACCACATTGACCGCCAGCGTGCCAAGCGGAAAGGCGACGCTGAGCGCGACAAGATAGCGAAGCACTGCGCCGATAGCGCCGCCGAGAGCAACATAGAAAACCGTCATGGCGCGTCCATGTCTGGCTTCATGGGTAATGTCAAGATTGCCGCCTGGTCCTGAGCCTGGCGAAATAGTCGAGCCGCTTTTTCAACTCGCGTTCATGCCCGCGTTCAGCCGGCAGATAGTAGATGCCGCGCGCCATGCCGTCGGGAAAATAGTTCTGCCCGGAAAACCCGTCCTCGGCATCGTGGTCATAGGCATAATCCTTACCGTAACCCTGATCTTTCATCAGGCGTGTCGGGGCATTCAGGATGTGTTTGGGCGGCGGCTCCGACCCGGTGGACTTTGCCGCCTTCATCGCCGTCTTGAACCCGGTATAGGAGGCGTTGGATTTCGGTGCCAGGGCCAGATAGATCACCGCTTGCGCAACGGAAAGTTCACCTTCGGGGCTGCCGAGCCGTTCATAGGTTTCCCATGCGTGCAGGCAAATGGTTTGCGCGTTCGGATCGGCGAGACCAATATCCTCAACCGCCATGCGGGTGATCCGCCGCATCAGATAGCGTGGGTCTTCCCCTCCGGTAAGCATCCGCGCCAGCCAGTAAAGAGAGGCATCGGGGTCGGAGCCACGCACGGATTTATGCAAAGCGGAAATCAGGTTGTAATGCTCATCCCCCGATTTGTCGTATTTCGGGGCGCGGCGGGACAGGCGCGCCGAAAGATCGTCCACATCAAAAGGGGCACCTTCCTTCCAGGAAACGCACTGCTCTATGAGGTTCAAGAGCGCCCTGCCATCACCATCGGCCATTTCCAAAAGCGCATCGCGTGCCTGAGCCGTCAGCGGCAGGGCGCGAGCGGTTTCCGCCTCGGCGCGCTGCGCCAGAAGCTCAAGCTCAGCCAGTGTCAGCCGCTTGAGCACAAGCACCTGCGCACGCGACATCAATGCGGCGTTAAGCTCAAAAGACGGATTTTCCGTGGTCGCCCCGACAAGGATGATGGTGCCGTCCTCCATATGGGGCAGAAAACCGTCCTGCTGGGCTTTGTTGAACCGGTGAATCTCGTCAACGAACAAAAGCGTACCGCGCCCGCTCTGCCGCCTCAGCTTTGCGGCTTCGAATACTTTACGAAGTTCCGGCACCCCGGTGAAAATGGCGCTGATCTGCACGAAAGCCAGATCCGACTGATCCGCCAGCAACCGTGCAATCGTGGTCTTGCCAACACCCGGTGGACCCCAGAAAATGATGCTCGACAAGGAACCGGCGGTCAGCATGGCCTGAAGAGGGCCATCAGGCCCAAGGATATGCTCCTGACCGATAATCTCGCCCAGTGATTTTGGCCTCAACCGATCCGCCAAAGGACGCGGTGCGGTGCTTTCGCCTGGTTCGGTTTTTGGATGATCAAACAGATCGGGCATGCGCATAGTCTAAGGCCACTGCAAAGCGTGGAAAAGACGGAAACTCCCAAAGTGGGGTTTCACTGGTAAAATCAATAAAGTGCCAGATCGGTACGGTTACACGAAATAAATCGGCTCGCCAAAAGCCGAACATTTAAATAAGGGTCCCCGCCTCCCCCCGTAAGGGGGGAATGGAGGAGAATACTCGTCAATTAACAGGCATGAAACGCTAGTGCAGATTGGACGCAAGATGCATCAGCGCAACCTGTGTGTTCGTGCCGTCGATTTCCATCTTCGGCCCGGCTGCCTCGGCATCCAGCCCCAGACGGCCGATCCAACGTGACCAGACGGCAGGAACCAGACTAAGCACCTGCGTCGCCCCGAGGTTCCTTGAGGCGGTGATCAGTTCGCCCATCAGATTGGCCTGAACCCGCATCCGTTGCTTGGCCGGTACATTTTGCGAAACGAACACCCGCGAGGATTCCCAGATATGCTGGGCAACCGGCGCCTCAAAATACAAAAGGTCACTTGGAATGGAATCAAGCAATCCCTTCTGCGCATCGCGAATCATATAGGTGTAGATGCCACAGCGCGCTGTCGTTGGTGTCAGGCGGATGCCCGCCAGAACCTCGCCGAATTCATGCACGGCGATCCAGCGGCTTGCCGGGGTGTCATACTGATCGTATTCCATCCCGTCCGCCTCGGGCAGATCCCAGTTGTTCTGGACAATGAATGATTGTTTGCGCGCCCTTAACAGGTTGGCAAACAGTTCTCCGTGAACGTGCATGTTCTCGAAGGATAGGGTAGTCGTCTTCATGGTAGTAGCCTCCAGCTAGGTTGAAAAAACTCACACCCTGCTGGCGGGAATACTCGTTCAAAGCAGCCTGTAATCCTTGGCGCGCTGAATCGCTTCTGCTGTCGTTCTTGCCAGAAGTCGGTTCCTCGCCGAATTCAGTCTGGCTTTCAGCGCGCTTTCGGATATCCCAAGTTTCGCTGCAGCGGCTGTATGGCGGTGGCCATCGGCTATCAGCTGCAGGGCTTGTCTCTGTGCATCGGTCAGACTGTCAGGAGGGTCCGTCACCTCGTGCAGTTTCTCGACCAATGCTTTGATTCGTCTAATTTCGTTGTCTTCGAATTCCCGGTCCGAGCGCGCGCAACCTACAATTGATCTGGATGACAATGAACCAACTGACACCACAACACCGTACTTAAGCCCGAACGATGCGGCTTTGCCAAAAATGTCAAAGGTGTCAGGAAACTCGATCTCGCTCCATCGCGAGGCGCCTTCTTTTGCAAAGCCCCAGGCGATCATGGGATCGCGCAGGGCGAATCCATTTTCCGTATAGTAATCAATCCATCGCTGGTCGTAAGTCTGAAACTGAATTAATGGTCCGGCGAACCGAATATGCATGCCCGCCATATAGCCTGTTGGCGATTCCACCTCCAATTGATGGAGAATTATGTCGAGACCTATATTTTTAGACATGTGTTTTTAGACAGGTTGCTAAAATTTAAGTCAACCGTAAATTGATCCCCGTAACCAATTCAATTTATTATACCGCACCTACGCCAAAACCCGAAACCTCTCATGGGTTATGACGCGGA
>CAZMNO010000097.1:0-7246 GCA_964567685.1 uncultured Rhodobacter sp. | reverse complement strand
ATTTTCGTGTGGCGGGGGAAAACGTGGCTCATTGAATTTCCAACTTCAATAATCCGGCAGCATTGATGGCGGGCGCAGCAATTGACGGGAATATGTCAATTGCAGTCAATCCCAAACTAAATCTACCTCTGAATTAATTCACGCTCGTATCCGACATCACCTCCCAAGCTCCCTGTTAGCGCGAATTGAATTGTGCGCGACTTCAATGAACAGTTAAATCGGGAGAGCAATGCGCATATCAGGGATCTCTCAAGGGAAAATGGAAAGTGTGCAGGTTGAATAAGGAAACGGCCAGTTCCTAAATCGTTAGAACAGGGTGCGACGGTTCGAGTTGCTGTAAGCATTCCGACAAAATATTGCTGGCAGTGGCAACCAGGTGAAAGCATAATTCGACCAGAGACCAAAGGTACGACCAAAACTTGGAAGAAGGCTGAACCATCCCATGACAAGTCATGCCCGGTACCTGTTTTTGATAAACCCAAGCTCCGGCAAAAGCAGCATCTCAAAAAAGAGAAGCCTGGTGGCAACGTTCGCCCAAAACTTGGACGCAAGAACCCTGATCAGCGAGTCTGAAGACCACGCTTCGCAATGCGCCAAAGATGCAATGCAGGCAGGTGAGGTTGTCATTGCCTGTGGCGGGGACGGGCTGCAAAATATCGTTGCACAGCAGGCCGTTGAAACCAGTGGTGTGATGGGGGTTCTGCCATGCGGTCGGGGGAATGATTTTGCTGCGTCTTTGCAAATTCGCACCGCAAAGGACACTGAAGCGGCAATAAGAAATGGCACGATCCACCACGCGAGATACGTGAATGTGGCGTTTTCCGACTATTCCAGGATCAGCCTGACATGCGCAGGCGTTGGCTTGCTGAGTGAAGCCGGTTTCAGGGCCTCCAGATTGCCGCTGCTTCAGGGCAAGCTCCTTTACACGATCGCCGCGCTTCTCAGTTTGGTTAAGCTGAAGTGCCACAAGTATACACTTTCACTGGATGACGGTGATTTGAGCGAAGAGCTGTTGATACTTGCCGGTGCGGCATCTGAATACACTGGTGGAGGAATTCACATTGCACCAAATGCCAAGTCAGACCCTGACCGGCTGAATGTTCTGTTTGCATCCAGCCTTGGCAGGTCAGCGGCGGTAAATCTGCTGATCAAGGCGATGTCGGGAAAGCATCTTGGCCACTCCAAAGTTGAAAGCGGTTTCCATGATAGATGCCGCGTTGCGTGTGATGCAGATAATTTCTGGGCTTCACTCGTCTACGGAGATGGCGAGTATCTGGGGGTTCTCCCGATTGACATGCAGATTGGCAAAAATCCTCTCCGGGTGCTTGTTCCGGGTGAACCGGGTTAGTGGAATCGTCGGCGACCGAGCAGGCATGCTGGTAACCTTTTTTGCTCGTTGATCACGACGCGTCAGGGTTTCATGTTCGGCATGATTTTCGGGGCTCTGGTCTGTCGAAAGGCCGGAATTTCGATTGCGACTTTCTCGGTCCTGTTACCCAAGACGTTCAGTTTGATTTCAGATTATCACAGCTACTTTGCCGAGAGGACTGCTCAGGGTTTAGAACGCAGCAAAGCCCCGGTGCAGACGTATTTCGCTGGCGCTTGATGCCGGCAACGTCACCCTTGGCAATATCCGCCTGCGCTCAGAATTTCTGTTCCCGCTTGGATCTGGCAATGGCGGCGGCTGGCAACTGGCCGTGGTGCCGCATTATGTTTGTGAGATGGTCGAAACCACTACCTCCTGCGGTAGTGGCGGAGAGGTCGGCCTGTCGTTCAACTCCACAGACGGCTTGAGCAACTTCAACGCGCTGATGACCATGGATGGCATCGGCAGCATGGCCTATGTGGGAATGAACCTGAACTTCGACCACCGCTTCTGATACTGATGGGGGCGGGGCGGGGTCAGGGCCGTTTTGGAAATAACTGCGATGTGGGCGGAATTTAAGGCGTGGCAACTTTCTCGGGCGGCCAGCTTTGTTCATTCGCGAAACCATACCCAACATTCAGCCAGTCGCGGCATTCCCCTTACCGCTCTGAATCTCCCATTCCCTGATCAGTGACGCCCGCCGCCGCGGATATTTGTCGCTCAGCTTTTCCAATACCCGCACCCTGTCGGTTCTGAAATGCCGAAAAACCTGCCGCGTCTCGCACCAGGCCACGACGATCCGGGAGTCGTCGAAATAGGCGATGAAAAGCGGCCAGATGATCCGTTCGGAAACCGCCCCGCCCTGATCCCGATAGACAAGCTGCAGTTTCAGCCTCTCGCGAATGGCCTGCCGCAAATCGGCACCGTTGAAATGCTCGCGGAAATTGGGGCGGGAGGTCACGGTTTTTTGTCCGGCATCCAGAATGATCGGCCTGAGCTCATTGGGAATAGAAGTCGTCAGCTTTGTCAGCAAATCCCTGGCTGCAAGCGCCAGCGACGGATCACCCTTGGCCGAAACCCATGCAGTTCCGAGCACCGCCGCCTCCAGTTCATCCGGTGTCAGCATCAGGGGCGGCATGTCATAGCCATCGTCGAGTACATACCCCGTCCCGGCTTCGCCGGTCACCGGCACGCGTTGCGCAATCAACTCGGCCATGTCGCGGTAAAGCGTGCGGAGCGAGATTTCCAGCTCACTGGCCAGACTCTGCCCTGTCACAGGCACCTTCGCAGCCCTGAGAATCTGGATGATCTGAAAAAGTCGTTCGGTTCGACGCATTTTTTATCTCTACTGACACACTGCTGACACCATGCTGTCAGCAGTGTGTCAGTAGATAAGGCTCAGCGCAACCAAGCCAAATGTCGATCACACCACAAAAAGGGGAACCCAAATGATACATTTTCAACGCAGCCACACGATCAACGCCAATTCCGCATCTGTCTGGGATGTCCTTTCTCGGTACATGCATATCGACGAATTTTCCCCCGGGATAACCTCTGTTGACGCGCTGACAAATGGCAAAGACGGTGTCGGCTCCAAAAGACGCAATCACTTCCCCAACGGAACCTCGCTGGTCGAGGAGGTGACCGCCTGGGAAGACGGCCACAAATACCGGGTGAAACTGTCGGAAATGGATGCCCTGCCGTTGAAAGAAGCCCAATCGGAAATTTCAATCAAACCCATGGGTGGTGACAAAACCCACGTCGTCTGGACATTCGAGTATCGCATGAAATACGGCCCTCTTGGTTGGTTGATGGGTCAGACCATGTTGAAAATGGTTATGGGCAAAGCACTGGACGCCAATCTGAAAGGCCTCGCGGCAAAAGTTGGACCGAACTAGGCTGCAAAGGCACACACGGCAGTTTGCTGGGGCCGACCAGATCAGCGGGTGTGATCCGCTGTTCCTGAAACAAAGTAACCCCCTGTCCAACGGATTGGGGGTTTCCGGGTTGATGCAGATTCCTCATAAGGTCTGTCCCTGACATTTCTATGCCGGGCAGCCCAACGCGAATACAAGTTTCCTGGGCGGGCTCGGTGGTGATCCGACATCAAATTCTCCCCCTCGCCATACCTATCGCATTCGGTTAGGAGGGGCGCATGACCCAGATAAAATCCCTCTTTTCCACGCGCCTTTATCGCGCCGAACTGTCCGAGTTCGGCGATACCGTTGACACCGAAGAACTGGAAGCCTCGTGCCTGTCCATCGCCGAAGACGACGAGGCCGGTCAGCAATGGTGCGAAGATAACGGCTATCCCGGCTATACCAGCTATGCCTCGCTCGACGATCTTGCGTGGCGGTTCTCGATCTTTGACGATCTGAGCAAAATTCTGTTGCAGCACGCGGCTGCATTTGCCGATGATCTGGCGTTTGATCTTGATGGTAAGGAAATCACGCTGGATAGCCTCTGGATCAATATCCTGCCGCCGGGCGGAACCCACGCATCCCACATTCATCCCCACAGCATCATCAGCGGAACAACCTATGTCGCCATGCCAAAAGGTGCGAGCGCCCTCAAAATCGAGGATCCGCGTTCTGCCCTGATGATGGCTGCCCCGCTGCGCCAACCTGATGCCCGCGAGGAACTGCAAAGCTTCATCTATGTAAAACCGGAAATCGGGGAAATCCTGCTGTGGGAAAGCTGGCTGCGCCACGAGGTGCCGCTGAACATGGCCGACGAAGAGCGGGTCAGTGTCAGCTTCAATTTCGGCTGGCGGTGATCAACGGCGCTTAAGGAGTGTCAATATTTCGGTGCCAATAGTTTTGGCAGAGGCCCATGGGATTCCCTATTGACCACTTCCACCAAACAGACGGCTTTAACCTGACAGGTCTTCTTCGACCGGCCGCACATGGGGAAAGTCACCGGTCTGGATGTAGGTTTCCTCGGCCGGTGTGGACAGGCGGCCGTAAATTGGATTGCGGTGCGGGTGGCGGCCAAACCGGGCAATGATGTCCATGACCCGCTCATGCTGTGCGATAAACCCCTCCGACATGTCGGCCAGTGGACCCGTCATCCCGTCTGCAATTCCCTTAACAACAGGGGTCAGGTTTTCCATCCGCTCCAGATGGTCGGGCCCTTCGCAATGCGAGATCGCGATCACGAAAAAAGCTTTCTCCCAGCCTGCGAGTTGGGCAAAATCCCCGTTTGCAATCCCTTCCAATGCCAATTGCGCTGCTTTCATGTCCTGCCCATAAGCAGCAGGAGTATCGCGCCAAAGTGATCGAGGAAACTGATCAAGCGCGATCAACAAAGCCAAGCGACCCCGCGGCGTATCCGCCCAGTGATCCAACTGCCCGCTCGCCGCTGCTTCGGTAATTCCGGCAAATCTGGAAATGATCCGCTCATCCATACCGCCCTGCATGCGTTCTTCCCAAAACGCCGCGTGGCTGTCCACGCTGCTCTCATGGCCGGTATCCGGAAACCAAAGATCCAGAACATCCTGCTGTGAATACGTGATGTCGTTCATGCTGCCCCCTCGGTCTCAATCAAAACATATGTGAAGCCAAACGCGATGTCTTGACTAATGTTGAGGGCAGGATCTGGAGGAAGGGGCTTTAGACAGGAGTTGAATAGTCAATTTTCTTGGCAGTGGAAGGGGCCTCACCAGCGGGCAGAACCGCATAAAAAAACGTCACCCTTTCCTGCGCCTCATAAACGATTTCAGTGTCGCGGGGCACCCACAGAACATCGCCCGGCCCGGCCTTGAATACCTTGTCGCCAACCCTCAGCGTGAACTGGCCGCTGAGGATGTAAATAACCTCGTCATAGGTGATGTGCCACGGGATCGAACAGGCCTCGAACACCCCGATCCCGGCGCCCAGTTCCTGAGAAAACGATGTGTTAACCAGACCGACGGTTCTCATGCCGTCAACCGGTTCAAGGTCTAGATCGGCCTTACGAAAGAGTTTGGTTTCTGACATTGAAAGGGTCCTCGTTTGATTGCGATGAACTGGGCACCAGCTGGGTCTCAATTTACTCTAGGGTCTGAAAGGTAGAACGTCGATCAATTGAGGCTCATGGCGTCGTAATCGGCGGTGGCCGCCGCCGCGTGCCTGAAATCGCGTTGCCGACAATGGCCGCCAGCAGCAGGAACCCACCGCCAAGCGTCGTCAGCGATGCGGTTTCCCCAAGAAACAGCCAGACCCAGAGCGGGCCGAGCAGCACCTCGGCCAGCGAAAGCAGCGCCAGTTCCGCGGCGGGCAGGGTTTTGGAGCCAAGCGTATAAAGAACCAGTCCGGCCCCGACCTGAAAGACACCCATGCTCATTGCGATGCCACTGTCATTTGCTGAAAGAACCAGCGACATCCCAAGGCTGAGACAGATGGACGATGTTATGACAATGGCAAAGAGACCGGAAAGAAAGACCGCCGGCAGCATCTCGCCCGATTTGCCCCAGCGTAGCGCCACGGTGAAGATCGAAAAGCCGAGCGCTGATCCAAGGGCCGCATGACTGCCGCCAAGGGCGCTGCCTTCGGATTTGTCGGCAACCATGATACCGATTCCGGCAATGGCGACGAAGATGGAAATCCAGGTGGCGCGGCGCACCCGCTCGCCCAACACGATCCAGCCGAGGATTGCCGTCAGAAACGGGGCCGAGGCGAAAAGCAGCATGGCATTGGCGACCGAGGTTGTCTGGATGGCATAAATGCCCCCCGCATAGGCCGCAACCAGTGAGAGGCCACCAATGGCCGCCGGAATGCCCGCGCTCCTGACCTGCCTGAACGGGCTCTGACCGGTTCTGATAAGGATGACAAAGAACAAAAACGTACTGAGGCTGGCAGAGCGGTAAAGCAATATCTGCCAGACCGAGGCATCCTCTATCAGCCGGATACCAAGGCCGACGGTGGACCAGAGAACGCCTGCGGCCAGCACGAAAAACAGGCCGCGATTGTGGCTGGTAGCTGACGGAAAGGATGCGCTTTCGGCGTTCATTCTGCCGACACTATCGTGAACTCGCCGAAAGTCCCTTCAATTTGCGACCACCACCTGTCGCAGGTGTTGCTGCGGTTGGTCTGCGTGACAAGACCGAAGCTGTGGTGTGCGGGGCAGGATACGGTTGGGTACCTTTGTAATTCGCCCAATGGCTGGCTGTGAATCCGCCCAGCCACGATGTTGGTATCCAAATTCAGCAAGAAACAGAAACCTCCTGTTGCGTTTCGGCCAATACCTGGGAACGGTAGGAGCCGAAACGCAGCAGGAGGTTCTGGTGCCTTGGGTGGTTCGGGATAAACCGCTGTCCTTGGTCTATCCCAGAATGTTTTAATCGACAGGCAACGTCGCTGCATAGGCCAGCACGTTAATCGCATGTTGCAGATCAAACGCTCGCAGGTTGACCATTGCAGCCCCGGGATGCGAGCTCAGGATCTTGTGTAGAACCTCATCAGGCGCGGCAACCGACTCTGTGCCAACATAAGCATGTTCTTCATCGTCGCCCCAGTCGATCAACCGGCCATCATACCCGTGACAGGCAGCGCAGACCGTCTGGAAGATACCACGCCCCGCATTGATGTCGCCGGTAATGATCTCGCGGGTTTCCACATTGATGACCTTGGTCAGGTCAACCTGACCACGGCTGACAAAAGCGGCAATGCGGCCCATTTGCTCGTCGTTGATCATGTCAGGGGTGTAGAGATGGGTGTCATCGCGCAACAGCGCGGCGATCTGTTCAACCGAACGCCCTTCGGCACCGCGTATTCCTATGATGCCGGTATAATGGCTGCCTTTCCCGTAAACACCATCCTTGCCCAGGAAATCCCAGCCATGGCATTCTGAAGTGGTCCCAGAAAGCCGGACAGTGAGCTAAGGTGTATCCCAAACCATTGA
>CAZMNO010000096.1:0-7371 GCA_964567685.1 uncultured Rhodobacter sp. | reverse complement strand
CCCATCGTAGAATCGACCGGAACCGGCGGCGGAATGAAGATTTTCTGCGGCGGCATTGGCGAAGGATTTCCCGATGTAACCGGTGCTTCACGCGCCATGAAATCTTCTGAATATGAACTTTGCCAGTCCAACGGTGTGACCGACATCAGCGAAGCGTTGATTGGTTTTGATGGCCTGTCGTTGGCTGTGTCGCGCAGCTCTGACATTGATTGGGACTTATCGCTTGAGGATATCTTTCTGGGCCTTTCGGCTCAGGTGCCTGTCGATGGCGGATGGGCGGACAACCCTTACAAAAAATGGTCAGAAGTGAACCCTGCCCTGCCCGAAATCGAAATCCTTGCCTATGGCCCACCGCCAACATCAGGAACGCGGGATGCCTTTGTTGAACTGGCCATGCACGTGGGCTGTAAAGAGCTGACCTTCGTAAAGGAAGGCGGGTTTGATAAGAAGTGGGTCAATGAAAACTGCTCGCGTATGCGTCAGGACGGCCCTTTTGTAGAAGCTGGTGAAAACGACAACCTGATCGTTCAGCGGCTCAACGCGGATGCCAATGCGATCGGCATTTTTGGTTATTCATTCCTCTATGAAAACCTGGATGTGTTGAAAGGCGTTCAGATTGGTGGCGTTGAACCTTCGACAGATACGATCGCCGACAAATCCTATCCAATTTCGCGCCCACTGTACGTTTACTTCAAGAACGCGCACCGCGGTGTTATCCCGAACTTGGAAGAGTTCGTGGAAGAATACATGTCCGACGATGCACTTGAGGATGACGGTTATCTGGCGGAACGTGGTCTCGTCGCCCTGTCAGAAGACGCACGCTACGACCTGCAGGATAGCGTTCTGGACGCAACCCCAATGGAAATGAAATAGCCAAAATCTGGCTGGGCCTTTCCGGGGCCCGGCCACCGCAAAAGGCCCGACGACCAAATGACCATGCTGCCATTCGCCCTGCTGCTGATAGGTGCGACACTTGCCTATCTGATCAACCGCCGCGCGGCGGTTCAGTTGCGTTTGGGTGGCACGACCCTTCATTCAAGCCCCGGGTATCATGGAATGTATGCCGGGTTGTCCGCACTCATTCCGGTGCTCGCAATCACTCTTGTTTGGATGTTTCTAGATGGGGCCGTGATCGACAACATTGTTTTGGCAAGCCTCCCGGCCGACGCCTTTGATCCATCAGATGATGGGGCCGTCAGCCTTGTTATGACCGAGATCAGATCTCTGGCCGGTGGCCGCGTCTTTGGCGAGCCTGACCCTTGGAAACAGGAAGCAGCCGCGCGCCTAAATCTGCTAAGGGCCACGTCGGGCTATTTGCTCCTCGCTGCAATCGTTGTTGTTTCTATCGCGGTACTTGCTTTCAGGCGCAGCCGCTTGAAGCCTGAAACCCGCGCAAGGCAGGGCAGCGAAAGATTGATCCACGGACTGATGGTCTTTTGTTCGGTTGTCGCAATTCTGACGACCATCGGCATCGTTTCCGCGCTGCTGTTCGAAACGATCAAATTTCTGAACAAGGTTCCGCTGACCGAATTCCTGTTCGGTCTGAACTGGGAACCCCAGATCCCCATTCGCGAAGATCAAGTGGCCGCATCCGGCGCTTTTGGCTGGATCCCGGTGCTGGTCGGCACCTTGGTTGTCACGGTTGTCGCCCTGACCGTTGCCGTACCTACCGGACTTTTCGCTGCGGTCTACCTAAACGAATTCGCGCACCAGAGGTTTCGGGCGGTCGCCAAACCGGTGCTGGAAATTCTCGCCGGAGTGCCGACGGTGGTTTATGGCTTTTTCGCCATTCTGGTGATCGCGCCGGCGATGCGAAGCATGGGCGCGAGCTTAGGTATTGATGTGGCACCAAACTCTGCCCTCGCGGCCGGGGTCGTGATGGGGGTGATGCTGATCCCTTTCATCACCTCCTTTGCCGATGATGCCATTTCCGCCGTTCCCCAAAGCCTGCGCGATGGGGCCCTAGCATTGGGGTCAACCAAGGGCGAAGCCATGACCAAGGTTCTGTTCCCGGCCGCCATTCCGGGCATTGTCGGCGGTGTTTTGTTGGCTGTCAGCCGGGCTATCGGTGAAACCATGATCGTCGTGATGGCGGCGGGCCTGATCGCGCGGCTGACGTTGAACCCGCTGGACAGCGTGACAACCGTCACCGTTCAGATCGTCACCTTGTTGATCGGCGATACGGCCTTTGACAATCCTAAAACCTTGGCCGCCTTTGCACTGGGTATGATGCTGTTCCTCGTCACATTGGGGATCAACATCCTGGCCATTCGCATCGTCCACAAATACCGCGAAGCCTATGACTGAGGGCAAAAAAGACATGGGAAATCAACCCGCCACGATCGAGTTGGTGCAAGCGTCTCTTGTTCGCCGCCGACGCAAAGAACGTACCCTGAAGGGTCTTGGTCTAACGGCAATCTGTTTCGCATTTCTGATGTTGGCCACGCTTGTTGTCTCGCTCGTCGCCAGCGGACACAGCGCGTTTGTGCAAACTCATGTTACAATTGAGGTCTTTGTCGATCCCGAAGAAATCCGCGAAAAACGTCTTCCCCGCGGTGGTTTTGAAGATGCGTTGGCGGCCTCACTGGGGGAATATCTTCCGGGCATTGATCTGTCAGACCGGGCCACAAAGAAACAGATCGAAAAAATCTTTTCCAACGGCGCCCAATTTCAATTGCGTGATCTGGTCGTAGCTGATCCTGGCCTGATTGGGCAAACCATCGCGATGACGGTGCCGGTGTCAGATTCCTACGACCAATTACACAAAGGCGGGATCAATCGTGACACGCCTGAGGAAAACCGCCGCCTGAACAATGCGCAAATCGCAATGTTTGAACAGTTAGTGGCCGCTGATATCGTGTCTAAGCCATTGAACTGGGGATTGCTGACCAACGCCGACAGCCGCTTTCCGGAATTGGCGGGTCTGAAAGGCGCGCTTATTGGGTCTGCCTGGGCGTTGTTGGTCTGTTTCCTGATTTCCTTTCCCTTGGGCATCGGGGCGGCCATCTATCTGGAAGAATTTGCGCCGAAGAACCGGTTCAGCGACCTGATCGAGGTTAACATCAACAATCTGGCCGCGGTGCCATCAGTCGTGTTTGGTCTGCTTGCCCTATCGGTCTTTATTGGTTGGTTCGGTCTGCCACGCTCCGCGCCGCTGGTGGGTGGGATGACGCTTGCCCTCATGACCATGCCGACCATCATCATTGCAACCCGCGCCGCCCTAAAATCGGTCCCACCTTCCATACGCGAAGCAGCCCTTGGCCTCGGGGCCTCGCCTCAGCAAACCGTATTTGGGCACGTTCTTCCATTGGCGATGCCGGGCATTCTGACAGGCACGATCATCGGGTTGGCCCAGGCATTGGGGGAAACGGCACCGCTTCTGCTGATCGGCATGAACGCCTTTATCACGTCAGCACCCGATGGCCCGCTTGCAAGTGCCACAGCCCTGCCCACGCAGATTTTCATCTGGGCGGACAGCCCGGAACGCGGATTTGCCAGCCGCACATCGGCGGCCATCCTTGTGCTGCTTGGGTTCTTGATAACCATGAATGCCATAGCGATTTTTCTGCGCAACAAGTTTGAAAGGAAATGGTGATGGCGGCGGAGATTTTAGATATGGACACCAAAACAGGCTCAACCGAAGCGCCCGAAACCACCAAAATCAATGCGCGGAATGTCGATGTTTTTTACAGCGACACGCAGGCCTTGCATAATGTGAATGTAGAGATCCCTGATCGGATGGTCACCGCCTTTATCGGCCCGTCAGGATGCGGAAAGTCAACTTTCCTGCGCTGTATCAACCGTATGAACGACACGATCCCGACCTGCCGGGTGCTGGGCGATATCACCCTAGACGGCGAAGATATCTATGATGCCGCCGTCGATCCGGTGCAGTTGCGCGCGCGTGTCGGCATGGTTTTTCAAAAACCAAATCCCTTTCCGAAATCCATCTTTGACAACGTGGCCTACGGTCCCCGTATCCACGGTCTTGCACGCGACAAGAACGAGCTTGGCGAAATTGTAGAAAAGTCCCTGCGCCGCGCGGCGTTGTGGGACGAGGTGAAGGATCGGTTGGATGCCCCCGGCACCGGGCTTTCCGGGGGTCAACAACAGCGGCTTTGCATTGCGCGGGCCATCGCGACCAGGCCTGAGGTCTTGCTGATGGACGAACCCTGCTCAGCCCTCGATCCGATTGCCACCGCCCAGATCGAAGAACTGATTCAGGACCTGTCATCAAGGTTCTCAGTGGTCATCGTTACACACTCCATGCAGCAGGCCGCGCGCGTAAGTCAGCGCACAGCCTTTTTTCACCTCGGAAATCTTGTAGAATTCGGAAACACCGACGACGTTTTCACAAGACCATCGGATCCCCGAACCGAGGCATACATTACGGGACGGATCGGATAGGAAAGAGCCATGAACACCGGACACATCTTATCAGCGTTTGACAGTGACCTAGAGCATCTACAAACCCTTATGCTTCACATGGGCGGCCTGGTTGAAAGCGCACTTCACAACGCAATGACGGCCCTTGAAAAAGGTGACTTGGAACTTGCGGGTCAGGTTAAGGCCGGCGATCAAGCCATCGACGATCTCGAAGAAGAAATTCGACAAGAAGTTGAACGCGTCATCGCCATCCGGTCACCCAACGCCGGTGATCTGCGCACAGTTCTGTCGATCCTGACCATGGCCAGCACACTGGAACGCTGCGGGGATTATGCGCGCAACGTGGCCAAGCGAACTTTCGTGCTGGAAGAATTCCGGTATTCGTCAACTCTCAACGGCACCCTGCGACGCATGTCCCGGGTCGTGGAAGCCATGTTGGCTGATGCGCTGGATGCTTATGTCAACCGCGATCAGGCGAAGGCCGAGGACGTGATCCAAAGGGATCTTGAGGCGGATCAGATCTATAATTCTCTGTTTCGGGAATTGCTGACACATATGATGGAAGATCCACGTACAATCGCCCCCGCAATGCACCTGCATTTCATCGCCAAAAACATCGAACGGGTCGGGGACCATGCCACTGCCCTGGCCGAGCAGGCGATCTATCTGATTACCGGCGCTCTCCCAAGCGATGACAGGCCCAAACAGGATGTGACTTCGGTCAACCTGTCTGATTTGCAAAGTGGCTAGTTCAGGCGCACAGATCCTGGTCATCGAGGACGAGGCGACCCAGCGCGAGGTCATAGCCTATAACCTTCGCAAAGAAGGCTATGAAGTTCGCACCGCCCAAGACGGCGACGAGGCTGAATTGGAACTTGCCGAAGAGGTCCCGGACCTGATCCTGCTGGATTGGATGATGCCAGGCGCGTCCGGCCTCGAACTTGCTCGCCGCATCCGAAGAAGGCCGGAAACGCGCGAGGTGCCTGTCATCATGCTGACCGCGCGCGCGGAAGAAGAAGACATAATCCGTGGTCTGGACATGGGGGCCGACGACTACGTGTCCAAGCCCTATTCTGTATCTGAATTGATGGCCAGGGTCCGATCGGCCCTAAGGCGAAGCGCATCCAACACTGCCGACATCATCCAGGTGGGCGAGATCGAATTGAATGTTGAAACCTACCGGGTTCATGTTTCCAATCACGAAGTTTCGCTTGGACCTTTGGAGTTCAAATTGCTGCGGACACTGATGGAAAGGCCCGGACGCGTGTTTCAACGTGATCAGCTTCTCGACAAAGTTTGGGGGCGCGACGCCGATGTCGAAAGCCGAACGGTCGACGTTCACATTGGGCGACTGCGCGCATCCCTCGGCCCAGACGCTGCAGTCCATATCCGAACCGTTCGCGGCGTTGGCTATTCCCTGGGATAGATGAAACGCACCGACCCAATCGCTTCGGTCGGGTTGATCGGTCCGTAGCCTATCAATGTACCGAACCTCATGTCGCAATAACCTGAAGGACGACTCTCCGGCATTGCTGAAAGTGGACGTTCCCAAAATGCGGCGCATTTTTTAATCTGGGCTTCAAGCCGCAGCGTGGCAGAAACCACCACGATGTCTGAATTGGCCCGACGCTAGCGGTCCAATGCCGACCATAGGCTTGCTTGCGAAATGCTGCGCTGCAGCTCTCCAAACCGGGCTTTCTCTGCGCCTACGAAATTCTTTGAGCGTTAATTGGCTGCTGGGCGGGACGAAACAGTAATTCGCCACTAAAGGCGGAACGTCTGCATTCGACGAAGGACGCAGCGATCATGCGCCGTCGAATGCCGCCTGCAACTTGGAAATTTCGATCCTTGTCATATCCATCATCGCATTTTGTGCGCGACTCGCCGCCTCCCGATCTGATGCGCCTAGCATTGTCGCAAGTGCTGTTGGAAACACCTGCCATGAGACCCCCCACCTGTCGACCAACCAACCGCAGCGGCCAGCCTCACCGCCATCGGCGACCAACGCGTACCAGATGCGGTCGGTCTCGGCCTGGTCCGGTGTCATAACAGAAATCGAGCAAGCCGGGTTTAGCCTGTATTTGGGCCCGCCACTAAGAATGCGATAGGGAACGCCCGCAAGCTCGAAGTCCACGATCATTGGGTTTTCCTCTTCCGCGGCGTCAGAATGCAGGCGGCTGTCAGGAATTAGCGATACGTAGAACCTTGCCGCGGCGATTCCGCCTTTGTCGAACCATAGGCATGTGGTCAGGCTCAGTTTGTCTGGCATTAGAGACTTCCTTTTGAGTGTGCAATCGTCCAAGTGTAGTCGGCGTGTTTGTTGTTCACGAATCAAGTTTACTGCGATCGGCCGCCTTGTGCACATGGACCATTATTACGGTAGTTTGGGCCTAGAGCAGCCGTTGATTGCGGTTGAAATCGCGTTCAAGGGAGACACCATCGTGACCCGTCAGAAGATCACCGTCGAAACGACAGTTGCCGCCCTCGCGGCAACGGTCTGGAGCGCCTACACGACCCCGGACGACATTACACAGTGGAATTTTGCGAGCGACGACTGGTGCTGCCCGCGCGCTGACGTCGATCTGCGCGTCGGTGGCAAACAAATTTCGCGTATGGAAGCGAAGGACGGAAGCATGGGCTTCGATTTCGAGGGCACATACGAGGAGATTGAGCCCCACAAGTCGATCACGCTCGTCCTCGATGACGGTCGCAAGGCGCGCACGACATTCACCGAGCAGAGCGGCGAGACCCATGTGGAGACCACGTTCGACGCCGAGACGCAAAACCCGGTTGAGATGCAGCGCGACGGGTGGCAGGCCATTCTGGATAATTTCAGAGCTCATGTCGAAAGAAAGCGCGACTGAACCGGTCGATTAAGTTCGCGGTGGCACCATAGCTGACGTTGAAGCAAAACGCAGCAATCGTAAATTTGGGCTCTCACCCGTCATTAGCTGCAGAAGGCACGAACGTCCGCTTCATCTGAAA
>CAZMNO010000095.1:0-7473 GCA_964567685.1 uncultured Rhodobacter sp. | reverse complement strand
TAATGAAAACAATTTTGGCCGGGGCCGCGCTTGCCGTTGGTCTTACCGGCGCTGCTGCGGCAGACAAGCTGAAGGTTGGCTTTGTCTATGTCGGCCCGGTGGGCGATCTGGGCTGGTCGTATGAGCATGATCAGGGCCGTCTGGCCGTTGAAGAGGCTTTCGGCGATCAGGTCGAAACCTCTTACGTTGAAAGCGTTCCCGAAGGGGCGGATGCCGAGCGTGTGATGACCCAGATGGCGCTTTCCGGCCACAAGCTGATCTTTACCACTTCGTTTGGCTATATGGATCCAACCAACAATGTTGCGGCGAAATTCCCGGACGTGAAATTCGAACACGCAACCGGCTATAAGCGGGATCATCCGAATGTTTCAACCTATTCGGCCCGTTTCTATGAAGGCCGCACCGTCATTGGCCATATTGCCGGGCACATGACCAAGACCAACACCATCGGTTACATCGCCTCCTTCCCGATCCCGGAAGTTGTGCGCGGTATCAACTCAGCCTATCTGGCGGCCAAAGCGGTTAACCCGGACGTGAAGTTCAAGGTCGTCTGGGTGTTCACCTGGTTTGATCCGGGCAAGGAAGCTGATGCGGCAAACGCTCTGATCGAGCAGGGCGCAGATGTCATCATGCAACATACCGACAGCCCGGCTGCGATGACCATTGCCGAAGAAAAAGGCATTTTTGCCTTTGGTCAGGCATCGGACATGATGCAGTTTGGCCCGAACGCACGGCTTTCCTCGATCATCGACAATTGGGGGCCTTACTATGTGGCACGGACCAAAGCGGTTCTGGACGGCACCTGGGAGAGCATGGACACATGGGACGGCATTGCACCGGGCATGGTGGAAATTGGCGCCTTCTCTGACAAGATCCCGGCCGAGGTTCAGGCCTCAGCACAAGCAATTGCCGACGGGCTTGCAGCGGGAACGATCCACAGCTTCACCGGGCCGATCAACAAGCAGGACGGATCACCCTGGCTTGCAGCGGGTGAAACCGCACAGGACTATGGCGACGATGGCCTGGCTGGTATGAGCTTTTATGTTGAAGGCATCGAAGGCGATCTGCCGAACTGATTTGGCACAGCCTTAAAAAATTGAGGGAGGCCCGCCGGTTTGGCGGGCCTTTTTTGCGGGAGGGCTGGATTGACTTGGAAAAAACCGCCCTTTCAAATGACCTTTGCAGCACCTGACTCCACTGGCCGATCCTGACAATGAGCCGTGCATTGCCGACGCGCGCGAGGGTGATCCAGACGTTGGTTTCCTGGCACTTAATACACGCCAAGTCCGAACAACTTCAGAGCGTCGCGCAGATCCCCGCTAATCCGCATCAACCCCGCACGTAGGTATGCAAACGCTTGCGCCCCGCAAAAATCACCAGCGACAATGCCACCAGCCCTGCCGACAGGACAAACGGTGCCCCCGGGAAGTAAAACGGTGTCTCGGGGCGGGTAAAAAAGCTGAAAGTATTGGTCATCATCAGGGGGCTGATAATCACGGCAACCGCAGAGATCGAAGTCAGGACACCCTGCAATTCACCCTGCTGATCATCGCTGGCGGTGCGCGACATGATCCCCTGCAGAGCCGGGCCGGCAATGACACCCAGCGTGGTGACCGGGGCAAGTACGAATATATGCCAGCCCTCAAACGCCAGCGCATAGATCGAGAACGCCAGAATATTGACAGCGAACCCCAAAACCACGGTGTAGTGCTCGCCGATTTTCGGAATGATCAGGCGGATCACCCCGCCTTGCATGATCGCCATCGACAGGCCGAACACGGCCAGCGACACACCGGTCATGCCACTGTCCCAGCCAAACCGTTCCTGGGTGAAATAGGCCCAGACGCTGGGATAGACGAAAAACGCCACGCTATAGAAGAAATAGACGATCAGCAGGCGGGTGACTCCCGGCAGTCTGCCGATATAACGGAACGCCCCGAATGGATTGGCGCGGGTCCAGCTGAACGGGCGGCGGATTGCGTCGGTCACGGTTTCCGAGAGGACGAAAAAGCCAAACAGGGTGTTGGCGGCCGCCAGAGCGGCGGCAGCAAAAAACGGCATGCGCGGGCCGAACTCGCCCAACAGCCCGCCGATCATCGGGCCAAGCACGAAGCCAACGCCGAAAGCTGCGCCGATCAGGCCGAAATTGGCGGCCTTTTCATCGGGCGTGGATATATCGGCGATGTAAGCGTTGGCGGTTGAATGCGTGGCCGAGGTGATGCCACCGATGATCCGCCCGATAACCAGCACCCACAGGGAATGGGCAAATCCCATGATCAGGTAATCGACGGTCAGGGCCGCGAGCGACACCAGCAACACCGGCCGCCGCCCGAACCGATCCGAGAAGCTGCCAACCAAGGGGCCGAAAATAAACTGCATCACTGCGAAACTCGCCGCCAGCACCCCGCCCCAGGTTGCGGCAACGGAAAGGTCGGTCGCCCCAAGCTCAATCATCAGTTTCGGCATGACCGGCATGATCAGGCCGATGCCCATGGAGTCGATCATCACCGTGATCAGCAGGAATATGACGGGCAGTTTGCGGGCCAAGGGGTGCGCTTTCAGGCGAGAAAGGATTGGTTGAATGTGGTGTGATGTGTCGCGGGGATCAAGGGGAAGAGGGGTGACGTCGCGGCAACCGTCATCCCCGCGCATGCTGACGCAATTGGCAGTAACAGGCTCGGGTTGACACTGACCAGTTTCGCACGGAGCCGCGCAGTGCCGACGCGCGCGGGGGCGATCCGGCATCAGTGTCTTGGCACTTTATACCCATCAAGAGCGTGCGAACTCTCAGCGTTGTACATGCCTTGGCCTATCGCCGCTGCGATGGTGCGCGTCGGCGATGCGCGGCGGGCTTCGCCCTTTGCTCCGCGCTTGGTGTTATATTTCAGTTGCCGACAGGTTCGGTAGTATTATTCCTCGCGCGGCGGGGCGCCGCCTGCGAAGTTGTTGCCTTCTTTGTAATCACACGGCTCTTCCTGCATCTGCAAATGCAGGCCATCACCGGTATAGGGTTGCGCCCTTGCGAGGTCTTCATCAAACTCAATGCCAAGGCCCGGCGCGGTCGGGGCAAGGATGAAGCCGTCTTCCCATGTGATCGAGTTTTTGATCAGGGCGAGGTGGAACTCGCCGCCCGTCTGGATGGTCTCGGTGATCAGGTGGTTGGGGATATTGGCGGCAAGCTGGATATTGGCCGCCCATTCAACAGGCCCCGCATAAAGATGCGGCGCGACCTGCGCATTGAAAACCTCGGCGATGGCGGCAATTTTCTTGGTTTCCAGAATTCCGCCCGAGCGCCCGAGGGCCGGTTGCAGGATCGAGGCCCCGCCATGGCGCAGGACGGCCCCGAACTCGGCCTTTGTGGTCATCCGCTCGCCGGTGGCGACAGGGATGTGAACATGTCGGGCGACCTCGGCAAATTCATGCAGGTTGTCCGGTGGCACCGGTTCTTCAAACCACAAAGGGCGATATTCTTCGATGGCTTTGCCAAGACGGATGGCCCCTGCCGTGGTGAACTGGCCATGGGTGCCAAAGAGGAGATCGGCGCGATCCCCGACCGCCTCGCGAATGGCGCGGCAAAAGGCGACCGAGGTTTCGATGTCGCGCATCGAGGGCTGGTGCCCGCCGCGCATCGTGTAAGGGCCAGCGGGGTCGAATTTCACCGCTGTGAAACCAAGATCGAGCATCGCCAATGCGGTTTCCGCCGCCATGTCCGGGCTCGACCAGAAGTCACTGACATCGTGATGCGGCAGCGGGTAAAGATAGGTGTAAGAGCGGATACGCTCATTCATCAACCCGCCGAGCAAAGCATGGACCGGCCGGTCATGCGCCTTGCCCAGAATATCCCAGCAGGCCATTTCAAGCCCGGAAAACGCCCCCATGACCGTCAGATCGGGGCGCTGGGTGAAGCCCGAAGAATAGACACGGCGGAACATCCGTTCGATGTTTTCCGGATTTTCCCCAAGCATGTGGCGTTCAAACACATCACTGATGACAGCGCGCATCGCCTCGGGGCCGACCGAGGCGGCATAAACCTCGCCATAGCCGGTGATACCGGTATCCGTGGTCAGCTTCACGAAGATCCAGTAACGCCCGCCCCAACCCGGTGGCGGAGTGCCGACAACAAAGATTTCGAGGTCTCTGAGTTTCACACTGTGGCCTTTCTGAATTGCGGTCCTTACGCCTGACTGTGATGGCAAGTTTTTCAATTCACCAGCAAAAACCCGACCAAATAACCGCAAACCGACACGAAAAGCGAAAAAGGAGCGGTTAAACCGCTGCGGACTATTTTCTTTCGCCGGAAAACCCGTCATACGCGCGGCCTGCCACTCTTCCCTGAACAGGACAAAACGTGCCTTATCAAAATATGCTGGCTGCCTTTAGCAAAAGGCTCCGCCCTGCCGCTTCGACGAAATCCCTCAAGAATCTGTCACTGTCGCAAAGCCGGACCGAAATTCTGTCGGGCCTGACCGTGGCGCTTGCTCTGGTTCCCGAAGCTGTTGCGTTTTCCTTTGTCGCCGGGGTTGAACCGCTTGTCGGGCTTTATGCTGCCTTTATTGTCGGGCTGATCACTGCGCTGTTTGGCGGTCGGCCCGGCATGATTTCCGGCGCCACCGGGGCGCTGGCGGTGGTGATGGTGGCACTGGTCGCTCAGCATGGGGTTCAGTATCTGTTTGCCACCGTGATCCTGATGGGGCTGATCCAGATCGGTGTCGGGATCTTGCGCTGGGGCAAGTTCATCAGGATGGTGCCGCATCCGGTGATGCTGGGGTTTGTCAACGGGCTGGCGATTGTGATTTTTCTGGCGCAGCTTGAACAATTCCGCGTTGAAGATGGCAGCGGGCATCATGTCTGGATGAGCGGGGCAAGCCTGTGGATTACCCTTGGGCTGGTCGCTGCCACCATGGCACTGATCTGGCTGACTCCGAAAATCACCCGGCTGGTGCCTGCCCCTTTGATGGCCATCGGACTGGTTGCCGGGGTTGCGATCCTGTTTGATCTGCCGGTGCCAAGGGTTGGCGATATGGCATCGGTGAAGGGCGGCCTGCCTGCCTTTGCAATCCCCGAAGTGCCGCTTGACTGGCAGACATTGCAGATCATCCTGCCCTATGCGGTCATCCTGTCGATGATCGGGCTGATTGAAAGCCTGCTGACGCTCAACCTTGTCGGCGAGATGACCAACCAGCGCGGCGGGGCCAGCCAGGAATGCATCGCCCAGGGGGCGGCCAACACAGTCACCGGGTTTTTCGGCGGCATGGGGGGCTGTGCGATGATCGGGCAGTCGATGATCAATGTGAAATCAGGCGGGCGGACACGACTTTCAGGGATCGCAGCGGCGATATTTTTGCTGGTGTTCATCCTCTTTGCCAGCGGCATTATCGAACTTATTCCGCTTGCCGCCCTTGTCGGCGTGATGTTCATGGTGGTTATCGGCACCTTCGCCTGGCAAAGCCTGCGCATCCTTCGCATCGTACCAAAATCCGACGCGCTGGTGATTATACTGGTGACCGTGGTGACGGTTGCCGAGGATCTGGCGATTGCCGTGGTGGTTGGGGTGATCGTCTCAGCACTGGTTTATGCCTGGAACGCCGCCTCGCGCATTCACGCGCGGGCGCGCCCTTCGGTAACTCAGGAAGGCGCCCGGGTTTATGAGATTGAGGGGCCACTGTTCTTTGGCTCGGCCACCAGTTTTCAGGAACTGTTTGCCCCAAAGGACGACCCTGACACGGTCATTCTGGATTTCATGGATAGCCGCATTGTCGATCAGTCGGGCCTGCAGGCGATCGAGGCGGTCGCGGGGAAATACGCCGACGCCGGCAAACGCCTGCAACTGCGCCACCTGTCGCGTGATTGCCATGCGTTGCTGACGAAAGCCGGGCAGCTGATCGTCGAAAACGACGACGACCCGGATTACGGGCTGGTGGTTGACTATGACATCCGGCTGGGGCGGATCGGCGGGCACTAGGGCAATCAGTCAAACACGATCACATTGCGCCGCGCATTTCCGGCTTTGGTGTCGGCGATTGCCTCGTTGATCTCTTCCAGCGGGTAGCGCCGTGTCACCAGTTCATCAAGTTTGAGGCGGCCCTGCTGGTAAAGTTCGACAAGATAGGGAATGTCGCGGGTCAGCACGGTATCGCCCATGTTGGACCCCATCATCACCTGGCTGGTGGCCGCGACCATTACCGGTTCATATTCCACAGTTGCGCCTGAGGGTGGCATTCCGACCATTACGACCGTGCCGCCAATCGCCAGATATTTCGGGGCGCTCTGATAGGCCTGGACAGCCCCGACCGTGACCAGAACATAATCAGCCCCGCGCCCGCCGGTCAGGTTTTTGACCGCCCGGTATGGCTTTTCCATGCTCGCCAGAACACCGTGCGTGGCACCGAATTCCAATGCGGCATCAAGCTTGTCCTGCGCCATGTCGACCGCAATGATCTTTGACGCCCCGGCTATCGCCGCCCCCTGAATGGCGTTAAGGCCAACGCCTCCCGTGCCGATCACTACGACCGAAGAACCCGGTTTCACCTTGGCCGTATTGGTGGCCGCGCCAACCCCGGTGATCACACCGCAAGATAGAAGACAGGCAGCATCAAGCGGTATGTCATCCGGGATTTTGGCAATCTGACTTTGATCGACCACCACCTTTTCCGCGAACGCCGCCGTTTGCAGCCCATAGTTCAACACCCCTCCGTCAAGTGTACTGAGCGGCCCGTGATCGCGATCAACTCCGGTTTCACACCGTGCAGGCTGACCATCCGCGCAACTGACGCAATGCCCGCAGGACCGGATCAGCGTGACCAGAACCGTATCGCCGATCTCGACCCCCCTGACCCCGGCACCAAGCGCCGTGACATGGCCCGCTGCCTCATGCCCAAAAACCGCCGGAAGGGTGCCCCCCCAGGCGCCATCGGCATAAAGAATGTCTGAATGGCAGATGGCACAGGCCTTGATGCTGACCTCAACTTCACCGGCCTCAGGCGGCCTGAGCGCAACCTCTTCAACGACCAGCGGCTCACCGAAGGCGTGACAAACAGCAGCTTTCATTTCGGGTTCCCTTTGAGTGAACGTTTCGGCCAATCGTTACGCCAATATTTTCGAATTGCCAGACTTACCTTGCTGCGGGTGAAGAAAAACTTGTGGGGCAGAGTTGGGGGATTGCGTGAGGGATTGATGGGAGGGCTTGCTCGGGCACTGCGCTCAAGTGTTTCCACAGCTTCAAACAGGGGTTTGGTGTGAAGCGCTTTGATCAGCGGATTTCGCATGACCGTCTGAAATCGGGCAAATCCACTGGCCAAGCGATCAAAAGACCGATGCCTTGATCTGTCAATCGGCCGGCAAACCGGCAGATCAGTTAACTGACAGGTCGGTAAACCGACACGCCAATAGATCGACAGACTAGCAGATCAATAAACCAGTCCATCAGTAGACCAGTAGACCAGTAGACCAGTAGACCAGTAGACCAGTAGACCA
>CAZMNO010000094.1:0-7647 GCA_964567685.1 uncultured Rhodobacter sp. | reverse complement strand
TCCGCGTCATAACCCATGAGAGGTTTCGGGTTTTGGCGTAGGTGCGGTATAATAAGGTTCTCTTGGACGAATATTGTCGTTAAATTACTGCCATTTATGCGATCTTTTCGCACCAACAAAACGAAATCGCAGAAGTTAGAAAGCAGGACTTTTCTGGCACCGGTTGAATTGCGACAAAACCGCACACCAAAGATTGTGCCAGGCAGTCTGCCATCAAATTCAAATCGGAAATAACACCGCTGCGACCCTGCGCCCTTCGGCAAGAAGCAAATTATAGGTACGGCAGGCGGCTGGTGTTGCCATCCATTCAACCCCGATGCCGACCGTTTCAAGGCAACTCTGAAACTCATCGGGTAGGGGCTTAAGCTCAGCACCGGTGCCAAGCACCAGAATATCCACCTGATCCGCCGATTGAAGAATCGGATCGACATCCTCATACCCGCCCCAGCCAAGCAATCGCGCCGGTAAAATCGAAACCGACCCTTGATGGATCACACCGGCCACGCGAAAAAATCCGGGTCCGTAGCTGTCAATCGGCTGTGGTTCGTCAAATAGAATTCCGGTCAATTTAAGACCCCCGGGTTGCTCCAAATCGGCAGATTGCTCAATGCTGCTGCAGCGATCAGCATATAGGCCACAATGCGATAGGTTTTCTCGCGTTCGGGGCGAAACAGCATGGCACCGAGTACATTTCCAAAAAGATAGGGCAAGGTCAAAATCGCGCCAATGATGACGGGTGTCAGCGCCAGACGCTCTGAAACTGCCATGACACCAAAGGCAAAGAGATCAAAGAGCACGAGATACAGCAGAATATTGGCACGTATCGAAGCAATGGCACTGGAACTTGACATATAAAGCAAGATTACCGGCGGCCCCGGCAGGCCGACCACGCCACCCAGAAACCCGCTTACCGCACCAATGGTCACCATCATTTTCTGCTTCAGCACGCCTTTGTAGCGCCAGCCTGAGATCAAAAGAACCAGCAGGAACAATGAAATCAGCGCCACAAGCCAGCGAAAGATGTCCGGTTCAAGACGAAAAAGCAGAAAGAGACCCAGCGGAATGCCAATCAACGCGCCAAGCCCCAGCCAGCCTACATCCCGCGGCGTGCCATCCTTAAAGGCGCGCGGGATATTTGGCAAAGGGCCGAAAAGATCGAATACCATTAGCGAAATAACCGCCCAGACAGGGGGTAAGACGGAACTGGCAAAGGGCAGATAGATCATGGCCGTGCCAAAACCCGTAAACCCTCTGACAAGCCCGCCAAGAACCACAGCCAAGGCTAGTAGCCACAGTCCTTCGGTCGAAAGCGCCGCTTCAATTGCCGAGGTCAGATAGCCGCTCAAGCGTCGATATTGGCAAACTGGGTGCCGGCGCTGCCGTCAGATTTGGTCCAGTCGCGCTTGACGCCAAGCCGCAAAAGGATGTTGGAGGCGACAAAGATCGACGAATAGGTCCCGACAACAACGCCCCAGATCATCGCGAAGACAAAACCACGAATGACATCGCCGCCCAGGATGAACAGCGAAATCAACGCGATGAGGGTGGTGACAGAGGTCATCACGGTGCGCGACAGGGTTTCATTGATCGACTGACCGAGAACCGCTTTCAGGTCCATCTTCTTGAATTTGCGCAGATTTTCCCTGACCCGGTCAAACACAACCACCGTGTCGTTCAGCGAATATCCGACAATTGTCAGAATTGCGGCGATAATGGCCAGATCAAACTTGATTTGAAGGATAGCAAAAACCCCGATTGTCAGCACGACATCATGAATGAGGGCCGCCACCGCCCCGACCGAGAACTGCCATTCAAACCTGAGCCAGATATAGAAAAGCACCGCCAGGATCGCCAGAACCACGGCAATCACCGCCGTCTGGATCAGCTCACCCGAGACTTTCGGGCCCACACTCTCGACTGAAGGGAACTGCATATCCTCGTCAACCACCTTGAGCGCGCCCTTGATCAGCGTGACGGTTTCGATGGTAATCGCTTCGTCACCTTCCTGTGCCTGAATGCGTATCTGCGTGACGTTCTTGTCTTCGGGAAAACTCGGATCGAACACTTCAGAGATTGAGACGTCCCCCAGATCAATCGACGCCAAAGCATCGCGATAGTCGCTGACCACCACCTCGATCTTGCTTTCGGTGCGGATCGTGGTGCCACCTCTGAAATCAATGCCGTAATTCAAGCCCATGACAAAAAACAAGATGATCGAGGCGATCATCGCCAGAGCCGACGCCCCGAAAGTGACCTTGGAGAAGCGGAAGAAATCGAACTTGATATCTGAGCGGACGAGTTTGAGACGCATGATCTATTTTCCTCTCAGACTTCGATCGTTTGCGGACGGCGGTGGTGGAACCAGATCGACACCAGCATTCTGGTCACCCAGATCGCGGTGAAGACCGATGTCAGGATGCCAAGGCCCAGCGTAATCGAAAACCCGCGAACCGGGCCTGAGCCCATGACAAACAGGATGAGCGCGGCGATAAAGGTGGTAACATTGGCGTCAACAATTGCCGAAATGGCTTTTTCATAGCCAAGCTCAATGGCGCGCGCCGGGCCGCGGGCAGTTTTCAGCTCTTCTCGAATTCTCTCAAACACCAGCACATTGGCATCGACCGCCATCCCGATGGTTAGAACAATCCCGGCAATCCCCGGCAAGGTCAGCGTCGCACCAATAGTGCTGAGAAGTGCGAAAATCAGGCAGACATTCAGGATCAGGGCGACATTGGCAAACAGGCCGAATATCCCATAGCTCAGCACCATGAAAACCAGAACTGCCGCAAAGGCGATGACCGTGGCGATTTTGCCCGCATCAATACTGTCCTGCCCCAGTTCCGGGCCAATCGTACGCTCTTCCAGAAAATCCATACCTGCAGGCAAGGCCCCGGCACGCAGAAGAACCGCCAGTTCGGTGCTCTCTTCCACCGTGAAGCGCCCGGTAATGATGCCCGAGCCACCGGGGATGTGTGCCTGAATCTCGGGTGCCGAAATCACCTCGTTATCCAGCACGATGGCAAAAAGTGCCCCGATATTGTCAGCCGTATATTGCCCGAACTTGCGCCCGCCCGTCGGATTGAAGCGGAACGAGACCGCCGGACGACCGTTCTGATCAAAGGAGGGCTGCGCATCGACCAGTTCCTCACCGGTGACGACAGGGCTTTTCTCCAGAACGTAGAAAAAGCCTGAATCTTCCAGATCGGGCACAAGGATATTGCGGGCACCAGGATTGGCGTCAGCATCACTTGTGGTGCGGACGACAGGGTGAAAGGTCAGTTTCGCGGTGGTGCCGATCAGGCGCTTGAGCTCTTCGGCCGACCCGATACCGGGCACCTGAATAAGAATGCGTCGTTCGCCCTGCCGCTGAATGGTCGGTTCGCGCGTGCCTGCCGCATCGACCCTGCGGCGAATGATTTCAAGCGATTGCGCCATCGTGCGCCCATCCGTGGCGATGCGCTCGGCTTCGGACAGCGAGACTACGACCATGCCATCCTCGCCGCGCACGTCAAGATCGGTGGCGCCAACGCCGGTCACACTAACGACCGGCCGCGCCAGCCCCTGTACCAACTCGACCGCGCGGGCGATCTGTTCGGGCTTGGAGATGCGCACGCGCAGCTCGTCAGGCGCGCTGTCCTGCCGTCTGATGGTGCCGATCGTGGCGCGCTCTTCACGCAACGTATTGCGCACTTCGCCCCACATCGCATCCAGCCGCGCTGCATAAACCTCTTCAACTTTGACCTCGGCCAGAAGATGCGCCCCACCACGCAAATCAAGCCCCAGATTGACCAATGCAGAGGGCAACCAGCCCGGCCAGCCATCCACTGCCGCCTGCCGTTCAGGCGTTGCCGGCAGACCCTGCGCCAGCTCAAGCGACGCGTCGTTATGAAGCTCGACCCGCGTGTAAAATACATTCGGAGTGGCAAGCGCGATGCCAAGGGCGCAAAGCCCCCAGATCAGGATTTTTTTCCATATGGAAAACTGGAGCATGGCGGATCAGATCCTGTCGGGGGCTTATTTTTCGGCGGGCTCGGTCTTGCTGAGAACGGTCGAGATCGTGCTCTGCACCATCCTGACCTTGACGCCGCTGGCGATTTCCACCTCGACCTCATTGTCTTCCTTGACCTTGGTCACTTTGGCAATGATGCCGCCCTGCGTCACAACCTGATCACCACGCCTTAATGCCGCGACCATATTGCGGTGCTCTTTCATCTTCTTTTGCTGCGGGCGGATCAGCAGAAAATACATGATCGCAAAGATCAGGATGAGCGGCATGAACTGGCCAATGCCACCAAGTCCACCGGCAGCGGACTGCGCATAAGCAGGGGTCACAAACATAAACGGAATTCCTCGTGATGAGCGGGGTTTTCCCGCCTGTTTCAAAGTCGCGGCACCCTAGCGGGGGTGGCAGGGGTTTGCAAGGCGATGTGGCCTTGTTGGTTTCGTTTCTAGCTAAGGGGTGAGCAGCGAAAATTTTAGACCTGCCGCCAATAAAATCACGCCGATTGTTCAAAAAACCATCGGGCTGTTACCATCTGGTCTGGCCCTGCCGCCGGTTTCCTTTTGATCGGCAGCAATGCCTGTCACATGCACATCACTTGATATCACGCGAGAGGCAGCACCCGATTTGACCCGGGTCGCCGGCATACTTCCCTGTAACCTGTAGATAAATCACAATGAACTAGAAAACTAGCCGACTGGTGGACCGGTCGATCGGTTGACTGGTCTACCGGCCCACCGGTCTACCGGTTAACGGGAATGCTCATGGATTGGATGATCGCGACTGCTGTGAAGATTCAGCGTCAATGTCCTGGCCGGGTGTGAAGGCGCTTTGCGGCAATGCAAAACTCAGTGCTTTCATTGAGAGGCACCGGCACTCAGGCAACGGGAATACCCCGCCGTCACAAGCTTGGGCGGTGTCCTCCTATATTAACCGGTCAATTGAGATTTGAGCGTCAGAGTATTGATCGAGTGCGGGTGGTCGGTCCGGCTCCGTGGCAAGCGAATTGAACACACACAAGCGTCTTTCACTCAATCGGTCTTTCAGGCATAACCCGAAAGACGAATCCCGACTTCAATCAAAGGCCTTCTCTCATGCACGACATCCGCCTGATCCGCGACAACCCCGATGGGTTTGATGCCCTCCTTGCGCGACGGGGGCTCGCGCCGATGGCTTCAGATATCCTGGCGATTGATGAGGCGCGGCGGGCGAAAATTCTGGCGGCGGAAACCGCGCAGGCAGAACGCAATGCAGCCTCCAAAGAGGTCGGCGCGGCCAAGGCCAAGGGCGACGAGGCGGAATTTGAGCGTCTGCGCAAGCTGGTTGCCGAGAAGAAGGATGAAATCGCCAGCCTTGAAGATCAGGCGAAAGATGAAAACGCCCGCCTCACTGACATCCTGATGGGCCTGCCCAATGCTCCGCATGACGATGTGCCGGACGGGGTGGATGAGGACGACAATGTTGAGATAAACCGCTGGGGCAATCCGCGCAGTTTCGATTTCACGCCGCTTGAGCATTTCGACATTCCGGCCGTCAAACCGGGGATGGATTTCAAGACTGCTGCCAAACTTTCCGGTGCGCGTTTCGTCGTCCTCTCGGGTGCTGTTGTCAGGCTGCACCGGGCGCTGGCGCAGTTCATGCTCGATACTCATATCAACGAAAACGGCCTGACCGAGATGTGGACCCCGGTTCTGGTGCGTGACGAGGCGATGATCGGCACCGGACAGCTGCCCAAATTTGCTGAAGACAGCTACCAAACCACCAATGGCTGGTGGCTGATCCCGACGTCTGAGGTCACGCTGACCAATATGGTCGTCGACAGCATCATGGAGGAAAGCGACCTGCCCAAACGCATGACCGCGCATTCGCAGTGTTTCCGCTCCGAAGCCGGATCGGCAGGCAAGGATACGGCAGGCATGCTGCGCCAGCACCAGTTTGAAAAGGTCGAGATGGTGTCGATCACCCGCCCCGAAGACAGCCGGGCCGAGCTTGATCGCATGACCCGCTGTGCCGAACGTATTCTGGAGGCACTGATCCTGCCTTATCGCACGGTCGTTCTGTCCACCGGCGACATGGGGTTCGGGGCGCGCCGCACCCATGATATCGAGGTCTGGCTGCCCGGTCAGGGTACGTATCGCGAAATATCCTCCTGCTCGGTCTGCGGTGATTTCCAGGCACGCCGGATGAATGCGCGTTACCGTCCCGAAGGCGCCAAGAAGCCGGATTATGTGCACACGCTCAACGGCTCGGGCCTTGCTGTCGGGCGCTGTCTGATAGCGGTTTTGGAGAACGGCCAGCAAGAGGATGGATCGGTGTGGATACCCCCCGCCTTGCACCCCTATCTCGGCGGAAAGACGATGATTGCCGCAGACGGGGTGCTGGTATAGGCTGAGGGTATCTTTTCACTGCGAAAAGGGATTTCTCCAATGAAAACTTACCAGTATGCCACCCTCCTCACCTGCCTTTTCTTGCTCCCAACACCAATGGCCACGGCCCAGAACGCTTTTGTTTATGTCTCTGGCTATGGTGATGAATATACTCAGACGGTGAATGAAAATGGCTCGATTCTAACTTCGGTCTATCCCAAAACCCGGCTGGTCGGCAGTGGGGCTGATATCCGCGAGGTAAAGGGGCCTGAAATTATCTTTCTCGGCAAGGATTGCGATGCCGTCAGCGAATTTCTGGGCGCCGGTCGTTGGGGCTGGGCAAATGCCGGATTTGAGGTGCAGCTGGCCAATTACCACATCTTCTTTCCGCGGCAAGAACTGGAAGGCGCGCCGGAGCAGTGCCACAACTAAGATATTGCCTCGAAGACCGGCCAGGACCAGCAAAGAATAACCCGCCGGGGTTCTCGGCTGATGGCCAGATCAGCACCCCTGTCGCAGGTAAACCCAATCGGTGTCCTGGCGCTTGACCCAGCCAGTAAAGAACCCATCGGACAACACCATTTCGCACCAGTCTTCACTGGAATTGAACGCACGCTCGCATTTCTTTACTTCAAGGCAGGAACCACGTGTGACTTTTTCACTTTTCGCGATCCCTTTACCGCCGGAAAACGGATAGATCGGTTGTGGGGCCAGCGCTTTCATCCGAATGGTTTGAAAGGCCGGAATTGAAGGGTTCTTCATGTCCTGGGCAACGGCGCATTTGCGATTATTTGCATATCGCATGCAATCGCCACTGTTCGAAGTTTGGGACGATCCGGCAGAACTGCCAGTATCACTGGTTGACCCACTCGTCACCGATACAGATGATGACGAGGACAAAAAGAGCTCGACGGCTTGACCATCGCCAACGGAGCCGACCATGTTGTTCCTTCCGGTTCTGTCGAAACTGCCCAACATATCCCCCTTGGCGTTTTTGCGGCTGAACAGGATCATGTGATTGCGGGTGTCATCGGTGTACACAAATGATTTGGCTGTTCGTAAAAGCTTACCGCAGGGTTTTTGCTTTTTGACAGTACCCTGCAATCGCTCAGTGTCATAATTCAGGATCAATGTGCATTTGCCGCCCTGCCATTTGGCCTGCCAAACTTCTTTGGTTTGACCGGCGGCAAGGGCCGAACCTGCGATCCAGGAAAGAAATAGTGAGATGACTAGGGCCTGTTGACGTTCATTTCAGTTCGATCATGGTTGCTGCGAGAGAGA
>CAZMNO010000093.1:0-7787 GCA_964567685.1 uncultured Rhodobacter sp. | reverse complement strand
ACTGGTCTACTGGTCTACTGGTCTACTGGTCTACTGGTCTACTGGTCTACTGGTCAGTTGGATTATGCGTGTGTCTGTGTCTCGGCAGATTGCCCGATGAGCTTTTCTACAGTTCACCCGCATCAACCTGATGCGGCTCAGTCCGGCTCTGTTGCCGGCCCATCCATTTGACAACAGCCGGGAGACACATCGCCCGTTGCTTCAACAACCACCTGAGATCATGCCTGACACACAAGGAAACATGCAGGTGCCTTGGGTTCGTTGCGATATCGTTTGGCTGTCAGTTTCGCAGTATCAGTTTGCCTTTGTCTGCATCTCGGCGCGAATTTGCTGGCGCAGGATGTCGATCGGGATGGTCTTGCCGTCCCTTTTGAAACCCCAGAATGTCCAGCCATTGCAGGAAGGTGCACCCTCCAGAGCAGCCCCAACCTGATGGATTGATCCACGCGTATCGTTGGAAATCAGCGTGCCATCTGCACGCACCTTGGCATTGTAGCGCCCGTTGAGCGAAGTAAGCACTTCACCTGGGTTGAGCATCCCGCGCTCGACAAGCTGACCGAAAGGAACACGGGGTTCCGCGCGTTTGGAAGTCGAAACCTCCAGCGATGTGCGGTCGTATTTGCGCACGTTTTCGATCCGGCGGCGGGCGACCTGGCGATAGGCTTCCTCGCGCTCGATACCGATGAAATCCCGACCGAGTTTTTTTGCAACCGCACCCGTCGTACCGGTTCCGAAGAACGGATCAAGCACCACGTCACCCGGATTTGTCGACCCGACAAGCACCCGGTGCAGCAGGCTTTCCGGCTTTTGCGTCGGATGCGCCTTGTTGCCGTTTGCATCTTTCAGCCGTTCATGGCCGTTGCAGATCGGCAAAACCCAGTCTGACCGCATCTGGATGCCTTCGTTCAGCGCCTTCAGCGCCTCGTAGTTGAATGTATATTTAGAGTTTTCAGACTTCGACGCCCAGATCATCGTTTCATGCGCATTGGTCAGTCGCATACCGCGGAAATTCGGCATCGGGTTGGATTTTCGCCAGACGACGTCATTCAGAATCCACAGACCGGCATTCTGCATTTCAGCGCCAACCCGGAAAATGTTGTGATAGGAACCAATGACCCAGATTGCCCCGTTTGGTTTTAACAGGCGCTTTGCGGCGGCTAGCCATTCCCGTGTGAATTTGTCGTAGACAGCGAAACTGTCAAACTGATCCCAATGATCATCAACCGCATCGACTTTGGAACTGTCCGGGCGGTGCAAATCACCTTTCAGCTGCAAGTTATAGGGTGGATCGGCAAAGATCAGATCGACGGATTCCGCCGGCAGGCTTTGCATCACGTCAATGCAATCACCATCAATTATCTGATTGAGGGGGAGCGCCTGCTCGCCCTTTGCAGTCTTCTTCTTCGCCATCTCTGCCCCATGCGTGTCGCACTTTTTATTGCGCCTAAGATGAGTCAAAGATGATTCGCCGTCAATTTCTTTTTTGAATCAATAACTTATTTATTTTTCTTGATACAAGATATTGTGGACGGGCCTGAATGTCCGTCTATGGTGTGGGGTGACACCAAGGGTGGAAAGCGCCGCTAAATGCTGTTTTGTGCCGTATCCGGCGTTATTTTCCCACCCGTAACCCGGGAACTTACACGCCAGTTCTTCCATCATCCGGTCACGATGGACCTTTGCGATGATCGATGCGGCGGCAATGCTGAGGCTGCGGTTGTCACCTTTGATGATCGCCTCGCCGGAACAGGGCAGATCGGGTGGAAGCCGATTGCCGTCAATCAACGCGTGATCGACCCGGGGTGCAAGCCCAAGTAACGCCCGGTTCATCGCCAGCATCGAGGCTTGCAGGATGTTGATCCGGTCGATTTCTGCAACGGAAGCTTCGGCGATTGAGATGCGAGCGGTGTTTTGGATGGCCTCAAACAGAGCCTCACGACGCTTGGCGGTCAGTTTTTTGGAGTCCTGCAAGCCTTGGGGGATGTTTGATCGGTCAAGGATAACGGCTGCCGCCACGACCGGACCGGCCAGAGGCCCGCGCCCGACTTCATCAACACCGGCGATCTCAATTGCGCCCCGGGCAAGAGCGGCGGATTCAAAACTAAAATCGGGCATCAACCGGGGATCGCTTTCTGAGTGTTTTGCGATTTTCCATGATTTGCCGAAGTTACTAAAGGGCAAAAAGCGGACGGGGCGGAAAATCCGCCCCGTCCTGGGTGTATCGGGTTCTGAAGGTCTGGACAGGCACTCAGGAACCGGGGAAAAAGACGATCAAGATACCCGAAACACCTTACCAATGCGCGCGGCGGTGCTTGTGCCAGCGGCCGTTGTGACGGTGGAAGCCGTGGTTCGCCATGCAGCGGGGCCCCCAATATGTCACCCAGCCGTGGCGGGTGTGCCGCTTGCGCTTACAATGCTTGGGCTTGTGCGAATGGTGGGCGTGATGGCGATGACCATGGCGACGATGCGGCCGGTGAACCCTTGGCGGGACATGCGCAACATGCGTTGTAGCCGGGGTCGTTGTAGCGCCGCTGGCGGCGGTGGCGATGGCGCCAAGAACAGTAGCGGCGACGGCAAAGCGCACCAGATCATCAAGAGGATCAGCCTGAACCGGAGTCGCTGACAGGCCTGCTGTTGCAAGTGAACCAGCGGTGACGAGGGCGATGATTTGTTTTTTCATGACTTGTTACCTTTTACTTTTAACCGTTTTAAGGGCCGAATTGGCCGGGGGCTGGCACGTTTGGTGTTAGGGAGAAACCGCAGCGGTGCCGATGAATTGACATTGGGCCGGGGGCGGAAAGTTAGGCAATATCGAGCGACTGTTATCGGATAACAACCGGATTTAGCCGTTGCTTTCTTGGGCTGTTATTGAATAACGTCAGTGATCAGTCTTAGGTTCGGCTCATGATGAAAACGCTTGTATATACATGTGCCCTGGCCGTAGCTCTTTCTCTGAGCGCGCCTGCTGAAGCTGCTTGTTTTGTTGACTACAAAGCAAAGAAAACTAAGCCGCTCAAGCTGCACTACGGCGTTATCAAAGTCCCCAACAAGATCTGCGACAAGAAAAAGAAGATTCGCAAGAATGTTTCCAGGCGGATTAGTGTTGGCGGATGGACCCTGCTTAATGTTATGTCTGTGTTCGGACCGGAAGGGTTGGAACAGAGGCGCAAGAGTGCAGGAAGATTCTACCTTAAATACTAGACGCCGTGCTTTCTTTCAGCGTGGCAATTCCACTGTCTTCATCGGCATTGCGGCAATCGTTGCGATCTTGGCCGTTGCTTCGGCGTTTCTGTTTTACAATCTGCCCGATGCAAATGCGTTCAATGACCGGGTTTCGCAGATATTCGTCGAAAACGATGACCTGACGGGTGATGCTGAAATCAAGCTGCTGGAAATTCTGGCGCAGTCTGGCACGGCCTTTTCTGACACGCTGACGTCTTATCGGGTCGTGATCTTCGTGCTGCTGGTCTTTTCAACCGCAATATTGATCGCCGCGCTGGTCTTCTTGATCAACATCGCCGGTATGAATCGCCGGATGAATGAGGTTGAGCGTGCAGGCATCCAGATCAGCAGCCTGATCGTCAGCCGCGAGGAACTTATCGTTTATATAAACAATCTGGAATTCACCCTGACCGAGGCCGCCTTTGAAGCGCTGGCCGTGTTGTGTGAAGCGCGGATGGATGATGAGTTTATCAGCGGGGTGGAGCTTGAGGCAATGATCACCGGCAAGGACAAAACCGATTGCGAAGAAGCAGCGGGTGCCACGCGAATCAAACGATTGCGCGATGCTCTGGGCAATCAGATCGTGTCGGAACTGCTGATCAAGACCATCAGCCGCAAGGGCTACATGCTGTCGATCGACAAAGACGTCATCAAAATGATCTGAGGAGTTATATGGAACGCGCAGAGATTGAAAAACAGCTCGGTGCCATAGGTGATATCATCGCCGGAGTGCTGGTTCCGGGTCATCAGGAATCCGAACTCGGTGTCGAATTGCTGAAATCATCTGACGTTGCAACAGCGATGAAGGTTCAGATTGGTGAAAAAGCAGCTTTTGCAAAGCTGTTTAATGGCGATGACACAGCGATGGCCGCCTTTGTTCGCGAACGCAGGGCGCTGGAGCTGTTGAATGCAACGCAGGTACCCCGCCTCCTGTTCGTTGCCGAACCGCAGCGGCTGATCGTCACCAGCTATATCGAGGGCACAGCCCTGAACGAGGTTTTGACCGCTGACAATCTTATGCTGACAGCAGAGCATATGGGGCAGTGGTTTGGTGCTGTGTCCAACACTGCACCGGCAGAACCTCAAAGCGGCAGTTGGGCTGAATATCTTTTGAACTATCAGGAAGGTTTCAACCCCGAAGTGCTTGAACAGCAACGCCCAATTCTTGAGCAAACGCAAATCAATCGTTTGACACTGGCGCATAATGACAATGCGCTGAGCAACTTCATACTTGGTCAAGATAAACGGCTTTATGCTGTTGATTTTGAAGATAGCCGGATGAAGCCTGAAGGCTGGGATCTGGTGACAACGGCAAGCGCATTGTTCAGACGATTTCCCGAAGAAGTGCCAACAATATCAAATGCGTTGCTTCGCGGATACCGGTTGAGCGCAAAGGACTGCAGCCTGATAGAAGCGTTTGATCAGCTCATTTCGGTGCTGGTCGTCGCCAACGCGCTGGGTGACGCCTAGATAAATCCTAAGAATTGTTGCCAATTGCCACGATTTCGCCGTGGAACCGCCGCTTTTGCCGGTGAATAAGAGAATCGTATTTATGGGTGGTGTAACTGGTTCTGGAGTAATCTCTTGGCAACAGAGACAATCACCATCCCATTGACGAATGGGAACATCGAAGGCACCGACTATTTCGTTGGCGACGAAGATGACACACAATATGTCACCCTGACGGACGGCGGTGCTTTAACCAACGTCCATATTGCAAAATTCGGAAAAGACACGCCGACCGAGACTGGTGAAGGTGATGGTGGCGACGATGAATTCTATCTGGACCTTTCCGGGTTCAACGATGATTTCAACATAACGGTAATGAGCCTTGATCCCGGCGATACCTTCTACATTTCAGGTGCGCTATCCTGGAGCAATGTCGGTAACGTTTACACAATAAGCTATATCGGCTCGGATTCTTCAGTTCACACGCTGGTAATTGATGTGGAATCGACCAACGGCACAGGCGTTGCGGGCATTGTGATCACCTGTTTTGCTGCCGGGATGGAGATCGAAACCGAAGCCGGGATTGTTGCTGTCGAACACCTTGGTATCGGCGACAATGTACGCTGTGGCGACGGGCGCTTCCGTCCTATCCGGTGGATATCGAAACGTCATGTCTCAGCACGCGAAATGGCCCGAAACCCAGAGTTTCGCCCGGTGCGCATTCGCAAGAACGCACTTGGGGAAAATATACCAAATGCCGATCTCGTTGTGTCACCACAACACCGAATAATGATCGATGACTGGCGGGCGGAATTGATGTTTGGTGAGGTCGAAGTTCTGGTATCGGCGGTGCATCTATTGAACGACAACGACATTGTGCGCGACTACGATGCAGATGACGTAACCTATTACCACTTCATGTTTGATGAGCATCAGACCGTCTGGTCAAACGGCGTTCAGTCCGAAAGTTTCTTTCCCGGAGAAACCGCGATTAAGGGTATTGACGAGGACGCCCGCGTTGAACTTTATCAACTGTTCCCGGAACTTGCAGAAGACCCCCGGCTTTACGGATCGACCTGCCTGCCCGATCTCAAGGCGTATGAGGCTCATGCAATGCTGGGTCTGTGATCCGCTTCTCAGTGGATGATTTCAAGCTGCGGAAAATGCGCAGCGATACCATCAAGAACAAACTCAAACGCAATCGCAAGAATGACCAGCCCCATGACCTTATTGAAAATGAGGGTAGCGGTCTTGCCGATCAGCCCGTCTGAGGCAGCAACCACCTGCAACATGATGATCAGATAGGCCACAAGTGTCAGAATGACACCGGCAACCAGAATGCGGTGCTCAATGGACTCATGCACGCTGGCAAACACCACGACAGACGAGATCGCGCCTGGGCCTGCCAGAATGGGGATGGCCAGAGGGACGATGCCGAGCGCCAGTGCTGATGTCGACGTATCTGTCGCAGTACCTTCAAAATCGGCGGCCGGATCGGCGCGCATCATGTCTATGGCAATCAGAAACAACAAGAATCCACCAGCGATTCTGAAGACGGCCAGTGTGATGCCAAATACATCCAGAAGAGCGGCACCAAAGAAAATGAACACCCACATCGTGATGCCAAACCCGATGGCACCGTAAAGGCCGGTCCGGCGTTTTTCAGCCGCTGATCGACCGGAAACAACGCCCATGAACAAGGGAATGACAATCGGGGGCGAAACGAGGGCGAAAACGGCTATCAGGATTTTCGTGTATTCGCGCCAGTTGCCAAGCTCAGACCAGTCCATAACTCCCCCCGTTTTGAACGAGGGTTACTTTTGAATTGGCGAATGTCAATGTTTGTGGCTTGCCTGTGGCTGACCCGCACCGCCAGCTAAGCCTTCTTCGCAGCGCGTTTTTTCGCCTTGGGCGGGTTGATAATAAGATAGTCCCGGGTCAGCGGAACGGCGTCTTGCCGACGTGCCAGTTGCACCTGATAAACCACCTGACGGCCCAGTCGAAACGTCAGTTCAGCGCCGATTAGGTAATATCGCCACATCCGGCAAAACCGCTCATCATAAATCTCCTTGGCCTTATCCCGGTTATCCATGAACCGGTCATGCCAGTGCTTGAGTGTTTCCGCATAATGCAGCCGCCAGACCTCCAGATCGGTGACCCAGAGCCTTTCCCGTTCGATTGCAGGCGTCATTTCCGAGAGTGCCGGCACATACCCACCGGGGAAAATGTACTTTGTGATCCAGGGGCTTGTCCGGCCCGGGGGTGCCTCGCGACCTATTGTGTGAATGAGGGCGATCCCGTCCTCGGACAGAAAATCGCGGATATGGCTGAAATATTCGCGGTAGTGTGGCAGGCCGACATGCTCGAACATGCCAATGGAAACGACGCGGTCAAACTCTTCCCCCACGTTCCGATAATCGGTCAGGCGAATATCGACGCGATCCTCCAGACCTGCCGCCTTGACGCGTTCGCGTGCCGTTTTGTGTTGTTCCTCTGAAAGCGTAACGCCAACGACAATAACCCCATAATCCTTGGCCAGTGTCATGGCCATTCCACCCCAGCCGGAGCCGATATCCAGCACCCGCATTCCCGGCTCAAGGCAGAGTTTTTGCGCGATGTGGGCTTTCTTCTGTTCCTGGGCCTGCTCAAGCGTGTCCGTAGGTGACCGGAAATAGGCACAGGAATATTGCTTGTCAGTATCAAGAAACAACTCGTATAGCTCGCCCGAAAGATCATAGTGATGCTTCACGTTCTGCTGGGCGCGGCCGATAGGATTATACTGTTTCAGCCGGCGCAACATGGGGCTGATGATGCCTTCAAACCCATGCCCGCTGCCGATCGACAGATTGTTCATTCCCAGTGACAGGAAGGCAAAAAGATCATCTTCGTCTATAGTGAGTGTGCCATTCATATAAGCCTCACCAATCGCCAGTTCGGGATTCAGAACAAAACGCCGGGGAAGATTGGGGTCGGTCAGGCGGACTGTCACTGGCGTGCCGCAATTGTCGCCGAACGAGTACTGGCTGCCGCTAGCAGTATGAAGAACCAGCGCGCCTTTGCGGATAAGCCGGCGGAGCATGGTGATGAATACTCTTTCCCACATGACTGGAATGATC
>CAZMNO010000092.1:0-8167 GCA_964567685.1 uncultured Rhodobacter sp. | reverse complement strand
CGTCGCTGGCCCGTTCAAAGCCGGATAGACCGAACCATCGCCACAGGCGGCTACCGCATCAGAAAGCGCCATCAACGCGCTGATGCCCAGCATGAACGGCGGCTCGCCGACGGCCTTGGAGCGATAGATCGTTCGCGCCTGATTGGCAGCCCCCTTGAACAGATCCACATTGAAAACCACCGGGCGGTCGGAACAGGCCGGGATCTTGTAGGTCGACGGCGCATGCGTCATCAGCTGGCCCTTGTCGTTCCACACCAGCTCTTCCGTTGTCAGCCAACCGGCCCCTTGCACAAAGCCACCTTCGATCTGCCCGATATCCAGCGCCGGATTGAGCGAACGCCCGACATCATGCAGGATATCGGTGCGCAATATGCGGTTTTCCCCGGTCAGCGTGTCGATCACCACTTCGCTGACGGCGGCACCATAGGCAAAATAGTAAAACGGCCGACCCCGCCCCTTGATCCGGTCCCAGTTGAGATCGGGCGTTGAATAATAGCCCGTGGCCGAAAGCGATATGCGGGTTTGATAGGCCGCAGCGGCGATCTCGGCAAAGCTGAAGCTTTTGCGCCCGACCTTGACCCTGCCATCGGCAAACTTGATGTCGGCGGCGGTAACGCTGTGGCGTTTTTTCAAAAACCCGACGAGACGCGCCCGCAACTGATTGCACGCCGCCTTCACCGCCATGCCGTTAAGATCAGACCCTGATGAGGCCGCCGTTGCCGAGGTATTGGGCACTTTGGCGGTGTCGGTTGCGGTGATCTTGATCGCGCTCAATGGCAGGCCGAACTGATCAGCAGCGATTTGCGCCACCTTGGTGAATAACCCTTGCCCCATCTCGGTGCCACCGTGGTTAAGATGTACCGAACCATCGGAATAGATATGCACCAGCGCCCCGGCCTGATTGAGGAAAGTCAGGGTAAAGGAAATGCCGAACTTGACCGGGGTCAGGGCGATGCCCTTTTTCAGGATCGGGTTTCTGGCATTCCACTTGGCAATATCCGCCCGCCGAGCCAAATAATCCGAGGATTTCATCAGCTTATCGGTCAGATCGCCGATTATCGAATCCGTGACAACCATGTGATAAGGCGTGGTTTCCCCGGCCTTGGCCTTGTGGGAATGATAGTAATTGACCTGCCTGATTTCTGCCGGATCGCGCTTGAGTGCAAAGGCGATATGGTCAAGCACCCGCTCGATCCCGACAACCCCTTGCGGGCCGCCAAAACCCCGATAGGCGGTGTTGGAAACGGTGTTGGTTTTCAAGCGGTGCGACACGATCCGTGCGTTGGGCAGATGATAGGCATTATCGGCATGCAGCATGGCGCGGTCGGCCACCGGCAATGAAAGATCCTGCGCCCAGCCACAGCGCGCATATTGAGTGAAACGCACCCCGCTTATGCGCCCTTCAGCATCAAAGCCGGCCTGATAATCAATTCGGAATTCATGCCGTTTGCCGGTGATGACCATATCGTCATCCCGATCATAGCGCATCTTGCAGGGCTTGCCGGTCAGGCGCGCGGCAATAGCCGTGGCCACCGCCAGTGCATTACCCTGGCTTTCCTTGCCGCCAAATCCGCCTCCCATGCGGCGCAGTTCCACCCTGACGGAATGAAACGGAACACCCAGCGCCTCGGCCACTTTGTGCTGGATTTCGGTTGGATGCTGGGATGACGCATGAACCAGCATATCGCCGTTTTCCTGAGGCAGTGACAGGGCAACCTGTCCCTCCAGATAAAAATGCTCCTGCCCGCCGATTTCCAGCCGTCCGGCAACACTATGCGCCGCTTTGGCAATCGCATCCTCGGGATCACCTTTCAGGTGTTCGATGGGCTTTTCAAAACAGGAATTGGCGGCAAGCGCGTCGTCGATGCTGAGCAGGGCCGGTTTCTCGATATAGTCGACCTCGGCCAGCCGCGCCGCCCGGCGCGCCGCCAGATGGCTGGTTGCCACAACGATGAACATTGGCTGCCCGGCAAAGTGTATTTGCCCATCCGACAGCAAAGGCTCGTCATGCACCGAGGGCGACACATCATTGGCGGCAGGCAGATTGAGCGCCGTCAGAACCGCAACCACACCTTCAGCGGAACGCACCGGTTCAAGGTTCATCGCCTCGATCTCACCACAGGCGATTTCCGCCATTCCGAATGCCAGATGCAACGTGCCTTCGGGTGTTGGCATATCGTCGACATAGCGGGCTTCGCCGGTCACATGCAAAGGGGCTGCATCATGGGGCAGGGGTTTGGCAACGCTCATGGCATCACCTCGCGCACCCGGGTGTAGTTGCGACCTAGCTGGCTTTCGGCGAAATAGCGGGTCAGAAGGTTTTCTGCCACCTCACGGCGATAGGCGGCAGAGGCGCGCATGTCGTCGATTGGCGTGAAATCACGCGCAAACTCGGCCTTTGCGGCGCGAATGTTCTCGTCGTTCCAGGGCTTGCCGATCAGCACGGCCTCAACCCGTTCCGCCCGTTTTGGCGTGGCCGCCATGCCGCCAAAGGCAATGCGCGCCGAGGTGACCTTGCCGTCTTCAACCGTTATGTTGAAACACCCCAGAACCGAGGAAATATCCTGATCAAACCGCTTTGAAATCTTATAGCATTTCAGGTTGCCCGGCTGGCGCGGCACTGAAACCGCCTCGACGAACTCCCCCTCGCCAATATCCTGCTGGCCATAAGCCAAAAAGAAATCTTCCAGCGGCAAAGATCTTGTTTCACTGCCTTTCCTCAGATGCAGCTCTGCCCCCAATGCGATCAAGGCAGGGGGGCTGTCGCCAATGGGTGAACCATTGGCGATATTGCCGCCGATCGTAGCGGCGTTTCTGACCTGGGTCGAGCCAAAGCGGCGGATCATCTCGGCGAAATCCGGGTGATGTTCGGCCATCAGTTCCTGCACCTGTGTCATGTTCACACCGGCCCCGATGCGGAAGGTTTTTTCGGTTATATCAATGGCCTGCAACTCTTTGACATGACCGATAAATCCGATTTTGGGCAGGTCAACGAGATGCTTGGTCACCCAAAGGCCGACATCGGTCGCCCCGCCAATCAGTCGTGCGTCAGGATTGGCCACATACCAGCTTGCCAGTTCCTCAATCGTATGGGGCAAGGCCAGCGCCGCATCGGACGAGGGGCTCGCATCCAGCGCCCGCAATAGGTCTTCGTCTTCCCAGAGCCAGTCGGGGCTGTCAGCCTTGGCTGCGGCCTCTGCCGCACGGACAATCGGTGCATATCCCGTGCAGCGGCAAAGATTGCCCGCCAGCACATCATCGTGGTTCTGAAATCCGTTCCGATGCGCGGCCACCATCGACATGACAATCCCCGGTGTGCAGAAACCGCACTGGCTGCCGTGATGATCAATCACCGCCTGCTGCACCGGATGCGGCTCACCCTCCGGGCCAGCGACACCTTCGATCGTGCGCACGGATTTGCCCTGAAGCTGCGGTAGAAAGAGGATGCAGGCATTTTGCGCCTGCGACCGAACGCCTTTATCGGTGAGCGATGAAACCATCACCGTACAGGCACCGCAATCACCCTCGTTGCAGCCTTCCTTGGTGCCTTTGAGTTTTTTGGTTTCCCGCAACCAGTCAAGCAGTGTACGCGTTGCAGGTTCCCCTGAAACCTGCACGGTCTCTCCATTCAGAAGAAACTCGATTTCCATCACATGCGATGTCCGCCGCGTTCTCTGCGTTAGGCCTTCAGCGATCCTGCCCGATGCGACGTAAAGCAGAAGCGCGGCCCCCTTGTTGCCTGACAACACAGTCAAACAGACAATTTCTTATCTGACAAGAGTTTTGTTAGCTGCCGCGATATGTCGAGTAGCTGAAGGGTGATAGCAACAGTGGAACATGATAGTGGCTGTCATCCGACAGGCCGAATCTGAGCGGGATCTGGTCAAGGAATTTCGGCTCGGGCGTCACGGCGCCTGACTGGTCGAGGTAGTCACCGGCATAAAACACCAGTTCGTAAATGCCGGGTTTGAATGCGTCGCCTTCCAGAAGCGGGCTGTCGACGCGCCCGTCTGAGTTGGTGACGAAACTGCCGATCTTGCGGTGTGAATTGCCGGAAACCCGGTAAAGCTCGATTTTCAACCCTTCTGCGGGTTTACCAAGCGCTGTGTCCAGTACATGTGTTGTCAGTTTGCCCATGATCCCTCCTGTTTGACGTCAACCAACACGGAAATTGGGGATTTGCCAAGTGGGAACGGTGGGTAGGGGATAGACTTGGTTCTTTTGTCTCAGTGAGTGAAAGAACGAATTTGAATTGATATTCGCTGCCATCCATTGATATTCGCTGCCATCCATCAAGCAAACCGCCCGGCGGCACCGCCGGGCCGCGCCCGACCCTCCGCACGGAGGGCGCGATGCAACGCTGGTGAAAACTGTATTGTTTCAATGATTTGTGCGACACGAGCTCCATATACCTTCGCAGCGCCCTCCAGGCTCGGGCGCGGCCCTCTGCGAGTCTTCACGGTGATTGGTTTTGGAAATAAGAACCGGGCGAGACGGATATCAATATAAGAGGACTATTGGTCAACGCGTTTTCCCCTGTTCAATCCGCCCCACAAACCGCCTAAACTCGCCCCCATGAGCAGCACCCCCCGATTCATCCATCTTCGCCTTCACTCTGAATACTCCCTTCTGGAAGGCGCCGTCAGGGTGGAAAAACTACCGGATATGTGCGCCAAAGCCGGCTATCCCGCCATCGCGGTCACCGACAGCAACAACATGTTCGCAGCGCTCGAGTTTTCCGAGCGCGCCGCCAAGGGTGGCATCCAGCCGATCATCGGCTGTCAGCTCGACATGGAATATGCCTCTGCGGCGCATCCCGGCGAACAGCCACCGGCCCCGCGCCCGATCGTTCTGCTGGCGCAGAATGAACAGGGCTATGCCAATCTGATGAAGCTGAACTCGGCCGCTTTTCTCGAGGCCGACGCGGGCCTACCGCGGGTGACGCTGGACAGGCTCTCCGCGCATTCCGACGGGATTATCTGCCTTACCGGTGCGGCGGGTGGCCCGGTCGGCCAGCTTCTTCTGGACGGGCAGCACACCAAGGCCGAAACGCTGCTGGCCACTCTCGCCGCCACGTTCAAAGACCGGCTCTATGTCGAACTGCAGCGGCATCCCGGCGAAGACGGCCAACTGATGCCGTCCGAGGCTGCCACCGAACGGGGTTTCGTCGAAATGGCCTATGCGATGAACCTGCCCTTGGTGGCCACCAATGACGTCTATTTCCCCAATGCCGACATGTATGAAGCGCATGATGCGCTGATCTGCATTGCTGACGGGGCTTATGTGGACCAACAGGAACCACGCCGCTTTCTGACCCCGCAGCACTATTTCAAAACCCCCGGTGAAATGGCGGCCCTGTTTGCCGATCTGCCGGAGGCCATTGAAAATACTGTAGAAATCGCAAGGCGCTGCGCCTTTCGCGCCCATACGCGCGACCCGATCCTGCCGAAATTTGCCAAAGACGAGGTGCAGGAGCTGCGCCGTCAGGCCGAAAAGGGGCTGAAGGAACGCCTTGCGGTCATCCCTCACGCCGTTTCGGTTGAGGAGTATCAGGAGCGGCTTGATTTCGAGCTTGGCGTCATCGAAGGCATGGGCTTTCCCGGCTATTTCCTGATCGTTGCCGATTTCATCAAATGGGCCAAGGATCACGACATTCCGGTCGGCCCCGGTCGCGGCTCTGGCGCCGGTTCTCTGGTGGCCTATGCGCTGACCATCACCGATCTTGACCCATTGCGCTATTCCCTGCTGTTTGAACGCTTCCTCAACCCCGAACGGGTGTCGATGCCCGATTTCGATATCGATTTCTGCATGGACCGAAGGGAAGAGGTCATCGCCTATGTGCAGCAGAAATACGGCCGCGACCGGGTGGCCCAGATCATCACCTTTGGCGCACTTTTGTCCAAGGCAGCGGTGCGCGATGTCGGGCGGGTTTTGCAGATGCCCTACGGGCAGGTTGACCGGCTTTCCAAGCTGATCCCGGTGGAAGGGGTCAAACCGGTCTCCATCGAAAAGGCCCTGGCCGATGAGCCGCGCCTGCGCGAGGAGGCGAAAGCCGAAGAGGTGGTGGGCCGGATGCTCGGCTATGCCAAGGACCTTGAGGGCCTCCTCAGAAACGCCTCCACCCATGCTGCCGGTGTTGTCATAGGGGATCGTGCGCTGGACGAGCTGGTGCCGCTTTACAAAGACCCACGCTCAGACATGGCGGCCACCCAGTTCAACATGAAATGGGTGGAAGCTGCCGGTCTGGTCAAGTTCGACTTTCTTGGCCTGAAGACGCTCACCATCATCCAGAACGCCCTTGATCTGCTGAAGGCGCGCGGGGTCGAGGTCGACATCGGGGCCATCCCGCTGGATGACGAAAAAACCTATGAGCTTTACGCCAGCGCCAAAACGGTGGCTGTGTTTCAGGTGGAAAGTTCGGGCATGATGGATGCGCTGAGACGCATGAAACCGACGACGATTGAAGACATCATCGCACTTGTCGCACTCTACCGTCCGGGGCCGATGGAAAACATCCCGATGTTCTGCGACGTCAAGAACAACCGCAAGGAACGGGAAAACCTGCACCCCTCGATCGACCATATCCTGGACGAAACGCAAGGCATCATCGTCTATCAGGAACAGGTGATGCAGATCGCCCAGGAAATGGCCGGGTATTCCCTTGGTGGCGCTGATCTTCTGCGTCGTGCCATGGGCAAGAAAATTCAGGCGGCGATGGATGCCGAGCGGCCGAAATTCATCAAGGGTGCGGCTGATCACGGGGTGGATCGCAAGAAGGCCACCGAGGTCTGGAATCTGCTGGACAAGTTCGCCAATTACGGTTTCAACAAATCCCACGCTGCCGCCTATGCGGTAGTCAGCTACCAGACGGCCTGGCTCAAGGCCAACCACCCGGTTGAATTCATGGCCGGTGTGATGAACTGCGATATCCACCTTACCGACAAGCTGGGCGTCTATATCGAAGAGGTCGAGCGGCTGGACATTCCGCTGGTACCACCCTGTGTCAACCGCTCAGAAGCGCTGTTTTCCGTTAAGGACGGGCAGATCGTATATGGCCTCGGGGCGCTCAAGAATGTCGGTGTCGAGGCGATGAAGCTGATCGTTGAAGGGCGCGGCGGCAAACCCTTCCGTGACCTTTTCGATTTCGCCCGCCGGGTCGATCTCAAGCGAATCGGTAAACGCCCGATGGAAATGCTGGCGCGTGCAGGCGCCTTTGATCAGCTGGACAGCAACCGAAAGAAGGTTCTGACCAGCGTTGATCAGCTGGTCGCCTGGTCGGCATCGGTGCATGAAGACCGCAACTCAGCGCAAGGCGGTCTTTTTGGCGATGCCGGGGAAGACCTGCCAACCCCACGCCTGCCGATGCCCGATGACTGGCTGCCAGCGGAAAAACTGGCCGAAGAACATCAGGCCGTCGGTTTTTATCTTTCCGGCCATCCGCTTGACGATTATCAGGGCCCGCTCAAACGCAAGGGCGTACTGACACTGGCCGAGCTTACCCAGGCCGCCGAGGGCCACCCGGTCGCCGCCAAGATCGCCGGAACGGTCGCCGGACGGCAGGAACGCAAATCCGCCCGCGGCAACCGCTTTGCTTTTGTGCAGCTGTCTGACCCGACCGGGCTTTATGAAGTCACGGTATTTTCCGATACGCTGGAAAAATACCGCGACCTGCTGGAAGCCGGGGCCAATGTCGTTCTGGGGGTTGAGGCGAATATCGAGGGCGACCAGTTGAAACTGCTGGCCCGTTCAGTGCAGCCCGTTGACGGTGCCGTGGCCGACGCCGCCGCGATGGGCCTGCGCGTTTATGTCAACGACGAGGTCGCCATTCCGGCGGTGGCGCGGGTGCTGAAAGAGGCCGGCAAAACCGCCGGGCGAAGATCACGCGGGCCAGTTAACCTCTTGCTCATGCATCCAGACCTGCCAGGAGAGGTGGAAATGGCGCTGGGCGAGAGCTTTGCCGTCAATCCGCAGATCAGAGGCGCGATCAAGAGCCTTGCCGGGGTGGTGATGGTTGAGGAGTTTTAGGGGGAAATATAGGCGATTTCTCGGCCCTCTGAATGATGGAAACGGAAAGAAGCTTTCATACGCAATGATCGATACACAGGTTATTTTTGCTAGGGGCTGTTGACGTTCAGGATTCCCAAATCACCTAAATTCTGATTCAAGG
>CAZMNO010000091.1:0-8347 GCA_964567685.1 uncultured Rhodobacter sp. | reverse complement strand
CCTTGAATCAGAATTTAGGTGATTTGGGAATCCTGAACGTCAACAGCCCCTAGTTAGAGCAATCGCAACTGCATGATTTCCGTCTTTGTTGGCGTCGTATGCGGTTCCTATCGACGATACAAAAAAATAATATGCCTCAAGGGGTGCAATTGAGAGAAATTTAGGAAGGTTGGTTTCAACAACTGCCTCCGATAGGCGCACGTGTATTGGATCGAATGCGTCCTGAGAAATCTGAAGCCATCTTGGGATATTACGAGTCATGTGTCGCACAGTGATAATAGGATGTGACTATCGAACATATAGCATAGAATCGCCCGGGATGCCCGCATCCCGGTCAGCGCCCGGACCTCCCCCATGGGAAGGGCGCTTCGCACCCGCCCCGAGGTCCGTTCACTGACCTCACGCTTTGGCACGCCCCTCCCAGAATTAATGTAACTACATTAAACCTTGCCTAACCCCATTTATTGTAATAACAATAAATGGAGATCGAGTCTGACCCCAAGAAAAGACAGCAGACGCTCATTCACCGCGAACTGGACATGGCGGATGCCGGAATACTGTTTGAAAGGCCGCACATCACGGTTGAGGATGATCGGGCTGACTACGGTGAGCCGCGTTTCCTGACTGTCGGATATCTGAACGGGCGAATGATATTCCTCGCCTGGACCTATCGCGGTCCCAATCGCCGCATCATAAGCATGAGAAAGACCAATGCACGCGAACAAAGAAAATATGCGCCCTTACTTGAGCGATGAACCGGATGACGACATTCCCGATATGTCGACGGATGAATGGTTTGAGAAATTCAAATCAGCCCCCGTCCAACGTGGCCGCCCCAAATCCGAGAACCCCAAGGTCCAGACCACCATCCGCCTTGATGCTGACGTGATCGCAGCCTTCAAGGAGGGCGGCCCCGGCTGGCAGAGCCGCATCAACGCAGCTTTGCGCAAGGCCATGGGGTTGGCATGATCGTCAAATCCCTCGCCGACATCCTCAACACGCCCTCCCACATCAAAGGCGAGAGCTTTGAAAGCCGTCGCCTGCTGCTGGCGCAGGACAAGCTCGGCTATTCCCTCCATGATACCGTCTGCAAGCAGGGCACCGAGCAGCATCTGGAATACAAAAACCATATCGAGGCGAATTACTGCATTGAAGGCGAAGGCGAGGTTGAAAACGTCGCCACCGGTGAAATCCATTCGCTCAGCCCCGGTACGCTTTACGTGCTCGACAAGCACGACCGTCATATCATCCGCGCCACCAAATCTGATCTGAGGTTTCTCTGTATCTTCACCCCGGCGCTGACCGGTCTGGAAATCCACGACAAGGATGGCAGCTACGCTGCTCCGGAATAGTTCCAACGGCCGCTAGTGCTGACAGTTTCGGTATCTTCGTGAAACGGTTGCATGTGGCCCGGAGTCGACACTTACCCACCTGGCACAGAGCCGCGCATTGCCGACACGCGCGGGGGCGATGCAACGCTGGTGTACTGGCAGTTTATGCCGGTCAAAAGCGTGCGATCTCTCAGCGTCGCGCTTACCTCAGCCAATCGCCGCCGCATGGGTGCGCGACGGCGATGCGCGGCGGGCTTCGCCCTTTAACCCGCGCAGGGTCACAATTCGGGAAAGGTGGCACCGTGCCATTTCCACAACGCCTGACGCCCCGCAGCAACCGTCTGGCTGGCGGAGAGGCGTTAATGAATGGTGATCTCAGTGAAAAGGCGGGCCCGCCGGTGCGGTTATTGTTGCCGAACAGGGCATTCGCCCTCAACCTTGTCGATCTGTCGGGTTTCTCGGCGGTTCTTGGGGCAGTTTCGCTGTGCTGCCCGGAACCGATAACCACGTTTTGACGTCGGACAGGGGTTTACGCGCTCGGAATTACGATGTCCTTACCCCTGCGCCCTCTCATTGCCGCAAACCGGCAACAACCCCTCTTGAATGCCCCCTTCAGGCGGTCTATAGGCACCCGGTGGAGATAAATTCTTCACGAGAATCAAATCGAAATGCCGTGTTTGCCCCTTTTGTCGCTAACGGGGGGTAGTTCCGGCCAAAGGAGATAGCGACATGAAACTTCATGAACTCAGTGACAATCCCGGCGCAACCAAATCCAGAAAACGGATTGGGCGTGGCCCGGGTTCCGGTACCGGCAAGACTGGTGGCCGTGGTATCAAGGGGCAGAAATCCCGTTCGGGTGTGGCACTCAACGGCTATGAAGGCGGCCAGATGCCGCTTTACATGCGCCTGCCGAAACGTGGCTTCAACAACATCAATTCCAAGCGCCACGCGGTTGTGAATCTGGGCATCCTGCAAAAGTTCATCGACGCCAAGAAGATCGACGCGAAAAAGCCGATTACCGAGGCTGTCCTGCTGGAAAGCGGCCTTGTACGCCGTATCCACGATGGCGTGCGGGTGCTGGCCAAGGGTGACTTCAAAGCCAAGGTGACGCTTGAAGTGACCGGTGCATCCAAATCTGCGGTTGCTGCCGTAGAAGCTGCAGGTGGCTCAATCACCACAGCAACAGCCACGCAGGCGGAATAAACCTTGTTAGGGGCCATGCGGCCCCTTACATAACCAGCTATTGAATTTCCGTGCCGCGTGGCCCAGTAAATTCTGGTCAGGCGGCGCATGTGCGAAAGGGACGGGCATGGCCTCAGCAGCAGAACAGATGGCTGCCAACCTCAGTTGGAGCGCCTTTGGCAAAGCTACGGAACTGCGCCAGCGCATCCTGTTCGCAATCGGTCTTCTGATCATCTATCGGCTAGGCACCTTCATTCCGGTTCCCGGCATCGACGCAAACGCTTTGCAAGAATTCGTCGACTCGGCCTCGCAGGGTATCGGCGGCATCCTGCAGATGTTCACCGGCGGTGCGATTGGCCGTATGGCGATCTTTGCCCTTGGCATCATGCCCTATATCTCGGCCTCGATCATCGTGCAGCTGATGACGGCGATGGTGCCCCAGCTTGAACAGCTGAAAAAAGAGGGTGAGCAGGGGCGTAAGAAAATCAACCAGTACACACGCTATGGCACGGTGCTGCTGGCCACATTCCAGGCCTATGCACTGGCGGCTTCTATCGAAGCTGGCGATCTGGCGACCGATCCCGGCTGGTTCTTCCGCATTTCCACCGTCATCACGTTGGTTGGCGGCACCATGTTCCTGATGTGGCTGGGTGAACAGATCACGGCGCGCGGTATCGGCAACGGTATTTCGCTGATCATCTTCGTCGGCATCATCGCCGAATTGCCCGCAGCCCTTGCGCAGTTCTTTGCCCAGGGCCGTGCCGGCACCATCAGCCCGGCGGTCATCGTCGGTGTGATGATCATGGTCGTCGCTGTCATCGCCTTTATCGTCTACGTCGAACGGGCCTTGCGCAAGATTCACATCCAGTATCCGCGCCGTCAGGTGGGGATGAAGATGTATGGCGGCGAAAGCAGCCACCTGCCGGTCAAGCTGAACCCGTCAGGTGTGATCCCGGTGATCTTTGCCTCGTCGCTGCTGTTGCTGCCGACCACGATTTCCACATTCTCGGGCACCCAAAGCTCGGGGATCATGAACACCATCCTTGCCTATTTCGGGCAGGGCCAGCCACTTTACCTGTTGTTCTTCGCGGGGATGATTGCCTTCTTCTCGTATTTCTATACCGCCAATGTGGCGTTCAAGACGGACGATGTTGCGGACAATCTGAAGAACCAGAACGGGTTTGTGCCCGGTATCCGGCCCGGAGCAAAGACCGCCGAATACCTGGACTATGTTGTCAACCGGTTGCTGGCTGCAGGATCGATCTATCTGGTGGCGGTTGCGCTGCTGCCGGAAGTCCTGCGCTCGCAATTCAACATTCCGTTCTACTTTGGCGGAACATCGGTGCTGATCGTGGTATCCGTCACCATGGACACGATCAATCAGGTGCAGAGCCATATGTTGGCGCACCAGTATGAGGGCCTTATCGAGAAGTCGAAACTGCGGGGGAAAGGACGTAAATCCAAACCCAAAAAAGGACCAACACGCAGATGAATATCATACTTCTCGGACCGCCGGGCGCAGGTAAAGGCACGCAGGCAAGGAAACTGGTTGACGAGCGCGGGATGGTTCAGCTGTCCACCGGCGACATGCTGCGCGCCGCCCGCACCTCGGGTACCGAAATGGGCAATATGGTGGCCGCTGTCATGGACCGCGGTGATCTGGTCACCGACGAGATTGTCATCGGCCTGATTGAAGAGCAACTGACCACCACCAAGGCCCCGGGTGGCTTTATCTTTGATGGCTTTCCGCGCACGCTGGCGCAGGCCGATGCGCTGGGCGAGCTTTTGGATAAGGTCGGCCAAACGCTTGATACCGTGGTTGAGATGACGGTTGACGATGACGCGCTGGTCGCCCGCATCGCCGGGCGTTCGACCTGTGGTGATTGCGGTGAGGTCTATAATGACGCCTCCAAACCGATCCCGGCTTCGGGCAAATGCGACAATTGCGGCGGAACCGAGTTCAAGCGCCGGGCAGATGACAACGAGGAATCGCTGAAAATCCGCCTGATGGCCTATTACAAGGAAACCTCGCCCTTGATTGGCTATTACTATGCCAAGGGTCTGTTGCAGTCGGTTGACGGACTCAAGTCGATGGATGGGGTTGCAGCGGCGATCAATGAGGCGTTGGCAAGCGTTTGAAGGCCTTTGAGCAGTTTTGTCAAAGAGCTGAGTTCAAAAAACTCTCCATTGCGCGGTGCCAAGGGCGAAGCCCGCCGCGCATCGCCGACGCGCACCTATGCGGCGGCGATTGGCTGATGCAGGCGCAACGCTGAGAATTCGCACATGCTTGATTGGCATAAAGTGCCAGCCAATCCACGTTGGATCGCCCCCGCGCGCGTCGGCAATGCGCAGCTCTGTGCCAAGCCTCCTAGAGGCAACCGAATTGTTGCCGTTTCGTATGCCCGTGCTAGGCTTGCATCAGGCAATTTTTACGAGGTTTCAAAATGAATTCAGCAAAGATCGCGATAATGTTCGCCTGCGCCGGATTTCTAACCCACGCAAACACCGCGCATGCCGAAGACATGGATTTCGTCTCGGACAAGGCGCTTTGCGGTAAAGAACTGATCGACCGGGCTGAAAGCGGCATGACCCTGCGGGCAAGCTTTACCACGACCATCGAATATGGTTGCGAGTTCGAGCCGCTCGATCCTATCGACTGATCGATTTCGCAAACGCAGGTGAAATTGGGCTATTGCCAGGAACCGGGCGCGATCTTCCCCGATGTCTTTGTGTTCATGACGTCTGAATTTGAACCGGGCCAGCTTAGAATGTATCAGGGCGACAGTGGCGAGGCGGCGATATTCCATGACTGCAACTACACGCAATAGCGGTGATTTCAGAGCTGAATATTAGCAAATTCGAAAATACCGGCGATGGCTCTTGACGCCCCTATGACAACCCTCTAAAGGACAGCATCTTGGTTACAAGAATCGCTTGATTTCAGTGGGTTTAACCGTCGAATCAAGCACTCCTAAAGCCCTCGGATACGAGGCATGGCCCAGCTACCGGACGGGTGCTGGGCTTTAGTTGTGAAAAAAGGTTCTGGAATGACGGAACCGCAATGAAAGAATAGGAGCCAACTTGGCACGTATTGCTGGCGTAAACATTCCGACCCATAAACGGGTCCATATAGCCCTGACATATATCCACGGCATCGGTCGCAGCACCGCGATTGGCATCTGCGAAGCGGCGGGCATCGACCTTTCGCGCCGGGTGAATGAACTTTCCGATGCGGAAGTTCTGGCCGTACGGGAAAACATTGACGCGAACCAGATGGTCGAAGGCGATCTGCGTCGTGAAACACAGATGAATATCAAGCGTCTGATGGACCTTGGTTGCTATCGCGGCCTCAGGCATCGCCGTGGCCTGCCTGTTCGCGGTCAGCGGACCCACACCAATGCACGCACCCGCAAAGGCCCGGCCCGCGCGATTGCCGGCAAGAAGAAATAAGGGAGGGTTCGAACAATGGCACGTGAAAAAGCCCGCATGAAGCGCAAAGAGCGCAAGAACATCGCCACCGGTGTTGCGCATGTGAACTCGTCCTTCAACAACACGAAGATTCTGATCTCGGACGTTCAGGGCAATGCTATCGCCTGGTCGTCGGCTGGCACGATGGGCTTCAAAGGCTCGCGCAAGTCGACCCCCTATGCCGCCCAGATCGCGGCTGAGGACGCTGGCAAGAAAGCTCAGGAACACGGCATGAAGACCCTTGAGGTCGAAGTGCAGGGGCCGGGCTCGGGTCGTGAATCTGCGCTGCGCGCCTTGGCGGCGATTGGTCTCAACATCACGGCTATCCGCGATGTGACACCGATTGCACATAACGGCTGCCGCCCACCGAAACGCCGCCGCGTCTAAGTTTCAGACCGCCCGTTATCCGGGGGCGGTCTCATTCCGTTTATGAACCTCGGGAGTCTGCACGTCCAACGGATCCGGACAAGCAGACAAGAATGGAGGCAATACCCATGATCCACAAGAACTGGCAAGAACTCATCCGTCCGATCCAGCTGGACATCAAACCGGGCGCTGATCCCATGCGGCAGGCCTCGGCTGTCGCCGAACCGCTTGAACGTGGCTTTGGCCTGACCCTTGGCAACGCGCTGCGGCGTGTGCTGCTGTCGTCCCTGCAGGGGGCTGCTATCACCAGCGTTCAGATCGACAACGTCCTGCACGAGTTTTCCTCGGTGGCCGGTGTGCGCGAGGATGTCACCGATATCGTTCTCAACCTCAAAGGGGTTGCCGTTTCGATGGAAGTCGAAGGCACCAAGCGTGTGTCGATCTCGGCCAAAGGCCCGGGGGTTGTCACCGCTGGCGATATCTCCGAATCCGCCGGTATCGAGATTCTGAACCGCGATCATGTGATCTGTCACCTCGATGACGGTGCAAATCTTTTCATGGAGATGACGGTTGAAAGCGGCAAGGGTTACGTCGCTGCCGACAAGAACCGCCCGGAAGACGCTCCGATCGGCCTCATTCCGATCGACGCGATCTTCTCGCCGATCCGCAAGGTTTCCTATGATGTGCAGCCGACCCGTGAAGGCCAGGTGCTGGACTATGACAAGCTGACACTGAAGGTTGACACCGACGGTTCCGTCACGCCTGACGATGCCATTGCTTTTGCAGCGCGCATTCTGCAGGACCAGCTGTCTGTCTTTGTCAACTTTGACGAACCCGAAGCCGCTGGCCGTGCCGAGGAAGAGGACGATCTGGAGTTCAACCCGCTGCTTCTGAAGAAAGTGGACGAACTGGAATTGTCTGTGCGTTCGGCGAACTGCCTGAAAAACGACAACATCGTCTATATCGGCGATCTCATCCAGAAAACCGAAGCCGAAATGCTGCGCACGCCGAACTTTGGCCGTAAGTCGTTGAATGAAATCAAGGAAGTCCTGACCGCGATGGGTCTGCATCTGGGCATGGATATTCTGGATTGGCCACCTGACAATATTGAAGAGCTGGCGAAGAAATACGAAGATCATTTTTGATCTTCTGCGGGGCGGTGACGCCCCGCTCAAAATGCCCGAACAGCCGGGGAAGACCTGAGCAATGATGCTCCAAGGAGAGTGGCCGACACGCATCGGCTGCCAGACAAAGTATAAAGAAGGAATAAAACCATGCGTCACGCAAGAGGCTACCGCCGCCTGAATCGCACCCACGAGCACCGCAAGGCGCTCTTTTCCAATCTCGCCGGCTCGTTGATCGAGCATGAGCAGATCAAAACCACACTGCCAAAAGCCAAAGAGCTGCGCCCGGTGATCGAAAAACTGATCACGCTGGCCAAGCGTGGCGATCTGCACGCCCGCCGTCAGGCTGCTTCCAAGCTGAAACAGGACCAGTACGTGTCAAAGCTTTTTGACGTGCTGGGCCCGCGCTACAAAGATCGCCAGGGCGGTTATGTGCGTGTGCTGAAGGCCGGTTTCCGTTATGGCGACATGGCGCCGATGGCGATCATCGAATTCATTGATCGCGACACCGAAGCCAAAGGCGCTGCTGACAAAGCCCGCGTTGCCGCGGAAGCGCTTGAAGACTGAACTTTTACGATTTCGTTGAAAAAACAGAACCCCGCAGAGCTGTCTGCCGGGTTCTGCCTTTAGGCCACGTTCCTATGTGTGTCATTTCCAGGGTCAACCGGTTGGGACGCTAGGTCATTAATGATCTTTTCCAACTGCACAGGACCGACCGAAGTCGAACCGGTAAATTCCAGCAGATCAAGACGTGCTGCTTTTGGCAGAGCCATGATCCGTGAAAACAATTTGGGGTCGATACTAGTGGCCATATTCACCAGTTATACTCGGAGTCATGGGAAAGCCGAATTTGAAGGGTTGACGCGGGGCCTCGCT
>CAZMNO010000090.1:0-8453 GCA_964567685.1 uncultured Rhodobacter sp. | reverse complement strand
AAAAGGCCGCTTAAATGAGCAACCGGAGCGGCATTAAAGCGTGACAGGTCCAGTTGTAGTTCAGTTCGGCAAACAGCGACAATGCAAAAGGGATAGCAGACTTCTTGAACAGCTCACCTGAGTTTTCCACCGGTGAGTCTATTCAGTACCGCACGATAATTGCGAACTACTATCTCTTGGTCGAATTCACGCTCCATCTTGTGGCGGCCAGATTTTCCTAGTGCCACTTTTTTATCATGAGGCAATTCTATGAAACGCACACAAGCATCCGCTAAGCTTCTCTCGCAACGGGCTTTACATAGAAATCCGTTTTTCAGGTCGCTCACAACTGATCTGCAACCAGGCACATCGGTCGCGATTAGTGGGCGCGCCATTGCGGCGGCTTCGATAAGTGTGCGAGGTGAGCCTTCCCTATAGGAAGGTAATACAACGCAGGTTGCATATGCGATCGCTGGCCGAACATCAGTTTCTGATCCAAGGTACTCAACGGCTCCACCGTCCTCCCATTCAGTTACGGTGCTTGCGGAAATCGCACTCCTGTTATTGGCGTCCAAGGCTCCCAAGATCTGAAACCGCACATCTGGGAAATCCTTTCTGATAATTTGTGCTGCTTTAACGTACTCCATTATTCCTTTGTCGCGAAGAAGTCGGGCAATCATTAAGAAAACAGTCGGTCGCTCTTCGGAAGGCAGTTGAGACGGCGTAAACCTTAAAAGGTCAATTCCGGATCCGGGCAGCAGTTTGGCCTGATCACTTGACAGGATTCCTAGTTCCAGGAACAATTCTAAGTCGTCACTATTCTGGAAGAAAACGACCTCTAGCTTGCGGAATGCGGTCCGATAGAGCGCCACTGCAACGCTTTGCAGTAGCGTTCCCGAAAGAAAAGCTGTTCCGAGCCCCGTCACATTAGGAACAAAAGGCAAGCCGAGTTTTCTGGCAGCGTAGGCCCCATAGAGGTTATTTTTGATCGTGTAGCTCAAGATCGCATCCGGGCTTTCCGTTGCAAAATGCCGGTGCATTCTCATATACAGCCTGAAGTCCTTCGCGGGGCTCAACCCCCCAACATCCATTTCAAGCGGCACGAACTTGCAGCCCATCGCTTCGAGGTCCCGGGCAGTCTCGTCGTGGGGAGCAAGAACAGTGACCCGATGTCCATCACCAAGTAGCGAGTTAACGATTGGGAGCCGGAAGTTTTTTACATTCCAGGCGGAATTGGCTGTAAGAAGTACTTTCATTTGTCGATTGGCCAGTTAATCAGAGTCTTTTCGGCAGGGTCTGATGCGCAGCGACAAGTATTGTGTCGCCCCAGGCGAGACTCACGCTTTGTGACAGATCAGGCAGTTGATCAACTTCAATCAAGACATCCACGGGCATATTTCGCGGGCTCTGCCCAATCTCCCTCAACCGACAGTCACCTTATCGTAGAAATCTCGGTAGCGCCGCGCTACGGCTCCGATTGAGAACCTTTCATTGATTTCGCGATACGCTTGATCTGCTATCTTATTCCGCTCTGCTCGATCGGCAAGCCGAATGAGGTGGGATGCCAACTCATCTGTTGTCTGAAAAAGAAAACCGGTTTCTTCATGGCGGAGAACAATTCGGTTCTGAGGAATATCGGCGGCGACTGACACGCAACGTTGGGCACAGGCCTGAAGCAGCGCGTTTGACATTCCCTCGGATCGCGATGGCAAAACGAAAACATGGTTTCGAGCGAGTTCCGAAAGGACCTTATCACGCGAAATGTCGTCCGTAAAAACCGTATCGGCCGCCAGACCAAGCCGATCAACCTTATCACGCAGAGGTTCTAGCTCTGAACCACCGCCCATAATGGTAAGCCGAATGTCTGGGCCATCCTGCTTGCGGGCTTCTGCGACCGCCTCGACGAGTTGATCGACTTTCTTTCTTTCGATCAAACGCCCTGCAAAGCAGACCTTTAAGGGGGGATCAATAGGCTTTTCTTGTTGTACGTCTGGGATTTCAACTCCGTTCGGGATTTCCATAATTCTGTCTTCCGACACGCCGACTGTGTGTAGCTCGTCCCGCCCGTCCGGTGTGAGAATGACGAAAGATCGAATGCCTCTCTTTGCGATCCCAAAGAGAATAGTGCGTAACCTCGATTTCTTCACTAGGCGGAGGTAAGAGCCTTCACCAGTTCTCGGTACTTTCACGACTACAGCGCGCTTCATCAGCCCACCGACGAGTGAAAACACATAAACGGCGGAGCCAAGCCCATGAATATGGATGACGTCGTGCTTTCGGCAGGCATGGACAGCGTAGATGGTCGCCGCAATCATGGACGACACTTTCGCAAAAGGCAGCTGGATCTTCCCCGCGATATACACATTGCAATCGTCCAACTCTGCGGGGTCAGTTGTGAAGGAGAGGTTCTTCGCCTCAGTTAGTTCTTCCGCCGTCGTCTCCAACGTGACGTCTTTGTTTTGCCGAAGCCCGACAATTCGGGCTTCGTTCACGTCATATCCGACACACGAATAGGTTTTGCCAAATTCGACAGCCAGAGGCAGGCCAACATAGCCGAGCCCAATCACGGCGATCTTCGAAGAATTTACTGGAAACAAGGGTGATCTACTTATGATAACAGTCACGGTACCAGCTCACGAAATGTGCGATACCTTCGCGCACATCGGTTGCTGGTTGATATCCGGTGAGCGTCTCTAAGAGACTTACATCCGCCCAGGTGGCAGGCACATCGCCGGTCTGCATGGCCATGTAGTTGCGCTTGGCTTCGATGCCGAGTTCGGCCTCAATTGCATCGATAAAGTCAAGTAAACGGACTTTTTTTGAGTTGCCAATGTTTACAATCCGGTGTGGTGCAACAGGCGAAATACTGTCCCCTTCGGGGATCTCGCCAAGGCTTTCAGGACGCTTAGGCACGGCATCAATCAACAAACGTATTGCGCGAGCCAGATCATCGACATAAGTGAAGTCTCTATACATCTCACCACAGTTGTATATGTCGATTGGTGTTCCCTCTAGGATGCCCTTAGTGAACTTAAACAGCGCCATGTCCGGTCTCCCCCACGGGCCATAGACCGTAAAGAACCTAAACATCGTTGTCGGAAGATTCCACAAATGCGCATAGGAGTGCGACATAGCTTCGTTGGCCTTCTTCGTCGCTGCATAAAACGTAAGCTGGGTATCGACCTTCTCCGTTTCCTGGAAAGGCATGTCCTCGTTGGCGCCGTAAACCGATGAAGTTGATGCCATCAACAAGTGCTCGACAGCCAACTCCCGTGCAGCTTCCATCTGGGTCGAATACTGCTGATGCTCGGTTGACATGCGCACATACTGCGCCGCGCGGAATTCTGATCTTTGCTCAGCAGTCTGGCTCAAAGTGCGCTCCCCCGTCGTTTTCAAGTCGAGGGCACGTTTGCGTGGGTCGGCAGGGCTATCAAGTCAATTGTGGGGAAATGTCAGGTAAAACAATGGGATAGGCTGGAATGGGTAATCGGAATGCCTCGGCAACAGCCCAAATTCCAATAGGAACGGCTTGACAAAACTAGGCCAATGGCCCACCTAAAGATATGAAGTTCGAATGGGATGAAAACAAAAGTGACGCGTGCTTTGCAGATCGGGGTTTTGATTTCGCCTATGTCATCAGAGCTTTTGCCGATCCAGACCGGTTTCTTAGTCAGGATCATCGGTGGGATTATGGCGAGGACCGATATCGGCTTCTGGGGAAGATAGATGGCCGGATTTTCGTTTTGGTTTATACACCCCGGGATGATTTCATTCGGATCATATCAGCCCGCAAAGCTAACCGTAGAGAGGTTCAGAAATATGAAAAAACGTCAGGTAACGGTTGACCTTGAAGATATTGGTTCGTTTCCCAAGGGGCGGGTGAACAAAAAGCTTCTGGATGAAGCGACTGAGGAAGACCTCACTCTGCAGCAGGCATCTGATGATGCCGAGGCAATGGATGACGCGGCCCGATTTGCGCGTCGTGTCCGGCGTCGGCTTGGGCTGACACAGTTGGAATTTTCCGCGCGGATCAATGTTTCTCAAGAAACCATCCGGAACTGGGAACAAGGCAAACGCTGCCCGACCGGGGCTGCCAAAGCCCTGCTCAAGGTTCTGGACAAAGCGCCCGAAGCGGCTCTGCACGCTTTGTCGTAGGAGCAACGGATGGTCGCGCGGAAGTTACTGTGTCCACGGCGAAATGTTCGTGAGCTTCAATCCGACCAAAGGCGGCTGTATTTTGCAGCCATGGCGCGTTTGACACTTTTGAGGACGGTCGAGTTTGGGGGGGCATCATTTTCGACCTGCTCAGCGCAGTAAGCCACCTGAATCCCGGCCCGGCGGCAAATGTTTTCATAATGGGCGGACTCGTCCATATCCTGAAACCGGCCCCAACGGCTGACATCGTAAACCAGAATGACGTTGAAATCGACGTCCCTGGCCTCGACATCGGCGATCAACTTTTTCAGCGACGCACGCCCGCCAATCGAAAGGCTGCTTTTGCCGTCATCGGAATAGGTCCGCACGATATCCATCCCGCGATGCTCGGCGTATTCCTTGATCTTGTCGGCTTGGTTCTGGGTCGAATACTGCTGATGCTCGGTTGACATGCGCACATACTGCGCCGCGCGGAATTCTGATCTTTGCTCAGCAGTCTGGCTCAAAGTGCGCTCCCCCGTCGTTTTCAAGTCGAGGGCACGTTTGCGTGGGTCGGCAGGGCTATCAAGTCAATTGTGGGGAAAATGGAGCAGAAACAATGGGGTAGGGTGGGGTTGCCAGGGGTAGTGCCTCCGGGAGGCAAAAATATGCACAACGTCGAATCCTTGATTGTCAGCCTGTGAACGCGTATGTTCACAGGCATGGAAAAAACGTTCTCACCAGTAGCAATTCTCACGACGATAAATGCACCGTTCAGCAATGCGCTGGACGCGGGGCAACTGGCCGCGTGCCTGATGGATGTGACTGCCGCGAAGCTGAAACCCGGACATGTGTCAGCGTTTTTTGGCGAGGTGCCTGTGGAGGATCAGGTGGCTTTTGCCAAAGCGAAAGATATTCCACTGACGTTGATGACCAAGGTTGCAAAGGCTTTTTCCGCCTATAGCGGCGAAACCTATCCGATTGCCGCGTGAAAAATGCCGATAGTTGGCGGCCGCTTTTTCGACAAGCTGTATCATTGATTGAGCAAGCCAAGGTCATTGATCATTGGACCTTTGGCGGTGGAACGGCGATGATGCTGCAGATCGCACATCGTGACAGCTTTGACGTTGATATCTTTCTCGATGATCCACAGCTTCTGCCTTATCTGGACCCGGCCAGGAATGACTTTGAATTCGAGGTGATCCCCGATGCCTATGGCGGCGATGGAACCCAGTATCTGAAGATTGCCTATGCCGGGAAAGGCGAAATTGATTTCATCATTGGCCAGTCATTATCCTCACCCCCGTATACCGTTGTCGAGGTGGAAGGCGTTCGCACCAGTCTGGAAACTATCCCCGAGATCATTACCAAGAAAGTTGTCTATCGCGGCAAATCAATCAAAGTTCGTGATATTTTCGATATTGCCGCGGCCGCAAGGGATCATGAAGAAACCGTGATCCAGGCCCTGGCTGCGTATCCGGAAGCGGTAGAAAATGCGCTTTCGGCAATAGGAAAATTATCGCCGGACTTTGTCGCGGCATACATGGGCGATCTTGATATCCGGGAGGAATTTGCGAACCTCAGATCAACAGCCGTCGATCGGGCGCTCAATATTTTAAGGAGCGCGAAAACGTCATAGCCCCGATGATTGATATCGTGCTGCGACTGCCATCCGCGCTTCTGACCTCGTAAATCCCGAAAAACCGGCTTCATATCCCAGCCTGTTTATGCCTTACTCCCGGTTGAATGGTCAACTGAGTTGGAGAAGGCCCCGTGCAACATTTCCGAACAGGAAACACCTGGTTTCTGGCACAGGTCCGGCCGAACTGTCATGCAATGGCCGAGCGGAATTTGCGTCGGCAGCATTTCCAGACCTTCCTGCCGATGCATGAAGAGACCAGGCGCAAGGCGGGCCGGTTTATCAGCACCGTGCGCCCGCTGTTCACGGGATACATGTTCGTGGCGTTTGACACATCAAAAGGCGGCTGGCGTGCGATCAACAGCACCTATGGTATCACGCGGCTGGTCAGCTTTGGCGAGGATCCGCAGCCGGTGCCGCTCGATCTGATCTCACGGCTGATGCTGCGCTGTGACGACGGCGGAAAACTGCTTCCGCCCCGGATTCTGCAACCCGGTGATGTAGTCAGACTAACCAGCGGACCCTTCGCCGAGTTCGTCGCAACCGTTGAGAAAATCAGCCCGGATCAGCGGGTCTGGGTGCTTTTGGACCTGATGGGGCGAACCACCCGAGTGGCGGTGCATCCTGATGCGCTGCAGGTGGTGTGAGGGAATCGGCTTCACCACGCTCTTGAAAATGCTGGCCACCGTTATCATGTTCTGATAATGGTCAAGCATGAGTGAGAAACGCGATCATGGCCTTGAAAGTTTGCTTGAATTGGACGGTGTGGTCCTTTTCGTCGACGAGGCCGGCAACTATTCGGTCAAGTTCGTGGTCAAGGCTACCGAGGTGACGAAACAACGACCGCATGGGTTGAGCTATTCGTTAACTTTGCATGGCAAAAATGGGGAACGTATCGTCGGGTTTGACAATGCCCACACTGTGTCCGAAGGCTCAGGCCCAGGAAAAAGGCAGAAAGCGATATACGACCACAAGCATGTTGGCGGCCGTGTCCGCGCATACGAATATGCAGATGCCGCCAGTCTTCTGGAAGATTTCTGGGTAGCCGTTGACGCCGCGCTGAAGAAAGAAGGAGTTTTGAAATGACCACGCTGAAAGTTGGAATTGCATCTTATGAGAAAATGAAAGCGCGCACCATGGCGATTGCCCGCGGTCAGCTTGTCCCCAGCAAAGACGATCCCAAGGTTTGGTTTACCTCTCTGGAAAGCTTTGCAAAGATTATGTCAGAACGAAACCAAGAGCTTCTGAAGATCATTGCCGATGAGCAGCCAAAATCCTTGACTGAGCTAGAGGCGCTTTCCGGGCGAAAAAAAGCCAATCTGTCGCGCACGCTGAACCGAATGGCGGTTTACGGACTTATCGAGCTTGTACGCGGGAAACGGGGGAGCATTGCCCCGCGGGTGAAGTTTGACCGACTGGAACTGGATTTACCGCTTGCGCTGAATAACGGCGTTGGTGCCGGTGCTTCGGGTGGAGATGCTGTACACCACTGATACGCCAATTGTTGGAGGTACTGTCTGTAAGGGTGGCAAGCGCACATCATAATGGCCGCGGAATTTGTCGAATTCATCCAAATTGAGCGAAGGAAATACCGATGTGGCTGACTAAGCTTCCGTAAGCTATTGCAATCACACAATAAAATTAGAGAGGGTTGGATGCCGGGTTCGTTCCCTCCGCCACAAAACATTCGCGAACCCGAGACGAGGCCCCACCGTGGGCCTTTTTTCTTTTTGGTTCAAAGGGGTTTAGCGGGGCCATCCGACTTTCGGAGACTGGCGCTTTGGCCAAAATCGGTCTCTGAACGCCCCGCGTCTCTTTCCACCCGCCCTTCACCCAAATCGAGACGGATTCAAAAACTTATGTATTTTCCGATGCTTGCCAGAAATGGGTTGCGCCGCAGTTGAGGCAACTTCGACCGCTATCGATGCAACCAGAGACACCCGGAGGCGGCGTGGTAGTGCGAGATGGTGAGAAAGCCTTGGTAGGTTGGGCCACAACCAAGTCGTGCGACACTGCTCCTGCGACAGTGGTCGACGGATCCCAGACCAGTCGTTTGCTGCAGCTTGCAGTAAAGACCGAGATGCGGGACAAGGACGAAACCGCTTTCGCGGTATTGGCGCTTGCGTCGCTTACGGCGCATCAAATCGGCGGTGGATTTGGAGGATAGGCAGGCCTGTCTGACGATTGGGACCTTCTCAATCTGATGACAGGAGGTTCCGATGACGGACCAATATGTACCGAAGCTGCGCCAGCGTTTTCTTGAAGATATGCGGATCAAGGGGCTGCAGCCCAAGACGCAGACGATGTATCTGCGGGCGATGCGGGATTTCACGCGGTATCTCGGCCATTCGCCGGACAGCGCGACACCGGAGGAGTTGCGGTCGTTCCAACTCGACATGAAGGAAAAGGGCGTTGGCGCCCCTACCTTCAACAACCGGCTGACGGTGCTGAGCTTTTTCTTTGCAACGACGTGCCCGCGCCCGGAGATGAAGCGGCACATGCGCTATCAGCGGGCGGCGAAGAAGATCCCCGTGGTGCTGAGCGCCGAGGAGGTGTCGCGCATTCTCGAAGCGGCACCGGGACCCGGATTGAGATACAGGGCAGCGTTCAGTGTGGCCTAGGCGAGGCCACGCGGAGTGATGCGCCCTGTCTGAAGTCAGCACCTTTGGGACAGATTTGAGGTTTTCGTAACGGAGGATTT
>CAZMNO010000089.1:0-8793 GCA_964567685.1 uncultured Rhodobacter sp. | reverse complement strand
TCTCTCTCGCAGCAACCATGATCGAACTGAAATGAACGTCAACAGGCCCTAGTTGCTGAAGAAAATCTTTTTCTTCCCGCAGGGCGCGAATGTCCAGAACGATTTTACCGTTGCTCATTCTCCCAATAACGGGGCTGGGCAAAGCCCGCAACGCAGACGCCAGATCACGCAACGCACGGTCGCAATCTTCCATAGGTCGCAAGGTTATAGCGCAGCTTTCAAGCCCTTGCGTCGGCACCGATCCGCTGCCGATCTGTGAGCGGCACGGCTCAATTTCCACCCGGGCAATGCCGGTCAGCGCCCGAGCGGCAATCGGTTTGATACGCTCGGCCATTGCCCTGATATCGGCAAGCGGACGGTTCAGCATGGTCAGCGCAGGTACTTTTTTGACCACATTCTCAGGTTTCAGATAGAGACGCAGAACAGCCCCCAAAGCGGCCAGTGTGATCTTGTCAAGGCGCATCGCGCGTTTCATCGGATTGCTGTTGATCTCAGCGATCAGTTCCTTTCGCCCGGCGATGATCCCGGCTTGCGGGCCCCCCAGCAGCTTGTCCCCGGAAAAAGTGACGAGATCAGCGCCGTTTTCAAGTGTCTCGCGCACCGTTGCTTCATGTGGCAGGCCAAACCGCTTTAGATCGACAAGCGTTCCGCTGCCAAGATCGACAATGAAGGGGATCGTGTGCGCACGCGCCAGTGCTGTCAGATCGGATTCCGGTACGGCCTTGGTGAAGCCTTCGATCTTGTAGTTGCTGGTGTGGGCCTTCAGGATCAGCGCGCTGTCAGGCCCTAGCGCTTTTTTATAGTCCTTGAGATGCGTACGGTTGGTTGTTCCCACCTCGCGCAGCTTGCACCCTGCTTGCACCATGATGTCCGGCAATCGGAACGCGCCGCCGATTTCGATCAGCTCACCACGGGAGACCACCACTTCGCGCCCCAGCGCAAAAGTGTTCAGCGCGATCAGAACGGCTGCGGCGTTATTGTTAACAACGGTCGCGGCCTCGGCCCCGGTCAGGCTGGTGATCAGCCCGGTCACATGCGCATCCCGCTGACCGCGTGCGCCGACTGTGAGGTCGTATTCAAGATTAACCGATCCGGCGGCTGCGTTCATTGCAGCGATCGCCTTGTCCGGCAGTGGTGACCTTCCCAGATTGGTATGCAGGATCGTGCCGGTGAGGTTGAAGACCTGCTTCAGGCTGGGGGCCAGGCGCGCAGTTAATGCTCGATCCACCTTAATGGCAATCGCCGCGTGGGACAGATCGGCCCCCGAACCAGATTGTTGTGCTTGCCGCAGCTCACTGAGCACGGACCGAATGCCCTCCAGCACCGCATTTCGGCCAAATACGTCGAGCATACCGGCAAAAGCAGCATCGCTCAGCAGCACATCAACCGAAGGGATGCGGGTGGGGTTGGGTTTGGCAGGTGAAGACACGGGTTTCCTCGTCTCACTGGGTTGCTTTATGCAATATAGAGAGATGCGCGAACGAGGGAAAACCGTTTTATGGGGCTAGTCATCGGCACCGCCGGTCATATCGACCACGGCAAGACCGCGCTTGTTCGCGCCCTGACCGGGCAGGATACCGACCGTCTCAAGGCTGAAAAAGAGCGTGGCATTTCGATTGACCTCGGATTTGCCCATTTCGATCTGCCCAATGGCACCCGTGTGGGTGTTGTCGACGTGCCGGGGCATGAAAAATTCATCCGCAACATGGCCGCAGGGGCCCATGCTCTGGATCTGGTGCTGTTTGTCGTGGCCGCTGACGATGGGGTGATGCCACAGAGTGAAGAGCATTTTGATATCGTGCGGGCGCTGGGGGTTGAGAAAATCCTCTTTGTGATCACCAAGAGCGACAAGGTTTCCGAAGACAGGATTATCGAGGTCGGCGAGGAGATCGGCATTCTGATTGATGGAAGCCGGTTTGAGAGGGCTGAAATCGTTGCAGTTTCCAACATTTCGGGAGACGGGATTGAAGCCTTGAAATCCCGGATTGGAGATTTGGTGGAAACTGCGGGCAAGCGCAGCGCTTTGGGGTGGTTCAGGATGCCGATAGACCGGGTGTTCTCAGTGCACGGTCGGGGCGTCGTGGTGACCGGGACCGTACTGTCAGGCGCGCTAAAGATCGAAGATGAGATTGTCATTGCACCAACAGGAACCCGTTTCAGGGTGCGTGGCCTGCACCGCCACGACAGCGAGGTTACCCGCGGCAGGGCGGGTGATCGCCTTGCCATCAACCTTGCCGGCGCGGATCGGCACAGTTTGCGGCGTGGTGACGTCGTTTGCGCCCCGGCGATTGCCCGGGCCAGCCGGCGGATCGACGTGACCCTTTCTGTTTCACCCCATGCCAAGGCAGACCTCAGCCCTGGTCAGCGGGTTCGTTTGCATACGGGCACGGCCGAGGGGTTTGGATCCGTGAAACTTGCAGGCAAGAGCAGGCTGATTGCAAAAGGTGAGACTGGTCAGGGTCAAATTCGGCTGACGGATCCCGTGCATGTCATGGCGCGCGATCATTTCGTTATCCGGGATGAGCAGGCCGAAAACACGCTGGGCGGCGGGCAGGTGCTTGACCCTGTCGGAGCGCGCATCGGTGATGGCGAAGCCTGGCAGGCCCAACTATCTGCTCTTGCAAATGGCGAGCTATTCCAGGCAGTCGAATTGCTAATCGCTGATCTGCCCGGTGCCGGCATTCCGGAATCAGACCTGGTGTTTCGCCTCAATATGCCGAAAGACGTATTCATCAAGGGCGTAACAGTCTCGGAAAATCTGATCCGCCTGAAATCCGGCGCCGATGTCTGGATTACCGGCAGGGGGGCTGTTCGGCGCGTTCACGGGCAGGTTTTAACAGCTTTGTCAGAACACCATGCCGCTGAACCCGCCTCGCCGGGAATAAGTACAGAAGCCCTCCATAACCTGATCGCGCGCACCGTTGATCCCGGGCTGTTCCGCGCGCTCATCGATCTGGCCGTCAATGCAGACGCGTTGAAACGCGATGGGGCGATTCTGGCGATGCCGTCGCATGATGCCGGTCTGTCTGACACACAACAACGCCGCGCAAGCGAATTGCTGGACGCTATGAACGCCCAGCCGTTTTCACCACCTCAACCGGACCGCAAGGACAAAGAGGTGGCAATCATTGCCACCCACATGGAACGTCAGGGGGATATGGTGCGCGCAGGTCAGGGGCTGTTCTTTGCCAAATCAGCCTACGCGAAAGCTGACGAAATGCTTGAGGCCCATCTGGACGCGCACGCATCAATCAGCGTCGCCGAATTTCGCGATCTTTTGGGAACAACCCGGAAATTCGCACTGGCCCTGCTGGAAAGCTTCGACAGAACCGGGCGCACCGTCAGACAGGGTGAAGTGCGAAAGAAAGGCAAACCCCTTGAGTAGACCCTGACCCGTGTTAATCTGCCCCGATCGGAGAAGCGAGGCGCCCGGTGGCGCCACCGGTCTTCAAAACCGGGTTGAGGCGGCGATCCCGCCTCAGGAGGGTTCGACTCCTTCCTTCTCCGCCACCACACCCTAATTCTCGATATCGTTGAAACGCTTTGGATGGCAAAAACCTCTATTTCACAGGCATTTGCGATCGCAGCCCCTTTCACTGGATTTTCTTAGATTGCTTCTGTATGCTTTCGCTGCGTGGTATAGATTGTGGTATTATCAAAGATGCCCCACCTTAGTGGCAAACTTACAAAAAAACTGGTTGAGAACCTCGGCGCTGGGCGTCACGGGGACGGAGGAGGTCTTTATCTGGTTGTCGATCCCTCAGGTGCTAGACGCTGGATTGTGCGAGTTACCGTCAAAGGGCAGAAAAACCGCAAAGGCGCACCGCTAAGAACAGACTTCGGGCTAGGTGGCGCGGATGTTGTCACTCTCAATCAGGCTCGTGACAGGGCGCTCGAATATCGCCGTATGGCAAAGCAGGGGTTGAACCCGCGATACAGCGTCAGACAGGAAATCCCAACATTCGAAGAAATAGCACAGCAAGTGCACTTAGAGCGCCTGCCGACTTGGAAGAATGCAAAACACGGCCAGCAATGGATAAATACGCTCAGCGATTACGCCTTTCCCAAGATTGGTCGGATGCCCGTTAATAGCGTTGGCCAACCTGAAGTGCTGATGTGTCTGTCGCCCATCTGGACGGAAAAGCACGAAACCGCGCGGCGACTGGCGCAACGGATCAAGACGGTGCTGGATGTTGCGAAATCCAAGGGCTTCCGCTCTGGTGAGAACCCTGTGACCGCTATCAGGGACGCTAAAGTGTTGCCTAAGGTCACAAAGAAGCCCAAGCACCATAAGGCAATGGCGTGGCAGGATGTGCCAGCCTTCTACGCCGATCTGAAATCCCGCAAGGCAATGGCGGCGCAAGCACTGCGATTCACCTGTTTGTCCGGCTCGCGCACGAGCGAGGTGCTGGGGATGCAATGGCCCGAGGTTGATTTTGAGGCGCGGCTCTGGACCTGTCCGGCAGAGCGGATGAAAACCGGGTCCGATCACCGCGTTCCGCTGACGGATGAAATGCGTGCCATTCTTGAGCCACTGGAAGCAATGAAGTCTGACTATGTTTTTGAGGGGCAAAAGCGTCACAGTCCGCTTTCAAACATGGCAATGCTGATGCTGTTGCGACGAATGGAAGTCGCAGAAGTGACGGTTCATGGTTTCCGATCCACCTTCCGTGACTGGGCATCTGAAGTGGCCAATGCTCCGCGTGAAGTGGCTGAAATGAGTTTGGCCCACAAAATTGGTTCCAATGTTGAACGGGCCTACGCGCGTTCTGACCTTTTGGAGCGTAGGCGGGTACTGATGGAGAGGTGGTCGGCGTTTATAAGCGGTGAAAGTAACAAAGTGGCGAGGATTGGGTAATGTTCTGCCCGGTTGGCTATATCAATCTAAGTGATATCGCGGGGCAAATCAGCGAATTGTCACTTAGAATTGGTGCAGCACAATATATCGCAAAAACCTCGAAAGCCAAGATTGAGAACGAAAGGCAGTATTTTGAAGGGCTGGTATTTGAAGAAGCTCTTCTTGCTTGCTGGTTGCTCTGCAGATTCCTAGGTTCCGTTTCCCCATATGCAGCTTCACCAAATGGCAAAATCGTCAAAATTGGCAATATCATGATTTGCCATGAAGATCAGTTGGGTGCGTATGATTGGACCTGGCCGGTCGAAGAGGCCCACCCGGGACTGTTTTGGATGTTAAAATCTTCAATTGAGCAAAAAGACGTCAACTATGCGATCGACCGATTTCGGTTTTTGGAAATGGCAACTGGCACAATTAGTGTGATTTCGAGGCAGGAAACCATACGGAAAAACACGTCCCAAGAATTGGAATCAGTCAATAAGCAATTGGAAATTGCACGGCAGTTTGAAGGATGGAGTGTGGTATTCGATTTGGAAGAAGTGCCTGCGGGCGTAGACGATTTCTTGGAGCTGATAGACTTTAGAGTACCGTATATCCAACTGGCAGACACTTCAGATAACAGTGAAGAATATTTAAACGGTCCTAATTCCAAAAAACAGCCCACCTCGGCAATCTGGACCGCCTTGAAACCAAAAGGGCGTCCGCAAAAAAGGGAGCCGATCATCAACTTTCTTCAAAAGCACTACTTTGGACAGCATCTTCCTCCTCTGAAATCAATTCAAAAAATGCTGAGAGAGAAGGAAAATTTCAACGCCTCCGACCGAACCGTTCAACGTGCAAAATCTGAATATGGTGCTCGCCTAGAAAGGTTAAAGAGGTGACTTATTCAAACTGAGTTTTGTCACTTTTGTCATATTTGTCACCCTTGAACGAATGTAAATTCTGAGCTCCCATTGCCATACAGCAACAACCAAAAAGGACCGATGTATGGCTGACCTCTTTGAAGATGAACGAAAGTACGTTCCTGAAGATCCCGAAATCAAACAGACGTTGGGGAGCAAAGAAAAACAAGCGCAAATGCGCCATCGTGGCACTTCGCCTGCATACTACCGGCTGGGTCGAAAGATCCTCTACTACGGCGCTGATTTGAACGCCTGGGCCGAAAAGAACCGCATCAGCCAAAAGACAGGGATCTCATAATGAAAAACCCCGATCGCGCGAACGCGACAGGGGTTTTTCCAGTGCCATTTACTGACACCCTAGCAAGTAATGTAGATGCCACAAAGGCCCCCCTTCATGCAACTCTTATCGGGCGCCGCTACTACTGGTGCCGCAAGTCGAACTCCGCCCAGCCCTTGGAACACCTCAGGCAGGAGGCGGACCAATGCTGAAAGCTTCTCAAGCGGTCCGATTCAGTCACCGGGAAAGCGCCGGAGATTTTTCGGCGGTCATCGCGCGGAGCAACAAGGTCCGCGTAATTGTCTGCAAGGATGGTATCCAGTGGATCATCCAGAAACGCGCCGGTCTAAGGCGCGGCCAGCCACGATGGGACTCGGTCAGCTACTGCCTTACCCGAAAGGCGCTCATCCGGCTCTGCCGTGCGTCAGAAGGCGGCTCCGACCCGGATTTCCTCCGGGAGTTGGAGATGTTGCCCGAATTCTTCCGGCGGGGCGTTTGATGAGGCGGAGAAACGGCAAGCGGCCGGAGGGGGGGCAGTATGTGAACGTGCCCTACATGTGGTCGCCAAAGTCCAACAAGGATGGAGGTTTCAATCAATTCTATGAAAACATGAAGGAGGTTGGTGTCGGAGATATTGTTTTTTCCTTTGCCGACACACTCATCAAAACTGTTGGAGTGATTTCGGCGCCGTCTCGGTCGGCAGAAAAACCAAAGGAGTTTGGTAAGGCTGGCGATGCATGGGATGCTGATGGGTGGTTGGTGCAAGTTGACTACGAAGAGCTCAGTAGCCCGATAAAGCCAAAGAACCACATGGACGTTTTGGCACCTCTGCTACCTGAGAGGTACTCGCCAATTCGAGCCGACGGTGACGGCAATCAGGTCTACCTGGCTGAAATTTCAGAGCCCATGGCAACAACTCTGTTGTCATTGATCGGTCCCCAACTGGATGTGACGATTGAAGTAGGCCAAGAACGCGCGATCCAAAACAGGACGGATATTGACGCCACAGAGAAGTATCAGCTTGTACGTTCACGTGTTGGACAAGGACAGTACCGGAAGAACCTCGAGCGACACGAAGTCGGATGTCGCATCACAGGAATATCTGACGTCCGCTTTCTGACTGCAAGCCACATCAAGCCCTGGGCAAAGAGCAACGACTTCGAAAAGCTAGACGGAAACAATGGCCTGCTCTTGTCGCCGCACATAGACCGCCTTTTCGACCGCGGATACATTTCCTTTGAGGACAGCGGCGCATTAATTCTGAGCCCTTTGCTCCCATCTGAGGTCATCGATGCATGGGGCCTATCCAATGAAGTTAAAGAGAAGCCGCTCTCAGGCAAGCAATCATTTTATATGAGCTTTCATCGAAGCGAGATTTTTCGCAATGGATGACATCACTCACGGCCCACAACGGACTTTGATCCGACGGACACACGCTGCATCGCAGCTTTCCCAAAGCAGACCTTCAAACCTTGATCCGAGGCCGCTAAACTTTCGATCGCATTGCACACATAGGCGTATCCACGGATTCGGCCTTCTTAAGAAGAATCGGACGAAATGACGGACTATGTTTCAATTTCTCGCAGGTTCGCACTAGCAGAAAAAACAGAACTCAGAGACCCCGACTACTTGTCGTTTTTTGGGTCGGTACCTGATGGCGTCTACAAGTGGCCCGACCTATTTGAAATGACGCCTTTAGTTATTCTGGGTGAGGGGCGTTCCGGAAAAACACGAGAATTCGAAGAACAAGTCGAAATGCTTCGTGCATCGGGAAACGACGCATTCTTCATTCCGTTGGAGCGACTTCACGACGAAAACTTGGAAAGCGCCATGCTTCCTGCAGATGTCGAGGCGTTTGAGAGATGGAAGCAAAGTCCCACGGCTGTGGCATACTTCTTCTTGGACGCCTTGGACGAACTGAAGCTCAGAGAAGGTTCCTTACGCTCTGCTGTGAAAAAACTCCAAAGGGCGTGCGAGCCGCATTTTGCTCGTATGAAACTTGTACTTTCTTGTCGGCCGGCAGACTGGCAATCACAAATTGACTCGCAACACCTAGAACCGTTTTGCGTCGTCCAACGTGCCCATCCTTTGAGTGGGAATCCGTATCATCGAGGAGGAAGGCGGAGCAGAACATCGTCAGCAGGCAAAGGATCGGCTAGAAGAGTCACTTAGGGACGAAAGCCTTTCGACAGGCTTCGCGCTGTCGCTTCTCGCAACAATTGATGCAGAGGCAGGTTGCCGACAACTTTTGCTTAAAACCGAGGACCTGGGTAGTGTCGAAAGCCGTCAAGACGCAATTGATGTGTTCGCATCGGTCTTTGGTGACCGTCATTCTGGACGTGTACGGGCCCTATTCGCGCGGGCAATCACGCCGACACGCCCCGGTTTTCAACATGTGGATGATGCCGCTGATGACCTGCCTGTCGTCAACTCGATGCGCCCTATGCCGACCCGTTGGCAATAAAGGTTGAACCTTCGACCACGTGCTGTCGTCTAACCAATACAAACTGCTCATGAAACTATCCCCTTTGCGGAGACCTGAATCACAAACCGCACGAAAATGGATTCCGTAATTGAGTGCGGACCTTAATGAGCCAAGTTGATTTCATCGTTCGGGAAAATCCTACCTCACAGGTTGAAACCTGTCCTGAATCCTTCCAAAATCGCCTCTTCTACTGTTCGCGGTGCCAGTGCGTCACCGACTACTGAAGTGGTCCCAGAAAGCCGGACAGTGAGCTAAGGTGTATCCCAAACCATTG
>CAZMNO010000088.1:0-8817 GCA_964567685.1 uncultured Rhodobacter sp. | reverse complement strand
AATCCACCGTAGACATGGGCGGCATCCACACCGGCATGACGACGGACCTCCTCAACGAACACAGCATCCAGACCACCGGCCATTTGCTTGACCTCGGTGAGCCATTGCTTGAACCGAAGAAAGCGCATGCCGCCGCCTTGCCAGCGATCATTCTTAAATTCGGCAATACCGCTGGTGATGGTTCGGTCAGGCAAATAGACAGCCCATCCGGTTTTGGTGCCGAGATCCAGGGCCAGTATTTTGAGTGGACTGTCACACGGGTCAGGTGGAATTTGGACAGAGGTTGGTGCTGGCATAATTGCCTCCATATTGATTGAACAATGATGATGGGAGAAATGGCCGGACAGGATCGACGACCATGGCGAAGAGGGTTCGCCAAGCGTCAGCGCTGGCGTAGCCCTCTCCCCCTTTAGGGGGAGGTATTCACTTGGATTTCTGATTGGTGTCTGAAAGCCGCAGAAATCCACACGTTTCGTCAGGAATCCAGAAATCCAGACAGGAATCCGGCTGGATTTCTGATTTGGCCCTAACCGGCTGTTTTCATTGAAAGTTTGAATCCAGAGAATGTCTGGACTCCATGGACTCCAGAAATCACAGCCGAGAATTTGCCCCCTATTCATGGTCCATCTCCTCATCGTGATAGACCCAGTTGTGCGGGCTTTCGACCTCCAGAACGGCCCCTGACTGATGGCACTTGTAATGGGTCGGAAGGAGCTGATGGACGCTTTGGAAAACCTCACCGGTTTCCTCATCCACAACGTCCTCGGCCTCACCCAGCTGCATGCCTTGAACGCAGAGATAGCCGTAGCGGGTGCGCGGCAGAGGCGGCAGATCGTGATCTTCCGGATTGCGGAAATATTTGATGTAGCCTTTGGTGGTCAGAACACTGACACGCTCGGCAATGGTGCTCCGGCCACCCAAACCAGCTCGGTTTTCAAAGCGCTCGGCAAATTGGGTCGCGGTGTAAACCCGCCCGCCCAGCGCTTCTTCGAAGAGAACCTGAAGAATGACATCGCGTTTGCGCAGACGTTCGGCATCGAGCTTTTCGCCATATTCCTGACGGATCAGCCTCTCCGACGACGGATCAATCTCAACCCATTGGCCACCCTCCTTATCGACGATCTTTGCCGCCAGGGCTGGGCCGTTGCGCAGTTCCGTGATGAGCTTGCGTTCAGAGCGCGTTTCATCAGGGCGAAACAGGATCATGCCTGAGCTGTAGTAGCCCCGAAGCGCCCCTGCGCCGGAAAGCGCCTGGAATGGATCCTCATCAACCTGTTTCTTTGAAAGCTTACGGGTGTGATGGACCAGAATGATGCCTGCATCTGGATCCACGGCGTCACGAAGTTTCTCGACCCGGTCACGCAAGAAAAACAGCATGGCGTTGTTGTCGTTCTCACTGGGCCCCGCTTCACCGCCATCAAAGACGTTTCGGATCGGATCAATGACGATGATGTCCAAGCCATCGGGGAAGTGCTTTCGGATTAAAGCGCCAACCGTCTCAACGCCCGCTTCATTCAAAATGAGCTTGAGCTGCGGCGTGATGACGAGATTGTCATGGGCTTGGCGGATCACCTCAGGCTGCAACGAGATTTCCTGAAGGCGTTCGCGGAGATAGTGGTATTGGATTTCGGCTTGCAGATAGAAAACGCGCAATGGGCGCGGTGGCGTAAAGGACAGAAACCCAATGCCTGCGGCCATGTGAACCAGCCAGCAGAGCAAGAAATCACTTTTACCGACCTTGGGCGCACCGCCAAAAACCAGCAGGCCTGATGGCGTCAAGACGCGGGGCGCAATGATGTCGTCCGGCATGGGAGAGCGATCTCCCAGCAACTGCTTCAGGCTAAAGGCTTGCGCGTTGAACCTCGGGCCAACGATTGATTGACGCGGTGCGTTGGCAATGAAGGCATCAATGTCCATGCCGTCATCGACAGCGTCCGCTGCATCCCACTTCTCCGGTTTATCCAGAGGCGGCATGAGAATGGCAACAGAAAGGACACCGGCTCCAAGAGCAGCCTCGGCAGCAGCTTCAGCGTACTGCCATCCTGCCGCATCCTTGTCGGGCCAGATCAAGACCCGTTTGCCACAAAGCGGTGACCAGTCGGTTTTCTCGACTGGTGCCTTGGCCCCGTTCATGGCCGTCGTGGCGCAAACCCCCTGAGCGATTAAAGCGTCCGCCGCCTTCTCGCCTTCGACCAACACCACGTCCATGGCGGATTTCATCGCGGGCTGGTTATAAAGCGGTCGCGGATCCGGAGCCTTCATCTTCCGGCATGAAACGTCCCAGGGCCTAAACTGCTTTCCGCTGGGCGGGTCATAGCGATAGACACAGGCCAACAGAGCGCCTTCGCCATCAACATAGTCCCACTTGGCTGTCACCGGCCCCAACTCGTCCATCGGCACGGTGCGTTCCGGTTCAGCAGTTACAGCTTCTACTCGCGGCTCGCCCAGCCACTGGCGAACGTCATCCAATAACGACGGAAAATCCGATTGGGTGTTGCGCCCTGTTGCCGCAGCCCAGAGTGCGAGCACGTCGCCACCCTCACCTGTCGCAAAGTCATGCCACATCCCGGCTTTGGGCCCGGACAGCTCAACACTCAGGCTTTCGCCCTTGTTGCCTCGGACATCGCCAACCAGGAATTTTCCATGACGGAAAACACCGGCGGGGAAAAGGTAGGACAGAAGGCCACGCAAATTGGCATTGAGACGCCCCTTGATCTCATCAACCCCGAGCCCTGCTTGACGAGCATCGTCTTGGCGCTGGGGGGCAGCTGAATTGAAATCCCGCCAGTCATTAATGTTTACAACCTCATTGCTCATCCGCCGGTTCTCCAGCACCGATCAGACCAGTCGCAGAATTTGCACTCGAAGAAATCAGCCGATTGCGCGATACGGGGCAGCAACTCTCCGGCTTCTGTCGCCTGAATGACGCGCACCGCTTTATCGCTCATGCGTTGGGCAAGCCCGCCATCAAACGCAACCAGCTCATGGTGAAGCTCCGCTGTGTCCTTGTTGATGGCGGTAAACAAAGCCGGGTTTTGAGAAATGCCCGGAACAGAGGCTTCCATATACGCCTGGTAGGTGGCGATCTGCGCGGCATAAACCGGCTTGGAAACCGTGACCCCGCGTTTGACGGTGTCGTTCCAGGATTTGTTATTGAGTGATTTGCATTCCCAAAGGGCTGGGAAGCCATCCATGACCGGAGCTGCGTTGATTATGCCGTCCACATGACCGCGAATACGGCCACCGGCGACACTAAACCCGAATTGCTCTCCTCTAGACTTGTTGCCTTTGGTCGTATAGAGCTCGAAGCCAGCCTTCCGCAGCCAATCAATGGCCAGGTCCTCAAAGACGTGACCGGCAGCAAAAATCCGCAGGGTTTGCCCATCGAAATCCCGACCATCGTCCTTCGGGGCCTGGGCATATTCGAATTGCAGAGCGCGTTCACAGGCGACACCAAGACGGGAGCCGCCGAGATATTGGCGCGGTGTTTGGCGTTGGTTTTCAGCAACCAAAGCCTCATCGATATGAGCGTTCACCTGATCGGCGAATGTCTGGGAGGAATTGTAGTCCAACATTAAAAGGGGACCTCCGTGTCTTCGCCTTTGGCAATCGACAGCATGGCGTCTTGAAACCCGCCAACGCAGACTTCTGCGAGAGTGAGAACCTGGGCTTCTGTGAGATCAGTCAGCCGGGTTTCCCAACCGATCTCTTCCATCACTTCGGCCAGCATTTTGACGGCATGGCGCAGGGCGGCTTTTTCTTGTTCGGTCAAATCAACCATGCCCAAGCCCTCCTTCGCCAAGCGCGACCAAAAACCCTGGCAGTCCATGGAGCAGAACCACCGCTGAATACGCGGACGCTTCGATGAATGGCGGTCGAACCAGCCAAAACCACGGGTCGGTCGCCGACAGGCGGCACATAGCTCCCCGCGCGGATGCCATAGCCTCAAACGGGCGGCAGCGTTTCCTGAAGTCACCATGGGTCATGCCGCCCTCCGGCTATCTTCAGGAGCGTTCAACACCAGATTGGTGATTGCCGCCTTATTGAACTGGAATGTCAGCAGAGCCGATGCGTGATACCGGGTCAGGCCAAAATCTTGACGGTATTCGGGCGGTAAGAATTGAAGCTGACGGGTGGTGACCGACTGATTGAGCCAGGAGCGTGATTTATGGGCGCTTTCGTCGGTCTCGTTTTCATTCAGCCAATCATCGGCTGCGGCCAGGCAAATGGTGCGCTCACCCATGGCCAACAAATGCGATTTGAGGCCCTTGCCACCACCGACGGCATGCCAGCGGCCCTGATGAAAGAAAATGCCGCTCCAGGCGTTGAAGCCATTTGCGACCAACGCCGCATCATCGCCAAAGAGATCGCACCATTGGAAACTGGAACGCTTGAGCAGATCCACTTCCGACATGACGAAATCAGAGATCGGCTGTTGGCCTTCCTTGCCCTCCGATTGGAAATGGTAGCCGCACAACGGGCATTCCATGACGGCCAGCGGCACATTGGCAGCGCACTCAGGGCACTCCTTGGTCAGGGCAGGACCGGAACCTACTTTGCCGTCAAGGTTTACGTCCTGCTCGAGACTGCCATGCAGAAGACTGGAAGTGCCAAAATCCAGCACAATGCAGTCGCTTTTGACCACGCCCGGATGTTCGCTGGGATCAACGGTACGCAAACCCCGCCCAACCATCTGGATCATCGTGGATTTGTAAGATGACGGCCTCAGCAAGACGACACAGCTGGTCGGCGGGTGATCCCAGCCTTCGGTCAGAACCGCGACATTAACAAGAACCTGGGTTTCCCCCCGCTCATAGGCCTTTAGGACATCGCGCCGTTCAGAAGAGCCCATGTCGCCATAGACCATGGCGGCCTGGATACCTTGGGTGCGAAAAGCGTCACGCACATTGCGGGCGTGATCGACCGTCGAACAAAAGACAACGGTTTGACGATCACCCGCCTTCTCCCGCCAGTGCTGGATCACAGCATCTGTGATCGGCGCTTTGTTCATAATGGCGTCCACGGCCATCATGTCGAAGTCATCAACGGTCTTGCGAACCGACTTGAGCGCTTCCTGTGCGCCAACATCAACCACGAAGGTGCGCGGCGGCACCAGATGTCCGGAAGCAACCAGTTCTCCAATGAAGACTTGATCGGCAACATTGGAAAAGATCGGACGCAAACCCTTCTTGTCTCCCCGGTTGGGAGTGGCCGTCACACCGAAAATCTTAACGTCCGGGTTTTTGTCCTTGGCCTGATCAATGATGCGACGGTAACTGTCGGCTGCCGCATGATGGGCTTCGTCAATCACCAGAAGCTCAAGAGCGGGCATGGCAACAAGATTGGATTTACGCGCCAAGGTCGGAACCATGGCGAACGTGGTCCGCCCCTGCCAGGATTTGGTTTTGGCATCGACGACAGACGTACACAGGCCCGGGTTGACCCGTTTGAACTTTGCCTCGTTTTGGCTTGTCAGCTCATCACGATGGGCAAGCACACAGGCCTTGGCATCATTGCCTTTCAGCAGCTGACCGGTGACACCGGCCAGCGCGATGGTTTTCCCAAATCCGGTGGAGGCAACAGCCAGCGTGTTGCCGTGTTCGCCGAGCGCTTGAACACTGCGCTCGACGAAGGTTTTCTGGCGGGGACGGAGTAACATGACCAGCCTCCCCTACTGAGCCCAAGACGGGCGATTGGGGTTTGAAGCCGGTTGCGCTTCTGTGTTGGCATTGGCCATCGGCTGGGCCGTTGCGACAGGAGCCGATTGGCTCGGCGTCCAGAGACCGCCGCCAGACTTGAACGTATCCCAATCCTTGTGGTTGGGAGCCACTGCAAACCGAATATCGTTTTTCGGGTCGCCATTGGCATCCTTGCCGACATCAATCTTGGCCAGGAATTCAATGCCATCCAGATCCGTAAAACCGTTGATACGGCGAGCAGCCTGCGCCTGCGGGGAATTGTCTTTGTCGGAAAGGCCCCGCGATGAGTTCAGGATACCGCGCACAAAAGACCGGCCCATGTTGCCCCATTCCGGACCCTTGAGGCTGCGAAGCCCAATCAGGCTCCAGACCTTGCGCTTGGCAAACGGACCTTCGAGGATGACAAACTCGGCGTTCAGATAGACCGAACCGGTCGTATCGTTGTGGGTTGCGTATCCACCCGTCCAACCCTGAGCCGGATCGTCATAACCACCGGGTTTGATGGTCATACGCACCGGCACAATGGTGCCCTTTGGGATCAGGTCGTAGGATGTTTGGGATTCCGCGTCGTTATAGTCGTTCCATGCACCAGTCATAATTACTGTGCTCCTTTGTCGTCTTCAGGGTTGGGGGTCTCGGCTGGCGGTACGGGGCGACTAAAAGTCAGCCTCTCGCCTGCCGGTTTTGCGGGACCGCCGATCTTTTCCATCAGACGGCCAAGGTGGGGTTCTTCGATTTGATCAAGCCGACCGCTGCGATCCTTTGCGGGAAAGCCGAACGGGTTCAGCGTGTGGCAAACAAACGCTCTGTAGGGATCCGTGCCATCCGGGCTGACTTCGGCCATGGCGATGACTTCATCGACGATGCCGGGGAGTTCGTTACCGGTCTTGGAGCCGTCGATTTGGGGAACGAAGGTCTTGCGATTGAAATCATCGAGCTTCTCGTCGAGGATTCCGACAAACCAAACGTTCTTGCCACGGGTGTGCTGAAGGTGCGTGAGCCAGGCGATCATCTCCTGGCCGTGGAGACCATAAGCACCACGCATGTCGGGCTTGCCGGTGCGCTCAGAAACCGCCTGCGGCTGGCCTTTGGCCCATTGGAAACACAGACGTCCCGCAACCGTGATGCTGTCGATAAAGACGGTCTGGTACTTATCCAGCGCTGCCGGATCGCCAAACTGCTCACAAACCGCGTCATAGTGGGCCTGGCTATAGACCTGATCGTCACGCAAGGCCGGGTTTGGACCGCCGATGAAGACCGCGAAATCACGGCATTCAATCCAGGTGCGAGGGCGAATGGTGTCTCCGGACCAGCCTTCGATCGCCAGATCCCCTGCCTCCAAATCGAAGAACAAGGTGGACTGGGCATCCAGCGTCCAAAGCAGTGAGGTTTTGCCGATACCGGATTTGCCGAAGATGCAGCCTTTAATGCCGCGCTGCTCAGACAACCGTTCGTCGGCGGAAATGATGGGGAGCGTCATCACTTGCCCCCCTTCTTCGAAGTCACCGCATCAAGGGCATTGTCTGCCCCCAAGGATCCGTTTTTGCGGGCCATGTCGTAGACCCGACGCAGTGCATCGATTTCTCCGTAAAGCGCAGAGGATTTGGCCTGCAGGGCCAGTTGGGCAAAAGCGATGTCATCAATGGACGCTGCCTCAATGGGTTTGATCACCTCTTCCTGGCGATCGCCCAAAGGCGGGATCCGGATGGTATCGGGAAGATCCGCGAGATAGCTGTTGTCTTCACGCAGGCGTTCGAGTTTGGTCTTGGCGGTCATGATTGCACCTCATCGTTCAGGGAAAGTTGGTAGGAGGCTTTGCCGACACGCACGGTCCTTGCGCCCTCAAACGCCGAGCGGATATGGCTCGGCCAAGCGGCGTATTTGCGTTCGGAAACCTTGATGGTGATGTCGACGTATTCAGCCGGGTCATCGCCCTCGGCCTTCATGCGCTCGACAAGCTGAGACAGCTGGGATTGGTCCCAGGCGACCTTTTTGGGAAGATCGGCAACGACCTGCGCCAGACCTTCATTGAAGCGAACCGTACCCGTGTCTTTGCCGAGGGCTGCGCGGGCTTCTCTCGCCTGAAGGGAAAAACGGCACTCAAGAGCACTGTCGAACCGGTCCTTCATCAGCTTTGTGATGGTGAGACGTTCGGCGATTTCACCTTGCAATGCGATCAGCTGTTCGACCGGCAGAGAGGCAATTTCCGCAACCTCCATGGCGCTCAGGTCATCAATTTGAATGCGGTTGGGGATATTCATGGCGGCCCCCTTACGCATAGAGATCGTTCGGGGTTTCGGTGGTGCTTTTGCAGAGGTTGTCTGCTTCAAAAGCTTCCACGTCTTCGAGCCGGTAGACGACCCGTCCACCGATTTTGAGATAGGCGGGGCCTTCACCGGTCCACCGCCAGCGCTCAAGCGTGCGCTCACTGATATTCCAGCGATCGGCCAATTCGATCTGATTGAGATGTTTAATAGCCATGGAGTCCTCCTTGGGGGCTGTTCGAAAACCTGGGAGGAGAATGGCGGTTGTGGGGGGAGGAGCCGGGGAGGCCAAAGGGAGGGGAGAAAGGAGGAATTGATTTTGTCAGAAAAATACGCTATATTTCTGACAATATATGAGCCATAAAGGTACGTGAAATGACTGGTATAGCTGACAAAATCATTCGCCGCGTAAGGGCCAAGGGTCGCGGCAAGTGGGTATGCACCCCGAAGGATTTCCTGGACATTGGCAGCCGTGCGGCTGTCGATCAGGCTTTGTCACGTCTGGTCAAAAGCGGCGATTTGCGCCGCGTTGGGCATGGTCTTTACGATCTGCCGCGTATCAGCGGCGTGTTAAAGCGCCCTGCGCCTGTGAACATCGATTCCGCCGTCGCCGCCGTTGCACGGCGAGACAGCGTCCGAATCATGAACGATGGCATCGCTTCCGCCAACCAACTGGGGCTGACAAATGCCGTTCCGGCAAAAACCACTTATGTAACGGATGGGGCCACTCGCAACGTCAAAATCGGTGGCCGGACAATCCGCCTGCGCCATGCGGGCCCGAACGTTATGTCCTGGGCTGGGAAAATGTCCGCTCCTGTCGCACAGGCATTGCGTTGGCTTGGCCCGCAAGCGGC
>CAZMNO010000087.1:0-8835 GCA_964567685.1 uncultured Rhodobacter sp. | reverse complement strand
CCGTGCTGAAACCGGCAACGAAAAACGCGAAATCCATGAACCGCGCACAGGTCTCCTTTTATGAGGCCCCACTTTCTCCCTTATAATCAACACGTTCCATCGCTTTTACAGCCAAATCCTGGTCGTCCGGGACGTGTTTCGAAAGCGAGCCCCATCAACTCAAGACGTGAGCAGCAGAGTTTCACGAGCTTGGCGATTTGTGGGCCGACCTTTGATGCGCGGAGTGACACGTCTGATGTCACAAATTCGATCCGCCTGCGGTCTAAGCGATACGAGGTTGCTGCATAATCGCTGATGCTTTACCTGTAGGCATGTTTAACTGAGGCGGAACTTCAGTTTCACCTGAATCAAAAAACGACACCAGCATCAGCAATTCCTCAGCCTGCATGGCAAGATCACCCGCCGTGTCTTTGCTGATACCCGCCAGTTGAGCGTTTTCCTGGGTTTCGTTGTCAAGCTCGGTGAAAACTCCGGATATCTCGGTAACCTGCTGGGATTGAATGGCGCTGGCGGCAGACATTTCCTCAATCGCGAGTTCCAGGGTGCCGATATAGGCCCGTATCTCTTTTAACGAATGCCCGGTTGCCTCTACCATCTCAGCCCCGGATGTGACGCGGCTGTAGGTTTCGGTGATCAGATTGCCGATATTGTCAGCCGCGGCTTTGGATTGCTGGGCAAGGGCACGGACTTCATGGGCGACGACGGCAAATCCCTTGCCGGCGTCACCGGCGCGCGCGGCTTCAACCGATGCGTTCAGTGCCAGCAGATTGGTTTGAAAGGACAGGTCATCCACCATTGCATTGATTTTGGAAATCTGTTCGGCACTGTCCTTGACCAGCCGGATTGCATCAACGGCACCTGCAGCGATTTCCATCCCCTGATCGGCAACCGTCGTTGTCTCTTCCGATAACTCTTTTGCGCGACGGGCATTTTCGGCGTTTTTTGCAACAGAACCAGCAACATCGGAAACAGCACTTGCAGTCGTTTCCAGGACGGAGGCTTGTCTGGTCGTGCGTGCAGCAAGAGAATTTGCCCCGTTTACAATGGTTTCCAGGGCGAAGTTGATCCCCTCAGCACTTGATTTGATCGAGCGTACAAGTTCAGAGAGCTTTTCGCCGGTTGCGTTCACATCCTGTTTCAAATCAGAAAATATACCGAAAAACCGGCCCGAGATCCGTGCGTTGAGATCGCCTTTTGCAAAGGCGGCTACAACGCCGAAAGTTTTGCCAATACCATCGCCAACTGCTGACAGGAGATTGTTCATTTGCGATGCGAATTCCGTAAGGCTGCTGTCGCTCAGGTCTGCAGAAACCCGAGCGCTGAAGTCACCGTTCTGGGCAGTTGTCACGACCCCTCGCAGTTCCTCCTGAAATTCGCCCAGCATTTTTGCTTGTCTGCTCTGGCTCTCAATTCTTTTTCTTTCCTCCAGCAAGCTTGCTTCCTGGGTTTCCTCAAGGGCTGCACGTTCCAGCCCACTTTGCCGGAATGCTTCGGTGGCGTAGGCAATGCGACCGATTTCATCCTTGCGCTTGAGATAGGGAACACGAATGTCATAGCGACGGGCAGCAAGATCGGCCAGGTTTTCGGAAAGAACATTCAAGGGGCGGCCGATATAGTGGGTTGCAAAAAAGGTTGCCAGCAAGGTGATGGCGATACCGGTTGAAAAAACCACCACGGTTGCGATCATTGCCTGTACCCCCAACTCGTTGGCCCGATTTACGGAAGCCTCCATATTCGCAACGGCCGCAATTTCAAGATTGCGAGCCTCCTGAATGAAGGATTTCATTGCCGCCTGCAATTTGCCGAGCGCTGTTTTCTTTTCCTCCCAACGCGCGTTTACCATTTGGGTTGCAACCGTTATCAGCGTGTTGAGCGCACGGTCCTGTTTGGGAATCCTCCGGGATTTCATCCTGACAAACTGGGCCTCGGCATTATCAGGATTGGCGATGATCTTTTGCCCGACATACGTCACCACCATTTTTTCTGCTATTGCATAGGTGGATAAGTGCTTCAGCAATTGTGAATCATCGGTGACGAAGCCGCGATGCCAGCGCGCAAATGAGGTTTCAACCGGGTTTGTCCTGATTCCGGCAAAGACACCAAAGCGCGTCGCATCGCCTAGCTTTTTTAGATAGGCGGAGTTTTCGACCGCGATGTGATTAAAGAAATCAGCCAGGGAATAGTGCCGCCCGTCAAAATCAAAATGCAGAGCAGAAGAAGCCCGATGCGCCTCCAGTGCGGTTTCCAGACTTTCCGCAAGTGGTTTAAACTGCTCTCTGAGAGGCTTCAGCTGATCGTTTCTAAGCATGGCCTCAACATGCTCAATCGCGCTGTAGATCTGCTGTTCATGCTTTTCATCCCGCCTGTTCCCCAAAAGATAGGCGACCGCCGAAAGTTCAAGCGCGGCTGTCGCTTCAGCCAGAGCGGATGCCCGTTCCGAGTTTGGCAGATCGATATCGGCTATGGTCGTCAATTGCGCGCTCATCATCCGAACACCTGCGATCCCCGCAGCCCCCATCACCCCGGCAACAGCCAGAAACATGGCAAAGGTAAAGGTCAGTTTGGTCTTTATCGTCAGTGATTTGAACATAAAGAATCCGGTCGCGATCAGCAGAATGTCAGTTTAGATGCGAGATATGTTCGATAACCTCGGAAAGCTCATCGATCACCTGATCAAGATAGGCCTCATCCTCGGTGGCTTCATATTCTCTTAGGGCGATAATTGCCGTCGCAGGATGGATGACAGCGTCCATATGGCTGATGGCCGGGCCGAAATGATCGATCGCGTCAAAGTCCAGGCCAATAGCGGTGATTGCTTCACCCTCGTGCCAGGCTGCCTCGATTTCATCAAGTGTCAGTTCGGTCATATCATTTGCGCTGTTTTCAACCATTGTCATCAAGGCTCTGTATTCGCTGTTGGCAGAGCCGAAATCGCGCGCACCGCGCACGCCAATTGCAATGAACTGGCGCTGCAGACTGACAAGTTCACCGACCTCAAAATCACCCGAGTTGATCGCCGAAATCGTCTGACCGACAAGAGATTTGTAACGAGCCGTTTCAAACGGGCTTGCCGTGCCGGCGCAAAGGGTAAATAGCGCAGCCAGCGCGATACGGGCAAATGGCATGATTATCTCCTCAGGATTTTGGTTGCCCTCCTCTATAAGGCTGGTTTCATTTCCAACCGGTTAAAGCGGTTCCGCACAACGCATCATCTGGCGAAAACACAGCGCGCTGAAACACAGATTTTGGTTTATTTCCACGGGCTTCCGCCGGATCGGTGCTGAAATTGACCGGCGTCATTTTAGTTTCAACTTTCGCTGACTAAGGTCGCCGCAGCAGTCAGACTCAGCGTTTTGCGCAGTTAGCCGGTCCAAAACTCGCAAAACATGCTAAGAGGCAGAATGAAACACGAAATCATCCCAAGCAAACCCGAAGCCCGCAGCGAAAAAGTCTCGTTCTGGCATCATATCCGTTTGTTCAGGAACGATATTTTCTCATCCCAACCGCCAAGACTTTACCGCGCCTGGATGGCAGAGTTTCGCACGCCGTTCTTTCGTTCCTACCTGATCAACCAGCCTGATCTGATCAAGACTGTCCTGCATGACCGCCCTGATGATTTCCCCAAATCGCGGATCGTGCAGGAAAGCCTGTCAACGCTTCTGGGCAATTCAGTTTTTGTCACCAATGGCGAGGTCTGGAAACGTCAGCGCCGAATCATTGATCCGGCCTTTGAAGGCGGGCGCGTGCGCGAAGCATTTGAGGCCATGCGCGATTGCGGAGACGATGCCGTGGTGCGTCTGGGCAAACAAGTCGGCAGTGGCAAGGTGGTTGAGATCGAGGCGCAAACTTCGCATCTGGCGGCTGATATCATTTTCAGAACCCTGTTTTCGATCCCGATCACCAACAATGTTGCAAACGCCGTCTTTACCGAGTTTCGCGATTACCAGCGTACCCAGCCCCTGCTCAATCTCGCGAGCTTCATTCCGCTGCCCAAATGGTTCCCGCGGTTTCACAAAAAGAAAACCCGGGAGACTTCGCGTAATATCCGAAATCTGATCACCTCGCTCACCGCTGAGCGTGCACAGGCAATCAAGGAAGGCACTGCGCCTGAAGATCTGGCCACCAAGATCATGACGACAGAGGATCCTGAAACCGGCGAATGTTTCGATCAGGCCGAAATGGTCGATCAGGTGGCGATCTTCTTTCTCGCCGGACATGAAACATCGGCTTCGGCGCTGGCTTGGTCGCTTTATCTTGTCGCCAAAGATCAGGCGACGCAGGCGCGGATGCGTGATGAGATTCGCGAGGCGATTGGCGATGATGAACCGACATTCGCCTGCATCAAAAAACTCGCCTTCACGCGCGGGGTTTTTCGCGAGGCGATGCGGCTTTATCCGCCGGTACCGGGCATGATCAGAAGCAATCTCAAGGAGGAGAAGTTTCGCGACCGCATCCTGCGCAAAGGCTCGCAGGTGCTGTTGTCGCCCTGGCATCTGCACCGGCACACAAGGCTGTGGGATAATCCAGACAGTTTTGATCCGGATCGCTGGGCAACTGAAAACGGCAAGCAATGCCTGCGCGATGCCTATATCCCGTTTTCTGCCGGTCCGCGTGTTTGCACCGGATCGGCCTTTGCGATGATCGAGGGCGTGTTGCTGCTGGCCATGCTCATCCGGGCGTTTCAGTTTGATCTGACCAGCGGGGCTGAGCCGGTACCAGTGGCGCATCTGACCTTGCGCGCCAAAGACGGGATCAATCTGCGCCTCACACCCCTGGCAGCACCGGATGCGGGGCAGGGCACACCGGCATGAGCGATGTCGCAACCCGATCAGACAATGTCACCCCGGCCTCTGCCTTGCCGTTCTGGCTGTCGCTGAGTTTTGTGCCGCTCTTTGTTCTGGCAATGAACTACGGTGGGTGGTTCATTCTGGCTATCCCGCTTTACGGCTGGTGGGCCATGACGTTCCTGGATGTGATTTTCGGTAATGAGGTCCGCAACCGCGCTATCAATACGCCTGATAGTGAACTTTTCTGGTTCCGCCTGATCACCCTGATCTGGCTGCCCGTGCAACTGGTGCTGGTCTTTGGCGGCATCTGGTATGTGACCAACACGACCCATCTGACGGGTTGGGAAAAGGTCGGCATGATGTTTGCTATCGGTGTGACCTCGGGCACGATAGGTATTGTTTATGCGCATGAGCTTTTTCACAAGGTCACCTCGGCAGAGCGGCATCTGGGCGATGCGTTGCTGGCGATGGTGCTCTACAGCCATTTTCGCACCGAACATATGCTGGTGCATCACCCTTGGGTCGGCACCTCGCGCGATACGGTCACGGCGCGCTATAACGAAGGCTTTCACAGGTATTTTCCGCGTGTGCTAAGGCAAGGCATCAACTCGGCCTGGCGGGCCGAGCGGGCCTTGTTGGCGCGGGGGGGCTGCCGGTGTGGTCCATTCGCAATCCTTTCTGGAAATACAGTGCTTTGCAGCTTGTGTTTCTACTGGTGGCTTATGCAGTAGGCGGGGCTATTGGCGTCGGCTTATTTGCCCTGCAGGCGTTTTTCGCAATTTGGCAGCTGGAACTGACCAATTATGTCGAACATTACGGTCTTGTGCGGCGGTATCTCGGCGACGGCAAATATGAACCGGCAAAGCCGCATCACTCATGGAATGCCGATCACAAGGTTTCCAATCTGTTGCTGATCAATCTGCAACGCCATTCCGATCACCATTGCCACCCGATGCGCCGGTTTCCCCTGTTGCAGACCTATGGACCGGAAGAGGCGCCAAACCTGCCACATGGCTATCCTCTGATGGGAGCGGTGGCGATGATCCCGCCCTTGTGGCGGCGGCGGATGAATCCGCGGGTGCGGGAATGGCGGGCGCAGTTTTATCCCGATATTACCGACTGGCAGGTCTACAAGACGCTTTCACATCCTGCGCCAAAGGCAGCCGGATAGGCTCTTAACCGCCCGCAGACCCGAGCGCCTTAAGCGAGGGCACCGTGATCGACCGGCCTGATACTTCTATCAGCCGGTCGTCCTGTAGCCGGCTGATCAGCCGCGACACGGTTTCCGGCTGAACGCCCAGCATATCAGCCATGTCCCCGCGTGAGATCGGCAGGCGGATATCCACACGATCCCCGTTTTGCGCGCCATGAAGCGCGATCAGTTTCAGCAAAAGGCCAACGACACGCTGGCGACTGGTCAGAGTTGCGCTTGAAATGAAACGGGCCTGACTGCGGTCAATCTCGTCAATGCAGCGCAATGTCAGCCGTGACAGAACATCAGGTGCGGTGGTGATCAACTGCTCGGCATCTCGCCTTGACACCACGCAGACACGCGACGGGATCATTGCCCGCGCCTCGGTCTGATGGCCCTGTTTGCGGATAAACGAGCGAAATCCGATAAGCTCGCCCGGATAGGCCATGCGCAGAAGTGTCGTGGTTCCACATGGCGCCATGGCACGTACGCCGAACAAACCTTTGGAAACGCGGTAAATTCCGCGATTAGAACTGCCCTGATGAAACAGAACTTCCCCGGCCGCAACTTCCCGCCGGAAAAGCGCGCGCGCCAGATGCGAGACACCTCCAGCGCCCACAGGCTTCCAGACGCTGCAGGCGAAAAACGCGCAATTGGCACAGGCGTGCCTGACGGGTTTCCGGGTGCTCATCTCACTCGTCCGGGTCTTTCGTGTTGATGGCGATATCAAAACGCGGATTAAATGCAATTATGCGATCAGGCAGGTTTCAGCCTTGATATGGATCAAGCTTGCGCGGGCCCGGTTCTGCGATAAGAATAGACCGTCTGAATTTAAGAGGTCCTGATGTCTGAAAAGCCCCGCTCGCTGGTACGCCGTGCGACACCGCCAAACTCCGTCAGCCGGTCGGTGGTGACGCCGATTTACCCCTCTGTTGTTTATGCCAGCGAAACCCCGGATGCACTGGATGCGCTTTATGAAGGCAAAGCCGAAGGCTACACTTACGGGCGCGAAGGCCATCCCAATGCCGATCTGCTGGCCGCCAAAATCGATTGGATGGAAGCCGGGACCGGCGGCATGATCACAGGTTCCGGCATGGCAGCCGTGTCAGCGGCGTTTCTGGCTGTGCTAAGGGCAGGGGATCACGTACTGGCCGGAGATCAGCTTTATGGCCGCTCGCTCAGGCTGCTTCAGGAGGATCTGCCGCGTCTCGGGATAACCGCATCGCTGGCCGATCCGACAGACAAAGTGGCCTTTGAGGCTGCCATCACACCGGCAACAAAGGCCATTCTGGTCGAAGTGGTATCAAATCCAACCCTGCGCATCGCCGACATGCCCGCCCTTGTCGATATTGCCCGCCGCCACAAGCTGACCCTGATCGTTGATAACACATTCACCACCCCGCGCGGTTATCAGCCATTGGTCGCGGGGGCCGATATCGTGCTCCATTCCATCACCAAGCTGTTGGCCGGGCATTCCGATGTGACCCTTGGCTATATCACCAGTCGCCACGAGGCACAGCGCCAGGCAATCCGCGACTCGATCGTCACCTGGGGGCTTATGCCAAGCCCCTATGAGTGTTGGCTGGCTGAACGCGGGCTCTATTCCTTTGATCTGCGCTATGAAAGGGCGCAGGAAAATGCCATCGAACTGGCGGCGTTTCTGGCAGAAGAGAGCGAGGTTGAGGCGGTTTATTACCCGGGCAGATCAGATCACCCCGATCACAACAGGGCCCGGCAGGTGCTTGGCAAAAACACCGGCAATATGGTCAGCTTTCGCCTTAAGGGCGGGCGCAAGGCCGCCAATGCGCTGACCAGTGCTGCCCCCAATATTGCTTTTGCGCCGACCTTGGGCGATATCGGCACGATCCTTTCTCATCCTGCATCGTCTTCGCACCGTGGTCTTGGCGAAAGCGCCCGTCTGGCTCTTGGAATAACCGAAGGGTTCTTCCGCGTCTCTGTCGGTATTGAAGATATCGCGTTGCTGAAAGAGGAGTTTGGCAACGCGATCGCAGCGGCGGCGTCAGCCTGAAGCAGGGGTGTGGGCAAGCCTTAAAACATCGCAGTTACCAAGCTCTGAGACCGCAAAATCAAGCCGCGGAAACGCCGCTTTGATTTCGCGCGTCACCATTTGCGCATCCGGCAGCCGGTCGATCACGGCGCGGTAAAGCCCGGTAAAGCCAAGGCGATCCAGTTTTTCGGCACATTCCATTGCATCATACCGATCCATCACCAAAGGCGACAGGACAAGGCGGGCGCCAAGGCTTTGAAAACTGCCTGTTTGCAGATCAAAAAACCGCTCTGCAGCAAGATAGATGGCCTCATGCGGTTCATCGCCAAATCCAAACAGGCTGATGGGACCGTCAAAACCGACCATCAGGATCTGACCGGACTGATCAGGCCAGATGTCACCAATTTCTTTGGTAAGATTGCGTTTCGCCAATGCGCCATTGGCCGATCTGAAGTCGTGGTCAATAATCATTCGTGTTGCTTCCTCAAAACGGGTTTGCATCGGCATCACGAAATGAACAGACAGGAAATAATACGAAAAGGACGCACCGATAAAAAATCAGGCCGGATTGCCAGCCTCAACTCAAAGTGTAAAAACACAGATCGGATTCTGTAAACAAGTTTCTTAAAGATTGCGTAAAATTCTTTCGATTGCATGCAAATTCGGAGGAAGATTGCAAAACGCAAAGGTCATTTCATGTGTTTCTTACACATTGATCTGGCCAAAAGTGTATTGGTTCAGGCAGGATAGGGTGTGTTCGGTCACTCGATTTGTGATATCTACTAATCGCATAATATGAATTAGTCTCGATGTGATCTGACACCGCCCCCAATTTTTCAAATTGGATT
>CAZMNO010000086.1:0-8976 GCA_964567685.1 uncultured Rhodobacter sp. | reverse complement strand
CCGTCTCGATTTGAGTGAAGGGCGGGTGGAAAGAGACGTGGGGCGTTCGGAGACCAATTTAGGGTTAACAGCCAGTCTCCAAAAGTCGGAGGGCCCCACTAAACCCCTTTGAAACAAAAAGAAAAAAGGCCCCGTCAGGGACCTCATCTCGGGTTTGCGATGTGCAAGTGGCGGTGGGAATCGAACTAGTCGCGAACTCTCTCTAAAGCCAGTGTCATTTACTGCGTATTCAGTCGAAAAGATGCGGAAAGAAACACATCGATCAGCACGCGGCCATTGAAACTCGGAGCGATCGCGCATAGATTTATTAGTGCATCAAGAGTGAGGCTATGCCTCCGCCAACCTGCCAAACCCGGCAAGGTGGTCGCCCGAAAGGGGATGCGGCCAGATTGGCAACGAATGGGTTGGCCTCATCCACAAGCGATTGCCCTGCCGGTCTCGAACTAGGAGACCGCTATGATTACACGTCGAGATTTCATCGTCACAACTGCTGCTACCGCATCCAGTCCTCTAGCTGTGAATGCGGCAGAGGAACCGGACGTCCGCCTAAACTCGATGGTTCCTGGTGCCTGTCGCATCTGGCAGCGGAAGTGGCTGAACGAACGAGTTGGCTTGTTGTCGACCTTGGCGATGCTTCCGGCGAGTAGAAGTGATGGTCTGCTGTGTACCGAAAGGCACCCTGCCCCCACGTGAAATGTGCATCTGCGGCAGCTGGGACGTCGAGATGATCTAGATGCACGGCTTGACCGATGGCCACAAGTGCAACCGATGCGGGCGGGCTTGGAACCAGGAATACGTCATAGAGATGCAGCCTTCAGATCTCAACTGGGCCCATCTGCCAGCAACAGGCGCCGCCAAGTATGCCAGACAGCAAGGCTGGCTGACGGGAAAGTGAGCATGTGGAAAGAATAAGCTAAGGAAACCATGATGTCAGAAAAATTCGACCTCGACTTCAGACCCAAGTCCTACTGGGGTCCGCAAAGTCTGGCTTCTTACTTCGGAAACCGCCGCCTGCTTTACGCTCCACATCGGCCTTGGTGACCATATCGGTTCCAAGCTCGCGGCCAAGTGCATTGATATCGACGCCCTTTTGTGCGGCTAGTTTGCGTGTGGTGGGGCTGGCGGCGATGTCAGTCATATTACCACGTGGTCGAGATGTACTGGGTTTCCAGGAACTCCATCATGCCTTCCTTGCCGCCTTCGCGGCCAAGACCTGATTGTTTGACGCCACCGAACGGTGCTGCCGGATCGGATACCAACCCACGGTTCAGGCCAATCATGCCGAAATCAAGCTGCTCGCTGACCCGCATTCCGCGTCGCATGTCACCGGTGAAGAGATAGGCCACCAGTCCGTATTCTGTGTTGTTGGCACGTTCGATTATTTCCGCTTCATCCGTGAACGTCTGAATCGCAGCGACAGGTCCAAATATTTCGTCCTGCAGGCAATCTGCATCGTCCGGCACGTTGGTCAGAATGGTTGGGGGATAGAAAAACCCTTTGGTGTTTGGTCGTTGCCCACCGAGATTTAATTCCGCACCTCTGTTCAATGCGTCATCCACAAACGCAGCAACCTTGTCGCGGGTTTCTGCGTTAACCAGCGGGCCGACATCCGCGCTCGGATCCAGACCGTTGCCCATTTTCAAGGCCGCCATCAATGCAGTGAATTTTCCCAAAAAAGCTGTTTCAACCTTTTCATGCACGTAAATCCGGTTGGCGGCGGTACACGCCTCACCCAGATTGCGCATTTTGGCGATCATCAGACCTTCTGCAGCCGCATCCAGATCGGCATCTTCGAAAACGATAAACGGTGCGTTTCCGCCCAATTCCATTGCAGGTTTGACCACATTGTCAGCGGCTGCGTGTAACAACTTTCGGCCAACCTCGGTGGAGCCGGTGAAAGACACAACCCGCGCCCTTGAATCCGCCAACATGGCACCAACCACCGCACCGGACGACCGCGACGGTAAAACGTTCACCACGCCCGGCGGAACCCCAGCCTCCTCCAAAACCGGCACCAGCGCCAGCATTGTCAAAGGTGTTTCCGAAGCAGGCTTGATTACAACAGGACAGCCCGCCGCCAATGCTGGCGCGATTTTGCGCGTGCCCATCGCAGCCGGGTAATTCCATGGCGTGACAAGCACGCCGATGCCGGCGGGTTTTTGGTAAACGATCGTGCGCGCACCAGATGCCGGTGCCATTCCCATATGGCCGTCAGCGCGAACAGCCTCTTCGGCGTACCAACGGAAGAACTCGGCAGCATAGGCCGCCTCACCCATCGCGTCAGACCTTGCTTTGCCGTTTTCGAGCGTGATCAGGTGGGCGAAATCCTCAAGTCGAGCTGTAAAGAGTTCGAACGCTTTGTGAAGGATTTCACCACGTTCACGCGGCGAGCGACTGCGCCAGTCTTTAAAGGCTGCGTCGGCGGCATCCATTGCGGCAATCGCATCTTCGACGGTTCCGGAGGAAACGTCCGCGATGTGGCTTTCATCCACTGGATTAATGACAGGAAACCGACCGCCGTCCGACGCATCGCGCCATTACCGCCAATATAAAGCTGGGTGTGTTGCATGTTGGGGTACCTGTCTTAAAGGATGTGGCGAATCGGGTCTTCGATCCGCGAGGCAAATGTATCGAGGAAGGCCGCTGCAGTTTCCGCAGGCAAAACCATTTCCGCGAAGGAAAGTGTAAGACGATAGCCCCCGTGACCGTCATTGGCAACGGAGAGCTGTGCAGAATTGCCGTTTGCCGGGCGAAACTCGGTCAGGCGTGTTGAGGTCAGATCGAACAATGATATGTTGATACGACCGCAGTCGGTTTCAAAGCTCAGTCCAGAGATTCCGGACCGATCAGGATTGGTCAGCCACTGAACGTCGCCGTCCAGCCCGTTACACTCGATCCCGATATCCGTCTCGTTCCATCCGGTGGCGTGGCGTAACGCGCCACTTGCAAACGCCGCAAAAACTTTGCGACGCAGCACGAGGTCTTCTTCATTGTTGGCGAGCAAACGGCCAAGGGCAGATCCTAACGCCGTCGCCGATAGCACGCTCAGCGAAGGACCACCCTCAAAAGACTTATCCAAATCGGCCACACGAATGGGCTGCGCCATGCCTTGGCTCGCCAATGCTTGCAGATCAATACCGCGCTGATGCGCAGTTATCCGTGCCTTGGGCGAAGCCAGAACGCGTGCGCCCGGGCCACTCGGCGCCGGACCGGGAGAGTGCGCCGGGTGGCTTGATTTCTTGACCTGCTTCGAAACAGGTGTGGGTTCAGGTGCAGCAACGGCAGGCTCCACTACCTTTTCCGGCTCTGGTGTTGGCGCAGTCACCTTTTCTTTCGGTGCCGGGGCCGCCTTCACATCATTCGCCGTTTCGGAGATAACCGCGATCACGTCGCCGACCGGAATTTCGTCGCCAGCTGCAGCCATTATCTCGGTAAGAAATCCATCCTTGCCGGCGGGAACCTCCATCGTTGCTTTGTCGGTCTCGACTTCCATCAGCGGATCGTCAGCGGCGACAGCGTCACCCGGTTCTTTCAGCCAGGCGACAATAACGGCGCTGTCCTGCGCCATGCCAAGCTGGGGCATCAGGATATCATGAGGCATAGAACAACTCTCCGTTCAAGGCTTGACGTGCACGTTCCGCAACGCCTTCAGGGGTTGGTACAGTGATGTCTTCAAGAGCTGGAGAAAACGGCACTGGCACGTCCATTGCACCCATACGTTGCACCGGCGCATCAAGACGATAGAACGCTTGTTCGTTGATCCGCGAGGCGATTTCTGCCGTGACGCCAAAACTTTGATGGCCTTCGTCCACAACGATCGCGCGACTGGTTTTGCGGACAGACACAAGAATCGTTTCCATATCCAGCGGCACGATTGTGCGCGGGTCGATCACTTCAGCGCTGATGCCATCAGCCTCCAGCATTTCGGCGGCTTTCTCGCACACCTGGACCATGGAAGAGGTTGCGATCAGGGTGATATCGCTGCCTTCACGTTTGATGTTAGCCACGCCAAAGGGAATCAGGTATTCCTCTTCCGGCACAGGTGCCTTGTCCTGATACATCAACTTGTCTTCAAAAATCACCACCGGGTTATTGTCACGGATGGCGGTCTTCATCAGGCCCTTGGCCTCGTAAGCGGACGAAGGCATCGCGACTTTCAATCCCGGAATGTGCGCGACCAGCGCATGCAGCGATTGCGAATGCTGCGCAGCCGAACGACGGGTGGCCCCCATATTGGTGCGCAGAACCAGCGGCGCTGTCATCTTGCCGCCGGACATGTAATGCGTCTTGGCCGCCTGATTGCAAAGCTGATCCATGATCAGAAAAATGAAATCGCCGAACATCAGATCGACGATGGGGCGCGAGCCTGTCATCGCCGCTCCGACAGCAATCCCCATGAAACCGGGTTCGGCAATCGGAGTGTCGATGATGCGTTCAGGCCCGAATTCTTCGACCAGACCGGACAGAATTTTGAACGGTGTGCCAGCTTCCGCCACATCTTCGCCCAGCAAAAACACGGTTTCATCGCGGCGCATTTCTTCGGCGATGGCCTCGTTCACGGCCTTTGAAAGGGTTATGTTTCTCATCTGCTCGCTCCTCAAGCCACGTTGTCGACAAAGATGTGCATGTCGACTTCGCTGGCATCCGGATATTTCGCCTCAAGCGCGTATTCGACGGCAGTCTTGGCCTCGGCCCGGATTTCCGCCTGTACCGCATCCAATTCCTCGGTTGACGAGATCCCCTGTTCGCTCAACCATTTACCGAAATTGGTGATCGGATCACGTTCGGCCTTCCAATGCTTTTCTTCGTCTTTGGAGCGGTAATATTCGCGGTTGATGTCCCCCACATGGTGACCGTGATAGCGATATGTCATCAACTCAATGAAGAACGGCCCTTCACCCTTGCGTGCCCGCGCAACCAGCTTTTCCGTCAGACCGTTCACCGCCAGCACGTCCTGGCCATCGACTTGATGCGCTTCGATCCCAAATGCCTGGGCCCGGGCCATTATGTTACCGGCAGCTGTTTCCTCGACTTTGGTGTATTCGCCGTAAAGGTTGTTTTCGCAGGCATAAATCACCGGCAATTTCCACAGCGCGGCCATATTCATGACCTCATACATCAACCCCTGCGCCGTCGCCCCATCGCCAAAGAAACATACCGTTACATCATCGGTGCCCAACCGCTTGGCCGACAAGGCAGAGCCGGTGGCGATCCCCATGGACCCGCCAACAATCGCGTTTGCCCCAAGATTGCCGTTTGTCTGATCCGCGATATGCATCGACCCGCCCTTGCCGCGGCAGTACCCCTCTTCTTTGCCCAAAAGCTCGCAAAACATCTCTTTGAATTTTGCACCTTTTGCCACGCAGTGACCGTGGCCACGATGGGTCGAGGTGATCTTGTCGGTTTTCCGCAAGGCCTCGCAAATCCCGACAGCAACCGCCTCTTCACCGGAATACATATGGGTCAGGCCGGGCATTTTAGCGGTCAGATAGAGCTCGTTCGCGTTATCTTCGAACACACGGATTTTAACCATCTGGCGGTACATCCGCAGATAGTCATCGGCATTGGTTTTTTTCTTGGCTGCGGCCATCGGGGGCTCCGGAAAATAGTATCGGGCCGACTGCGATCTGCCAGCCCGTAGTTTCAGTTCAATAGCGGTTTGCGATCGGCAAATCCTGCGCCGGGAACAGTGAGATCACCTGACAACCCGTGTCGGTCACCACGACCTCTTCCTCGATCCGCGCGGCTGAATATCTATCAGCCGGTAATGTTGCGAGAGATATTGTGTTCAGGCGGCAAGGCAAGCGTTGAGCAAATTGCAAAGGCTTTGTTGTCCTATGATCGTTCCCAGGTCGAGTATTACCAGATCAGGACCAAAAACATGGTTGGGAAGGTCTTGAGCAACAACCGGATCGTTGAGTCAGTCAAAAAGGGAACCCGGACGATTGGCTACCAATTGGTTGCATCAGAAGCCACATCGAAACTGGAAATCGACGAACTTGTTGCCGCTTGCGATGCTAAAATCGCAGAATACATTGAAAGGCGCGGAGGAAATATTTGGCAGCATCGTTCCAATGCCAGCGGTTATGTGCCGGGCTCCGTTCGCTATAATGTTCTGAAACGCGCTGGTTATCGCTGTGAACTCTGTGGTGCCTCAGCTGAAAACGCTGCACTTCATGTTGATCACATCATTCCGCGCAACAAGGGCGGCCAGGATGACCCAAGTAATTTTCAGGCGCTTTGTGTGACCTGCAATACAAACAAGCGAGATCGGGACGACACTGACTTTCGCGGCATTGCCAGCAAATATCAGGAAAGAGAGACCGGTTGTCTGTTCTGTGAAATCCCTCAGGGCCGGGTCATCGCCGAAAACGAGCTGTGCTATGCAATCCGGGATCAGTTTCCTGTGACCGAGCTGCACACACTTATTATTCCCAAACGCCATGTACCGGATTATTTCGGACTTTATCAGCCCGAATTGAATGCCATTCAGCAGTTACTTCAAAAAGAACGCGAGGAAATCCTAAATTCCGACAATAGCGTTTCCGGCTTTAATGTCGGAATAAATGCGGGCGCATCTTCCGGCCAGACAATATTTCACTGTCATGTTCATCTAATTCCACGTCGCGATGGCGATGTTGACAATCCACAAGGTGGTGTGCGGGGCGTTATTGCCGGAAAACAAACATACCAAACGGAGGTCACCAATGATTGAGTTCATTTCCGTTGAGGATGACAACCCCGCGCTTGCCCATTCACCCATGGTTCGAGCCATTGAACAAACCTTCGCACATATTGCAGAACATGGACCGATCGGTTTGACGCCTTCCAAGGCTTTCAAACGGGTATTCGTTCATTGGGCAGCGGCAGAATTTGACTGGCCTGGATATTCCGAAAAGGAGCTGTTTGTCGTCAACAAGGTTCTGAGCGAAATAGATTTCCCGCCGCTAACGGAAATCCATGGTCTTTTAATCGCGCTCAAAATCGGGCGTCATTACAAAAACAGTTTTCGCCTGACCAAGGCCGGGCAAACCCTTGCTGGTCATCCCGGGCAGATATTTGGAATCATCACGCCATTCTTCCTCTTTGAAACCGATCACCTAGCTTTTTCCCGGCGGCGCGAACGACCACTTGGCAACTGGGATGTTTTTCTGAACGTCCTCAACGTCGAAGCGGAAAACGGGGTTTCCGGTCGGGAACTTGACCGGGTATTCTTTAGCGCGGACTCAACTGAACAATACAGTTATGATCTGAGCAATCTTTATGTTCAAATCCTACGCCCCTTATGTTGGACCGGGTTACTTTCTGAGGACCGTTCCCAGGGGCAAGGGCTTGAAGCAAGAACCTTTACCAAGACGCCACTTTGGCATGCTTCATTGCACCTCGATACAGACGATATGGTGAAACCGGCAACGCGCCACTGACGAAGCTATAAACTCCGCAATTGGTCCCCACGATTCGGAACTTCACGTTGTGCGATTCTTACCGCTTTGAATATCTGCAACTTTGGCGCGGCCTTTTCTTTTGTTTGCGCACAATTGCGCATCACTACTTTAAGCGATTGATAATACTTGTTTTTGCATTTCCTCTGGATACCGTCTGTTCATCACAACAACGAGATCGACAGATAGAATGACAAGCAGGCCGAGCTTCCGCCACAACACATTCCCGCCCGATCAGATGTCGCCAAGCGAGCGGCGGGGTGAGCTTTGTACGTTGCTAGCGCGTGGCCTAATCCGGCTCAGGATGCGCGATCAAGCCGAACTATCCGGTAGAACTGGAGAAATTCGACTTCACAACTCAGCCAACCAGAGCGGTACTGCGGAAACCTTGAAACGGAGAACCGCATGACAAAACCCGATCATATTCCTGCACGCCTGGCTGCGCTGAAATCCACCTCAACTCAGGAGCTGAAAACCCAATGGCGCGATTTGTTCGAAAGTGAGCCACCTGCGTTTAACCGCCGTTATCTGGAAAGCCGCCTGGCCTACCGCATCCAGGAACTCGCCTATGGCGGGTTGAAACCTATGGCATCCGATTGTCTGGCCTGATCGTACTCGACCTTGATGAATACTCGCCTGAACTGGTGCAAGAAATGGAAGATAGATTTGGTGTTAGCCCTGTCCACGTGAAGACACCAAGGGGAGCGCACATGTATTACCGGTCAAATGGCGGCAAAATCCCAAACCTGAGGGGTGAAGGATTACCCGTCGACATCAAGTCCGGTCCCAATAGTTACGTCGTTGGGTCCTGTTCCATCCGCCCGGATGGAGGGAAATACTCTTCACTGAAAGGCCTACTTGGTGAGACAAAGTTGCCGATTTTTCTGAATCCCGACACCTCCAGAAAGACAGCAAGGCCACACAAGATTAGAAAGGGCACACGCCACAATGCGATCAGGTCCAAAGGGCTTGAAATTGTACATCAGGTCAGTAGTGGGGATGCGCTTTTTCAGGCGCTGCTAGAATTCCGCAATGACAAGTGCGAAGACCCGGCATCTATGACTGATGACGAAATCCGCAAAATCGCTGACTGGTGTTGGGGTCTGAGGGGCAATAACCAGATATGGGAGGGGGACAATAGTGTATTCAGAATACGGCGAAATGAACTCAAAGCACTGGCCGGAAACCCTGACTCCATCGCACTGTTTTCTGTACTACAATGTTACCACGGACATACACCCGGCAAATCCTTTGCCTTAGTCCACAAAAGTATGAAATCTGAAGGGCTAATTGATTTATCCCGAGATAGATTTAGAGCGGCTAGAAATCATCTCATATATGCAGGGTTATTGGAAAAGGCGTTAAACCATCAGGCTAGAAGACGTCGCTGTCACTACAGACTTGTTCGTCTGACTGAATCTCCTGATCCTTCAGTTGTACGATTTTCTGCCAGTAATCAGGAAAAAGAAAGAAAGGGGGTCTAGGGCCTGTTGACGTTCATTTCAGTTCGATCATGGTTGCTGCGAGAGAGATG
>CAZMNO010000085.1:0-9124 GCA_964567685.1 uncultured Rhodobacter sp. | reverse complement strand
CATCTCTCTCGCAGCAACCATGATCGAACTGAAATGAACGTCAACAGGCCCTAGTGCTCTGGCCAATTGGCACTGGTACAAATGATGCCAACCATGGACAACCTGTTGTTTTTACGCCAATCCTATGCAATTTCCTTGACTTCTGAAGCGTCAAGAATAGCTGAAACACTGGGTGCGCTCGACCGGGCAAGACCGTCGTGAAAAGCCTCCCAGCCGTCCTCATATTGTTCACGGAAAGCGACGATCACCGGGATGCCCAACAGCATCGCCTTTTCGATCACACCGCGAAATCCCCGGCCCTCGCATTCAGAGCGCCCGAAGCGATTGATGATCAAGATATCCGTCTGCTCGGACACATGCTGTTCCAGCCATTGCGCCAGTGTCGCCAGGGCCTCCCAGTCCAGATGGCAGCCGCGCGCGCCTGGGCCGCGCTGTTCCGATATCAGGTGCGGCTCGCCGGTATTGAGATCCAGGAGGTGCATATTCTTGCACCCGCAATCACCGCTGTCCCAGGATCGCGTCTGCACCAGCCCGGCAACTTTCAGACCACGCGCCTTCAGCTTTTCCGCGACATCGCTCAGCACAGTGTCGATATCGCTGACGCCTTCGATCCTGACACCGATCAGTTGTGGAACCTCAAGGCCGTTCATGGACATATCCTTCATACCCGTCATCTCCATTGTTCTAACAAAGCGCAAAGCCGGTTTGAAACGGAAACCAGTCCAGCCGGTCACCTTGCGCAACGGTAACCGTATCAATCCCGACACGGGCCAGCCCGTCAGCCGCGATCAGTGGGCGCAGGCGCGCCGACCCGCCTTGCCCAAGTTTTTCAAGAAGCGGCTGCCCGTCAGGGGCCATGCCAATGCATCGGGCCGGGAAATATTCCGCCCGCCCGGCGGAACGCGACCAGTCAAAGGATGCGACCGCCGCGATTGGTTCAAGCTCGGTTGCCTCGCCACCCGCCAAAGCCGCAATCACCGGTTTTGCCAGCAGTTGAAACGACACCAATGCTGCCACCGGGTTGCCCGGCAAACCAAGCGACAGGACCCTGCCGACCTTGCCGAAGACCAGCGGCTTGCCGGGTTTAACCGCCATGCGCCGCTGTTTGATGTTGCTGCCAACCTCCGAAAGGGCGGCAAAAATGTGATCCTCTTCGCCAAAGGACACCCCCCCGGTGCTGAGAATCAGATCGGCTGTCTGGCCCGCCTTGCCCAGTGCTGCCGCAATTGCGATGCGATCATCGGGCAGGATGCCAAGATCATGGATTTTTACCATCGGGCTGGCCATCAGGGCTTTCAGCATCCAGCGGTTGGAATCGTGAATGGCCGCTGGTCCGGGCAGCTGGCCGGGGTCGCAAAGTTCCTTGCCGCTGGAAAAGAGCGCAACGCGAATGGGTGATGTGACCGGTATTTCCGCCATCCCCATTGCTGCCAGAATGGCCACATGCCTCGGGTCAAGGGTCGTGCCCGCGGCGATCAGATCATCGCCCGGCCGCACATCCTCGCCCCCGCGCCTGATATGCCGCGCCTCACCGGCAGGTTCGCCAAGGGAAATCAGATCACCCTCACGCTTGGCATGTTCCTGCATGGCCACCGTCACAGTGCCTTTCGGAATAGGCGCCCCGGTAAATATCCTGACCGCCTCACCCCTTGCAAGCTGATCGGCAAAGGCGGCATCACCCGCCGCAATGCGTGCCCTGACCCGGTAGCGGTTCGCAGAACCCGGCGCACCCAAAGCATAACCATCCACTGCAGAGTTATCGCAGGACGGCAGAGGTTGCGTGGCCCTGATTCCTTGCGAAACAGTGCGGCCAACGCATCGGTCCAGCGGCACATGGGTTTCGCTGGCAACAGGGCACACCAGCGACAGGATTTCAGCACGCACATCTTCTAGCGCGCTCAACCCGTCATCGTGACGGTCACAACATCCCATTGCCGTGTCTCTCATGCCAGTGGGCTCCTTTTGCCCGGGCGGTTGCCTCCAAAGATAAGCGTTCCGATCAACAGGATTGATCCGGCCCTCAGGGCAAAATAAGGCTTTGGAGGCTGAGCGTGGGTTGATTCAGATCAATCAGCCAGCGCGATAAGGCGCGGCAGATTGTCCTGAATATGGCCCGCATCCGGGCAATTGAATAACCAACAGGAAACGCTATCCTTGAAAAGGTGGGAGAGAGATTTGGCGGAAACTTCGGTTAATCTGATCAAACTGTGCGTCGGCGCCGACAGTGTCGAGGATCTTGTGCTTTGGCAAGGCCAGAGGGCAGCAAAGGCCAAAGCCAGGGGGCAGGACTATTTCCCCTGGCATGTCACAAGGATGTGGCCGAAACGCGCCGCGGAAATCCTTAATGGCGGGTCACTCTATTGGGTGTTCAAAGGTTTTGTTCTGGCGCGCCAGCCAATCCTCAGATTCGACCCCAGGCTTGGCGATGACGGGATCACCCGCTGCGCCATCATCATGTCGCCCGAAATCATCCGCACCCAGGCCGCGCCGCGCCGCCCGTTTCAGGGCTGGCGCTATCTCAGCACCGAAGACGCCCCGCCCGATCTGGCCAAAGACCGGCAGTTTGACGACGATCTGCCGCTTGAAATGCGTCTGGCACTGGCAGAGATCGGGTTGAGGTAGGGATTACCGCAAGACCGTTCAGGAACGGCCCGGCTGATCCAGCTTTTCCAGCAATCCGGCAAGGGTAATCCTGTCTTCGTCGCCTAACCGACAACGATCAGACAGGAACAATGCGGCCTGAGACTTGTGGATGGTTCCGTCACTTAGTTGCTTAAGGTGATTGGCATCCAGCGTATCCCCGGTTGAGGTGATATCGGCAATCGCCTCGGCGGTCAGGTTCTTTACCGTCCCCTCGGTCGCCCCCTGACTGTCGACAAGCTGGTAGTCGGCGACACCGTTCTCGCGCAGAAACTCGCGCACCAGCGCGTGGTATTTGGTGGCGATGCGCAGACGGAACCCGTGCACTGCTCGGAACTGCGCAGCGGCTGCATCAAGGTCATCAAGCGTGTTGACTTCGATCCATATTTTCGGCACCGCAAGCACCAGATTGGCGTGCCCAAACCCCAGCAGCGCAACCTCTTTGACCTCGCTCCGCCAGAGCGGGATATTCTCGCGCATCAGATCGGTGCCGGTGACGCCCAGATGAATTCGCCCCGCAGCAAGCTCGCGCGGGATTTCCCCGGCTGACAGCAACACCAGTTCAACGCCGTTCATTCCCTTGACGGCCCCCGCATATTCCCGGTCGGACCCGCTGAGGCTGAGGTCGACACCGCGCGCGCCAAACCAGTCAAAGGTCTTTTGTTGCAACCGGCCCTTTGAGGGAATTCCAAGCTTGATCGCCATCATCCACCCTCTGCCACTGCCAGCACGAATTCAGGCCGGATAACGCCACCCACCGCAGGAATGGACCGCCCCTGCCCCAGCACACCGGTCAGCGCATCATAGCGCCCGCCGCTGGCGACCACCGGCAGATCGGCGCGGCTTTCGGCATAAAAGCCGAAGACGAACCCGTCGTAATATTCCAGCGTCGTGCGGCCATAACTGCCCTCAAAATCAAGTGCGGCCACATCAATGCCGCGCGCCGCCAGAGCGTCCAGCCGTGCCTCCATCCGGTCAAGTGCCGGACCGATTGACGGCATATCGACCTCGATGTCGCGCAAGCGGTCAAGGGCAATGGGCGATTTTTCCCGCAGGCTCAGGATGTCTTCAAGCAGGCGCACTTCGGTTGCATCAATCGGCGGAGCGGCGGCATCCTCTTTCAGCGCTTCGACACGTTTTTCCACCTCGTCGATACTGCGCAACCCGACATGGCTGCCTGCTTCAGCGTAAAGATCGGCTGTCGGGGTCGCTGCAGCGGCGGCAAGCAAAGCGGCGCGCGCCTGTGGCACCGGTGTATTTCCGCCAAACCTTTCCAGCAGTTGGCGAAAGCGGGCCGGACGCCAGATGTGGCGCTTAAGGGCAGAAATGCGCCGTTCTATGGTCGAAAGGCCGGAAACGGCGGCCATCAGGATGCCCAGATCACCGGTGGCAGCGCGCAGGTTCAGACCTGCAAGAACCTCAGAGAATAAGGCGAACACCTCAGCATCCGAAGATGCCGGATCGCTACGGTCAAAAAGCTCAAAGCCAACCTGCAGATACTCTGCCATGCGGTCGGAACCGGCTTCCTGCTTTCGCCAGACCGGCCCCTGATAGGTATAGCGCGCTGGTTCCGCCCCCTCATTCATGTGCATCTGCACCACCGGCACGGTGAAATCGGGCCGGAGCATCTGTTCGCCCGCCAGCGGATCATGGGTGACATAGGCCCGCGCCCGAATGTCTTCGCCATAGAGATCGAGCAGGGTTTCGGCGGGTTGCAGACTGGCGGCTTCGACGGGGATCGCCCCAGCACCGATAAACGCTGCTGACAGACGCTCGGCCTCGGCGCGTATGCGGGATTTGTGGTTGTTCAGCATGGCCGGGAACCTGATGCCGCGATGGCGGTCACGAAAGGTGTGGCATTGAGGGCAGCGGCTGCCTGGGTAGGCGCTTTATGGCACCCGGCTTCAACGATCTGTGCTGGGGCGGAAAAGCGCTTGCGTTTCAACTTATTGATACGTTGCAAAAGCGCCTGCCGAGGGGCAGGCAGGCGCTGCCCGGCGGTGCCGCCGGGCGGTCTGCTTGATGAATGGCGCGTTATTAGAAACACACCATTTTGGAATCCCAACATCATCTACCCATCCGCCCGGGCGATCATTTTTCTAACCTCCGCCACCAGATCACCGCGCGCAATTTCCATCTGTGCCGGCTGTGATTTCCACTCTTCATTCGTGGTCATTTCCGCCGCCAGCCGCGCCCCGAGCGCCAGATCCTTGATCTGGACAACCCCGCGCGCCTTCTCGTCAGCGCCTTCGATCACGGCCACCGGACTTTCCCGTTTATCGGCATATTTCAACTGGTTACCAAAGTTTTTCGGATTGCCGAGATAGACCTCGGCCCGAATACCAGCGCGCCTGAGTTCGGCGGCCATTTCCTGATAATCGCCCATGCGGTCGCGATCCATCACGGTGACGACGACCGGACCAGCGGCCTCGCTTTTCATCCGCCCCTTCTCGCGCAAGGCGGCCAACAGACGGTCAACGCCGATGGAGATACCGGTGCCCGGCACCTCCTGCCCGGTGAAGCGTTTCACCAGATCGTCATAGCGCCCGCCACCCGCGACCGAGCCGAACTGCCGCTTGCGGCCCTTTTCGTCGAGGATTTCAAAGGTCAGTTCCGCCTCGTAAACCGGGCCGGTATAATAGCCAAGGCCGCGCACGACCGAGGGGTCGATGACGATGCGGTCGGGGCCGTAGCTCTGGGCTGCGAGCAATTCGGCGATTTCCTGCAGCTCTCGCAAACCTTCATCGCCTATGCTGTAAGCCCCCCTCTCAGCGCGCAAGTTTTCGTCAGCATCACCCATCAATTCGCGCAAATTTGACAATGTCTCGGCGTTGCTTTGCCCTCTCGACTCCATGAATTTCACCACGCGAGACGCATCTTTCTCGGAGAGCCCTACACCGTCAATAAACGCGCCGGATTGGTCTTTCCGGCCTGTGGTCAGCAACTCGAGAACACCTTCGGAGCCGACCTTGTCATACTTATCTATTGTACGAAGCACCGCCTCCGGATCGACAAATTCCCAATCGGCTGGATTCGACTGCATCATCTCATCGAATTTTTTTGGTAGCGGCTTTTTCGGGCCACTTACTGGTAAACCCTCTAAGAGACCATTCAAAACCTTGCGGTTATTGACACGGATCAGGTAGTCCCCCCGCTCGATCCCCACGGCTTCCAGCACATCCGCCAGCATGGCGCAAATCTCGGCATCCGCGGCCACATTGCCAGACCCCACCGTATCCGCATCGCATTGATAAAACTGACGATATCTCCCGGGGCCGGGTTTTTCGTTGCGCCAGACCGGACCCATTGCGTAGCGCCGGTAAGGGGTCGGCAGATCATTCCTGTGCTGGGCAAAAACCCGCGCCAGCGGGGCCGTCAGATCATAACGCAGAGCCAGCCAGTCGCCGGTGTCTTCCTGCCAGGCGAAGACGCCCTCGTTGGGGCGATCGACATCGGGCAGGAACTTGCCCAGCGCCTCCACCGTTTCCACCGCAGCACTTTCCAGAGGGTCGAACCCGTAGCGATGATAGACCTCGGCGATCTGGGCCAGCATGGTGTTACGCTCGGCCACTTCCGAGCCAAAATAATCGCGAAAACCTTTTGGCGTTTCCGCCCGGGGTCGGCGGATTTTCTGTTTCTTTTCCTTGGCCATTTCGGTGGTGTCCTTGGCTGGGCCTGTCGCTTGCGGGTTTCCCTAAACTATGGGCGAGAGGGGGGCAAGTTCGCGCCTGTGGTTTTATGGGTGATGCGGGCGTGAAGTGCCGCCAAGGGCTTGCAACAAAGAAGGAAAAGGAACTGTGCGGTGCCGGCTACTCCTCATTGGTCAGATCAAAAACCGATGTTTGGCGCCCCGGATGGACGGGATCATCCAAGTTCACGACCTTCAACAAGATGTCCAAACAGCGTTGTCAGCAGGCTGGCGGAAACAAGCAGCATGACCCAGTCATAGACGATCAGAATGCTCACTGACGCAATGTCGAGCCCAAGAAAGGACTCAGTAAGCAAGTTGAGGGCACCAACCAAGATTATGATCGCAATAACGATCCAGAGAGCGCCCGAAACTTTGCCGGTCGCGTCCCAGGAGTCACCCATAGTCAAGGGCTTACCGATTGCAGCCGCAGGCAGCACCAGTGAAAGCCGGTAAAAAACATAGATACCGGGAATAACCGATACCGTTCCGAACACCAAAGCGATCACAAGACTAAAGAAAATCGATGCGGTGCTTGCTGCAAACACGGATGCGATCATGACCGCGACGAAACCCACCGGAATCGATATCAGAAGAACGATTATCCCAAGAAGAAGGGCTTTCCAGAAATAGATCAGGATTTCACGCATGTGAAATGCGGGCAACACAGCTCCCGGCGTTTCCTCAAGCAGCACAAAGCGATGCCAGGCAACCGCGATCCATAGATAGACGACACCAAATCCCAGAAACAAAAGATAAGTTCGCGGTGCAATATCTGCGAATGGATTGGAATCTTGTGCGGGTGAAAATCCGCCAAAAGCTTCCGGCAGCATCCAAAATGTCAGCCCGGTCACAGCCGCATAGGGCAAGAGACTAATTCGCAGCGCGTCGGCAAGATTGCTGAACACCATAACAATTGCATGTCGTACTATTTGCCAACCAATCATTGTATCGCTCATTTCCGCTTCTTGGTGTACGCAAGAAAAGGTACAAAATCACCATGGGCAGCACAACCCTGCCGGGATTGCCCGGATACATTCCTTACAGAAATTCTGCCCGGTCGGGCAAAACGGTTTTGCCTTTTAGCCCGCGACCGGACTGTGATATTCCAGTGACGGAAAACGGAGGCGTCATGTCAGACAATCGAATCGACGAGCTTGAGATTCAGCTGGCGCATTTGGCGCGGACGGTTGAAGAGCTGAGCGATGTGGTCGCCGGGCAGGCCAGCGAGATCGGCGTGCTGACGCGCCGTGTGCGGATGCTGATGGAGCGGGTTGCCGAAGACGATCTGGCCTCCGGCGACAGCGCCCCGCTGTCCGATCAGAAACCGCCGCATTGGTAGGTTAACCTTTTCGCCCGAGCGCCGGGTTTTGCTGTGTGCAAGGCGTACAGAAGCTGTACAGAACCTGTACATACGTTTGTGCAGGGGATGGCGTTAACGGTTTGAGGGGTTGGTGGCTAAAAGTGCCGAACCGGATTACCATTTCTGGTCCTAATCTTCAGCATTAACCGAGTTGATAACTACGCATGGGTTCACGTAGTCAGGTGAGTGGTTTTTGCGCTGCCACATTTTCTTTCGCTGTTTTTCGCACATTTTCAACGCGTGATCTCTGGCAACTTCTTCGGAATAGGCATCGTAGAAATACACGTAAGATTTTTGACCATTATAGGCGAATGCCTTCGGAGCCTTCTTTTTGAGATAGAGTCGGTATTCCCGCGCGACGTGGGGATCTTCAATTGAAACTGTTTCTTCGGCATGGGCAGATCCAAAGTTGAAAACAGATGCCACAGTGGCCCAGGTGGTGAATGTGATGCGTTTTTTCACAATGTTCCCTCAAATTATTTTCTCTGAATTGGCGAATTCTTAACATATCAATGCAACCTTAGACAGGCAGAATGCATCCATCCTGGATTGCGCTCTCTTTGATGGCAATTAAGCCGATGGGCAAGTCCAGCTGATGACAGCGGAATTGGCGGGACACAATGTTGCGCGGGATATGGCACGTGGTTTGGTGGATTGAAGTACCTGATTAGAGGTGTGGACCACGCCCAAAGGCTTTGTCAGCCGGAGGTCAGCTTGCGGTAATTTGAAAATGTATAGTCTTCTTTTAGCTGGGCTTGAATTTGCGAAATTGAAAATACACCATCTAATGTGGCACATAGCAAATCCATTTTATCAATATGTGCTTTCCAGTCTTCAGGTTGGTCGAAAAACGTATAAAGAACCCCTCCAGCGCTCTCACGGGCTATCTTTGCACTTTCTCTGATACGTTCTGACTTCAAGGCATAACGGCTCTCAATTTCGGTTGAAATAAATGTCATCCAATAAAGGCCGGGTATATTGAGCTTTAGGTCTCGACCAACCCATGCCTCGCTGGAAACTTCGTCGCTATGAAAAGCAAGCCGATTTCTATGAAGCACCTCACCATAGTCACAAGTACGCCCAAAATGAATTCCGGAAAGGGATAAACGCTCAAGGCAATTGACGTGTGCTTCCAACTGATTGCCTTTTGCCCAAACCGTGACATGAGGATTGTCTTGATTAGCAAAGGAGCAATCATACGACAGTTGTTCTCCAAAAAGAAAATAGCCTGCAGTGTTCGCTTCGCGGAAGTCTGAAAAACTCTTTTGATTGGAAATCTCATTATTTAACAGCCAATCCACTTCGCCATCTCCATAGTGTAATGGTCTTATTTCCGCTGGCAGCGAGAGTAGGATCTCCAGAACGGCTTGTTCACCAATACTAGGGCCTGTTGACGTTCATTTCAGTTCGATCATGGTTGCTGCGAGAGAGAT
>CAZMNO010000084.1:0-10067 GCA_964567685.1 uncultured Rhodobacter sp. | reverse complement strand
TCAATGGTTTGGGATACACCTTAGCTCACTGTCCGGCTTTCTGGGACCACTTCAGCTCCTCCCGCTGAGCCGGCGACTACCAATGATGTAATCCCAGCAGTAAGCACGGTTTGTAAGATTTTCATATTTTCCTCCTTGATGGTTTTTAAATTGTTAGCTTGCTCTCGAGGTCGACCCTGTAGCAGCTGCCAAGTTCGTGCACGCCTTTCCTTAAGACGGTTTTTATTCAGACAAGAATGTTTCTCCCCTTGAATGCGACTCGGTCGCTTTGCTTAGTGATAATCTGAGATGTAGTGAGGCCCCACGAGCCGTCGCAGAGTTGTGTTTGGCAGAACCAAATTTCCCCGTGACTGTACCAATACTGTACCGTTATCCCAAAAAACACGCACCTAAACTGACGGATTGTGAGCTCAAAAGAAATAATTATCTAAACAGTAATGATGGGAAAGCGTTTTCATTTAGATGGATTACTCCCAAGATACAGAAAATATATTATGTATAACAACAGTATACATGGATACATGATTTAGACCCTGGTGAGTGAATAGCATACAATTGAGAAAAAGTGGATTGATGAGCTTGCAGGACGCCAACATATTTCGGTACTACTTTGGTACAGTCCTATTGGTATTTATTTACCGAGCGGAAAAGTTATCTCGTTAACTGCCTCTAATTATTAGAGCCTCAGACCGATTCGAAAGCGGGCAATTGAACCAGCCACTCCCTGAAATACACAAATTGCGAAATTAGGTTTTGGACTGCTTTCGTGGTTGAAGTGGTGAGTGTTTGACAAAACTGGTGCTCGATCAAAGGTGGCACAATCCGTCGGTTCTATTGCTTGTGGCTTCTGACGATTGGTGGGGATCGTGTAGGAATCGCGGACCGGTCTATGCAAGAAGGAGGATGCAAGACCTAAATGGGCGGCGCAGCGAGCCTTCGCGCTGCGAGCGCACGCAGCAAATCTTGAATGCTTCCGTGGATGGCTTGTGACTTGTCAGATATTCATGGCTTGTCCCGTTTAATCCTTAAAACGGCACCTCATCCGCTGCCGTGACGTAGCTCGCCACCACTTTCTTCTCCCCGGCCTTTTCAAAGGCTATCGAAAGCTTGTCACCCTCAATCCCGACAACGGCGCCATAGCCGAATTTCTGGTGGAACACCCGGTCGCCAAGCCCGAAGCTTGACACAGCATCAAGGTCAATCACCACATGCCGCGCCTCGCGGGGCTGGCTGATGCCGCGGGCGGCAGAGCGGGCCTGCATGCGTTTCCAGCCGGGGGAGTTATAGACATCCGCCTTCTCGGCCCGTTCTTCAAGGCCTGAACCGCGCAGCACCCCTTCACTGCTGCTGGCCGCTGCGCCAAAGCCACCGCCATAAAGGCCCGGTGGGGTCAGCACCTCGACATGTTCTGCCGGCAATTCGTCGATGAACCGCGACGGTAGCGCCGATTGCCACTGGCCATAAACCCGCCGGTTGGCGGCAAAGGAAATGGTGCAAACCTCCTCGGCCCGAGTGATGCCGACATAGGCGAGGCGGCGTTCCTCCTCCAATCCTTTCAGACCGCTTTCATCCATCGAGCGTTGCGAGGGGAACAGCCCGTCCTCCCAGCCCGGCAGGAATATTACGGGAAACTCCAGACCCTTGGCACCATGCAGCGTCATGATCGAGACTTTTTCGCTGGCATCCTCCTGCTCATTGTCCATGATCAGGCTGACATGTTCCAAAAACCCTTGCAGGTTTTCAAACTGCTCGAGCGCCTTCACCAGTTCCTTGAGGTTTTCCAGCCGCCCCGGCGCTTCGGGAGTTTTTTCGTTGTGCCAGTGGTCGGTATAGCCGCTTTCTTCCAGAATGGTTTCGGCCAGTTCGATATGACTGCCCCCTGAGCGCACCTGCAATGCCCAGCGATCCGCATTGGCCAGAAAAACTTTCGCGTTCTTGCGATACCGTGCCCCGAGCGAACCGTCTTCAAGCGCAACGCGCAGCCCTTCCAGCAACGGTACGCCGTTAGCGCGTGCCGCATGGTTGATCTGCTGCATCGCTGCATCGCCAAAACCGCGTTTGGGTGTGTTGAATATCCGCTCGAACGCCAGATCGTCGTCAGGGCTGACCGCAAGGCGGAAATAGGCCATCGCGTCGCGGACTTCCAGACGCTCGTAGAAACGCGGACCACCGATCACCCGGTAAGGCAGACCGATGGTCAGGAAGCGGTCTTCAAAGGCGCGCATCTGGTGGCTGGCGCGCACCAGAATTGCCATATCATCAGGCGACACCGGGTCGTGGCCACGCGTGCCCCTTTGCATCGCCTCAATCTCTTCACCGATCCAGCGCGCCTCTTCCTCGCCGTCCCAGTGGCCGATCAGCCGCAGTTTTTCCCCTTCGCTCTGATCCGTCCAAAGTGTTTTGCCCAGGCGGCCTTCATTGGCGGCAATAACACCCGCGGCAGCGGCCAGAATATGCGGGGTTGAGCGGTAATTCTGCTCGAGTCTGACAATCTTTGCCCCCGGAAAATCCTTTTCGAACCTGAGGATATTGCCAACCTCGGCCCCCCGCCAGCCATAGATCGACTGGTCGTCATCGCCGACACAGCAGATATTGCGATGCTCCGCTGCCAAAAGCCGCAGCCACAGATACTGGGCGACATTGGTGTCCTGATACTCGTCAACCAGAATGTAGCGGAACCAGCGCTGGTATTTCGCAAGAGCATCGGTGTGTTCCTGAAAGATCGCCACGACATGCAGCAGAAGATCACCGAAATCCACCGCATTGAGCGTGGCAAGGCGGGCCTGATACTGCTCATAAATGTCGGTACCGCGATTGGCATAAGCCGCTGCCTCACCAGCTGGCACCTTATCTGGCGTGATTGCCCGGTTTTTCCAATTGTCGATCAGATGCGCAAGCATTCGCGGCGGCCAGCGTTTGTCATCTATATTTTCTGCCACGATCAGCTGCTTTAAGAGCCTGAGCTGGTCATCTGTATCCAGAATGGTGAAATTTGATTTCAGCCCCACCAGTTCCGCATGCCGCCGCAAGATCTTCACGCAAAGCGCATGAAAGGTGCCGAGCCAGGGCATCCCTTCAACCGTTTCACCCAGATGTCGCCCAACGCGCTGTTTCATCTCCCGCGCCGCCTTGTTGGTGAATGTCACCGCCAATATCTCGTTCGGCCGCGCCCGTCCGGTTTGCAAAAGATGCACAAGACGTGTCGTCAACGCTTTGGTTTTACCGGTCCCGGCACCGGCCAGCATCAGGACCGGCCCGTCAAGCGTTTCGACCGCTTCGCGTTGCGCCGGATTCAATTCGTCGAGATAGGGTGCCGGGCGTGCTGCCATTGCCCGCGCCGATAGGCCTTCGCGCAGACCGGGATCAAAATCATCAAATTCACTGTCACTGCTCATGGCGCATAAACTAGCGGCTGGCTCAGGCAAAAGGAAGCCATGTTCGCAATATGTTCCTTGTCATTCGGCAGTTTTCGTCGATTCGCGTCGCGGTAGCTCAGATATTCAAAGCCCTAGGATTGAACCAACCTCGGGCACCAGTGATCCTTGTTACTTGCCTGATTAGCCCACACTGCGGCGGAAGGTTACATTTCGTTACAATTTGCCCAGTTTACTCTTGCTTGCTGCAGCGCAGCATCCGTATACATTGCCCCAACATGCCGTAAGATCCAGACACGGGGGAGCGTCTTTTGGCCGAATTCAAGAAAATCCTGATTGCCAACAGAGGCGAAATTGCCATCCGTGTGATGCGCGCGGCGAACGAATTGGGTAAACGCACGGTCGCGGTCTATGCCGAGGAAGACAAGCTCGGGCTGCACCGGTTCAAAGCCGATGAGGCCTACAAAATCGGCGAAGGTCTGGGGCCGGTTGCCGCTTATCTGTCGATTGAAGAGATCATCCGGGTGGCCAAAATGTCGGGTGCGGATGCGATCCATCCGGGCTATGGCCTGCTGAGCGAAAATCCAGAATTTGTCGATGCCTGTGCCGCCAACGGCATCACCTTTATCGGCCCCAAAGCCGAAACCATGCGTGCACTTGGTGACAAGGCGTCAGCACGTCAGGTTGCGATCGAGGCCGGTGTTCCGGTGGTGCCGGCCACCGGTGTGCTTGGCGATGATATGGATGCGATCCGCGCTGAGGCCAGCGAAATTGGTTTTCCGCTGATGCTGAAGGCCAGCTGGGGCGGCGGCGGGCGTGGCATGCGCCCGATCCATTCCGCTGATGAGGTGGAAGAAAAGGTTCTGGAAGGCAGGCGCGAGGCCGAGGCGGCATTTGGCAATGGCGAAGGCTATCTGGAACGGATGATCACCCGCGCCCGCCATGTCGAGGTTCAGATCCTCGGGGATTCCCGTGGCGGCATGTATCATCTGTTTGAACGTGATTGCTCGGTGCAAAGGCGCAATCAGAAAGTCGTCGAACGCGCCCCTGCCCCTTATCTTAGCGAAGATCAGCGTCGCGAGATTTGCGAGCTTGGCCGCAAGATCTGCGCCCATGTCGGGTATGAATGCGCCGGAACCGTCGAGTTCCTGATGGATATGGAAACCGGCAGTTTCTATTTCATCGAGGTTAACCCGCGGGTGCAGGTTGAGCACACGGTGACCGAGGAAGTGACGGGTATCGACATCGTGCGCGCCCAGATCAAGATCGCCGAAGGGGCAACTCTGGCCGATGCCACGGGCATGGCCAGCCAGGACGATATCAAGCTGCATGGCCACGCACTGCAATGCCGGGTCACAACCGAAGATCCGCAAAACAACTTTATCCCCGATTACGGGCGCATTACGGCCTATCGCGGGGCTACTGGCATGGGCATTCGTCTGGATGGCGGCACTGCCTATTCCGGGGCGGTTATTACCCGCTATTACGACAGTCTTTTGGAAAAAGTCACCGCCTGGGCTCCGACACCGGATGAGGCGATTGCAAGGATGGACAGGGCCTTGCGCGAGTTTCGCATTCGCGGGGTTTCGACCAACATTGCTTTCGTCGAAAACCTGCTAAAACACCCGACTTTCCTGAGCAACGAATACACCACCACCTTTATCGACAAGACGCCCGAACTGTTCCGCTTTTCCAAACGGCGTGACCGGGCGACCAAGATCCTGACCTATATCGCTGATATCACGGTCAACGGACATCCTGAAACCGAGGGGCGACCGAAACCCGCGGCCACCGCGCGCTTACCGCAAGCCCCGGCCAATCGGGCCCAGCAACCGGCACCGGGAACCCGCACGCTTTTAGAGCAGAAAGGCGCGCAGGCCGTGGCTGACTGGATGGCCGCCCAGCCGCAGGTTCTGCTGACCGACACATCGATGCGCGATGGACATCAGTCACTGTTGGCGACCCGCATGCGCTCGATTGACATGATCAATGTCGCCGAGGCTTATGCGCACAATCTGCCGCAGCTCTTCAGCGTCGAGTGCTGGGGAGGCGCGACGTTTGATGTTGCCTACAGGTTCCTGCAGGAATGCCCATGGCAGCGCCTGCGCGATCTCAGGCAAGCCATGCCGAACGTGATGTCGCAAATGCTTCTGCGCGCCAGCAACGGGGTCGGTTATACCAATTACCCTGACAACGTGGTTGAGTTTTTCGTCCACCAGGCAGCGAAAACCGGGGTTGATGTGTTCCGGGTGTTTGACTCGCTCAACTGGGTCGAAAACATGCGTGTTGCCATGGACGCCGTGGTTGAGAGCGGCAAAATCTGTGAGGGCACGATTTGCTATACCGGTGATATCCTTGACAGCGACCGCTCTAAATACGACCTGAAATACTACGTGAAGATGGGGCAGGACCTGAAGGCTGCCGGTGCCCATATTCTTGGCCTCAAGGACATGGCCGGTCTTCTCAAACCTGCCGCTGCGCGCCAACTTTTTACTGCGCTTAAAGAAGAAGTTGGCCTGCCGATCCACTTCCACACCCACGACACATCTGGCCTTTCTGCCGCCACGGTTCTTGCAGCCTGCGATGCAGGCGTCGATGCAGTGGATGCGGCGATGGATTCAATGTCGGGCGGCACCTCGCAGCCCTGCCTTGGCTCGATTATCGAAGCACTGGCCCACACCGAACGCAGCACCGGGATCGATATCAGAGCAGTGCGTGAAATCTCCGATTACTGGGAGACCGTGCGCGCCCAGTACACCGCCTTTGAGGCCGGTATGGCGTCACCTGCAAGTGAAGTATACCTCCATGAAATGCCTGGAGGCCAGTTCACAAATCTCAAGGCACAGGCGCGCTCGCTTGGCCTTGAGGAACGCTGGCACGAGGTCGCGCAGACCTATGCCGACGTCAACCAGATGTTCGGCGATATCGTCAAGGTCACGCCCTCGTCCAAGGTTGTCGGCGATATGGCGCTGATGATGGTTTCACAGGGGCTTAGCCGGGAAGAGGTCGAAGACCCGTCACTCGAAGTGGCTTTTCCGGATTCGGTGGTCGATATGATGAAGGGCAATCTGGGTCAGCCACCGGGCGGATTCCCCCCGGATTTCATCGCCAAGGTGCTGAAGGGGGAGGCCCCCAATACCGAACGCCCCGGCAAGCACCTGCCGCCTGAAGATATCGAGGCAACGCGTAAAGCCGTTTCTGCCGAACTTGAGGGTTTCAAGCTCGATGATGAAGACCTCAATGGCTATCTGATGTATCCCAAGGTCTTTCTGGATTACATGGGCCGCCATCGCATCTATGGCCCGGTCAGAACCCTGCCGACGAAAACCTTCTTTTACGGTATGGAATCCGGTGACGAGATCGAGGCTGAAATCGACCCCGGCAAGACGCTAGAAATACGCCTGCAGGCGGTTGGCGAAACCAACGAGGAAGGCGAGGTCAAGGTTTTCTTTGAGCTTAATGGCCAGCCTCGCGTGATTCGGGTGCCAAACCGCAAGGTAAAGGCAGTGACGGCGAAACGGCCCAAAGCCGAAGCCGGGAACGCCAATCATATCGGGGCTCCAATGCCGGGCTCAGTCGCCTCGGTCGTGGTCAGCGCAGGTCAGGAGGTCAAGTCGGGCGATATGCTCTTGACCATCGAAGCTATGAAAATGGAAACCGGCATTCACGCCGAGCGGGACACGCTTGTCAAAGCGGTTCATGTCAGGCCCGGCGATCAAATTGACGCCAAGGATTTGCTGGTGGAGCTTGAGTAGCTTCCCGATGCATGGCCTGATCGGCAAATAGACAGGCAACGTCCAAAGTGCTTTTAAATGCGCTTTACCAGTAATGCGAAAACCTCAAACGCATCACCGAAGAGTGTCGACCAGCCTCGCCAGAGCCAGGCCGACCTTTACCCTGTGTTCCTTTGAGGCAAAGCTGATTTTTCTCCCGAGATCGGTCCGCACTTCGCCTAGTGTCGCGTGATAGCTGGAAAGGAATCGATTGCTATTGATTATAAGCAGAAGGCCCGGATCTCGGACATTCAGGGTTTTGCCGACATCCGAAATCACACGTTTATAGGCCGCCGGATCTTTACTTTTTAACCTGGCTAAGGCGCGCTCCACCGCCTTTTGCTCGGCATTGAGCAACTTTTTTGTCAGGGCATTGCCACTGATGGCTCCACTTTCAAATCGCTTGACGATCTTCGCGGCCCTCTTTTCCAGCCTGCGACTAAGACGAACCATGAAATCCCAGGTTTCATCTGAGTATCTGAAGCGCTGTGTCGGCGAATAGATCGCAGCAAGTCCGGCCGTGGTCATCGCGGCAATGCCGAAAAACGCCGTTTCCTCGCCGTATTTCCGGTGCAGCTTGATCCAGTTGACAGTGCGCGCGCACAATCCGCGCTTGCGTCGGGGTGGAAAGCTCGGAAGGGGAAGGGCCGAGTTTTGTGCAAAGCTGATCCGCTCCTGGCACATGACATGGTCACCATTCCACGGCTTTCGACCGGCATGGGCCACATCTGGTGTGACTATCAGGAAAATCGCAAGCGCCAGACAAAACAGCCGCCCAAAACCAACAAGGCGACTGGTGATTTGGCCTGGCAGGCCCCTGTACTCTTCGCACAGATCGTGGCCAGATTGCATCGATTGAATTGGTGAAACCGCTAACTGCATACTCGTTATTTCCAAGGCAATATTACTGTATCGTTCGATGCTCAACAGGCGCTAGTTTGTCACCCCTCGCAGGACCACACCTTTTTTCTTCAATGCGGCAAAGACTTTACCGTCTACATTGTAAGAATCGGCGCGATAGTTTGGCCGCCCGTTCGGGGCCACCCAGGCCGTGCGATAAACCAGATAGATCGGCACCGGCGTTTTCAGGTTGAGCCGCGCCTCCACACCTGCATCGATATACGAGTGGAAAAGCTTTTTGGGGTTGGCCGATTGCTTGGACAGCAGAGTATAGGCCAGCTCCATCGGCTTATGCACGCGAACGCACCCATGACTATAGGTGCGGATGTCCTTGCCAAACAGGCTTTTGGACGGCGTGTCGTGCAGATAGATCGCGTGCCGGTTTGGGAACATGAACTTGACGACGCCCAACGCATTGCCGCGGCTTGGTGGTTGACGCAGGTTAAACGGAAAATCGTCCTTGGTGTATTCAGAATAGTCGATCGCCGTCGGATCGACCTTCTTGCCATCGGCATCGGTCATGATGATGCCCTGACGGCTCAGAGCATCGGCGTTTTCCTTCAGAAGCGGCAGGTATTCACCACCGGCGATTGAGCCCGGGACAAACCAGGATGGGTTGATTACCAGATGTGTTACCGCCTTTTCAAACTCAGGTGTGCGCCAGCGGCCGGGCTTCCCGACAACCACGCGGGTGGTCAGTGTCGGTTTGCCATTGTCAAAGACAGTCGCCATGAAGGCAGCTTCGTTGACCAATATGTGGCGCTTGCCCAGAGATTTGTTAAGCCAGCGCATTCGCTCAAGCCCGATCACCACCTGCATCAGACGTTGCGAGGCTGAAACATTAATAGCCTGAATAGTGCGCTTGCCGGCAACGCCATCAGCGTTTAGCCCATGGTCTTTCTGAAAAGTCTTTACCACCTTTTTCAGCGCCTTGTCATAGGTCTGCGACCCTCCGCCAGCGCCTTTGTAACCCATAATAGTCAGGCGTTTGCGCATCTGCGCCACGGCCGGGCTTTTCTCCCCCGGTTTCAGCTTTGACGCCTTGACCTTGGCCCCCCAGCCGCCGCGCCCCACGATTTTCTCCATACGCAGTTTTTCTTTCAGCAATCGCGCATAACCAGGGTCTTTTGGGGGAAGTGATTTGATGAAAGCCACGGGATTTGATTTCGCAAAGGTCTGCAGGGTTTTCAACGGATCACGCCGTGGTGGGCGCAATGTCATATGTTCGTCAATCCGCCGGGGCTCCAGAATCCCCGTCTGGATGTCGCGCGCATAAAGCAGGAATTGCCGCGTTGCCTCAACCTCAAGTGCAGCCCTTGCCTTGACCGATTTGAAAGCGGCAAACTGTTTTTTCAGAAGGGCTGCGTCGTAACGCCCGCGCGGCAGCCCATGTGCGGGGGCTTTTTTGAGGGCATCAAGAAAGGCAACGCGCCGTCGTCGATCACTCGACCCGGTCCAGATCGGCTTGTATTCCCGCGCTTTATAAAACGCATGGATGGTTTTGTCTTTCGCCGCAGCCTGCGCCAGCGCTTTTTTGAAAGCTGCATTCTGCGCCGCTGCGGGTTCAGCCGTTATCACCAGAAGTGACGCAACAAACGCCAGAAAAACTGTTTTTATCCAAGCAAGGTGAAGCCCCTTTGTCCGCTCATGTCGAGAGAGCCTGTATCCTACCAACATACTAATCATTCCGTTTTCTCGAGTGTTTCCAATATTTTACTGCAACTTTTCCAGTCGCTTTCTTGCCGTCAATCACGCCATATCGAGCGAGCGAGGCATCAGGATAGCCTGCTTCATGGGCAAACAGTATTCGATCAGCTCCCGGAAAAGCAATCACGTTTGTTTGAACCGCAATTCACCGCTTGGCTGGGATGCTGAGAACTGGACAAGTTGCTGTTGCCAACAGCTGCAAAACCGGGATCAAGGTAACACAATCTCCCGGTTTTTTTTGCAAAGGGGAGCCGTCATCAACTAGGGCCTGTTGACGTTCATTTCAGTTCGATCATGGTTGCTGCGAGAGAGA
>CAZMNO010000083.1:0-10520 GCA_964567685.1 uncultured Rhodobacter sp. | reverse complement strand
ACCTTGAATCAGAATTTAGGTGATTTGGGAATCCTGAACGTCAACAGCCCCTAGCCTTTCTTCTTGGCACAAATACTCCCACCGGAGGCCCCGCTGCAAAGCGGCTGGAAATGGCGTGGCCCAAGGGGCCTCCGTCAGGCATGCTGCACTTACTGCCCGATCATCCATTCGCCTTCCGGATAAAAGGCATGAAAGGCAAAGGCAAACATCACGTCATGCGGCAAATCCTTGCCCACAGCATCGCGCACGCGAATGGTACCGACATCCTTGCCTTTGGCGATATTGCGTGAATCAAGGGCTGAGGCCTGTCCGGCAGTCCAGGTAATGGTCACGCCTGCCTCGGTGATCTTTTCGATTTCCTGCATCCGCTCCATCGGCCATGCCCGATTGCCGACCTTGATCACCCGCATCAAAGGCGGAATGTCATGGGGGGGCATTTCCCCGTTATAAAGGAACGGACGGTGCGACCCGTCATAACCGACATAAGGGTTGCGCCCATAGGGCCGGCTGGCCTTGGGTTCATCCATCACCAGCGCGCCTGGATTGCGCGTTTTAAACTCGTCCCAGCTTTCCATCCAACTGGCCAGTTGCACCAGTTCGTCGCCTGTATGCACCCCGACAATGCCCTCACCGATGGCCTGTTGCCACCAGCTTTCGGTCTGCCGGTCATACATCACCATGTCCGAGTTTCGGAGCTTGCCGGAAACGCCGAACGTCCGCACCTCGCCATTGACCTTGCCGTCAAAGACCAGTGCGGAATTGCATAGCGGGCAGAACGTCACTGTCACATGCCGCCCATCGATCACGTCATTGACGATCTCGTGCCAGGTCAGATAGCGGATCGGATAGGCCCTTGGGGTTTTGCCCTCCAGTTCCAGTGCAATCACCGGTTCACGCTCTCCCAAACGCGATTCTTCGCTTACGGCAATGAATGTCGGCCCGTCCAACGCGGGGATCCCATCCTTTGGCGGTCCACCGCTCATGATTTCATTAAAATCTACCGACGTCCTGGTGAAATCGGTGTTCGGCCATTCATGTTGCCAGAAACTGACCTGAGCCGCCGCCGGCAGGCCCAGCCCGGCGAAAATGAGCCCGACAAGGGCAAATGTCCTGAGTTTACGCATATGCTTCCCTTCCGCTTTGCGGTTACGTTATCAAGTCTGGCAATTGACCGAGCAAACAAACAGCCCCCCTCACGCAGATATGAGGCGGCGACAGCGAAGCGCGAGCGGCAGGAAGATGCGCAGCCCGCAGCCAATCTTGCAAGTTAACTCGAAAACCGGCATGGTTCAGTTGATGAATAAATTCTGCAGAAATGCGTTTGTTGGGGCTCTTACCTTTATTTCAGCTCTGGCTTCTGCCGCCTTAGCGACCGAAGATCTCAGAGTTTCCGAACAGACAATCCACCGCTCCAGTGCCGGTCAGTCCAAGCCGAATATCATTTTCATCATGATTGATGATGCCGCTTATGACGACATCATGGATCGCAATCTCATCCGGCCCAATATCGACAAGCTGCGCTCGGAGAGCATGGTTTTTGACAATTTCTACACAACCCCGATGTGCAGCCCGACCCGGGTTTCAATTCTTTCAGGCAAATACCCTGCGCGGTATGGGCTGCACTGGGTCTACGGGGGGCGGTCCATTGGGGGGATTGGTTCCAAGGACGAAACCCTGATCGATCATTTGAACGAGCGGGGCTATCACACGGCACATTTTGGTAAATGGCATGCCGGAAAGGGACAGGGATTTCAGGCTCAGGATCATGATTTCAACTATTTGGCCATCACTGAAAGAGGGCCTGCAGGAAAAAACGGGTACTTTAAGCCTGTTATAATATACAACGGAGGGCGGAAGAAATCCTTTCATGGGCAACATATGACCGATGTCTTGACTAATCATATGTTGGATTACCTTGCGGAAAAGCGCCCACGCAACTCACCGTTTTTCATGAATATCTGGTACCATGCACCGCACGGCAAACATGAGGCATCGCCACGCTGGCTCAAGCGCTACGATGGATCCTACCAACGCTATAAAGCGCTTTTCTCACAGGTAGATGAAAATATCGGGCGCATTGTCGATTTTGTCGATTCCGATCCAGAGTTGCGCGAAAATACAATCATCATATTTACGTCAGATAATGGTGGCACAAAAAGAACCCGTGACAAGAACGGTTTCTTTCGCGGCTTTAAAACAGATGTATTTGAAGGCGGAATTCATCTTCCCATGTTCATACGCTGGCCTGGTCACATAAGGCCGGGCAACAACAAAAGCATTTTGACAACTATGGATCTCATGCCGACTATTTTGGAATTGGCCGGTGCGAGGAAACCACAAGGGATAGATGGCGAGAGTTTTACCGGAGTTGCCCTGGGTTCCCAAAAGTCCCTGGGACGCAGCGATCCGCTATACTGGATGCACAAGGTTCGCAGCGATTTCAGGAAACAGGCGGATTTTCATCCTGAATTGGCCCAGCTCAGCTGGGCGGTTCGCGACCAGAACTGGAAGCTGGTTTACGAACCTCTGGATTCGCCCAAGCCGATGCTTTTTGACCTCACGCAAGACATTGGCGAGCGAAAAGATCTGGCAGCGTTACATCCTGATATGGTTCGAAAACTGGCTCGACTATATCTTGAATGGAAGATCGGCCAGTCAGAGTTGCGCCTTGATAGCCGCACTTCAGGCGAGGCAAAGAGGACGTCGAGCGGTGTAGAACTGAAAAGCTCCGGACGAATGAAGTTCAATTTCAGTGCCTTGCAGAATTTCGCCGATATGGATTTTACCTTCGTTGCCCATCTGACACCGGCCAGGATTCATGACAAGAAGGCGGTAATCGCCCAGAAACCGGGAACCTGGGTGCTTCAGATCAATCAGGATCAGCAGCTCGAACTTGTTTTAACCTCTACCAAGGGTGAACGAAGGGTGATCGTAGCCAACGATTTGACTCTGCAGTCTGGGAAGCCAATGAGTATTGCCTTCAGCATTGTAGGCATGAAGAGAGTAAACAGTTATGTGCGCTTTTATGCACGCAAAGAAGGTGCAAAATCTTTTCGCCTTGTTGGTGAGGGTCAGGGCGTGCGTGGAGCGGCAGCGAATAGGAACCCGGTCCAACTCGGTGGAACTGGTTTGGTTCAGGCATCCTTTGAGGGGGTTATCAGCAATCCACGCTTTTTCATCGCGCCGTTCAACGAAACTGAGCTGAGTCAATTATTTCCTGTAAAGGGGGATTAGCAGACCCGGCGTTTCCATGGTGGGTATTGGGTTAGATCAGCTGTTCGACTTCACCCGAACCGATTTCATGTAGTCTGGCTCTGTGACGGCACCGTTCTGGCTTTCTTTGCCTTTCTTGATCGCGTTGACCACGTCCTGCCCGGCAATCACCCGTCCGACAACGGTGTACTGGCCATTAAGATATGGCGCACTGTCAAACATAATAAAAAACTGCGAATTGGCGGAATCCGGTGATTGCGAGCGGGCCATGCCGACAACGCCTGTGACAAATGCCTCGTTTGAAAACTCTGCCTTCAGGTTTGGCATGTCCGAGCCACCCGTACCGACGCGGCTGTTATCACTCCCCAGCAAGCCATGCTCAACATCACCGGTTTGCGCCATAAATCCATCGATCACCCGGTGAAAGACCACATTGTCGTATTTCCCGGCCTCGGCCAGAGCTTTGATCCGGGCCACATGATCCGGGGCCAGGTCGCTCAGAAGTTCAATCTCGATCAATCCGGAGGTCGATCCCGCCACTTCAATCTGCAGAATGTCCATTGGCGGAGCGGTCGCTTCGGGCGGGTCTTCGCTGGTTTCGGCGGTTTCTACTGGTTCCGTTGCGCCCTCGGGGTCGGTGGTTTCCGCGGTTTCGGTCGCTGCACTCTCATTTGAGCCTTCGTCCAAAGCGCCGGAATCGGCGCTTTGGGTCTCTTCTGTGGTTGTGACTGCCGAGGTTTCCTCGGGAACTGGCGGCAGTTCGCCCAGCTCAGGCTGGGTCAGGTACTTGTATCCTATAAACCCGGCGATAAGGATCACCAGGACTGCGATTATTCGGATTATGATCTTCATCTTCACGTATCCGCAGCAACTTTTACAGAAATCATGCGATCTGGATTCATAGGTGGTTCTCCTCTCTGAATATTGTCGACATGCTCCATTCCGGAGATCACACGGCCATATACCGTATATTGCCCATTGAGAAAATGGCCGTCCTGAAACATCAGGAAAAACTGCGAGTTTGCTGAATCCGGGTTTTGCGAACGTGCCGCGCCTAAGGTGCCGCGATCAAACGGGATTTTTGAAAACTCGGCCGGGACATTGGCCAGATCGGACCCGCCTGTTCCTGCCATGCGAATATTGAAGTCTTTTTCCATATTGCCGTTCTTGACGTCGCCCGTTTGGGCCATGAAGCCGTCAATCACCCGGTGAAACGCCACATTGTCATAAGCCCCAGCACGCGTTAGTTCCTTCATCCGCTCGCAATGTTTCGGGGCGATATCGGGCAAAAGTTCAACGGCGACTTCGCCGCCGGTCAGTTCGATGACAATGGTGTTTTCAGGGTCTTTGATATCGGCCATATTTGCCTCCTCGTGTTTTTTGGTTCACGAGACAGTAAGGCAAGTACACGCGCGGTTAAAGCGACAGATCAGCGCTAGGCGAACTTTTCCGCCAAGGCTTTGCGCACCGATGGCGGAACGAATTTGCTGACATCGCCATTCAGCCGGGCGATTTCCTTGACCAGCCGCGAGGCAATGGCCTGATGGTTGGCGTCTGCCATCAGAAACACCGTTTCCACCTCATTATTCATCGCCCGGTTCATCCCGACCATCTGAAATTCATACTCAAAGTCAGAAACGGCGCGCAGCCCGCGGATGATGACATTGGCCCCCACTTCTTCGGCGCAGTGGATCAGCAGATTCTCAAATGGATGCACAATGATCTCAACACCGGTGTGTTCCGTCGTCTCAGCACATTCCCTTTTGATCATTGCAACCCGTTCCTCAAGGTCAAACAACGGGCCTTTGTCGCGATTAATGGCGACACCGATCACCAGCCGGTCAACCAGAGTCGCGGCGCGGCGGATAATATCGATATGCCCGTGGGTGATCGGGTCAAACGTGCCGGGGTAAAGGCCTGTGCGCATCGAAGGGTCCTGAATTGCTCGAATTGTGGTCAGGAACAGTATTGTGCACCGTTCAGAAGCACAATGGCATTATGGTCTCAATACCCCTTGATCATGCCTTCAAGCGCTTCATTTTCCATCGTCATTTCGGCCAGTCTGGCCTGCACGACATCTCCGATGGAAATCAGACCGATCATTTTGCCCCCTTCCATCACCGGCAGGTGGCGAAAACGCCCATCGGTCATCTGGGCAAGAACCTGATCGGCAGAATCATTTTTGCTGCAGGTGACAATATTCTTCGTCATGATTTCACTGACATTATCCGTCAGACAGCCAGTTCCGCGCTTGCCCAATTCACGCACGACATCACGCTCGGAAAACATGCCGTCGACAGAGGTGCCGTCAACCGAAACCACCAGTGCCCCGATCCGCTTTGATGACAGGATTGTCGCTGCATCTGAGACGGTGCTGTCAGGCGTAATTGTCGCTATTGCCTGGCTGGGTTTACCGCTGAGTATCTGTTGGACCAGCATAATATCTCCTTTATGATTATGTCTCTCAGAATGCGTGCTGCGCAATAAACTGTCAAGCCAGCGACTCCAGTCGTGCAACCTCTTTTCGGTATTTCTGCACAAGAATTTCGGCAAACCTGTTGAGGCGCTCGACCCGGCGGTCATCGCTGTGGCGGATCAGATAGAATGTGCGCTTAAGGGAAACCTGATCGGATAGGACCTTTTTGAGGTTCGGAAACGACGGCAGAGCGAAATCATGCATGATACAGACCCCGGCCCCGGCCCGTGCCCAGTTCAGCTGTACGGAAAAGCTGTTTGATGTCAGTTCCGCCCGGGCGGTTTCGCTGACTTCGTCAAGGTAATCGAGCTCCTTGTCAAAGATCATATCCGGGATATAGCCGATCAGCCGGTGGTGTTTCAGATCCTGCCGTGTCCTGATCGGCGGGCGGGCGGCCAGATAGGTTTCATCAGCTGCCAGATGCAGCGCATAATCGCTGAGTTTCTGCACCGTCAGCCGCCCGGTTTCCGGCGGCGAGACGGTTATCGCCATATCGGCCTCACGCTTTGACAGGTTGAAAACCCGCGGCAGGGCGACGATCTGCACTTCCAACCCGGGGTTTTCATCACATATTTCACAGCATATCTGCGGCAATAGATAGTTTGCCGATCCATCCGGCGCGCCGATGCGGATGGTGCCGCTCAGCACGTTTGTCGGACCACGCGAGTCCTCAAGAGCTGCGGCAACAGCCTGTTCGGCCTTGGTTGCGTGATCAACCAGCCCGTGCCCGGCCTCGCTTAAGGCATAGCCCTGCGGGGACTTGATAAACAAACGCTCACCAAGGTTCTCTTCCAGGCGAGCGATGCGCCGGCCTACCGTGGCTGGATCGAGTTTCAGCACCAGACCGGCATTGGACAGGCTTTCACCGCGCGCAACGGCCAGAAAGACCTTCAGATCATCCCATTTTATTTCTGGCATTTCTTTTCACAGCCTCGTTTCATTTTGCATTATTGCAAAATACTTTTGAAAAATTTGCCCTCCTAATCACAAAAACGCAAGACTAAGATGCGCGCAAGAATTTCCAATCCGTCTCAGGAGAAGTGCAGATGCAAGAACTGACACATTATATCAACGGCGCGAATGTCAAAGGGACATCCGGGCGATATGCTGATGTTTTCAACCCGGCGACCGGCGAAGTGCGGGCGAAAGCCCCGCTTGCCAGCAAGGCCGAGCTTGATCAGGCGGTGGAGATTGCCGCGGCAGCCCAACCGGCCTGGGGCGCGATGAATCCGCAGCGCCGGGCGCGGGTTCTGATGAAATTCGTCGATCTGCTCAACCGTGACATGGACAAGCTGGCCGAGGCGCTGAGCCGTGAGCACGGCAAGACCTTCCCCGACGCCAAGGGTGATGTTGTGCGCGGGTTGGAAGTGGTCGAATACTGCATCGCCGCACCGCAAATGCTGAAAGGCGAGTTTACCGACAGCGCCGGACCCGGCATCGACATGTATTCCATGCGCCAGCCCCTTGGCGTGACCGCTGGTATCACCCCGTTCAACTTCCCGGCCATGATCCCCATGTGGATGTTCGCCCCTGCACTGGCCTGCGGCAACGCATTCATCCTGAAACCCAGCGAGCGTGACCCGTCCGTCCCCTTGATGCTGGCAGAACTGTTTGAAGAAGCCGGATTGCCCAAAGGTGTCTTGCAGGTGGTCAATGGTGACAAAGAGGCGGTGGATGCCATTCTTGATAATCAAACCATCCAGTCAATCGGCTTTGTCGGCTCTACCCCAATCGCACAGTACATCTACTCGCGCGGCTGCGATAACGGCAAGCGCGTGCAGTGTTTTGGCGGTGCCAAGAACCACATGATCATCATGCCCGATGCCGATATGGATCAGGCGGTGGATGCGCTGGTAGGTGCTGGTTACGGCGCAGCTGGTGAGCGCTGCATGGCGATATCTGTAGCGGTTCCGGTTGGAGACGAAACAGCAGACAGGCTGATCGAGAAGCTGGCGCCACGCGTTGAGAGCCTGAAAATTGGCCCCTATACGGCCGGGGATGATGTTGATTTTGGCCCGGTCGTGACTTCGGCGGCCAAGGAAAAAATCCTTGGTCTGGTCGACAGCGGCGTTAAGCAGGGCGCCAAGCTGGTCGTCGATGGGCGTGATTTCAAGATGCAGGGCTACGAAGACGGTTTCTTCGTCGGCGCCTGCCTCTTTGATAACGTCAGCAAAGACATGGATATCTACACTCAGGAAATCTTTGGCCCGGTTCTCTCGACTGTGCGCGCGCAATCTTACGAAGAGGCGCTGGGGCTGGCGATGGACCATGAATATGGTAACGGCACAGCGATTTTCACCCGCGACGGCGACACCGCGCGTGACTTTGCAAACCGCATCAATATCGGCATGGTCGGCATCAACGTACCGATCCCGGTGCCGCTGGCCTATCACACCTTCGGCGGCTGGAAGAAATCGGCCTTTGGCGATCTGAACCAGCACGGACCGGATGCGTTCAAGTTCTATACCCGCACCAAAACCGTCACCGCACGCTGGCCCTCGGGCACCAAGGAGGGTGCGGATTTTTCCATTCCGACAATGGAATAAAAATCACGGCGGCCCCGGCGCTAGGCCGGGGTCTGCTTCCTGCTTGCCAGATTGCCTTACTTACAAGTGCCGCCTGACAATCGTTTGAGAAACTCAGCGGATCTTTACCAACCCGTCTCCCCATTGCCTTTTAGAGAATAAAATCGGCCGCCGAACAGGTATAAGTTCCGTTCAGCAAGATCCTGAGATCTGCAGAGCCATCGCCATCCACATCACCCAGTATAAGTGTGTTACTGCCCCGATTTTCATATCGCAACTCGCCAGCGGTCCCCGAAAAACCTGTTGTCCCAATGAAAGAAAACGCCTGATTGCCGGACGCGAAATCGTCGGCGTCGATCCTACTAAGTTTAATAACGTCAGTGCCTTGCGCAAAATCCTTTATCTTGTCAAAATTGCCAGCCCCGGTTGTACTGTGGCTGACGGCATTGAATATAAACTTATCGGCATCCGCACCGCCTCGTAAGACGTCCCCGCCATTGGAACCAATCAACCGATCAGCGCCGGAGCCCCCGTTCATATTGTCTCTGCCGCCGCCGCCAACCAGAACGTCATTTTCACTTTGGCCTCTCAGCTTGTCATTGCCCCCACCTCCGACGAGTCTATCATTATCCGTTCCGCCAAATAGCACATCGACACCTCCATAACCAAAAACTGTGTCGTTACCCGCGTTACCCAGAATCCTGTTGGCAGCAGAATTTCCCAAAATGCGTTCATCACCCGCGCCCCCAACCACGTTTTCAATGATTGTGCCAACAGCGATGGTCAGGTTTCCAATCAGTCCGGCCACGCTGGAAATCGAACCTGTGGTGGAGGAAGCAGAGACATTTGAGACATCAATCACAGTATTGTTGGAGAATCCCGATAGATCCAGGGTATCGGTACCACCACCATCAACGATGCAGACAGCGTTAGTGCTGAGCAGGGTCGATAACCCGGCATAGGCACTGTTGGAGTACCCCTCAATCGGGCCGGAACTTGTTGGGGTCCAGTCATACCAGGTGCCGTTAAAGCCCCAGGTGGTGTCGCCGGTTGTGGTACCACTGGCCACACCATAGCCTTGTGACCCATAAAGGTTTTCCAGCGCCAGCCAGTCAACGGCCATGGGCCCGATCAGACGGGCATAATCTGCCGTGATGTCCGTGTTGGAGGATTGTGACCAATAGGACATCATGGTCTGCTGCCAGCTGTCGTTCTGCCAGTATGCATCCTGATAGGTCGGAGAACCCGACCCCGCATTGTAAAGCCCCTGATGACCAAGGCCAAGCACATGGCCGATCTCATGCAGCGCCGTCTGGAAGGAATACGAACCAATGGCTGTCGTACCGCCATTCCAGCCGCTGGCGATCTGCACCCAGGAATAGCCAATCGAACCGTCGCCCCCCTGGGTGAAATTGGCAAATGCCCGGCCTGGTACGTTGTCGTAAAAGAAGATATCGACGACACTCGTATCTGTCGAAGTGGTCTCAACGAAATTAATGCCGAGAATATCTTCGTAAACATTGAGCGCGTGGCGGATCATATCGGCGCGCGCCGAGGAAACCCCATCGCTGTCGACGCCGGAAAAATTGGTGACATTGTAGTGGAGCACACCATTCTTGGCATTGGTGCCGGAAGCGGTCAGATTGAAAAACGGGGATTGCGATACGCCAAACTCGTCCCAGAAATCAAGACCCGCAGCATCCTGATCGTTCAGATAAGTGGCCAGAGTATTGAGTGAAACCGGCGCTGCCGGCGCATCGATGCCGCCCGAAATAACCCCGTTGGGTGCGGATGAATTCTGTACGGGTTCAGGCAATGACACCAAATCCATTCCGGATACACTATTATCGGAAATCTCCGGGAGTGAGGTCAGATTGTTACCGTCATTCACAACCGCCTGTGTCGGTGAACTGGCGTGATCGGGTGCAAGCCGAATTATATCTTCCTGTTGGAAATTGACTATGTCATTTACTTCTAATTGGGTTCGCTTGGAACTGTCATAGGCACTCATTCTCGTCTCCCTTATTCAATTCTGCGGGCTGGAACGCTTTACCCGACCTGATAACCGAATGGTGGTTGAAAATATCGCTGGTCTACACCAGTACCAGACTAATCAGGCACTTTCTGACTTTCTTGGAATCCAGATATCAAATACCGGTTTCAGGTTGGTGGTATCGTTTAGCAGCCCCTCAATTTGCGAGTTACAGACACTTTGCAAGCGGCACGTAACTCAGCCCACATGAATTCAGATAATGAAGTGGTCCCAGTTTTTCGGACAGTTCTGCAGCTTTTCTAAGGTGTATCAG
>CAZMNO010000082.1:0-10729 GCA_964567685.1 uncultured Rhodobacter sp. | reverse complement strand
ACGCTGCCTGAAAAAACGGCCAACTGTCAGATCACATCTGAACCACTACACATAAGGGCCATATGCCCCCTTCGTGCTGCATTAAGTCGCCTAGCTGGCAGGACAATGGGCAGATCAACACCTTTGATCCGCAATAACGCTTCTACATGATCCAGGCCATCCAGCTCACCCCGTATTATGTTCTTACGTAGCGCCAGTAGCGCGCCTATGATGCTCTTTTCCTGCATACCCCACGATAGCAATTTCAGGCTACAAGGGATTCACATTTATTGGTGCGTTTGATACATAAGGCCGGATATTTCTGAAAAGAAAAAGGAGTAGGGAATGTGCTCAGGAGGAGTGCAAAAAGTGCAGCACGTCGCCTTCGGCAACTTTATAGGTTTTGCCCTCGGCGCGCATTTTGCCCGCTTCCTTGGAAGGCTGTTCACCGCCGAACCTGACGAAATCCTCGTAAGCGATGGTTTCAGCGCGAATGAAACCACGTTCAAAATCGCCGTGAATGACGCCAGCGGCTTTTTGTGCCGTCGTACCGGTCTTTATGGTCCAGGCGCGCGCCTCTTTCGGGCCGACGGTGAAATAGGTTTGCAGGTGCAACAGTTCGTAACCGGCGCGGATCAGGCGATCAAGCCCGGCCTCTTCCAGGCCCAGTTCCTCAAGGAACATCTCGGCCTCGTCGGTGTCAAGCTGGCTGATTTCCTCTTCAATGGCGGCTGAGATGACGACTGAAGCAGCGCCCTCTGCAGCTGCCATTTTGGCGACCTTGTCAGAAAACGCATTGCCGGTGGCAGCACTGGCTTCATCGACATTGCAGACATAAAGGATCGGTTTGGATGTCAGGAGTTGCAACATCGCCCAGGATTTCTTCTCGGCCTCGGCAATCTCAACCTTGCGGGCCGGTTGGCCCTGTTCGAGGGCCGTCTGGGCGCGACGCAAGAGCGCGTCCTGCTCCAGCGCCTGTTTGTCCCCACCCTTGATCTTGCGGCTGAGATTCTGCAGGCGCTTTTCAATGCTCTCCATATCGGCCAGCATCAGTTCGGTCTCGATAATGGCGGCATCTTCTACCGGGTTGATACGCCCATCGACATGGGTGACGTCATCATCTTCAAAACAGCGCAAAACATGAGCAATCGCATCGCATTCCCGGATATTGGCCAGAAACTGATTGCCCAGCCCCTCGCCCCTGCTGGCACCTTTGACCAGCCCGGCGATATCGACAAATGTCATACGCGTCGGGACTACCGCCTTGGACCCGGCGATTTTCGCCAGCGTATCAAGGCGCGCATCGGGCACGGAAACTTCACCCACATTCGGGTCGATCGTGCAGAACGGAAAATTCGCCGCCTGCGCCGCGGCGGTTCTGGTCAATGCATTGAAAAGCGTCGACTTGCCTACATTTGGCAGGCCCACGATACCTGTCTTGAAACCCATGTCGTCTCCGCTCTCTGGCTTTTATCCGCGCCGCTTTTAGGGGCAACCGCGTGCCTGTTCAAGCGATGCTTGATGGATGGGCAGCCCAGCACCGAAACTGACCCCTGCAACACCCCAGTTATGGAGGCATCAATGGAGATCAATCCCTATCTCACGTTCAACGGCAATTGTCGCGAGGCTCTGGAAACCTATGCCCATCTGTTTGGCGGCGAGATCATCGCCATGCAGACCTTTGGCGATTCACCGATGGGGGCCGAGATGCCCGATGCGGCAAAGGGCCTTGTGATGCACGCACAACTTAAAATCGGCGACCGGGTAATCATGGCGTCCGACGACCCGCAGGGTGGCGAGGTGAAAATCACCGGATTTCAGATGCAGACCGGGTTTGACAATGTCGCCGAGGCAAAAGAGGCTTTTGACGCGCTGGCAAAGGGCGGCGAGGTCACCATGCCGTTTGACAAGACGTTCTGGGCCGCGGGCTTTGGCATGTTACGCGACCGTTTCGGTGTGCCCTGGATGATGAACTGCGATCAGGAACGTCAGCCAATCTGAACAATCGCTGCTTTGAATTCCTCCGAACTGATAACCTCGGTGTGGTGCCCCTTGCCAGTCAGATCTTCCATCCGCCAGACGTCACCCTGACCGATTTCACGCATTTCGCCATCACTTGCAGTAACCTGCACTTTACCGGCAAGACAGATCAGGGTCTGGGCAATTGGCGTCGGGTGGACGGGTTCATTCCATCCGGATGTCAACTTCAGAAACAACAGTGCGGAAGCTTGCTCAGCATCTGAAACCAGAATGTTCCTGGCTGGTGGAGCGAAACTACGTTCAGTCAGTTGAACTTCGACGTCCTTCCAGTGGCTTTCACCATCGGCATCCGCATAAAGGTGGTGGAATTTCATCAAGCCCTGTCCTCTGCTGAAATATTAGCCACCCTGACCGGTGGCAATTTGCCTGGCAAGACCGATATTCAGGCACCCAAACCTCCCAAAGCATACCGCAACCAGGCCGTTTTGCCATTGATTTTCCGCTATGGCTGACGCAAACCACGTCAGAGATTTCAAAGGACGGACCATGACCAGAATCGACGACAAATTTGCCGAGCTGAAAGCGGCAGGGAAATCGGCTTTTGTGACTTATGTGATGGCCGGGGATCCGGATTTTGATACCTCGCTCGAGGTAGTCAAAGGCCTGCCCGCAGCCGGGGCGGATGTGATCGAGCTGGGCCTGCCCTTCACCGATCCGATGGCCGATGGGCCTACGATCCAGCTGGCCGGGCAGCGGGCGCTGGAAGGCGGGATGACGCTAAATAAAACGCTGGCACTGGCCAGGGCGTTTCGCGAAACTGACACAACAACACCGATTGTGCTGATGGGGTATTACAATCCGATCTACAGCCACGGGGTTGAGGCGTTTCTGGAGGACGCGAAAGCGGCCGGGATCGACGGGTTGATCGTGGTCGACCTGCCTCCGGAAGAAGATGACGAGCTGTGCATCCCGGCAAATGCGGCGGGGCTCAATTTCATCCGTCTGGCGACACCGACGACCGATGAAAAGCGCCTGCCGAAGGTTTTGGAAAACACTTCGGGGTTTCTTTACTACGTCTCCATTCTGGGGATTACCGGCGCCGCTGCGGCCAATGCCCAAGCGGTTGCGCCGGAAGTGGCGCGGATCAGGCAAGCAACCGACATTCCGATCTGTGTCGGCTTTGGCATCAAGACCGCGCAAGCGGCAAAGGCCGTGGGCGAGGTTGCCGACGGTGTTGTCGTGGGCTCGGCCATTGTCGATCTGCTGGGCAAAGGCAAATCACCGGCGGAGGTTCTGGGATTTGTCAAAGAGCTGGCCGAGGGTGTCCACAGCGCCTGAAGCGGCATCGCCGCTCAAAATCCCACATTGCACCGGCTTCCCCTTATTGGTTTAGTAACGCTGACCAGTAATCGCGGAGCCGACCATGCCTGTCATCACCTGCATCGAAGACCTGAAGCAGCTTTATCAGCGCCGCGTGCCACGCATGTTTTACGACTACGCCGAAAGCGGCTCCTGGACCGAGCAGACCTTTCGCGAAAACAGCTCTGACTTTCAGGAAATCTATCTGCGTCAGAAAGTGGCGGTAGACATGTCGGACCGCTCGACCGCCACAAAGATGATCGGACAGGACGTCGCCATGCCGGTCGCACTGGCCCCGATCGGTCTCTGTGGAATGCAAAACGCCGATGGCGAGATCAAAGCCGCCCGCGCTGCCGAGAAATTCGGCGTGCCTTTCACCCTTTCCACCATGTCGATCTGTTCGATCGAGGATGTTGCCGAACACACCGCAAAACCCTTCTGGTTCCAGCTTTACGTGATGAAGGACGAGAAATTCCTCAAGGCGATCATCGAACGGGCCCGCACCGCCAAATGCTCGGCCCTTGTTCTGACGCTGGATCTGCAAATCCTTGGCCAACGCCACAAAGACATCAAAAACGGCCTCTCGGCACCACCCAAACCGACACTGGCCAACCTCGCCAACATGGCGACAAAGGTCCGCTGGGGTCTGGGCATGCTAGGCACCAAACGGCGCGAGTTTCGCAATGTCGTCGGTCATGTTGAAGGTCTTTCCGACCCTGCAAAACTGATGGAATGGACCTCAGAACAGTTTGACCTCAGGCTCGATTGGGAAGCGGCGAAAAAGATCAGGAAAATGTGGGGCGGCCCGATGATCCTGAAGGGCATCATGGACGCCGGTGATGCGCGCAAGGCGCTTGATGTGGGGGCTGATGCGATCATCGTCTCCAACCATGGCGGACGGCAGCTTGATGGAGCGCTTTCCTCCATCCGTGCCCTGCCGGAGATACTGGATGCGGTTGGTGACAGGATCGAAGTGCATATCGACGGCGGCATCCGCTCGGGTCAGGACGTCCTGAAAGCCACCGCAATGGGGGCCAAAGGCACTTATATCGGCCGCGCTTTCCTATACGGCCTGGGTGCCCTGGGGGAAGAAGGTGTAACCACGGCGCTGGAAGTGATCCACAAGGAACTGGATCTCTCCATGGCCTTTTGCGGCCACCGGAACATCAGTGAGGTGACCCGGGATATTCTGATGGTGCCAAAAGGGTTTTCCGGCGAGTGGGAATAACCGAGCTTCTTCTTGGCGAAAATACTCCCACCGGAGGTACGGGCCAGTCAGATCGGCATCCCATAACGCGCGGCAATGCTTGCGACGTCGTTACGTGTGTCATGGTGGCTGTATTCCTCAGACAGGCCAATATCCTGACGACGGCGGCGAGACATGGGCAGGCCTCGGACGTGGCTGGCATCGCTGGAAGACGATGTGTCAGGGCTGGAGGCTGCGTTGTTTGCTGGGGTGAAATGGGCAACAAGGCGGAGCAACAGGTTTTTGATCGGGGTTACAGTGATTTCAACAGGGTGGTTCAGGGTCTGGTCGGTCATTTTCTTTTCTCCGTTTGTGTGTTTGTTTCGTTGACCTCAATCTGCCCGACCTCCGTTATTCCACCGTCCGCATTTCAGGGTTTTCCTTGTTTTTCAGCCGTTAATCGGCGTTAAATAACCGCTAAACTGCGTAAATCCGTCGCAGGAAGAACAAACGGTGGGGAAATTGACACTGAAACTCACCCTCCACGACAAATTCACCCTGACCCGAGACGGCCGGCCCATCGACCTGCGTTCCAGAAAAGCGCAGGCATTGTTGGTCTATCTGGCCCTGACCGGCAAACCGCACAGCCGCGAGCATCTGGCGACGTTGCTTTGGGGTGATCGGTTTGACGAACAAGCGCGGCGTAGTCTGAGGCAGGCGGTATTTGCCCTACGCAAAGCTGTGGGACCGGATGTTGTGGTGGGGGAGGGCGACCTTCGGTTGGCGGAGGGGGCGGTTGACGTTGACGGGGGCGGTGCCGATCTGTTGCCTGACTTCCGCACCGGTGCCGAGACGTTTGATTTCTGGTTGACGGAGGAGCGGGCGAGCTTGCGGGGCGCCGCAATTGCTTCCTTGGAGACACAAGCCCGAACGCTCGCGGAGGAAGGGGAAGTGGCTGGCTGTATTGACACCTGCGACGCCATCCTCACGACTGATCCGCTGAACGAAGAAATATTGGTTTTGCTGATGCAGCAACTGGCCGCTGGCGACCGCCGCACCGAAGCCATGAAACGTTATACGGCGTTTGCTGAGCGCCTGCGGGCGGAACTTGACGCCGAACCCGCAAAGGCGACGACAAATCTGGCCGAAATGCTGCGTTCGCAGGCTCTCCTTCCCGAAGACACCGAATTGAGTTATGCCGAAATAACCGCAACCCCTCATGCCGCGATCCTGCCGTTTGAATATCTGGGGGGTGGCGACATGGCGGCAATGGTCGCGTCCGAATTCGCCAACGAAGTACAGATCATCTACGACGCGCAGCGAATTATCGCCGCTGCCCCGACAGAAATGGTGATTGATCCGGCGACCGGCAAGGTCGATGCGTTGAAAACGGCCAGCACCACTGGTGCGCTGTTTGTGTTGACCGGCACGGTCGCGCAAATCGGAGATACCGTTCGAATAAGCGCGCGATATCTGTCGGTTCAGGATGGCACCACAAAGTGGTCTCATCGCGACAACTTTCCGGCTGACAGCGCATTTGAAAGCATGGTGCAGCTTGCCAGAACTGCCACCTACAATCTGGCACTCCTTATCACCGAACTGGAGTCAACCGACGAGTTGCTTGCCAAACTCCGGCAAAATGCTTTGAACCGGGTGGCATTTCTCAAACTATGGAAGACCTTGTTCTGGCGCGCCGCGATGAAGACACAAACGCGCGCCAATTTGGCGGATTTTCGCGAAATGACGGAAATTGCGGTAAAGTTTGCACCAAAAGAAACCGAAGTTTTGGTCACCTACAGTTTCTTGCGATTTCATCAGGCCCACGTTGGCGACGGAAAGGACAGGGTTGAAGCGTATCGTGAAGCCAGAAAACCCCTGGACGAAGCTTTCTCGCGCAATCCCAATACGCCAGATGTTCTGGTGCAACGGACTATTCAGTCGATATGGATCAATGACCATGAGACAGCGGAGCTTTGCTATGCGACGCTCGCGAAAAGCGGCAGGGGAATCGTCGCCCTTGAAGGGCTTCACGGCACGTCACTGGCATTTCAAAACCGCAATGACGAGGCGATTGCGAAACTGACCATGGCGCTGTCCAATGAAAGCGGCACGATCAATCTGTTCTATCGGTTTTCCTTCCTAGGACTGGCGTATTTCAATCTTTGCCAGTTCAACGAGGCACTTGAGAATGCCGAACGCGCGCTGGATGTGGGGCGTGAATTCTTCATTGGGCATCTGGTGAAAATCGCAGCCCTTGAACGCCTGGGCCGGCATGACGACGCAGTGCAGGCGTTGGAAGACATGCGGCTGAACTATCGCGATCCGAGTGTTTCGGAGTTTGATTTCCTGCCGTTCAGTCAAGAGGAGCCGAAACAAAACTTCCTCAATGCCCTCCGCGAAGCAGGGCTGCCCGAATGACCCTGACGCTTTCCCTCTCCCCCGCCTTCCAGCTTTCCCGCGACGGAGAGCCGGTCGCGCTCAAGAACAAGAAGGCACAGGCGCTGCTGGTCTATCTGGCTCTGACAAAGCAGCCGCAAACCCGCGAGCACCTCGCCACCCTTCTGTGGGGGGACCGGTTTGACGAGCAGGCAAGGAAATCGCTCCGGCAGGCGTTGTTTGCCTTGAGGAAAGCCGCGGGGGATGGGGTGATCGTGGGGGATGACCCCCTGGTTTTGGCAGAGGGCGGTCTGAGTGTTGAGGACAAGGGTGATCTCCTGCCGGGATTCCAAACCGGAGCGGATGATTTCGACACCTGGCTGGGTCGAACCCGGACCGAATTTTCGGAAAGCCAGGCAGAACAACTGATGATCGAAGCCGAAAGGCTGAAAGATACAGGCGACACCAGGGAAGCACTGCGGCTGGCAGAACGGGTTTCCGCCCTTCAGCCACTGAGCGAACCGGGTTTGCGTTTGACGATGACGCTTCTGGCAGCCGAAGGCCGTCGCGGTGACGCTCTGGCATTGTTCCAGCTTTTTGAGGAAAAAATGAAGTCGGAACTTGATGCAGAGCCCGACACCCTCAGCCGCAATGTGTTCAACCTGTTGAAACAGAATGACACCGAGAGCTTCAAAGTTGATGCCCCGGCGGAGCCATTTGAAACAAACAAGTATCTGGTCGCAGATTTTGAGGATTTGGGCGGTGGCGACATTGCCACGTTTATCGCGCGTGAATTGCCGATTCAGATTATCGCTGATCTGAACCGTGCCGGTTACGCCGACGCCGTTCAGTTCACCCCGATAGACATTGGCGGCGCGGCAAGCCAAGCTGACCTTTCAAGTCGCATTCGTGATGCCGGGGCGGCGGTTTTGATCAGTGGCAGCACACGACAGATCGGCGACCGAATACGAGTATCGTTCCGTGGGCATTCTCAGGACAATGATCTTTTGTTCAACGAAAGCACCGTGATCACGGCAGATGAAGCTTTTGATTTCATTCCCTCAGCAACAGACCGCCTGCGCAACGGATTGCTGACACACTTTCGCCGGACCCGGAGGTCGGCCTCGACGCCGCTTGAAAAGCTGAAACCGATAACCAGCGAGCCAGAGAAATTTCGCGCGATGTTCACCGATCTCTGGATGGGGTCGTTTTATGGCACCCATTCCCGTGCCAGCCAGGCGGAGATGGGCGAGGCCTGTGACTATGCTCTCGATGAATTCCCCGGAACAGCCGTTTATCTTGTCGCAAAGGGCATGGTCACACATCACATTGCCCAATTGGCAGATACGCGGGATCGGGTCGCGGGCTTCAGGGCAGCGGGTGACTATCTGAAGCGTGCCAGAGCGCTGGAGCCGGGCCTATATACGGCTCTGCATATCTCCATGATACCAGCCAACTGGCTCGGTCAGTTCGATGAAGTTAAGGACTGGTATCGGACACTTTCGCAACCCGGTGTCAGAGTAGGCAGTCTGGATGGGTTGCTGGCGCTTAGCCATCTGTTCTCCGGGGAATATGACGCAGCCATAGAGGAGATGCACTCCACCATTGAACAGGAGACTGGGTATCCGGTTTTGATGTACCGCTACGGTGGACTTGGGCTGGCTCTGTTTTTGAAGGAAGAGTACCAACAGGCGTTGGAAGCTGCCGAAAACGGGCTTGTGATCAGCGGCGAGTTTTGGTTGCCGCACCTCATCGCCATTGCTGCGCTGCAACGCCTTGGGCAAACCCAAGAGGCGCATGGCGCGCTCCAAAACATGCGCGCCTTCTACCATGCCCCAAAAGTTTCCGATTGGGACTGGCTGCCCTTCACCGATCCAGTACCAAAATCCAGCTTCCTCAATGCCCTTCGCGACGCAGGCATGCCAGAGTAGCGCCCGCACCCGCTTAGCGAACCAGAAACAATTCGGTCATGCACCTTGTGTGCAGGGATCAAGCGGGCATCGCCGGGGTGCATTTCCCCCTTCCCTTCCCTCCAGATTCCCCCTATACGGCTGGCTTCACGCGGCTTTGCACCCTTGGAGGAAAGCCGCAATTGTAACTTGAAGGAGAATTCCGATGGCTGGAGCAATACCAGATCTCGAAGTCACGGCTCGCGCGGGGACAGGCAAGGGGGCCGCCCGACAAGCACGCCGTGAGGGGCTCGTCCCCGGGATCGTTTACGGAGGCGGCGAAGATCCGCAGCCGATCAATGTCAAATACAACGAGCTGTTGAAAAAGTTGAAGGCGGGCAAATTCCTGTCAACGCTGTTCAACCTGAAACTGGAAGGCCACGATGACGTGCGTGTCATCTGCCGCGGTGTTCAGCGTGACGTTGTCAAAGACCTGCCCACCCATCTTGACCTGATGCGTCTTAAGCGCGACACAAGGATCAACCTCTTTATTCCGGTTGAGTTCATCAATCAGGACACCAGCATTGGCCTGAAGCAAGGTGGCGTGCTGACGGTTGTGCGCGGCGAGATCGAGCTTAAGGTAACCGCAGGTGACATCCCGGAAAACCTGGTTGTCGATCTGGCCGAAATGGATATCGGCGATGTTGTCACCATTTCGGGGATCGAACTGCCCGAGGGCACGCGCCCGATGATCACCGACCGTGATTTCGTTGTTGCCAATATCTCGGCGCCATCCGCTCTCATCTCCGAGGATGAGGAAGATGAAGAAGGCGTCGGCGAAGAGGGCGTATTCGACGAAGAGGCCGAAGGCGAAGGTGAAGAAGCTGCCGAAGAAGGTGGCGAAGAGTAAGTCGCTTCGCGCTTTAACTCGTGCTAACACAGGCGCGCCGGATGACCACCCGGCGCGCTTTTTTTTGTGAGGTCAGTCAGATGAAACTGTTTGTGGGGCTTGGTAATCCGGGGGCGAAATATGCGCGCCACCGCCACAATATCGGGTATATGGCCGTGGAACGCATTGCCGAAGATCACGGTTTTGGCGCATGGAAGGGCAAGTTTCAGGGGTCGATTGCCGAAGGGCGGTTGGATAGCGGGAAAGTGGTTCTTCTGAAACCGGAAACCTTCATGAACCTTTCGGGCCAGTCGGTGGGGGCGGCCATGCGGTTTTACAAGCTTGAACCTGAAGATATCACGGTTTTTCACGACGAACTTGATCTGGCACCGGGCAAGGTACGGCTGAAAACCGGGGGTGGGCATGCCGGGCATAACGGGTTGCGCTCGCTGCACCAGCATATCGGCCCGGAATATATGCGCGTGCGTCTTGGCATCGGTCATCCGGGGCATAAGGACCGGGTGTCAGCCTTTGTGCTGCATGATTTCGCCAAGGCCGATCAGGATTGGCTTGATGATCTGCTGAGAGGGATCAGCGATGGCATTGGCGAGCTTGCCAAGGGCGATGGCGGGCGGTTCATGAACGCCATTGCCCTGCGCCTGCAAAGGGGAAGCGACGCGAAAACCGCGCCGCCGCGCAAGGCAGAGGCACAGGGGGCTGAAGCGCCGGTTGAAGATGCAAGAAGCCCGTTGCAGAAACTGATCGACAAATTCAGATGAGCGTGCGTGCCGCATTTCTCGATCAGGCTACCCATTGCGACAATCTCGGCTCGCCTTTCACCGGAAAACTCGTTCGACTGATTGGCGAGGGGCTGCGCCCGGATGGCAAGGTGGCCAAGAGAATTCTCAACTGGCAGGGTGATGTCACGCATGCCGGAGATTCGGTGCCTCTGAGGGTGGCTGGCGGGTTTCATGCGCTGGTGCTCACCGGGAAAGATAAGCGACTTGGCTCTCTTTATCTGAATTAGTCTCGATGTGATCTGACACCGCCCCCAATTTTTCAAATTGGATT
>CAZMNO010000081.1:0-11288 GCA_964567685.1 uncultured Rhodobacter sp. | reverse complement strand
CTTGAATCAGAATTTAGGTGATTTGGGAATCCTGAACGTCAACAGCCCCTAGTTTAGATGTCATTTGCCCTGACACATGTGAAATACCAATAAAATGGTCCTCCGCTAAAACCGTCTGGATCATAGTCCAGGGCGGGATTGATATCCATGCTCTCCAAGCCCGCAATTGAAGTCCCTGTGTAATTTCCAAATACGGCTCGCGGTGAGAGAGGAATATCTCGGTTGTCGTAGTCGATATTCCTGTCCAAGTGCGGATAGCCAAGTGCAATAGTTAGAGCAACTCTTTCACCCTCAACGAAATGCCTTCTAAGATCGAACCATCCAGAGTTCGCCAATGCACCAGCACGCACTGATTCCGAAAAATCGTACATTCTAAGATCGTGGATTGTGCCTCCAAGCACATGGGCTCGAGAAAACTGGCACGCATTGGATGATACAAAATTTTGATTGTCAGGATTAATTATCCCCACATCTTGAGGATCGTACCTTTCAAGCTGGTGCTCTGTGGCATAGAGAAATTCACGGTTGCGATACTTCACCCGTGAAGCGGAACCTCTTCTGGATACTGGGAAATCTGGATCATCTGCATTCAGTAGCGTGAATGGTTCACAATATCTCATCAAGCATTTTGACAAGTTATACCAATTGACGTAGAATACCATCTACGTCAACGGTCGATCCAATAAAGTTCTCGATTATAGTTGGTATTGGGCTCAAACATCCAACTCCTCCACAAACCGCGCGTTCTCCTGAATGTACTGAAACCGCATCTCCGGCTTCTTGCCCATCAGCCGCTCCACCAGATCGCGGGTCTCGCCGGGTTCGTCCTCGTCGATTGACACCCGGATCAGTTTGCGGGTGGCCACGTTCATCGTGGTTTCCTTCAGGTCTTTGGCGTCCATCTCGCCCAGCCCCTTGAAGCGCGAGGTGTCGATCTTGCCTTTGCCGCCCAGTCCGTTTTCAAGCCACGTATCGCGCTCGGTCTCGTCAACGCAGTAAACCCGTTTTGCCCCCTGTGTCAGGCGGAATAGAGGTGGGCAGGCCAGATAGAGGTGGCCGCGATCAATCAGCCCGCGCATCTGGGTGAAGAAGAATGTCATCAACAGGCTGGCGATATGGGCGCCGTCGACATCGGCGTCGGTCATGATGATGATCTTGTCGTACCTGAGGTCATCGATGTTGAACTTGGTGCCGGTGCTGACGCCAAGCGCCTGACAAAGATCGTTGATCTCGTTATTCTGGTTCATCTTGCCCGAGGCCGCCCCCAGCACGTTGAGGATCTTGCCGCGCAGCGGCAGCAGGGCTTGTGTCTTGCGGTCGCGCGCCATCTTGGCAGAGCCCCCGGCGCTGTCGCCCTCGACGATGAATAGCTCGGTGCCCTCGCGGCTGGCATTGGAGCAATCGGTCAGCTTGCCCGGCAAGCGCAGCTTTTTCGTAGCCGATTTTCGCTGGGTCTCCTTTTCAGCCCGGCGGCGCAGGCGTTCTTCGGCCCTCAGAACCAGATAATCAAGGATCGCCCCCGCCGCTTTCGGATCCGCGGCCAGCCAGTTGTCAAAATGATCGCGCACCGAGTTTTCCACCAGCCGCTGCGCCTCGACCGTGGCCAGCCGATCCTTGGTCTGGCCAACGAATTCCGGTTCGCGTATGAAGCAGGAGACCATCGCGCAACCGCCTGACATCGCATCCTCGCGGGTGATCTGCGCGGCTTTGCGGTTGCCTGCAAGCTCACCATAGGCACGGATGCCTTTTAGGATTGCAGCCCAGAACCCGGCCTCATGGGTGCCGCCCTCCGGTGTGGGTACGGTGTTGCAGTAGCTTTGCACGAAAGCATCGCGCGAGGGCGTCCAGTTGATCGCCCATTCAACCGACCCCGCCGTGCCATTGCCAAACTTGGCAGCGAAATCAACCTTGCCGGCAAAGGGATTGTCGGCATAGGTGGCCGCCCCCTGAAGCTGTTCCCTGAGATAGTCCGCCAGCCCGCCCGGAAAATGGAAAACGGCGCTGAGCGGGGTTTCGTCACCCGTGGTGACCGTTTCAGCGGCGCATTTCCAGCGGATTTCAACACCGGAAAACAGGTACGCCTTGGAACGCGCCATTTTGAACAGCCGCGCCGGTTTGAACCGGGCGCTTGCACCGAAAATTTCAGCGTCGGGATGGAAGATCAGCCTTGTGCCGCGCCGGTTGGCGGTCGGACCGAGATTTTGCAACCCCCCCTGAGGCAGGCCGCGCGAGAACTCCTGCGCGTAAAGCTGCTTGCCCCGCGCCACCTCGACCCGCACATGGTCCGAGAGCGCGTTCACCACCGAAACCCCGACGCCGTGCAATCCGCCTGAGGTCTGGTAGGCCTTGCCGGAGAACTTGCCGCCCGCGTGAAGCGTACACATGATCACTTCAAGTGCTGATTTATCGGGAAACTTCGGATGAGGATCGACCGGAATGCCGCGCCCGTTATCGCTGATGGTGACGGAATAATCGGCGTGAAGCTCAACCTCGATACGGCTGGCGTGACCGGCCACAGCCTCGTCCATCGAATTGTCCAGAACTTCAGCCACCAGATGATGCAGCGCCCGCTCATCCGTGCCGCCGATATACATGCCGGGGCGTTTTCTGACCGGTTCCAGCCCTTCGAGTACCTCGATATCGTCAGCGGTATAGGCGTGCTGGCTCTGGTCCTGAGACAAAAGGTCGTGGGCGGTCATGCTCGGCTTCGATTCTTGTTGTTGGTTTGGCGAGCATTAGAGCATTTTGCGGGGGGCAGGGGCAAGGCGCTTGCTGATCAGCCCTGGCCGAGATTTCGCAGCCAGGCTGCCAGATCCTCTTCATCAACCAATCCCTGCGCCAGCCGGATCACCATGTTGCCCACATCCTCGATATTCCAGTCGATCTCGATGCCACTCAGATCCAGACATACATCCATTGACTGATGTGCTGTCCGCTTGTTGCCATCGTTAAAACAATGGCCACAGGCAATAGCCGCTGCATAAGCGGCTGCAAGATCGAAGATATCGCCGATCAAACCATAAACCAGCCGGTTATCCACCCGCGCAAGTGCGCCATCCAGAGACTTGTCCAAAGCAAGGCCTTGCAGTTCGCCCGGGTTCAGAACCTCATCGTGAATAAGTTCGGCCATTTCAGCCGAAAGAAGCTGAAAGGTCATTTGTCTTTGAGGTAGTCAAGGACCGGCTGATTAACCTCGCGGCGCTTGCGCAGCGAGGCCAGAACCTCTTCCCTCGTTGCATAATGCGGTTCTTCCTGCAGCGTGCTTTCCTCAGGCACCAGATAGCCGACACAGCGCGAATTTTTCATGATCGCTACGGGTTTGCCACCCGAGCGCGCCAGAACTTTGTGCGGTTCGCGCATTTCGGTCATGGTGGCGATGCGGTTGGTCAAGAGGCGTGCCATTGAAGACTCTCCGTGCGATTGCCGCTTATAATGTATATTTAAATATATATTTTGTCCAGTATTATAGCGTGCATTACCGGCACTACCTCCGCTAAACTGGCTCTATTCACACCAAAAACTGGCCCTATCCGACTCTGGGTACACGCGCCAAACTCTAACCAGAACAAGCCGCTATCCGGCCTGATCTCGCACGCGGCGCACCACCCCGACCCTCCCAAGGGGTGTGCGCCGAAAATGGCGTGAAATCAGATGGATGCGGCGCCAATCCCAACGCCCACCGGGACCAGATCAAAGGACGGAACTGATGGAATCAGGTTTTTACTCAAATGATATGGAACGCATTGTCGAAACCGATCGTGCTCATATCTGGCATCACCTCAGCCCGCATAAGAAATACGAAACCCAGGATCCCCTGATAATCGTCGAAGGTAAAGGCATGGAAGTCTGGGATGCCAAGGGCAAGCGATATCTTGATGCGGTTTCGGGCGGGGTCTGGACCGTCAATGTTGGCTATGGCCGCGAGAACATTGCGGATGCGGTGCGCGAACAGCTGGTCAAGATGAACTATTTCGCCTGCACCGCGGGTTCGATCCCCGGGTCGCTTTTTGCCGAAAAACTGTTGGAAAAGATGCCGGGGATGAGCCGGGTCTACTACTCCAATTCAGGCTCGGAAGCCAATGAAAAGGTTTATAAAATGGTGCGCCAGATCGCGCATAAAAAATATGGCGGGGTGAAACACAAGATCCTGTATCGCGACCGCGATTACCACGGGACAACGATCACCACGCTCTCAACCTCGGGTCAGCCACAAAGGGCAGCGCAATACGGGCCGTTCACACCCGGTTTCGTTGAAGTGCCCCATTGCTGTGAATACCGCAATCAATATCCGGATGCGGAGAGCTATGGGATTGCCGCTGCGGATGCGATTGAGGAGGTGATCCTGCGCGAAGGCCCCGAAACCGTGGGCGCGCTGGTGCTGGAGCCTGTCACAGCCGGAGGTGGCGTGATCCCGCCGCCTGAAGGGTATTGGCAGCGCGTACAGGAGATTTGCCGCAAATACGATGCGCTGCTGCATATCGACGAGGTTGTCTGCGGCGTCGGACGCACCGGCAAGTGGTTCGGCTACCAGCATTACGGTATTGAGCCCGATTTTGTCACCATGGCCAAAGGCGTTGCCTCGGGATACGCCGCAATATCAGTCACGGTGACCAACGAAAAGGTCTTTGAGATGTTCAAGGAACATCCCGACGATCCGATGGATTATTTCCGCGATGTGTCAACCTTTGGTGGCTGTGCGGCAGGCCCCGCAGCGGCGCTGGTCAATATGCAGATCATCGAAGAGGAAGGTCTGCTGGATAATGTCACCGCGATGGGGGATTACCTGATCGAAGGGCTGAATGGCCTCAAGGCCAAGCACGAGGTGATCGGCGATGTGCGCGGCAAGGGCCTTTTCTGCGGCGCAGAGTTGGTCAGCGATCGCGAAACCAAGGAACCCATGCACGAAGGCAAAGTGGCTGCCGTGGTTGCCGAATGTCTGGCGCAGGGCGTCATCATCGGCATGACCAACCGCTCGCTTGATGGGCTCAACAACACGCTTTGCCTGAGCCCGGCGCTGATCTCGACCAAACGCGATATTGACGAGATTGTCACCGCAATTGACACGGCCCTTGGCCGGGTGTTCGGCTAAGACTACCAAACCGGGGCGTTTCAACGCCCCGGTTCACTGCGCAAAAAGCGCCCGTGTTTGATCTTTGTCAAAGCGAATGTGGCCTGTGAATGACACTGTTCCAGCTGTGAACAGAGGAGGTCATCATGGCATCGGCGCCCACCAAACCAACCCAGCATCCCGGGCCTGAGATCAAAGTCAATTCAGTGCCCCCCGCTGGCGAAGACAGCCAGTTTCCGGTGGTGAGCACGGACGCTGTCAGGCAGGCCTTTGAAACCGGTGAATACCCCTATGCCGAGCGCTTGGGAAAACGCGATTACGAAATACAGAAAGCCCGTATTCAGGCGGAGCTTCTGAAGGTTCAGCTTTGGGCACAGGAAACCGGGCAAAAATTCGTGATGCTGTTTGAAGGACGTGATGCAGCCGGCAAGGGTGGAACCATCAAGCGTTTCATGGAGCATCTCAATCCCCGGACCGCGCGCGTGGTGGCGCTCAACAAACCAACCGACAAAGAGCGCGGGCAGTGGTTTTTTCAGCGCTATATCAGGCATTTGCCTACTGACGGGGAAATGGTTTTTTATGACCGCTCATGGTACAACCGGGCTGGTGTGGAACGGGTGATGGGGTTTTGTTCACCTAACGAATACCTTGAGTTTATGCGCCAGACGCCGGAGCTTGAACGGATGCTGACGCGTTCGGGCATTCAGCTTTACAAATACTGGTTTTCCGTCACCCGCGATGAACAAAAACGCCGCTTTGACAGCCGCAAGGATGACCCTTTGAAACGCTGGAAGCTGTCGCCGGTCGATCTGGCCTCGCTCAGCAAATGGGAGGATTACACCGAAGCCAAGGAGGCGATGTTCTTTTATTCCGACACGGCTGATGCCCCCTGGACCATCGTCAAATCCAACGACAAGAAACGGGCGCGCCTCAATTGCATGTTGCATTTCCTCAATTCCCTGGATTATCCGGACAAGGACAAGGAAATCGTGGTTCCGACTGACCCCCTGATCGTCGGCTCTGCCGGTCATGTGGTGCAGCACGCGGATCATATTCTGGGCGCTTCGCTGCATCCGGATCAGCGCCGGACCTAGGGCAGGGTCGGGGTCTGGCCAGCGGCCCCGGGAAAGCAAAGGCGGCAGGAAATGAGCGAGGCCTCCAAAGGCATTCTGGCGATGGTCTCGGCCTGTGTGATCTGGGGGCTGTCGCCGCTCTATTACAAGATGCTGGCCGAGGTGCCGCCGCTTGAGGTGCTGAGCCACCGGACCGGTTGGTCATTCGTCGTTTTCGGACTGGTGCTGAGCTTTCAGCGTCGGCTTGGCGCGCTGTTCACAGCGCTTGGCAGCTTTCGCCAGATGCTGCTGATTGGTGCCGCCGGCCTGCTGATATCGATCAACTGGTTCACCTTCATTCTGTCGGTTCAGATCGGACGCGCGGTTGAGGCAAGCTTGGGTTACTACATATTTCCGCTTGTTGCCGTGGCGCTGGGCTTTGTCGTATTTGGCGAAAAGCTGACCCGGATGCAGAAAATCGCCGTTGCGCTGGTGGTTGGCGCGGTTCTGATACTGACCGTTGGCCTGGGAACGGCACCGTGGATTGCGCTGATCCTTTCAGCGACGTTTGGTTCTTATGGTCTGATCAAAAAACTGTTGCCGGTCGGCCCTGTGGTTTCGGTGACCGGCGAAGTATTCCTGCTGCTGCCGCTGGCGCTGGTCTGGCTCTATGGCGTGCATTTTGCCGGCTGGACCGGGCTTGTGGGCCGAACCGGTGGATATTTTGGCAAAGACCTGCTGACAACCGGCATGCTGGCCCTGTCCGGAGCCATCACCGCCGGGCCGTTGATCCTGTTTTCCTACGCAACCAAGCGCCTGAAACTGGCGACTGTGGGCCTGATTCAGTACCTCAACCCCAGTCTGCAGTTTCTCGTCGCGACGCTGGTCTTTCAGGAAGTGTTCACATTCTGGCACGCCATTTGTTTTAGCCTGATCTGGCTGGCGCTGGTGCTTTACACGATGGCGGGAATGCGTCAGGAGAAATCGGCGCGTAGGGCTGCACCCAGTTCCTCGACCGTCGTGACCACTGACATGTAGGCGCGAAAGCTTTGATCGGCGAAGCCCTCGGCGATCATGTGATCGATGAGCGAGATGAGCTTATCCCAATAACCATTAGTATTTAAAAGATATATCGGTTTGTCATGCAGCCCGAGCTGTCGCCAGGTCATGACCTCAAAGAACTCGTCCATCGAACCGGCACCGCCCGGCAGGGTGACAATGGCATCAGCATTCATGAACATGACCTTTTTGCGTTCATGCATATTTTCTGTGATCACAAAATGTGAAAGATCGCGCTTGCCGACCTCGCGCTTGAGCAGATGAATCGGTATTACGCCAAATGTAGCGGCTCCATTTTCCTGCGCGGAACGCGCAACCGCCCCCATCAGCCCGACATCTCCGGCACCATAGACCAACCGCCAGTTATTCGCTGCCAGAAGCGCCCCCAGCTCATGGGCGGCCTGCTGAAATGCCGGGTCGCCGCCAAAACGCGAGCCGCAGAAAACACAGACAGAAGGGAGGGAAACGGGCATTTAGGGCGCCTTTGACGTCATTATGATTGGAAAAGCCTTAGCGGAGTTGTTATCTAAGACGCAAGACGTGATCTCTGCCAGGGTCGCGAACCGGCCCGGCAACCGCGTTTTATGAACGGGCGGGCTTTATGGCGATATTTTCAGGGTTGAGTTCAGTAAATAAGGTGGTGATCGGTGCCGGTCTGTCGCTGGCGGTCGTGGTCGGCTTATTGGTTATGCGCCAGCAGAACGATCAGCCCCCCAACATTGGTGAGGTTCCGGTATCATTGTCATCGCCTTCCGTGCCTGATGCGCCTGAAAAACCCGAGAAATTGGTCAGCCCCGAAGCGCCGGAGGCTGACAGCCAGTCAACCACGCTGGCCGCTGATCCTGATCCGGACGCAGAAGATATCAAGCTGGGCGAAGGCGAAGATCTTGTGGTATCGGCCACTGTGATCGGCGATACTGTCGTTGCGCGGGCTGATACAGATGCTGCCGACCCGATTGATACCCAGCCACTGCCGCGTCCCGATGTGAGCGCCAGCGGTGGAGAGATCACCGCAAAAGACCCACTGAAATTTGATCTGGTGCGCGTTGACAAGGCCGGTTCCGCTGTCGTGGCAGGAAAAGCGGCCCCTAATCAAGAGGTCGAGATCAGTGTGGATGGCATCGTCGTTGCTACGGCGACATCGGACAACCGCGGTGGCTTCGTCGCGTTGTTTGATTTGCCGGCATCAACCATACCGCAGCTTTTAACCCTGTCAGCTACAGATGAGACTGGCGGGATACGACACTCAACCGATCAGGTGGTGGTGATGGGCCGTCAACCGGTCAAACCGGAGGTGGATACCATCAAGGCAGATTCCGAACCGGTGAAACCTGACAGCGAAGTTGCGGCCGCTGAAACCGACGATGAGCAAACCGTTCCTGCGCCGACGGTGGAACAAGCGCCCGCGGTCATTATTGCAACCGAGGAGGGGGTAAAAGTTGTTCAACCTGCCGTCATCGGCGATGTTGCGCCCGATGTCATGGCCAATGTCACCCTCGATCTGATTTCCTATGACGACGAGGGCGAGGTGGTTCTGACCGGCCGCAGTGCAATTGACCGACATGTACGGGTCTATGTGGACGACAAGCCGGTCAAAACCAAAGCGGTGGCCGAGGATGGATCCTGGCAAATCTCGCTGCCCGAGGTCGATGCCGGGGTCTACACATTGCGCGTTGACGAGATCGACGATGCCGGGCAGGTCACATCGCGTGTTGAAACCCCGTTTCAAAAAGAGTTCGCTGAAGACGTCAAACGCGTTGCCAGCGCGTTGGGGCTGAGCGAAGCGGAAGGGGCTGCCCCGCTGCCGCGAGTGCAGAAAATCACCATCCAGCCGGGCGCCACGCTATGGGCACTGGCCAAGGCAAATTACGGTGAAGGCAATCTTTATATGCAGATATTCGAGGCCAACCGCGAGACGATCCGCAATCCGGACCTGATCTATCCCGGGCAGATTTTTACGATTCCTGAATAGAAGCACTGGTCATCGGCCTGCCTCGACCTTATCTGGGTCTTTGACCCTGAGGGTCGTCCTTTGGGTCCGGAGGCGGGTATGAGCGACAATTCCATTGAGACCGGGCCGCAAAAAGGCAGCGGCATGCGTACCATTCGCAAAGTTGTCCCTTACCTGTGGCCGCGCGAAAAAGGCATGGCCTGGGTCAAATGGCGGGTTGTCATCGCGCTTGGATTTCTGGCGCTCAGCAAGGTCGTCTCGGTGGCAACGCCGTTTTTTTACAAAGGTGCTGTGGACGCTATGGCGCCCGCCGGTGGCACCGAGGTCGCCGTCTTTTCGCTGGTGGCGGGGGCTGTCGGGCTGACCGTGGCCTACGGAGTTGCGCGGCTGATGAATGTCGGCTTTCAGCAATTGCGCGATGTGGTTTTTGCCCGTGTCGGCCAGCGTGCACTCAGGCGGTTGGCGCTTGAGACATTTCAGCATATGCACGCATTGTCGCTCAGGTATCATATCAGCCGCAAGACCGGCGGCCTCAGCCGGATTATCGAGCGCGGGGTGAAGGGGGTCGAGTTTCTGCTGCGATTCCTGTTGTTTTCCATCGGTCCGCTGGTGCTAGAACTTTTGTTCATCGCCGGTGTTCTGTTTGTTGTTTTTGATGTCTGGTATCTGGCCATCGTGGTGGCGACTATTGCCGTTTACATCTGGTTCACCTTCAAGGTTACCGAATGGCGGGTCAAGATCCGCAAGGAAATGAACGATCAGGATACCGATGCGAACCAGAAAGCCATCGACAGCCTGCTGAATTTTGAAACGGTGAAGTATTTCGGCGCTGAGGCGCGTGAAGCACAGCGTTATGACGATTCAATGCGCCGCTATGAGACTGCGGCTTTGAAAACCTCTTACTCGCTTGCCTTTCTGAATTTTGGTCAGTCGGTTCTGATCACCTCTGGTCTGGTTGGTGTGATGGTGTTGGCAGCACTGGGCGTTCAGCGCGGCGAGCTGACCGTGGGCGATTTCGTCATGGTCAATGCCTATATGATCCAGATCACGATGCCGCTTAACTTCCTTGGCACGGTTTACCGCGAGATCCGCCAGTCTCTGGTCGATATGGGGGAAATGTTTGAGCTTCTGGAACAACCCGCTGAGGTGAAAGACAAGCCCGATGCACCTGATCTCAAAGTCGCTGGCGGGCAGGTGTTCTTTGATAGTGTCGATTTTGGCTATGGCGGTGATCGCCCCATTCTGCACGGGCTCGATCTTTGTGTTGAGGCGGGGCAGACAGTGGCCATCGTCGGGCCTTCGGGCAGTGGTAAATCCACCATAGGGCGGTTGCTTTTCCGGTTTTACGATGTCGGCGCTGGGGCGCTGAAGATCGACGGGCAGGATGTGCGCGACATCACCCAGACCTCGCTTCACGCTCAGATCGGCATCGTGCCCCAGGATACGGTGCTCTTTAACGATACGATTGGTTACAACATTCTTTACGGTCGTGCCGGTGCCAGCGAAGAAGAAATGATCGCGGCAGCAAAGGCCGCCAAAATTCACGATTTCGTTTCGCAATTGCCGGATGGATATGACACCACCGTTGGGGAGCGCGGGCTCAAGCTGTCTGGTGGCGAAAAGCAGCGCGTGGGTATTGCACGAACGCTTTTGAAGAACCCGCCAATCCTGCTTTTGGACGAGGCAACCTCGGCGCTGGATACGGAAACCGAGCGCGATATTCAGGACAGCCTGCGCCAGATGGGCAAGGGACGCACAGTGATCACCATCGCACACCGTTTGTCGACCGTGGTGGAAAGTGATCTGATCGTGGTGCTGGAAGACGGGCGGATCGCCGAGCAGGGGAGCCATGATGTGTTGCTGGCCAACGAAGGACGCTATGCGCATATGTGGAACCGTCAACTGGCAGAAGAAGAACAGGCGGCGGCTTAGGGCCGGTTGCTTGATTGATGTATCGGGGTTGCGCACTGGTTTTGATGGCCTTCGCCGACCAGCAAAACACCGTGGTTCGCACAATCCAATCTGATTGTTTGAACGCACTGTAACTAATTGAAAACGCGCAATGAACTACTAAACTAGTTGACCGGCAGGTTGGTAGATTAATCTACTGGTCTACTGGTCTACTGGTCTACTGGTCTACTGGTCTACTGGTCTACTG
>CAZMNO010000080.1:0-11514 GCA_964567685.1 uncultured Rhodobacter sp. | reverse complement strand
TCCAGACCAGTCATTCGCTGCAGCTTGCAGCAAGGACCGAGATGCGGGACAAAGCCGCCGCTGGGCTTTCGCACACGAATGGCTGGTATCCCCGTCGCGAGATGAGCTTGATTATTTCCCGCAGGGGATCAGGCTGCTTTTCGCGCACGTGTAACAGATTTTGTTATCCATGGAGTTCTGACATCAAGTTTCTGACCAAGTGTGCAAACTAGATCAAACGACAGAAATTGATTGCTCGGTAAATTGGGTTGCATCGAAAGACCGAGATTTTCGAAGCGGGCAGATCGGTGGCATAAAAAGAAAACATATGGCGACGCGGCAAAAGGCGCGTGTATAGCCGGACAATTACTTACTTTCCTTCGCGAGAAATGGCTGGAGGCTTTCGATAAACGTATCGACGAAGTCCAGTACGACCGGTGAACTCGGGCCCGAGGCAGGTTGCAGGATGGATAGCCGGTGATTAATTTTCGGGCGGAATGGGCGGATCACAATACCTGTGTTTCGGAATGCTTCGGCATCTATGACGCTGACGATGGAAGCTCCAAGGCCCTCGCTTACCATCCCGCAAGCGGTATTGAATTGTCGCACCTCGACCAGAGTATTAATCCCGACCCCACTCTCAGAAAACGCGCGCGATAGATACTGAAAGAACTGGCTGTCTCGCCGCGTGTGGATCAGACGCTCGTTCGCAAGATCGAGGGGTGTAATATTCGCCTTGTCACCAAGTGGATGACCTTGTGGCAAAATGCAGGCTGATTTGACGAATAAGTCCTGACTGAGTGTGGCGGGATGACCAACGAAGCCGTCCGTTATTCCACAGTCATATTGCTCACCGATGATCCATTCCATGATACGTTCCGGGCGATCGGGTTCAAGCGACACCGTTACGCCGGGCCTTGTTTCCAGGAAGCGCACCAATACAGCTGGAAGATGGCTGGTGGCGAACCCGGGCAGGCAGGCAACCCTGACGTGCCCGCCAGTACGCTCAGTGAGGTCACGGCGCAGATCGTCAAGATGATCGAGGCTGTCTAGAATGCGCCGGACCTCTGCGAGAAGATAACGCGAATCGTTCGTCGGCTGAAGGACACCGCGTCTACGCGTAAAAAGCTCAAAACCAGCTGACGCAGAAAAATCCGATAGTAAACGGCTCACGGCTGGCTGCGAAACACCCAACCTTTTTGCGGCTTTGGTCACATTACCGGTCTCTGCAACCGCGCGGAACGCTTCTAACTGTCTGAGTTTAAATTTCAACGAGTTAACCTCTTGCTTCGGTTTCGAAACGCGAAAGATCAGCTTGCTGAACATAACATCTTATTATATTTTAGGCTATAAAAAATTAACTTGCATTATTGTTTCTCTTCACTGAATGTCTTGCGCACAACAGTGAATATTCTGAAAAGGGAGGAAAGAATGACGATCTCAAAAATACTCTTCGCGGGGGCAGCCACTGTCGTGCTGAGCGCTGGTACCGTGGTCGCCCAGACCGAAATCAATTGGTGGCATGCCATGGGCGGGACCAACGGCGAACGCGTCGACAAAATGGCCGCTGACTTCAATGCAAGCCAAAGCGAGTACGTTGTCGTTCCGAGCTATAAAGGCAACTACACCGAAACTATGACCTCGGCAGTCGCAGCGTTCCGCGCCGGCGAGCAGCCCCATCTGGTGCAGGTGTTTGAAGTTGGAACCGCAACGATGATGGCCGCAGAAGGCGCTATCTATCCAATCGAGCAAATGATGGATGACGCCGGCGAAGCGTTTGACGGTTCGGCCTATCTTCCTGCGGTAGTCTCCTACTATCAGACATCTGATGGCAAGCTGCTTTCGATGCCGTTCAATAGCTCGACGCCGGTTCTGTGGTACAATGCAGACGCTTTGAAAGCGGCTGGCGCCAAGGTTCCGGAAACCTGGGACGAGGTAAAAACAGCTGCGCAAGCACTTGTCGACAACGGCATGTCATGCGGTTTCTCGTTTGGTTGGCAGAGCTGGGTGATGATCGAGAACTTCTCGGCTTGGCACAACCTACCTATCGGCACCCAGGAAAATGGTTTCACTGGTTTTGATACAAAGTTTACATTCAATAATGAACAAGTCGCTGCCCGTTTGCAGGAAATTGCGGATATGCAGGAAGACAAACTGTTCGTTTACGGTGGTCGCCGCGGCGACTCGCTGCCGATGTTCACCAATGGTGAGTGCGGCATGTGGATGAACTCATCGGCTTACTACGGCTCGATGGTATCGCAGGCCGACTTCGAATTTGCCCAGACTATGCTGCCGCTTGATACCGGCGTCGCGGACGCTCCTCAGAACTCGATCATCGGTGGTGCAACTTTGTGGGCGCTGCAGGGTCACGAAGCGGACGAATACAAAGGTCTGGCGAAGTTTATGACCTACTTGTCTTCGCCTGAGGTACAGGCTTGGTGGCACCAGGAAACCGGTTATGTGCCGATCACCACCGCAGCGGCTGATCTGAGCGCCGAGCAGGGTTTCTATGACTCCAATCCGGGCACGGATACGGCTATCAAGCAGCTTAGCCTGAACACTCCGACGCCAAATTCTCGTGGCCTGCGGTTCGGCAACTTCGTGCAGATCCGAGATGTGATCAACGAGGAAATGGAAGCGCTTTGGGCTGGCAATATCTCTGCACAGGAAGCGCTGGACAATGCGGTTGAGCGCGGCAACGCACTTCTTCGCAAGTTCGAACGTACCGCGAACTAAACTGATCGACTTTGGCGGCCCCGTATCCGGGGCCGCCAATTTGTTCAAAACCTCACCAGCGGCCAGCCCAATATGCTAAAGCGTGTTCACTTCCCGACCTCACTGCTACCGTATCTTTTGGTTGCACCACAGGTCATCATTACTTTGGTGTTTTTTATTTGGCCCGCAGGTCAGGCAATCTACCAGTCATTTTTGATCGAAGACGCCTTCGGGATGTCCACCGAATTCGTCTGGTTCGAGAATTTTACCTACCTGGCAACGGACGAACAGTATCTGGGTAGTTTTGGACGCACGATTTTCTTTTCAATTTGCGTCGCTGTCCTTTCAATGTCCGCCGCTCTGATCCTCGCGGGTTTTGCGGACCGTATCGTGAAGGGCGCTACGACATATCGCACGCTTCTGATCTGGCCCTATGCGGTCGCCCCGGTGCTTGCTGGTGCCCTGTGGGTATTCATGTTCAACCCGACGCTAGGGATTTTCCCGTATATTCTGGAGTTCGTGGGTATCGACTGGAACCATTACCTCAATGGCTCGCATGCCATGATGCTGGTGATTTTCGCTGCAGCATGGAAACAGATCGCTTATAATTTCCTGTTTTATCTTGCCGCGATGCAGTCAATCCCACGCTCGCTGATCGAGGCCGCTGCGATTGACGGTGCCGGACCGGTGCGCCGTTTCTGGGATCACATTTTCCCGTTGGTGTCGCCGACAACCTTCTTCCTGTTGGTGATCAACGCAGTTTATGCGTTCTTCGATACTTTCGGAATCATCCACGCCGTAACACAGGGCGGACCTGCAAACGCGACCACCATTCTTGTCTACAAGGTCTACAACGACGGCTTTGTCGGCCTCGACCTGGGTGGCTCGGCAGCGCAGTCCGTCATCCTGATGTTCCTCGTTATTGCCATGACGGTGGTTCAGTTCCGCTATGTGGAAAGAAAGGTGGAATACTGATGATAGAGAACCGCCCGATACTAAACATCGTCAGCCACATCGTTTTGGTTTTTGGCGTCATTATTGTGGCACTGCCGATTTGGATCACATTCGTCGCCGCGACCCATGATCCCATCCGGATGACGCAGGCCCCTATCCCAATGTTGCCCGGCGGTTATTTCTGGGAGAATTTCAAGCAGACTCTTTTCGGCGGGGGGCTTTCGGGAACCGAAGCCGCGCCAGTTTGGCGGATGCTTCTGAACTCTCTGGCCATGGCCATGATGATCTCATTGGGCAAGATTGCTATTTCGCTTCTTTCGGCCTTTGCAATTGTCTACTTTAAATTTCCTTTCCGCATGGGCTTTTTCTGGCTGATCTTCATCACGCTGATGTTGCCGGTCGAAGTCCGCATTCTTCCAACGTTCGAAGTCGTTGCCAACCTCGGGATGCTCAACAGTTACTGGGGCCTGTCGATCCCCCTGATTGCCTCAGCAACCGCAACCTTCATGTTCCGGCAAGTCTTCCTTACTATCCCTGACGAAATGTTGGAGAGTGCGCGGATCGACGGCGCGGGACCGCTCAGATTCTTCTGGGATATTCTGATACCGCTTAGTCGTACCAACATTGCGGCACTCTTCGTAATCCTCTTTATCTACGGCTGGAACCAGTATCTCTGGCCGCTTCTGATCACCACAGATACCGACATGACCACCATCGTGATGAGCATCAAGCAGATGCTTGAGGCGGCTGAACAGTCACCCCAGTGGAACATCATAATGATGACGGCACTTCTGGCGATGATACCGCCGGTCTTCGTTGTCGTCGCAATGCAACGGCTCTTTGTGCAGGGCCTCACTGAAACTGACAAATAGCGGGTCACGCAGCATGGCATCCATTACACTCAAAGACCTTGTAAAGGCTTATGGCAACGTTGAGGTCCTGCACCACGTCGAAGGCGAGATCGAGGATGGAGAGTTCATCGTCATCGTTGGGCCATCGGGCTGCGGCAAGTCAACACTTCTCCGGATGGTCGCAGGGCTTGAGACCGTTACTTCGGGTGAAATCAGCATCGGCGACAAGATGGTCAACAAGCTGGAACCGGCCGATCGGGACATTGCAATGGTGTTCCAGAACTACGCGCTCTACCCGCATATGTCAGTGCGCGAGAACATGGCCTATGGCTTGAAGATCCGGAAAATTTCCAGGGATGAGATCGACCGGCGGGTTCAAGAAGCTGCTGAAATTCTTGAGATTGGCGATTATCTTGACCGAAAGCCCCGTCAGCTATCGGGCGGTCAGCGGCAGCGTGTTGCCATGGGCCGCGCAATTGTGCGCGACCCGCAGGTTTTTCTCTTTGACGAACCGCTGTCGAACCTGGATGCCAAACTGCGCGTGCAGATGCGTCTTGAGATCCGTAAACTGCAACAGCGTCTCGGGGTCACTTCGATCTATGTGACGCACGATCAGGTTGAGGCGATGACCCTGGGCGACCGCCTAATGGTGCTAAATGGTGGATATGTTGAGCAGTTTGGAACACCGATAGAACTTTATGACCGCCCTGCCACGCTGTTCGTAGCTGGCTTTATTGGCAGTCCCTCGATGAATTTTCTTCCCGCGACTGCTGCTGATGGTGCGCTTACGCTCGGCAATGGCGCGATAGTGCCCGGTGCAAATCATGCCAACGGGTCGGTCACACTTGGCATTCGTCCCGAGCATCTTACTCATAACGAGAACGGGCCAATCCGGATTTCGGTTCAAATGTTTGAACAACTTGGTGCCAACACACTTGTGCACGGTGTTCTGGATGGGACGAACACGGATATCGTCGCGAGTATGCCCGGCCACGTGGCTGCTGAGGCCGGCTCTGTGATGAGCTTCTCTGCCGCAGTCGAAAACCTTCATGTCTTTGACAGCACAACGGGCGCCCGGATCGACGAATGACGGATTTCCCTCAATTGAACGGTTTTCGGGGCGGTCCAGGTCTGGTCCGCGTGATCGGGCACCGCGGGGCCCGCGGAGTGATGCCAGAAAACACGATGGAGGGATTCCTATTCACTTTGAACATCGGCGTGAGTGCGATGGAATTCGACGTGGTCCTGACCCGTGATCAGATCCCCGTCATCACGCACAATCATCACCTTCTAAACGCGGCCACACGTGGGGCCGACGGTGACTGGCTGACTGGAGACGAGTTGAAGGTCTCGGAGCTTTCTTTGTCTGACCTCAGCCAACTCGACGTCGGGGGCCTTGATGGGCGCACGGTTTATGGCAAGCGTTTTCCCGATCAGGCATTCATGTCGGGTGTTCGCGTGCCACCTCTGACCGATCTGTTGAATTTCGCGCTTACGCCTGAGGGAAAAGACCTGCTTTTGCTTCTGGAAATAAAGTCCAATCCAAAAGATCCAAACCCGGCAGGTGCCCGAAACAACATAGCTTCCAGAGTATTGGCCGAAGTCCGGTCCAGAGGTCTGGAAAACCGAACCATTTTGCACAGCTTTGATTGGGACTTGTTGGGGGAATGCGCCAACTTAGCCCCAGATATACCCCGATCATACCTGTCGCAAAGGCCGGAAAACATGGATGATCCGGGCGAGGACTCGCCAAAGGAAATGGCGCCGGACTTCGATGCACTCGGCATGTCGATCCCGCAGGCCGTTGCGAATGCAGGTGGCAAGATGTGGTGCCCGTATTTTATGGATGTAACGCCGGAGCTTGTTGCCGTGGCTCATGACCTCGGACTTTTGGTCTCCGGTTGGACGGCGAATGAGCCCGAAGACATCAATCGAATGATAGATGCGGGCTTAGATGGGATCATTACCGACTACCCCGGTCGCGCACAGCGGATTCTGTTGGCACGGGGCCTGACTTGGTCGGACGGGATCCCCCCCGAAGCAGCCGAGTAACCTACACGAATGCCAGACAAAGCAGATGAGCACGGGACATGAAGCCCCTCGACCAACTTTCCAAAGACTTGGCCCGTCTGGTCAAATACGTGTTCGTGGATATCGACGACACGCTGACCACCGAGGGCCGCCTGACCGCATCGAGCTATTCGGCGCTCGAAGCTCTTTGCGACGCGGGCGTCGGTATTGTGCCAGTCACCGGTCGGCCCGCTGGCTGGTGCGATCTTATTGCCAGATTCTGGCCGGTTGCGGGTGTCGTTGGAGAAAACGGAGCTTTTTATTTCTCCTACGATCATGGCGCCAAGACCATGCGGCGCGTATATGCAGGATCGCAAGACACCCGGCGCGAGAACCACGAAAAGTTGACGCGCATTCGCGAACGCGTCCTTGCCGAAGTGCCCGGTTCTGCAGTGTCCGCCGACCAGAATTTCCGGGACACCGACCTGGCAATCGATTTTTGCGAAGACGTTCCGCCTCTGGATTCCAGGGCGGTACAACGTATCAAAGAAATTTTCGAAGAGGCTGGTGCCGTCGCAAAAGTATCTTCGATCCACGTGAATGGGTGGTTCGGCAGCCACGACAAACTTTCCATGACGCGGCGGTTTTGTCGCGAAGTGCTGGGGTTTGATCTGCAAGACAATCTGGAGCAGTCGATCTTTGTGGGCGACAGCCCAAACGATGCGCCAATGTTTGCCTACTTCCCAATGTCTTTCGGGGTCGCGAATGTAAGGGACTTCGAGGAGCAATTGGATGCGTGTCCTGCGTGGGTCGCGAGCGAGAGGGGCGGCGACGGTTTTGTTGAGATCTCACAGACTTTGCTTGATGCAAGGAACGGTTAGGTCTTCGGAACGGGTCGACAGGCATAAGGTCAGGCTGGATCCCCAAAGCGACGGGAAACCTGCCCTTGGCCAGCGTTTTGGTGCGGATATAGGCCGCCCATCAAAAAAAAGGGGCGATTGGACATCGTGATCCAGTTCCTGATCAATATCGCCGGTGCCGCCGCCCTACTGATCTGGGCGGTGCGACTGCTGCGCACCGGGGTCGAACGGGCGTACTCCGTTCAGCTTCGTGCATTCCTTCGGCGCTCGAACACCAGCCGTCTGCAGGCAGCGGCCAGCGGCGTTTTTGCTGCGCTTTGTTTGCAAAGTGCTACGGCAGTGGCCGTATTGGTTTCGAACTTCGCGGTGAAGGGTGGGATCAGCCTGCTGGCCGGCATGGCCATTCTGCTTGGGGCCGATATCGGATCGGCAATCGTTTCGCAGATTTTGCTGGTGCGACAGGATCTCCTGATCCCTCTACTCCTGTTTGGCGGGGTCATATTGTTTTTGCGCAGCTCAAAAAACGAAGTTCGCCAACTCGGCCGGATCCTGATTGGCATTGCGCTAATCTTCGTCTCTCTCGATATGATCCGCGCGGCGACAGGCCCGCTGATAGACAATCCCGCAACTCTCAGTGTGATGCACTACCTTGGCGGTGATGTTATAACCTCGTTTTTGATTGGTGCCCTGTTTGCCTGGGCGGTGCATTCTTCGGTTGCCGCTGTGCTGTTCTTCGTCACGCTTACGGCCCAGGGCCTCCTACCAGCCAGCGGAGCCGCTGCAATGGTTCTGGGCGCAAATGCCGGCGGCGCTTTCCTCGCCTACATGCTGACCCTAGCATCGCCACTCACAGCACGGCGCATGGTCATGGCCAATCTTGTCCTGCGTGGCGGTGGTGCAGCACTCGTACTTTTGGTTCTTTCGCAGACCGGGAGTGTTCTGAGCTGGCTTGGTGAAAATGAGGCCCGGCAGGTCATCAACCTGCATCTGGGCTTCAACACCGCGTTGGCGCTGGCAAGCCTGCCTTTTCTGGGGTGGATCGTCCCGGTCGCCGAACGAATGATGCCGGATCGCACCGAATCTGCCGCCGATTTTGTCCGCTCTTCGGCGCTGGACCCGTCCACTCTGGATCGCCCAGATCGTGCGCTGGCATGCGCGAATCGTGAGATTCTGAAAATGGGGGAGCAAGCGGAAACGATGCTTCGCTCGGTGATCGTTCTATTCAAAAATTGGGACGAGCCAGCGGCGAAAGCGATCCAACAGCAGGCTGAACTCGTGCGGGACACGCACGTGGACGTAAAACGGTTTCTGGCACAGTTGAACCACAACCAGTTGGACGAGGTGCAACGAGACCGGTCCAGCGAGCTTGCCAGCATTGCCTACGGTCTCGAAACCGCTGCTGACGCGGTTGCGTCTGGCTTGGTTGATCAGATCAGACAGCTTCATTCTGATGCCATTAAATTTTCGCCGGACGGTTTGTCAGACATCGAAGATTTTCACGACCGGGTTCTGACCAATGCGCGGCTGGCCTTGGACGTCCTTATGAACGGTGCTCCTGATGCGGCGCGTCAACTGTTGCGGGCAAAGGAAAAAGTTCGCGTAGCAGAGCAGAAGCTCCAGGAAAAGCATCTGGACAGATTGCGTGCTGGCATGGACGAAAGCTTCGCAACCAGCCGAATGCATCAGGAAAGCCTGCGGATTCTGAAAAACGTAAACGCGGCTTTTGCGACAATCGGCTATCCCATCGCGGCCCGATCGGGCGACTTGTTGTCGACCCGGCTGTCAAAGAAATCCAAATCCGGGGCGAAGAAAGGGACCTGACGGCCAATGCAAAAACACGAAGGCGAACCGTTCGATTTATTTGTAGTTGGCGGCGGCATAAACGGCGTGGGAATTGCGCGGGACGCGATCGGGCGCGGGCTTTCCGTCGGGCTTGCAGAGAAAGGAGATCTGGGCGGCGCGACCTCTTCGGCCTCAACAAAATTGTTCCACGGTGGCTTGCGTTACCTTGAATATTTTGAATTTCGGCTGGTCCGCGAAGCACTACGTGAGCGTGAAGTCCTGTTGCGCGCAATGCCCCATATCAGCCGGCCGATGCGCTTTGTTTTGCCCTACCGAAAAGATATGCGGTTCGACGCCTCCACGCCGGTTTCAAAGCTTATTGGAACATTCATGCCCTGGCTGAAAGGGCGCCGCCCGGCCTGGCAGATCCGACTGGGCCTGTTTCTTTATGATCAAATGGGCGGTCGAAAGTTCCTGCCGGGGACCAAACGCATTGATCTGACAACAGATCAAGCAGGCGGACCGCTGCAATCCCGATATCGGCGCGCCTTCGAATATTCTGATGGCTGGGTAGACGATGCGCGCCTGGTCGTCCTCAACGCCCGCGACTCCCATGACCGTGGCGCCGCCATATTTACCCGTAATAAGGTTACCCGGGCTGAACGCCTTGATGAGCTGTGGCAGATCACGTTGGAAGACCAGCGAACCGGGACCGTAACACAGCACTTGGCCCGTGCCCTTGTTAATGCAGGTGGCCCCTGGGTCAGCGAACTTCTTGGAGGTGTTGTCGAGACGAACCGTCGCGATAAGATCCGCTTGGTGCGCGGCAGCCATATTGTCACCCGCAAGCTGTTTGAGCATGATCGAGCCTATTTCTTTCAAGGTGGCGATGGGCGGATAATTTTTGCAATTCCCTACGAGGGGAACTTCACGCTTGTGGGTACCACCGATTGTGAACACGCAGAACCTGATGTGCCTCCGCGTTGTACTGAGGAGGAGGAGAAATATCTTTGCGAATTCATGTCCGAGTATTTTGAGCAGCCAGTAACCAAAGCTGATATCGTCTGGAGTTACTCAGGCGTCCGCCCGCTGATTGATGATGGCGCAAAGTCCGCATCGGCAGCATCGCGCGAGTACATTTTGAAACTGGACAGTGAAGGTGGCGCGCCGTTGTTGAACGTGTTCGGCGGTAAGATCACCACCTATCGAAAACTGGCCGAAGCGGCATTGGCGCAACTCGCACCGTTCCTGTCCGAAGGCACTGGTCCATGGACTGCTGACGCGCATTTGCCTGGAGGAGATTTCGAACTCTCAACGTTCGAAAAACTGCGCAATTCCCTTCGCGGCGCATTTCCATTTTTGGATACGGATTGGGCAGATCGCCTGCTGCGCTGCTATGGACGGGAAGCCTGGGATATTCTTCACGGCTCTAAGTCACGCGAAGATCTTGGCCTTGATTTTGGGGCATCACTGCATGAGGTCGAAGTACGTTGGCTCATGAGCCGGGAATTCGCCCAGACGGCCGAAGACGTGGTCTGGCGCCGAACAAAACTCGGTTTGGTGATGAGCAATGAGGAGATCACGGCGCTCGAGGCATGGATGCAGACCGAGCAAAGTGATCTTGGCAGGTTTCCGAGATGAAATTCGTACACATCACGGATATCCATTTGGGTAAAGAAGGTGAGCACTTGAATGGCGGTGTGCCATCCGAGAGGCTTGATGCCTGCCTGAAAGATATTACTCGATGGCATCCGGACACTTCCTTCGCGGTTATTTCCGGTGATCTGTCGGAATTTGCAGAAGAAAGCTCTTATCGGTTTCTGAAATCTCGACTGGAAAGCCTTCCATTTCCCTGCTTCCTGATGATTGGGAACCACGACGAGCGCGCAACGTTCCTTTCGGTTTTCGAAAACCACCCGCAGGATCAACACGGGTTTATCCAGCACCGCCATGAGACCGACGAGAAAGTTTTCCTTTTCCTGGACACAACAAAAGACGGTGCAAATGTCCATGAAGGCCAGCTTTGTACCAATCGACTTGAGTGGCTCAAGGTGCAGCTGATCGATGCGGGCGACAAGCCAACCTATCTGTTTATTCACCACCCACCCTTTGATATCGGCATCCCCTGGATCGATGAAATCAAGCTCGTCGAATTTGAGGATTTCTCTCGGACGCTTAGCCATGGCCGTAATATCAAGCACGTAGGGTCAGGTCACATTACGTTTCTACAATGAACCACCAAAGCTGCCGTCAATGTCGGCCATGAGTAACTCAAAGCCTTTGGTACGAATAACAGCATTTGTCAAAATGGGCTCTCACCCGTCATTAGCTGCAGAAGGCACGAACGTCCGCTTCATCTGAAA
>CAZMNO010000079.1:0-12659 GCA_964567685.1 uncultured Rhodobacter sp. | reverse complement strand
TCTCTCTCGCAGCAACCATGATCGAACTGAAATGAACGTCAACAGGCCCTAGTAATTCGGGGACAAATTCGGATAGTGAGTGAAAGTGTTCACGGAATTTCTCGTCCTCGATTTCAGGGACCATCACTGAGCTAGCTTGATTTTTTATTCGTTGAAATTCCTGTTCGGCTTCAGCCAGCACCTCTTCCGCTTTGAGCAAAGCGTCGTCCAGTTCGGCATAACCGTCCAGAGCAAGCGAAATCTGTTCCCCTGCGATTGCGGCCTCATCCAAAAGATCATAGGCCTGCAGATACAGGGTCTGAAACTGCTGAGCGTAGGAGGCTATTCTCTGCAAATCCTGCTGGGTTTGTGCCTGCGCGGCAACTCCAGCTAGAACGAAAACCAATATCGCTATGCAACGCTGAACAAATTTCATGGCACCAATGCTTTGTTGGGCGGTGATCATCACCGGATAAGTGTATTCCGGTATTCAGGCAGGAAATATCGCCTCTGTCCAGTTCTGTAGCTATTTACTTTGTTGCCTGCTCAGCACTTTTCCCAACTCATCCAGATTGCGCAAATTGATATCACGCTGGGCAAACGGGATTTCTATACCGGCCTCGCCGAAGCGCCGGACGATTTCAAAATTCATGTCGGATTTGGCGCTCAGGACCCAGTTTACGTCCTTGAGAATGGCGCGGATTTCGAAATCCATTGAATCAGCACCGAACCCCATGAAGACGACACTGGTATTGAACCGGTGATCGACCATTTCATGGGCGTCTGCGATCTCTGTGAGGATGGTTTTCACCTCTTCAGAATCACTGCCGTAGGCCACACCAACCGGAACTCTGACCCGGCCGTTCATATTACTGTGGGTCCAGTTGGTGACCGTGCCAGAGATGAAATCGGCGTTGGGCACGACCACGGTGGCGCGATCAAAGGTTTCAATCTCGGTTGAGCGCACGGAGATCTTGCGCACGTAGCCCGAATAGGCACCAACTTCTATCCAGTCACCTTCCTTGATCGGACGTTCGACAAGCAAGATGATGCCGGAAACGAAATTGGATACGACCGCCTGCAGCCCGAACCCGATCCCGACCGAAAGCGCACCGGCGACGATGGCGAGGCTGGAGAGGTCAAGCCCGGCGGAAGTAATGGCGGCAACGGCGGCCAGTGTGACCCCGACATAGCCGGTGCCGCTGAGAATGGCGTTGCGCCCGCCGGTATCAAGTGTGGTGCGAGGCAGAACCGTGGTTCTGAGGGTGCTTTGCAAAAGGCGCGTTGCCGTATAGCCGATGGCAAAGACGATGGCGAAAGTCATGAAATCGCTGACGGAAATTCGCCGCTCGCCGATAGAGAAACCTTCGCTGAACAGCGTCCAGACCTCAAGCAGGTCAGATACCCGTGCCCCCCAGATCAGTGCAAGAACCGGGATCGCCAGACAGATCAGCGCAAATCCGATGGCAACCGGCACCAGAGTCAGCGGTTTTTCCTGACCTGCCTTTGCCTCCTTTTCGCGGCCTGACATTACCAGCCTCTCAGTGAGGTCGGTCAGCAGCCTGTAGGCGATTAATACAGTGCCAAGCAGGGCCAGCGTATTGATCGCGGGGAAAACAAATGAGGTGGAGGCGGTAAAATACCCGATTGCGGCCAGCACCGGGCCAAGTGCTCCAAGCACGATGATCCCGCGGGTGATGAGCTTGTAAACGCGCTGTTGCAGCGGGTTCTCGGCCTCGTAGCCGTCATCGGGATCACGACCGGGGTCGAGCAGATAGCCCATGCGCACCAGCAGGATCCCGGCGGCCAGTACCACCGGGAAAGACAGCACGATATGTGCCTGCTGGCTGAAATCGGCATGTAGAAAAATTCGGTCAAGCAGCAAATCAAGCGCCAGTGTGACGCCCATGATCGAGGCGATGCGCCGCCCGGTGGCCTTTGCGGATGTACTGAGCTCAAAGAACTGAGGTGCAGTGTCGCTTGTGGCAAACAAGGTTCGGCCCAGCCAGATCGCACCGAAAATACAAAGACCCAACCAGGGGATTGCATCGACCAGTACGGCACCGCGCAGGCCGATCAATCCGGTTGTTTCCATGGCCCTTGTCAGCGCCCAGAGACCCAGCATCGGCACGATCACTTCGGTCAAAGACAGGATCAGTGCGCGCGCTTCATTATCGCTGTGTCGCCTCGCGCTGGGAACCAGCCCGATTACGTTCAGCACCCAGCCTCGGGCGCGGGTCAACAGCACCAGTCCAAGGATCAGGAACCCGAGCGAGACCGGCAGGTTCTGGCGCGTCAGGACCATCTGCGCTTCGCTTGTCAGCCCCTCATCAATCTCACCCTGAATGTCAGCGACAAAGGCGGCCAGCGTGCCCATCGCTTCGCCCCAATAGGTTGGGTTGAGGGGCGAGGCGCTGCGTTCAAACAACAGATCGGCCTGACGCTCGCGGATGATCTGGTCAATCTCGCCGATCATGCCATCGGCGCGGTTATAGGCTTCCTGCGCTGCCAGAACCGGGGCGCGGGCTTCGGCCAGCTGATCGGTCAGTTCCTGTCGCCGGGTGGCAACTTCGGGGGCTTCGCTTTCACCGTTTGTCGGGGCTTCACCAAGGGCTTGAAGTTGAGAACTTAGGGTATCGATGCGGGCCTGATGCGCATCCTGCAATCCCAGCGCCAGTGATCGGAACTCAACAAGTGTTGCGCGCAGAGTTTCCAGTGCCGGGGAGGAGGCCTCGGCATCCTCGATAATGCCTTCGGCGCGGGTGGCGGTGACCTGCCAGGCCTCAAAATCAAAGGCTTTCGTCTCGGTTTCCTGTGCCGCAAGCGGTAGTGCCAGCAGGCAGAAGACGATGATCAGTGGCTTCAGGACTAGGAGCCCCCTTTTGAGCATCCCCCCGCCCCTATTCAAAAACCGACGGCAATTCAGCCGCTGGCCGATCCAGCCATTCGGGCACCGGTAATTCCTTTGACTTCAGGAACTCAGGGTTAAACAATTTGGTCTGATATCGGGTGCCATAATCGGCCAGAACGGTCACGATCACATGCCCCGGGCCCAGTTCGCGGCCCATGCGGATTGCCCCCGCAATGTTGACACCGGAGGAACCACCGACACACAGACCTTCGTTTTCCAGAAGATCAAAGACCAGCGGCACGGATTCCGTATCGGCAATTGAGTAGGGCATATCCACGTCGAGCCCTTCCAGATTGGCAGTGATACGCCCCTGCCCGATCCCCTCGGTGATCGACCCGCCCTCGGCTTTGAGCTCGCCATTGGCGTAGTAATTGTAAAGAGCCGAGCCATGCGGATCAGAAAGGCCGATCTTGATGGATTTGCTGCGGCTGCGCAGACCTTCGGCCACGCCTGCAAGTGTACCACCGGAACCGACCGAGCAGATGAATCCGTCGATCTTGCCTTCCGTCTGTTCCCAGATTTCCGGCGCGGTGGTGTCCACATGGGCCTGCCGGTTGGCAACATTATCAAACTGATTGGCCCAGATCGCCCCGTTTGGTTCGGTTTCCGCCAGGGTTGCGGCCAGACGCGAGGAATAGCGCACGTAATTGTTGGGATTCTTGTAAGGCGCCGCGGGAACCTGCACCAGTTCAGCCCCGGCCAGGCGGATCATGTCTTTCTTTTCCTGGCTTTGGGTTTCGGGAATGACGATAACCGTGCGAAACCCCATCGAGGCAGCGACCAGGGCGATGCCGATGCCGGTATTGCCTGCGGTGCCTTCGACAATCGTGCCGCCGGGCCTGAGGTCGCCACTGGCGATGGCATCACGGATGATCGACAAAGCGGCGCGATCCTTGACCGATTGCCCGGGATTCATGAACTCGGCCTTGCCAAGAATCTCACATCCGGTCAGCTCGGAGGCTTTATTGAGCTTTATCAATGGCGTATGACCGATTGCTGATTCAAGGTCGCGGTAGATTTGCATGGTCGTTCACATCTGGCTGGTTCACATTTGATCTTTGATACGCCTGCCGGTCAGGGGTTTCAAGCACTGGCTGTTGCAGGCAGGGGCTTCAACTTGATCAGGCTGGGTCAACTCCAGCGTCGGTTGGTAAATTCTGCAATAACTCCGGCGATCATTCCGCCAAGCACCAGTACGGCGATCACTTCGAAACGCAGCGCCAATGACCCAAAATGGATGCCGATCTCAACCATGTTTCCGATAGCTTCGGTTGGGGTGCGATAGCGTTTATCCCAGCTGCGCAACAGCATTTCCCGCAGGGAAAAAATCAGCAGGGCCCAGAAAAACAGCCAAACCGAAGTGCCGATCCCGGCACGCGCAGCTGCGCCGTAGGTGCCACCGACCAAGCGGCCCATAATCCGCCACCCAACCACGAAGCCAAGAGCACCGTTTGCCGGTGCAAACCAACGGCCACGCTGGACTTCTGTCAAAACCGGTTCAAACTGGATCGCGGCTGCAAATCCGATGCAAAGAAAGCAAAGCCCGGCCACAAGTTTCGCACTTGTCGGCATCTGATGCATGGTCAGCTGGGCCTTGACAGGGTTATCTGGGTCACATCGCAATTGCCGCTGCGAAAGGCGGCGGCGCAGGAGGTCAGGTAATAGTTCCACATCCGGCGAAACCGTTCATCAAACCCCATATCGGTAATCTCGTCCCATTTGTCGTTGAACGTATCGTGCCAACGCCTGAGGGTTTGCGAGTAGCTTTCACCAAATTCAATCGATCCAACCAGCCTTAACCCTGCCCGCCCGATCTGTTCGGCCAGCGCATTGGGGCTGGGAAGCATGCCGCCAGGAAAGATGTATTTCTGAATGAAATCAACGCCTTTACGATAAGTTTCAAACCTTTTATTGTCAATGGTGATGATCTGTAGCGTCGCCTTACAGCCGGGTTTCAGCCGGTCTTTCACGGTCTGGAAATAGGTCGGCCAGTATTTCTCGCCGACGGCTTCGAACATCTCGATCGAGGCGATACCGTCATAGACACCTTTTTCATCGCGATAATCGCGCATCACGATCTCGACCTGATCACTCAAACCGGCCAGTTTCATCCGCTCGGTGGCATAATCATGCTGTTCCTGCGAGATCGTCAGGCCGGTCACTTTCAGCCCGCATTCCTTGGCCGCGTATTCCGCAAAGCCGCCCCAGCCACAGCCGATTTCCAATACGTGATCGCCTTCTTTCACGCCCATCAGTTCAATCATCGAGGCGTATTTCGCCCGCTGCGCCCTGGACAGGTCTTCCTGTCCGGTTTTGAAAATGGCCGAGGAATAGGTCATCGTGTCGTCAAGCCATTTGGAATAGAACTCGTTGCCCAGATCATAGTGGTAGGAGATGTTCTTTTTCGCCTGCTGACGTGAATTTCGGTTCATCCAGTGGCGCATCCGCTCATAGGCGCGCACCAGTCCCATGCCGGGAAAACCGTTGAATACTTCGTCGTTGGAATCGCAGACGATATCCATGAAGGCCTGCAGGTCGGAAACCGACCACCAGCCTTCGAGATAGGCATCCGAAAACCCCAGGTCACCTTCGCGGATGAGGCGGGCAAAGCTGTCGGGATTGTGGATGACCAGCTCAACCGCCTGCCCCGGCTCACGGCCCTGAGCGCGAAAAACACGGCCATCGGGCAGCCTGAAATCGATGCGCCCGTGGTTGAGTTTTGAGACAATATCAAAGACCGCGGCAAAGTAGCGTGGCAGCCCCTTCTCGCCTTTTGTACTGGTAAAAATCTGCATACAAATTTCCCCCCGCCGCAAAGATTAATCCGATTCCGGTGCTTCTGCCAAGTTTTTTGCACGCGCGGCCCCTTAATGCCCCAGCGTAACGCCTTCACCACATTGACAAAAGAAGGACGCGCGCGCAGCTTTTCGGGTGACTGCACGAAACGTAAAAGTAGGGCCAAAACATGCACCAACAGGGCGAATATCTGGGCGCTGACGCCCGCGCCCGCTATCAGCAGGCGCTCTGGCAGGATCAGGTGCCGCGCATCGAAAACTCGGCATTTCTTTCGCGATTGTGGGAGGGAAAATCGCCTCCCAAACAGCTCGTCGATCTGCCGGAACTGCCGCTTTGCGATAAATCCGCGCTGCGCCTCTCGCAGGAAGCGCATCCGCCATTTGGCGATTACCTGAATGTAGAACAAGAGTTGGTGCAGCGCATGCATCGTACTTCCGGCACCACTGGGCAGGCGATGAATCTTGCTTTGTCGCGGCGGGATTGCGACGTGACGGAGACCATTGCCGGGCGCTGCCAGAGCTCGGCCGGATTGCGGCCGGGGCATCGTGTGGTGCATTGCCTGAACTATCAGATGTGGATGGGTGGCTTGACCGATCACATGGGGCTTGAAAAGACCGGAGCGATGGTCATTCCCTTCGGCGTGGGCAATACCGAGGGGCTGATCCGTACCATAATGGAAGTTGGCGTGACGGCGATTTCCTGCACGCCCTCTTATCCGAAGGTGATCGCAAAAGTGCTGGAAGAGAAGTTTACCGGTGTCAAACCCCGCGATCTTGGTTTGAAACTTGGCCTTTTTGGTGGCGAGGCCGGGCTTGACGATCCGGCACTGCGAGCGCGGATTTCCGAGCTCTGGGGGTTGGAGCCGCGCAATGCCAATTATGGGGTGTCGGATGTGTTCTGCAACTTCGCGGCGCAATGCGAAAAGGATACGCGGCTGCATTTCATGGCGGCTGATGTGCTTTACCCCGAACTGATCGACCCGGAAACCACAACGCCCTTGCCTTTGCAGGCCGGTCAGACCGGTGAACTGGTATTGACGCATCTGTTGCGCGACTGCCAGCCACTGGTCAGGTTTCGCAGCGGTGATATCATCACCATTGACGAGACCGACCCCTGTACCTGCGGGCGCAGCGGCTTTCGCTTTCGCATTGTCGGGCGCAGTGATGATATGGTTGTGGTGCGGGGATTGAACCTTTTTCCGACCATGGTTGCGGCTGTTCTGGCACCCATTGAGGCACTTTCCGGGGAATACCGGATCGTGCTTGATACGCCCCCGCCCTATGATTTCCTGCGGGTTCACGTAGAACTGGCGAAAGACCGGGTTGCGGAACCCGGACTGGTCACCGAGATTGAAACAGCGCTCAAGAAACATCTCGGCGCAAGCGCGCGTGTCAGCTTGCTCGACTACGGAAACCTGCCACTCACTGAAGGCAAAACTGCACGCGTAATAAGGAATTATCAATGACCGATCAGATTTATGAGACCGTCCTCAGCACTCTGAAAGACAATGTACGCACGATTACCCTCAACCGGCCTGATCGGCTGAACGCAATGAACGGCGCGCTGATCCGCGATGTGGCGGAGGCCTTTGAAGCGGCCGAGAATGACCCGGATACCAAAGCAATCATCTTCACGGGTGCGGGCCGTGCCTTTTGTGCGGGCGATGATCGGCAGGATCATGTTGAACCTGAAACCCAAGCCGAGGCAGAAGCTGCGGTTGAGGCAATCCAGCGCGTCACCCGCGCCATTGTCAATGGCGGCACGCCCGTTGTCGGAGCGATCAACGGTTGGGCCGTTGGCGGCGGGTTTGAATGGGCGATCAACTGCGACTTTCCGATCTGGGCGGAAAGCGCGCAGGGGTTTTTCCCCGAAGTTTCGCTGAATTTCTTTGTGACCGGCGGTGTGACTTCGCTGCTGCCAGCCCTTGTCGGGCTGAACAAGGCGCGTGAAATGCTGTTTCTGGGCGAGCGCTATTCGGCGGCTGAACTGGCTGAGGCGGGGTTGGCCTGGCGCGTTGTATCAGATTACAGACTGATGCTTGAGGCCCTGCAGGTTGCCGAAAAGCTTGCGGGTTTGCCCGAAGCTTCGGTTCAGTCGATGAAACGGGTGCTGAGCAGGACAGCGCAAACCGATCTGGTGCAGGCTCTGGACCTTGAGACCGAGGCGACGGTGAAAGGGTTTCTGGATCCGCTGACCACCAAGCTGGTGCGGGATTTCTGAGGTCCGAGCAGCGGTGGGATCGGTGCTCAGATATGCGACCCTTCATGCGTTGGGCGGTGTTTCTGGAGTTTCTCGCGCAACCAAATCCAACGGTTACCCGGTGCAATGTTTCCTAGCGTTGCAGGTGGGTGCAGTGCGCCAGCGGGTGGACAAGTGATCAATCAATATTCTGGTCGGCTGGTCTATTGATCTGCCGGTCTGTTGAAATACAGAGTTATCGGTCTATCGGTCTACTGGTTCATTGATCGACCGACAGACCGACAGACCGACAAACCGACAGACCGGTAGACCGACAGACCAGTAGACCGACAGACCAATCCACCGGTCTACCAATCTGCCGATCAACTAGTTTACTAGTTCATTGCGCTTTTTCAACAGGTTACAGATCGCATTTTTAGAATGCTCGGCACTCATTCCAGTAGCCGCGTTGCCCGAGACCTGCCCTGCAACGCGACCAACTGGAGTTAAAACTGGCTGCGGCGCTAAATCTCAGCGTCAAGCGCGTCGATCAACTTACCGACCTCAGTTTCGGTGGTGTAGTGGACAAAACTCATCCTGAGAACACCGCGATCCGGGTCCTCTCCCATCGCCCTGACAACTCTCAGCCCATAAAAATGCCCGCCCCCGGCGTTGATCCCGTGCCCGGCCAGCCGTGCCGCGACCTCTTCGCCGCTCTCAGCCAGCGCCACGGCAACGGTTGGGGCCCGCATCGCGGCATCCGCCGGCCCCAACAGCCTGACGGAATTCCTTGCCGAAAGGTAATCAAGCAAAGGCTGCAGCAATCGCGTCTCCTGCGCACGCATCAGATCATGTGCAAACCGCGCCTTTTCTTTTTTGCCGGAACCGGGGCCGCCATGATGATCGCTGAGCGCTTCCAGATAATCCACCATCCCGGCACATGCGGCGATCTGGGCGTGGTCAGGCCCTGCGGGCGTGAACTTCTTGGTCAGGGAATCGGCATTGAAGAAATGCCCCTGATTGGGCAGGCGCTCGGCCAGGGCGCGCCGTACAACCATGATGCCCTGATGCGGCCCATAGGTTTTGTAGGACGAGAACAGATAGATATCCGGCCCCAACGCACCAACATCGGGCAGGCCGTGCGGCGCATAGGATACGCCATCAACACAGGTTAACGCCCCGGCGGATTTCGCCATTCTTGAGATTTCCACCACTGGATTGATCTCGCCAACAATGTTGGAGCAATGTGGAAAACAGACCAGTCTGACCTTGTCATCAAGCAGGGATTGCAGATGTTCTGTGTCCAGATGGCCGGTGTCGGCATCCACCTGCCATTCGCGCACCTCAATGCCCTTATCTGCCAACCGCCGCCAGGGGCCCGAATTGGCTTCGTGATCCTGATTGGTGACGATAATTGCATCGCCTTTTGCCAGAAACTGGCCAAAGGCAGCTGCAAGTACATAGGTGTTTTGCGTAGTCGATGGCCCGAAACTCAGCTCATCTGCCTGAACCCCCAGACAGGCGGCCAATCGCGCGCGCGCTTCGTCCATTTCTTCCCCACCCAGACGCGAGGCTTCATATGGCCCATAGGGTTGCACCTTGCGCTGATGATAAAAACGGAACAGACGGTCGATCACCTGTTTGCAGGTGTAAGACCCACCGGCGTTTTCAAAGAAGGCCTGCCCATTCAGACAGTCTTCCGAGAAAGCCGGGAACTGCGCCCGGACAAAATCAAGATCAAGCATAGCACTCCCTTTCACTCGCGCATCTGTTCCGGGGTTTGAAGGGCGCGTCAAGCTTTTCTGTATTTTCTTCTGCGTGCTGCCGCGCCTGATGGCCCCAATAACTGCGCCCTGGCACCAAAAACGTCGCGCCGGGGTGGTTTTCCCTTGAATCACTGCCCCAGCTCTGAATACCAACGGTGCGGAAAGAACACCAAGGAGGGTCAAGGGTCCATGAGTGAAATTGGCACAATCTATCTTGAAGATCTAACCGTCGGGCTGGCGCGATCAATCACCAAAGTGATCGGGGATCGCGAGATCGCACAATTTGCCGAGGTGAGCGAAGATCGCAATCCCGTGCATCTGGATGAAGACTACGCCAGGCAGACCATGTTCAAGGGCCGCATCGCCCACGGAATGCTGTCAGCCAGCCTGTTTTCAGCCATCATCGGCGAGCGCCTGCCGGGGCATGGCTCCATCTATCTGGGGCAGAACCTGCGCTTTACCGCACCGGTCAAACCGGGTGATGAAGTGACGGCCACCGTTACCGTCACAGATATCAACACCGCCAAGGGGCGCGTCAGCCTTGAATGTGTAGCCGCCGTCGGTGACACGGTTGTCATCAAAGGCGACGCGCTGGTCCTGGCCCCGAGAAGAGTCTGAACAACAGGGGTTCAAAACACCATGCGGATCATCCGAGATTATCAGTTCGTCAATCCCGAAGACCGGGGAGCGTGCGCAGCGATCGGAAATTTTGATGGCGTGCATCTGGGCCATCAGTCGGTAATTGAACTGGCGAGGGGCAAGGCGGCGGATCTGAACTGCCCTCTTGGCATTGTTACATTTGAGCCGCATCCACGTGAGTATTTCAACCCTGATACCCCCGCCTTTCGTCTGATGAGCCCGGCTGCGCGCACGCACCGGCTGGAAAAACTGGGGGTTGAGCGGCTTTATGAACTGAATTTCAACGCCGCCCTGTCCTCGCTCACCGCGGAAGAATTTGCCCGCGATGTCGTCGTCGGCGGCTTTGACCTGAAACATGTGGTTGTCGGGGCTGATTTCAGTTTCGGCAAAGGCCGCGAGGGCGATGCAGAGATGCTGCAGGCCTTTGGTGAAAAGCTTGGGTTTGGCGTAACCATCGCACCGCTGGTGACCGATGCGCAGGGCGAGTATTCATCCACCAATATCCGCAAAGCCCTGAGCGATGGCCGCCCCGAGGATGCCGCGAGAATGCTCGGCCATTTGCACCGGATCGACGGCAAGGTCGTTGGGGGCGATCAGCGCGGGCGTGACCTTGGTTATCCCACTGCCAACCTCAATCTTGACGGGCTGCACCCGCCAAAATACGGGGTATATGCTGTGCTGGTCGATGTGCTGGAAGGCCCGCATCAGGGGCATTACCAGGGGGCCGCGTCGATCGGGCTGAGGCCGACATTTGGCGGTGATTACCCCAATCTTGAAGTGTTCATCTTCGACTTTTCCGGTGATCTTTATGGCATCGATATTTCCGTTGCCCTCGTCGGTTTCCAGCGCCTGGAACTCAAGTTTGACACGCTTGAGGCACTGATCCAGCAGATCGACGAAGACTGCGTGATCAGCCGCGATATCCTTGATAGGTACCAGCCCTGACGCTCACGCCTGTTCGGGTTCATGCGCTGCCAACCCTGCCAGCACATCCGCATAGATCAGCAGCGCTTCTTTTCCGGTCGGGCGCAGATCGTAAACGCCGCGTCTGATGCGTTCAAACCAGCCATAATGATCCTTCTGCAAAATCGATGCGGCATTTGCGATGCCAAGGCTTTGCGCCAGCGTCGCTGGTCTGCCAGCGCCCTCTGCCGCCAGTTTTTCGGCAATTCTGAGTGCGTCCTGACGATACGCGGTAACAACCGGCCTGCGGGTCTGCCCGCCGATATTCTGGTCGCCCTGCCGACGTGAGAACTCGCGCAAAAGCGCGGTCTTGCGCAGGCGGGATTTCTGCGGGCGATAGGGGCCGGGATCGCAATGCACTTCAACGGCCGTGCTTTTGGGGCGAAAATGCACGCTGATCAGCCCCAGCCCGAGCCTGCGGCAGAGTTTCACACAGTCACGCAACTGCGCCCGCCAGCGCCGGGTCTTGCTGGCAGGAACGGCAATGTAGACCGCATCGGTAATCGCCTGCCGGTTCACACCCTGCATCAGCAACGCCAGCGATAGCCTGAGCTTAAGTTCAACGATAACAGGAGGATCCGGCGCACGTACGGCGACAAGATCACAGTCATTGACCTCGGCCTTGACCTCGTAACCCTGCCCCTCAAGATAGGATTTGACCGGTTGATATAGATCGGTTTCCTGCATCTGCCTGCCTATTTTCCACAAGGCTAAACCAGCGCCGCGCGCGGCTCAAGTTTTTGCGCTAAGCGCTCTTTTCTTATTTGGGGATTTTGTTCATTGTGCCGGCCATGAAGAAAGCCAATTCACCTCAGGATACCCGCCCAAAATTCTGGGAAAACATTGCTTTGGAGGATTTGAATCCGGCGGAGTGGGAAGCTTTGTGCGACGGTTGCGGACGCTGCTGCCTTTTGAAGCTCGAGGACGAGGACACCGGTGAAATCGCCTTTACCAATGTCGCCTGCCGCCTGTTTGACGACAAGAGCCGCACCTGCATGAGCTACGCTTTGCGCAGGCAACTGGTTTCAGGATGCGTTGTGCTCACCCCTGAAAATATTGAAAGAAACGCCTATTGGATGCCCCCGACCTGCGCCTATCGGCTGCGCTTTGAGGAGCGTGCGCTGGAATACTGGCACCCGCTGATTTCAGGCAGCGCCACCTCAGTGCATCAGGCCGGCATTTCAATGCAGGGTCGGGTACTGGCGGAATATGAGGTGGATGAGGACGATCTTGAAGACCATCTGCTGGTGAGCTTTGACGAGAGCTGAAGGCGGAAAACGGCCTCGTCTATTTGCAGAACACACATCTGAACCCCTCCAAATTCTCTTCATAACCCTTTGAAAAGATGAAATGAACTAATAAACTAGTCGACGAGACCTGTGCGCGGTTCTGATTTTTCTTTCTTTTTGAATACTGTGATGATTCAC
>CAZMNO010000078.1:0-12880 GCA_964567685.1 uncultured Rhodobacter sp. | reverse complement strand
CTACAGCCAAATTATCTGGCCGTTTCTGTGGCCCATTTTGTCTCCGGGATTCACAGGCGGCACTCTCGAGTAACGTCATATCGTTGACCAAAAGTGTGTGTGCGATGTTTTGCAGCCAACGCGCTATGCGCGGCGTGTCCGTGATGTCTTCCTGCCCCCATGCCTTCAGGCAGGCAGAAACGAAGTTCTTTTCAATGTAATCGAACCGATCTTTCTCACCGGACGGAATAGGATTGAAGCCGATGACGTTTTCAAGATCATTGAATGGATCGAAGAGGACAACGCGTTCTGCAAGCGTCGATTTCTCCGTCGCTATGTAGGTCAGGATATCCTGGTAGAGCTTACCATGAGGATCAATGAGACATACCCCGCAACCACGGTTTTGCACGTCTTGACGCAACAGGAGCTCCATGAATTTGGATTTCCCTGTCCCAGTTGAGCCAAGAATATGCGTATGGTTTTGACGATGCTTGGGAGTGAATCCAAAGAGCTCGTCTGAAGTCATATCATGGCCGATAAGGGTGGGCTTTTCGGACTTCGTTGCTCCAAGCGCCCCACCAAGGATGACGTCACGACCGCCGCTTAACGATGACCTTCTGGTTTTTCTGGTTGGGATTATTGATCGCTTCACGTCTTACTCTTCAATACCAAGTTCACGCTCGCGAGCGAGCCGGTAGGCGTTGATTTTGTCTCGTTTTTCAGTCTGTGAAAGGTCGCTACCTTCGACTTCCGTAATTTTTTGTGAGTAGCGTTCAACGATCTGTTCAATCTGGCGGGCACGGAGCATCTCATGTGGAACAATTGAGATCTCTTTCATGCGTGTCTTATCTGGTACGTGCTCTTGCAACAAACCGTAGAGTATTCCCACATCTCTTTCGGAAAGTTTTTCTTTGAATTCGTTCGAGAGTTTCACATTCAGGAATTCTAATATATTATCTATGCCAAACCCGTCCAAGCTGGTATGAAGCATCTGCTCTTTCTCTCTATGCAGTCTCCTGTTTTCGGTGTCCCTCTTTGAGATATCGCGGCGATGCTTTCGATTGAGCTCTTCGGAACTGGCCTGTAGTTTTCCTACGTTGCTCTTGGCTTCTCGCAATCTAGTCTCGGCGAGCTCTACCTCTTTCTCCAATTTTTTTATTTCTTTCAGCGCTTTAGTGTGGTTGTTCTCATGCATGTAGCAGTCATCCGTCCACATTTTCAAAGAGCGTTCTGTGTCTTTGAGTTCCTCTTGCGTATTGGCCAAATTCTCTTTCAAGGTTTCATGCTCGACCTCAAGATTTGAAATATTATCCTGTAATTCCAGATCCTTAAGGAGCATCTCGGCAAGGCGCTTGTTTGGCGTGACATAGACATTGGCAACAACAAAAATTGCGCCATAAAGTGAAGCGATAATCAGCAAGATCCTAAAAAGAACTTGTATGATCTCATCATGCTTAAGTCCTTCGAAAAGGGCTATCGCAAAAACAATTGTTATGATGATTGCCGCACCTACAGCGTAGAAAAAACAAAGAAAAACATCCGATAAAATGGCGCTCTTTTCAAAGCGATTTCGAAGATCGTGCGAAGTCTGCTTATCAACTAAGAAGTTAAAGTAGTTTTTGATTATCCCTAAAAGACCGAAGGGGTTGTATGTATTTTCGTTGTTCAACAGCGCTATACCTTTATCTTTTCCAAGTATTCTATCCTCCCGGCTCGGAGGGGTAGAAATCGACTAAACCTAGCCAGCAAAAGTTCCCTTAGCTACCCAGATTTCACCTTCGTTGTGTTCTGACTAGGGCACAGCCGATAGAAGGTGCTTTTTGAGATATCGAAGCGCACCATGAGCGCTTGCCGGGTTTCGCCTGACCGATAAGCTTCCCTCAGCGCTTCAACTTGTTCCGGTGTGAGAGACGCCTTGCGGCCAAATTTCACCCCCTTTTCTTTTGCTTTCTCGATCCCCTCCGCTTGTCGTTCAGAAATCAAATCGCGCTCAAACTCAGCGACAGCACCTAGAAGATGGAATGTCAGACGACCAGCTGGCGTTGTCGTATCGATGCTTTGATCGAGCACAATAAAATCGACACCTTTGCGCTCTAGGGTCTTGGTGATGTCCTGAAGGTCAAACATCGAACGGGCCAACCGGTCGAGCTTGGTTATGACAAGCACATCGCCTTCCCGGCAAAATTCGAGTGCAGCGTTCACCGCTTCACGCTTTTGACGTGAAGCTCCGGATCGCTTCTCCTGGAATACCTTCTCACAGCCAAAGGCCGTGAGCTTGTCGATCTGTGCATCGAGGCTTTGACCAACCGACGACACACGTGCGTATCCTACTTTCATGGTTTCAAAATGTCTTAGGATTTATGGGAAATCAATATGGGAAGACTTTTGGGACGGAAGAAATCGCCCCCCTGCCCTGGTCCCATAAAGTATAGTTTATGGGACCAGGGCACCAAGTCAAACTTTCGTACTGCTGATTGCCGCGTTAACTCTTTTCGTTATAAGTGACAGAGGCGGCTAGACGTGCGGCGCAACCCCACCAGCGACTATTCCCGATTTCGTCGAAAAGCCCCGGGGCCGGATCCACTGATGGCCTTGAAACGTCTGGAGAACGCAGCAGGTGATGCGTAGCCGACACGCGCAGCGACTTCTTCTGTGGGGAGGTTTGTATTGCGCAGCATGTCCATTGACAGGAATACCCGCCAAGCTGCGAGATAAGTCATGGGTGTTTGCCCTACTGTGTCCGCAAACTGTGCAGCGAAGGCGGAACGAGAGAGGCCAGCCTCCTTTGCAAGTGCGTTCAGATCCCATTCCTTTTCTGGTTCTGCATGCATGGCAGACAAGGCGCGTGAAAGGTGTCGATTCCCCAGAGCCTCAAGAAAACCGGATTTCTGATCTCCATGCGGGTGTGGCGCGACTTCGGGAACCGTATGAGCGGCCAAAGCCCGGACTGACTGAATGAGGATAATTTCCACGGTCCTTGTCAGGATGGCGCTAGCACCTTGAGTCACCTCGGGGCCAAAACGTTCTACCTCCAGAGACAACAGCCGGAGTGCTGCGCCCAACCAAGGGTCAGCTCCGATTTCAGCTTCGCGTAGCACGATGACATCTGGCAAATCCGAGAGGATCGGGTGCTTCATGTCCACGTCGAAATGAAAGATCCCGCACAAGAGCGAGACAACCGAAGGTTCAGGCCCGGTTTTCAAAACGCCGTTGTTTACCAACCCTGCTTCGAGCAAAGCCTCCAGCGGCACAGGATCAATTCCTTCAGTGCAGTTCGTGGGATATATGATCTGTTCGCCACCTTGCGGTAGAAGGATCATATCTCCGCGAGAGAGCACCCTGTCCGGTTCGCCCGTTATCTCAACCTTGCAACTTCCATGTCGAACAACGTGGAACCGCACGGCTCTTTCCTCGCCGGGCACTTGAACAGCATCGTTTGGGCGCATTTCCGCAACAAAGGAAAGTGCGCTTCGTAGCCGTAGCGTTTCAAGAATTCGCGACAGGACGTCGCCTGTGGGGAGTGATTGATGGAGCATACGGCTTCCTATCAAGAACTTGCGCTCTAGTCACTGCACTTGGACGAATGAGCATAAATCATGGACTTCTGAGAGGAGTAGTCTCTCTTGAGGAATGTTAGTCGGTTTGAACGTTGACACATTTGGCTGAAGCACAGCCTGAGGAAGCCAACCATCATACACGACAGAACTCTATCGCCTGCTCAAGGTTTACTAGCCTGTCACAGTGGCCTCATCAGGCTTTAAGAAAGGACGCAAAATGACTGAAATTCACTGGATGGCCGCAACCGGCCTGATGACGGGCCTGTTCTGGATGGTCTATGTGTTGAACCGCATCGCTGTCATTGGCATTCCCGCGACATTTGCCAATCCCAGAGCAGATAATGCACCGCTCGCGCCCTGGGCACAGCGTGCCAAAGCCGCTCACAGCAACGCGGTCGAAAACTTCGTTGTGTTCGCCGCCCTGGCAGTCGGGGTTTCGATGCTGGGCCTTTCCTCTGATCTGACCGTCACCATGGCAATGCTGTACTTCTTTGCGCGCCTTGCGCATTTCATTGTCTACACGATGGGCATTCCTGTTTTGCGGACCTTTGCCTTTGCTGCTGGCTGGGTGGCGCAGGTCGCTCTCGCGCTGACGATTTTCGGAATTCTTTGAGGTTTTTCCGCGCTTGCGTCACAAAACATGGACGATTGGGCATAAAGCTTGGACTTTTGAGGCGGGATGCCTGGTCGTCATGTCGGTATGATTACCCACATCAGCCAATCCCGCGGACAAAAAACACCCCTAATGAACGGAGCGCCGATGCCATTGGTACAAGTTATCATGCTTCCCGGCCTGGGCGGATCTGGCCCGGATCACTGGCAACACATGTGGGCAAGCGCCTGCGAAAATTCCTCCATGGTTGAGGTGAGCGACTGGAACGACCCACAACTGGAAGACTGGCTGCAGGGCGTAGACCGTGCTGTAGAACCGGTTAAGGGCGAGTTTGCTTTCGTCGCCCACAGCCTTGGCTGCGCTCTTGCGGCGCAATGGATGGCGCGTGCACCCAAGGAGATCGAGCGCCTCAAGGGTGTGATGATGGTGGCCCCCGCCGACATCGATGACGCGGCTTATACGCCGGAATGTTCACATCATTTCGGCCCGATGCCAGTGACGGATCTCGGTCGCAAGACCATCACCGTCATCAGCACGGACGACCCCTATGTTTCGACCGACCGCGCTACCGCGTTCAACGAAGCTTGGAACGGTCGCTTGGTCAATCTGGGCGATAAAGGTCACATCAACGGTCAATCGGGCTTGGGCGACTGGCCTGAAGGCAAAGAGTTGCTGGCCGAACTCCTGAACTAATCAAGAAGGAAACTTCATGTCTCTTCTCCCCCCCATTCAGAACTCAATTCTGGACCGTATCGGCAATACACCGATGATCGAGTTGCGCAATGTTGTGCCTAAGGGCTGCGCTCGCATCCTGCTGAAAGTTGAATCCGAAAACCCGACGGGCTCAATGAAAGATCGCATGGCGCTGGCCATGATCGAGGCAGCCGAGGCCGATGGCCGGTTGAGGCCAGGTGGACACGTGATCGAATATACCGGTGGCAGCACTGGTGTGTCGCTGTCGATGATTTGCGCCGTCAAAGGATATACCGCCAGCATCATCACCTCGGATGCCTTCAGCCTTGAAAAACGCAACCATATGGCTGCGCTTGGCGGCGATTTGACCATTGTTAAAAGCGACGAAGGCAAGATGGACGAAGCGTTGACCCGCAACATGATCGAAGCGGCTCGCGTGATCACTGAACAAACCGGCGGTTTCTGTACTGACCAGCTGGCCAACCCTGATCAGGTCACTGCCTATCACAAGATGGGCGATGAGATCTGGGAGCAGACCGGCGGCGAGATTGACGCCTTTACCGTAATGACCGGCACTGCGGCTTGTTCGCGCGGCAACTCGGAGGCGCTGCACAGGCACAACCCGAACATCCACTGCGTCGCGGTCGAGCCGACCGAGAGCCCTGTCTTTTCGAAAGGCATCACGGGCTGGCACAAGATCGAAGGCGTTGGTGCGGGCTTTGTCGTGCCGCTTTGGGATCCGAAAGCCGTGGATGACATCACCACCGTCTCAACCGCTGAAGCGATGGAGATGTGCCGCACTCTGGCCGCCAAGGAAGGCATTTTTGCGGGAACCTCGACCGGTGGCAATGTCGTCGATGCGATCCGCCTTGGTATGGAGCTCGGACCGGATAAGACCGTTGTTACGCTGATGTGCGATAGCGGCGTCAAATACCTGTCGACCGATGTTTACAAGGAAAGCTCCACAAACGCTCGGATTTGGGACGGACCGCTTTGGGACGGCACAAGCGACTGGAAATAAAATCAGCAACTGATCCGCAAAAGCTGGTGGGTCAGTTGAGTGCCTTAGCTCTCAAGCCGGACACAGAACGGAACGCGACATGAAAATTCTTGTTATGGGCGCTGGTGCGTTGGGTGGGTATTTTGGAGGTCGATTGGTCGAGGCAGGCAATAAGGTGACATTTGTAGCCAGAGGCGCGCATCTGGAAGCGCTTCAGGAAAACGGGCTTCGTATTGAAAGCCCAGTTGGCGACCTACTCCTGCCCAAAGTCCAGGCCGTTAACACACCTCAAAAAGACTCGGATGCAGATGTCGTTCTGTTCCTGGTCAAAAACTATGACGTGGAAAGCGCAGCACGTGTGTTGCTGCCCTTCCTGAAACCCGACAGCGTGGTTGTTACGCTGCAAAACGGGGTGACTGCCCCGCGCCTACTTGGCGATATCATCGGTCACGAACGGGTTGTGCCAGGCATCGCCTTTATCCCTGCTGATATCAAAGCGCCGGGGGTCGTTCGCCATAGCGCGCCTTTGCAAAAACTGATCCTTGGCCGGGGTCCCAATGGAAGCGCTGATCGGATCAACGCGCTGATCGAGTCTCTGACGCAAATCGGCGTAGACGCTACCACTTCAGAAAACATCGAAGTCGCGCTCTGGACAAAATTCGTGTCATTCAGTGCGCTGAGCGCCATGACGGCTTTGACCCGTCTGGACATCGGACCACTTCGAAACAACCCTCAATCCGCGGCTCTGGTGCAAAAGGCCATAGCCGAAACTGAGACTGTTGGCCGTGTGGTCTGCCCCGAGCTCCCGAGAGGAAGTGCCGAGGCTCAGTGGCAAATGCTGCAAAACCTGCCTGACAACGTACATGCCTCAATGCTGGATGATCTCCAACGTGGCAAACGTCTGGAACTGAACTTCCTGAGTGGAGAGGTTTCGCGACTTGGTGCTCTACATGGCATCGCCACCCCGGTGCATGACGTGGTGAGCGCGGCTCTGCAGCCCTTCGTCGATGGGGCACCAGCATAAACCCAAATCCGCGCGGCTTGTGCTTTGCGCAATCGAAACACATCAAAAAAGGAGGAAATGATGCCAATTATTCAATGCGACATCCGGCGCGGCCGGACTGAGGATCAACGCCGACAGCTTGCTGCGGGCCTGACCAACGCGGTTGAACGCGTAACCGGCGTTCCGCGCGACTACATCTTTTTGGTGATGCGTGAAATGCCTGGTTTCAACTTTGTCGATGCTGGCGAACACGTGCCTGATTACGTGGCCGGTGCAGACGGCCAAGACATTGCTGGTGCGGCGCAACTTGCCGCACGTGCAGAGAAAAAGAAGTCCTGAGGGAGACCTACATGCCATTCATTCAAATCGACATAGAACAGGGCCTGACCGCCGAACAGAAAGACGAGTTGACACGCGAAGTCGTCAAGGAAGTCAACGCTGCTATTGGTTCCTCGGTTGCCCATATCAACGTGGCTATTCGCGAGTCCCCGTCAGAAAACATCGTTGAGGCTGGCGAAGCAGGACGTCATCTTCTTCGTCAGGATAAGTCCTGAACTCAGACGCGCTTCCCCTCGCAGCTCAAGCGGGGGGAGAACGCACCGGATCATGCAGGGACTAAAGCGGCCTCCAGACACCGCTCCTCAACAAGTTCCACCCAATAGGCTGACCCGACGGTTAGGATGTCGTCGTTGAAGTCATATTCTGGATGGTGCAAGTCATGGGTATCCCCTTGCCCTAAAAAGATATGAGCCCCCGGACGTTCCTGAAGCATGAAAGAAAAATCCTCGCCGCCCATGAACAGGCGCCCATCAAGGGAAACATTGTCGCTGCCAGCAATTGATTTCGCCGCACGAACCGCATGATCCACATATTCAGGTGTATTTTCGGTGACTGGGCAAACCCGATCATATTGGATTGTCGCGGTCGCCCGCATGCCTTGTGCAACCCCGGTCGCAATTGTTTTGATTTGCTCCTCAACTTCACTCCGGATGGTGGACTTTAGGCAACGAACCGCCCCCCTCATGACAGCTGTCTGTGGAACCACATTATCAGCCGTTCCGGCATGAATTTGGGTCACGGTCAGCACCACACTTTCCAATGGATCAGTGTTGCGTGACACCACGGATTGGAGCGCGGTATGAATATGGCTGCACACCAGAACCGGATCGATTCCCTTATGCGGGCGTGCCGCATGGGTACCTTTGCCCTCAATGGTGATCTGGAAAATATCACCAGACGCTAATACTTCATGTGGCCGGGTTTCGAAGGTACCGAGAGCAAGGCCGGGGCGGTTATGGAGGCCATAGACTTCGCCAATGCCGAAACGCTCCATCATGCCGTCGTCCAGCATGGCCTTAGCTCCTATTGCGGCTTCCTCTGCGGGTTGAAAGATCACGGCAATGTCGCCGTGAAAGTTTCGTGTCTCTGCCAGGTACTTGGCCGCGCCCAGCAACATCGTGGTATGGCCATCATGACCGCAAGCGTGCATTTTACCCGGCCGGGTAGAGACATGGGCGAAAGTGTTTTTTTCCTCAATCGGCAGAGCATCCATGTCAGCGCGCAGTCCGACCACATGGTTCAACCCACCGGGCTTACCCTTGATGATGCCGACAACCCCGGTCTGGCCGATGTTGCCAACGATCTCATCCACTCCAAACTCTTGCAGCTTTTCGGTCACGAAATCTGCGGTGTCCTGGACGTCAAACAGCAGGCCCGGATGCCGGTGAAGATGGTGCCTCCAAGCCGTCAGCTCATCTTTGTGGGCATCAAAGTAGTTTCTGACACTCATAGCGCGGCGTTCCTTAGCATGTTGAGTTTACGCAATTTCCAAGGCTTCGCTTTGTGGCTTGAAGCGCGCGGTGCTTGTTTCTGCGGTATAGTGCTGCTCCAGCTCTTCCATCCGGCTTGTCAGCTCGTTCACGCAGTCAAGGACATATTGAGCCTGTTCATCCGTCATCAAGTAACTGAGGTTGAAGCGTGCCCAGCCGGGACGCAGGATCTCGTTTCCGGCACGAATTTCATGGAAGATTTGGCTGGACTGATCCTGATCAATTTCCAGGAGTTGATGTGCATATGGCCCGGCGCACGCGCAACCACCGCGAACCTGAATACCATAAACATCACTCAGCATCCGCGTGAAAAGCTGGTGATGGAAAAGACTGCCATCCTTGCGGGTCAGCACCAGCGAAAACACTGGTAGCCGATGCGGATTGTCCTTGCCCAAAATGGTGATATGCGGGTTGTCACCAAGTGCTTCGAGACCCATGCGATTCAGCTCAGCCTCGCGACAGGTAATGAACTCCTGCCCGATCTCATCCTTGACGATAAACGCGAGCGCGGCACGAATATCACCCACAACATTGGGAGTTCCGGCTTCTTCGCGAGCAGCTAGGTTGTCTGTGTACTGGTGATCCCAAGAAGACACGAAAGTCACCGTACCGCCACCGGGCCAGGATGGGGTGGAAATGTCCACGGACGATTGACGCAAAAGCAGGACGCCGCTGCTGGCGGGGCCACCGGGGAACTTGTGAGGCGAAACAACAACCGCATCAATTAGCGCATCATCACAAGGCGACATGTCTATTGGTAGGTAAGGCGCTCCGCCTGCATAATCCCAAATGGATTTTGCGTTGTATTGCTTCAGCAGGCGCGTCGCGGGGATCGGATCGGTAATGATCCCGGTTACGTTCGAGGCGGCCGAGAAGCTACCGATCTTGAGCGAAGCATCCTTGTGCTCCTCAAGCGCGGATTTTAGGCTGTTCAAGCAAGGTCCGCCTTCAGGGCACTCAGGGATCTCGATCACTTTCGCGCGACTCTCACGCCAGGGCAGAATATTGGCGTGATGCTCATAAGGGCCAATGAACACGACTGGCGTTTCCGTCGTTTCAACTCCCATGAGCCGAACAAGACGATTCAACCCGGAGGTCGCTCCTGATCCTGTAAAGATCACCGAACACTCGTCTCCAGCGTTGGTGATCCGCGCAATCTCGTCCCGAGCCGCAGCCCGGATACGGTTCATATAACCGCCGCAGTACGATGCCTCGGTATGGCTGTTAGAGTAGAACGGAAGAACCTTGGTCTGAACAAAATCCTCAATCTGGCGAAGTGCGCGTCCTGAAGCCATGTAATCTGCATAGATCAATTCTACATCGCCAAACAGACCAGGGATGGTGCTCCCGTCGCCGATCAACCCGTTGCGGATGTTGTCGACTGTGTTGCCCGTCCGAATTGCTTTGCGGAAGTCCTGAAGTGTCATTGTCGTGCCCTTTGCGCGTTGCTATGCAAAGAAAGCCACAGCAGAGGTGAAAAATCATTACTCTTTTCTCGCAGATTTTGAGGCGATATGAGTGAAATGATCTACAAAGGCGGGAAAACATGGATCAAATTGATAATCGAATACTGGATGCTCTTCAAACAGACGCTTCACTTTCGCAGCGCCAACTTGCCGACTTAGTGGGACTGTCGCAAAACGCGCTTTGGCGCAGGCTCAACAACCTACAAAAGACCGGCGTCATCACGGGTAACACAGTTCGGTTGGACCGGGAGAAAGTCGGGCTGGATCTGGTGGTTTTTGTGATGTTGCGCACTCGACAGCATTCCGAAGACTGGCTGCGCCAGTTTCGCAAAGCCGTTCTGGATATGCCAGAAGTGACAGATTTTTTTCGAATAAGTGGGAATTTCGACTACATGATCAAAGTGGTGACAAAGGATATGAAGAGTTATGACCGCGTTTATCAAAGGCTCATCTCATCGGTCGAGCTGGACTCGGTAAACTCCTACTTCTCAATGGAATCCATCGCCGAGCAACGCCCTTTGTGCCTGGAGCCATGAAGCCGCGTAGAGAAATTCTCTGCTCACAGAAGATGACGCCAATGTGAATACCCTATCTCGAACCTTTGCTTGACGAGATTGGTTTGAAATTTTAGGAGAATGAGCATTCTCAAGGAATGACGCCATGCCAAGACCAAGATCATTCGAACCGAAAGACGCCTTGGACCAGGCAACGCAAGTGTTCTGGGCCAAAGGATTCGATCATACCAGCTATAACGATTTGGTTAAGGCTACAGGAGTCAGTCGCAAGGGACTGTACTCAGCATTCGGCGATAAGGACGATCTCTTTTTGAAGGTCTTGCGCCATTACAGGGCGAGCTTTGTTCCAGAACGCTTTGGTCCCTTGTTCAAAAAAGATGTCACGCTTCCAGAGATTAAGCGCTTACTATCCAGCTTTGCGGAAAACGCCACAAAAAACGATCCCTCGTATCTCGGTTGTTTGATGGTGAATACCGCTGGAGAAGCGACGATCAACAAGCCTGAAGTTCGTGCGATTTACAACCATCACGTCATGCGTTTGGGAAAAGAATTCTCCAGCGCTTTGGCGCGCGCGGGTCTCTCCGCTGATGAGGCCGAACGGCTTGGGGACTACTGCGCCGGGATAATCCAGGGTTTGCTGCTTTTGGCACGTGCCAAAGTGGACAACTGTGTGATCAACAATTTCATGGATACTGCGCTAGATGAATTAGGGTGATCCGCTTTTTTTGCCCCTTAGGAGAACGATCATTCTCAAAATCACGTGCTGTGTCGCAAAGGAGACGCAAAATGACAAGGTTACAACACACTGAGCGGCGACCAAGCACTCCGCAAAAGGAGCAGATCGATGACTAGGCAGTTTTTCTTGGTCATCCTAATGCTCTCGATCCTTGGTGAACTCGTGTCAGGGTCATACTTGCCTCTCACGCCTTTGATTGTGTCCTCTCTGGACCTCAAAGTTAGCGAGTTTCAGACCACGGTTGCCAGTTTTCTATTTGCCTTTGCACTGGCGCAAGTTCTGTTGGGTCCGCTATCTGATCGGTTTGGACGTCGGCCCGTGGCATTAACTGGGGTGCTTTTGTTCATTTTGGGGGCACTCTTGGCGATGCTTGCCGATAGCGGAGTCCATTTGGCGGCGGCCCGTGCCATCCAAGGTGTTGGTGCTGCGGCAACCTACGTGGTGAGCCGTGCGATTTTGCGCGATGTCTCCGACGCCTCTAGCCTGGCTTCGAGGATGAGTTTGCTAATGCTGACATTTGCCGGAGCTATACTAGTCGCTCCAATTCTGGGCAGCCTGGTCGCGTTGACCGGACAGTGGCAGCTGTTGTTTGGTTTCTCGGGGTTGATCGCAATTACTGTACTAATTTGGGCTGCCTTGTCGTTAACTGAAACACATCGTGGCTCCGACGAACTAACCGCAATGTCGCTTCCCGTACTTTTAAAAGGGTATGTAAGCGTATTCCAAAATCGGACGTACTCAGGGTACGTGTTCACCCATTCCTTTGGTTATGGTAGCCTCTATACGTTCCTGGCGACTTTTCCTCTATTGGCTGCCGACATCTACGGAATGGAGCCTGCTGCGGCCGGGCCTTGGATCACCCTTACCTTCATGGGGCTGGTTGTGGGAATGATCTGTGCGCGGTTTTTGTCAACACGATTGGGCCTTGATGGTTGTATCGCGCTTGGGGTTTGGTTCATCTCAGCAAATGTTGTTGCGCTGGTGGCGCTGCAATTTTTCAGCCAGCCCAACCTTTACTTGCTGATAGGTTGCCAACTTTTCTTGATGATTGGCGGCGGGTTGATCGCACCGAATACCAGTGCGGCCGTGATGCTGATTTTTTCGAAACGCGCAGGCCTTGCAGCGGCCGGGCTTGGCTTTACGAACATGGCTGTTGCGGCACTCGGCGCTTGGCTGTCAGGGTTGGTGTATTCTGGAGGATTGGCGGAAGTACAGACACTGCAAGCCATATTCGGGGCGCTTTCTGTCGGGGCCTACCTAACAACAAGGCTGCAAAGTGAAAGCGTACATCTATAGCCGCTGAGCGTTCCAAATGATTTCAGCCCAACCACTCTGAATTAGTTCGGCTCCACATCCACATCCAAATATATGGTCCTGATCATGCATCCCATAGCTCCTTCAGAAGCAGTCAACCAGCCGTGGGTTGAGCAACTCGGCCTAGTACGCACGAAGGGGGTCAAAAGCGGCAAGATTTCATGAGAGTGGCGTT
>CAZMNO010000077.1:0-12937 GCA_964567685.1 uncultured Rhodobacter sp. | reverse complement strand
TCTGTCGCTCGTCGCCATCTGGTTTTTTGGCCGCTGGGCGCATAAGCGTCAGGATGAAACAGGTCAGATCCTGCCGACATTCTGGATCAAGCTCGGAATATTCTTCATTCCGTCGATCATTGTCTATTTTGCCCTTGGGTCGCCGATCAGCCTCGAATATCCGGAGCTGAAGGGCTTTAACTTCAAGGGCGGGTTCCACCTGAGAAACTCGCTTATCGCGCTCTGGTTGGCGCTGTCGCTTTATACGGCGGCCTTTATCGCAGAGGCGGTGCGTGCGGGTATTCAGGCGATCAGCCACGGTCAGACCGAGGCGGCTTATGCGCTGGGCATCCGCCCGGGGCGCACGACACAGCTTGTGGTTCTGCCACAGGCGTTGCGCGTCATCATCCCGCCGCTGATCTCGCAATACCTGAACCTGACCAAGAACTCGTCGCTGGCCATCGCGGTCGGGTATATGGACATCACCGGTACGCTGGGCGGCATCACGCTGAACCAGACCGGCCGCGAGATGGAATCGCTGTTGATGCTGATGGCGTGTTATCTGGCCATTTCACTGACCGTTTCGGTCTTCATGAACTGGTACAACAACTCTATCAAGCTGAAGGAGCGGTAAGATGACAGATCTCTCATATATCCGCACCGAAATGGTTCCAGAACAGGAACCACCGCTCAATCAAAAGGGGCCGATCAAATGGGCGCGCGAGAACCTGTTCTCGGGTGTCACAAACTCGATCCTCACCCTTCTGGCGATCTATTTCATCTATTCGGTTCTGGCGGCTGTACTGCCTTGGATTTTCCAGTCAAGCTGGACGGCGAATTCACTGGGCGAATGCCGCGAGTCGATCAAAGCAAGCTTTGGCGAGCATACTGAAGGCGCTTGCTGGGCGGTGATCCGCGAGCGTTATCTTCAGCTGTTGTTCGGCTTTTATCCGGCAGAACTCTACTGGCGACCGATTTTGGGATTCATCCTGATGCTGGTTGCCATCGTGCCGATACTTTATGACAAGCTGCCGCGCAAAATGCTGTGGTTCTCGGCTGTTTATCCGTTCCTGGCCTTCTGGCTGTTCTGGGGCGGATCGATCTGGGTGCCAATGGTGACGCTTTTCGGTTTTGTCATTGGTGGCGCGAGCATGATTTTCCTGCCGAAATATGTGGGATCACTTGTCGCGACGGTTGCGGCCATCCTGTTGCCGATCATCTGGTGGCTGGTCTTTGCCGGGCCCATACTTGATATTCTGGTTTCAGGCACGCCGTTGCCGGTTATCCTGAGCGATCTGTTCGCCATTTTATTGGCCATCATGGTTTACAAGAAAATCCGCGAAGACTGTTCGACCTTCGAACTGATCCTGACGGCGCTTGCTGTATTCCTTGTCTGGAGCAGCTTTGCCACGCCTGTAATCGAGGCACGGTATTCAGGGGCCTTTGCCAGCTTTGACACCAATAATGCCGCCGCCCTTGAACCGGTGGAGAGTGCGCAATTCGGTGGTTTCATGCTGTCGATCGTGATCGGTGTGACCGGCATCGCCCTGTCGCTGCCAATCGGTATTCTGCTGGCACTGGGACGCCAGTCGAACCTTCTGATCGTCAAATCGATCTGCGTTGGTTTCATCGAGTTTATCCGCGGCGTGCCGCTGATCACGCTCCTTTTTGTGGCGTCAACCCTGCTCAACTACTTCCTGCCACCAGGAACGACCTTTGACATCATCCTGCGGGTCATGATCATGGTTACGCTGTTCTCCTCGGCCTATATGGCAGAGGTGATCCGCGGTGGTCTGGCTGCCCTGCCAAGGGGGCAGTACGAAGCGGCGGATGCGCTGGGGCTGGATTACTGGAAAGCGCAGCGGCTGATCATCATGCCGCAGGCGCTGAAAATCTCGATCCCGTCAATCGTTGGGAACTTCATCGGACTGTTCAAGGACACCACGCTTGTGTCGATCATCGCCTTGATGGACCCGATTGGTCTGTCAAACGCCATCCGTGCCGATCAGGACTGGAACGGCATCGTGTGGGAGCTTTACGGCTTCATCGCGCTGATGTTCTTCATCTTCTGTTTCTCGATGGGCCGTTACGCCATGTATCTCGAGAAAAAACTCAAGACCGGACACTAAATTCAGGAGCTCTAAAATGTCTCAAGTAGCTGAACGCGAGATTGATCGTTCGCAAATGCAGGTGTCCGACGAGGTCGCCATTCAGATCACCGGAATGAACAAATGGTACGGGGCATTTCATGTGCTGCGTGACATTGACCTGACGGTTAATCGTGGGGAACGGATCGTGGTCTGCGGGCCGTCAGGTTCAGGGAAATCCACCCTGATACGATGCATCAACGCGTTGGAGGAACATCAGGAAGGGCAGATCATCGTTGACGGGACCGAGCTGAGTTCGGATTTGAAAAACATCGACAAGATCCGTTCCGAGGTTGGCATGGTGTTCCAGCACTTCAACCTGTTCCCGCATCTGTCGATTCTGGAGAACTGCACGCTGGCCCCGATCTGGGTGCGCAAGACCCCCAAGAAAGAGGCCGAGGAAACGGCGATGCATTTCCTTGAAAAGGTGAAAATCCCGGAACAGGCCGATAAATATCCCGGTCAGCTTTCCGGGGGTCAGCAGCAGCGGGTGGCGATTGCCCGTTCGCTGTGCATGCAGCCCCGCATCATGCTGTTTGACGAGCCGACATCGGCGCTTGACCCGGAGATGATCAAAGAGGTGCTCGACACCATGATCCAGCTTGCCGAAGAGGGGATGACCATGCTGGTTGTGACACACGAAATGGGCTTTGCCCGGCAGGTGGCGAACCGGGTGATCTTCATGGATCAGGGCCAGATCGTTGAACAGAACGAGCCGGAAGAGTTTTTCAAGAATCCAAAGAGCGACCGGACCAAACTGTTCCTGAGCCAGATTCTTGGCAATCACTGATCGTCTTTGGGAAGATCGCGAGAATTGAAGAACCCGGCGTCAGTGCCGGGTTTTTTCATCAGAGATCCCGCGGGACCACGTAATCAAGAAACACGCCGGTGCCGAACTGCGCTTCCGGCCAGTCGTCGACCCTGAATTCCAGCACCGTTGCCGCGCCGGTCGGGTATTTGCGGAACATGTCGTGCAAGGGTGGCGGGTCGCGGCGCAGTTCGCGGGCAAAATCGCCGATCCCCGGCATGTGGCCCAGCATCAGAACCGTATTTCCACTTGCGTTGTGAAGAACATCCAGCATCTCCCAATCGGTTGCCAGATAAAGGAAATCCTCGAACCTGACATCGATAACCGGGTCCAGCTGGCTGGCGATGCCATCCCATGTCTGGCGGCATCTGGTGGCCGACGACGAGATCACCTGATCCGGCTGGTAGCCATTATCGGCCAGCCATTTGCCAACCCTGGGTGCCGCTTCCAGCCCGCGCTGATTGAGCGGCCTTTCCCTGTCTTGCAGCATGGCATTCGACCAGCTTGATTTTGCGTGTTGGACAAGGATCAGGCGTTTCATGGATTATCCTTTTTTATGAAAATATCGCATGTGATGCGCGGATTGTTCGGTCAGCCTGCCATAGCTTCTGCTAACGGGGCAAGACCGGCGTACAAGGCATCCGCCGGAATAGCAGGGCTTTCCCTGATCCAGATCAAGAAATGCGTGGCAGGCGGGCACGTCGTAGCCCGCTTCGGTCAGAGCGGCTGTCGGGCAGGCAGTGAGGCAGGGCTTGCGTTCGCAGGATTCGCAAGGCGAAGCAGCGGGATTTTCCGGCAGGTCGAGCTTGTCTTTGAAGGCCAAAGCACCGCGAAAGGACAGGAACAGCCCCGCCTCATCACCGATCATCAGGCTGACCGGTGATTGCCAGACCCGACCCGAGCGCAGGCTCCAGCTGATGAAGGGTTGGTAAGGCGGGCCGCCAAAGGGGAACAGAGCCTCGGCATCCAGCCTGTTCGCAAGGTCGGTGATCACGCGCTGTGACCAGCGATCAATCGGATCGGCGGTGCCAAATTCGGGGCTGGCCTTGATCATTGCCCAGAACCCCGGTTCCTTTGGCCCGAGCATGACAAGCGTCCGGCAACCATCGGGTGCCTTGTCAGAGGGGTCAGGGTGAAAGGCCCCGAAGATCGCCAGCCCCGCGGCCTGGCAGGCCCTTTCAACGGAGGCGTAGGTCATTTGCGGAAAAACGGCAGGGCCAGCGCCCAGCCTATCTGCGAGGGCCGGTCATCCTGCCATTCAAGCCCGATTGTCATGGCGTCATGCCCGTCCTGTGGCTGGGCTACATAGGTGCGAAAGATCCGATCCCAGATCGACAGCGCAAAGCTATAGTTTGAATCATGCTCGTGACGATGCACCGAATGGTGAACCCGGTGCATATCCGGCGTCACCAGCACCAGACGCACCAGCCGATCAAGCCAAAGCGGCAGGCGGATATTGGCGTGGTTGAACATCGCCGTGCCATTGAGGATGATTTCAAACAAGATGACTGCCAGTGCCGCCGGACCGATCAGGTAAACGACGGCAATCTTGATGAACATGGAAAAGGCAATCTCGACCGGATGGAACCTGAGTGCGGTTGTGACGTCAAAATCCCGGTCCGCGTGGTGCACACGGTGAAAGCGCCAGAAAAGCGGGACTTTGTGCACGATCAGATGCTGCGCCCAGATGGCGAAATCAAGGATCATGATCGCCAGAAGCAGTTCCAGCCACCCCGGCAGAGCCGTGTGGTTGAACAGACCCCAGCCCTTCATCCCGGCATCAATCGCCGCCCCGACGGCGATGAAAGGCAGGATGCGCGCCATAAGCTGCACTGTCAGGCTGTCAATCACCACCAGCCCCAGATTGGTGAACCAGCGCGTCGGGCGTTTCTGAACCAGATTGCGGCGCGGCACCATGGCCTCGATGCCCGCAAACAGCGCGAACAGGCCGAGAAAGGCGGCAAGGCGGATGACGGCTTCGTTTTCCATATCTGGCACCTGCTTTCGCTGAGGTGAAGGGCGTTCAGCCTGCGCGGATCAGGCTGCCGGCCCCATGTTCGGTGAAGAGTTCCAAGAGCACCGCGTTGGGTGCACGCCCGTCAAGGATTACCACTGCGCGAACGCCTCCCTTGATGGCGGCAAGCGCGGTTTCGGTTTTCGGGATCATACCCCCGGCAATCACCCCTTCACCGGTCATCTTGAGAACCTGGCCGGGCGAAAGCTGCGTGACAACCTCGCCTTCGGTGTTCTTGACGCCCTCAACATCGGTCAGCAGCAACAGCCGGTCTGCCTTCAGTGCCGCCGCAATGGCCCCGGCGGCGGTATCGCCGTTGACGTTATAGGTTTCGCCATTGCGACCGGTGCCCAAGGGGGCAACGACCGGGATATAACCTGACGCGGCAAGCTCGGTCAGCACCCGGGGGTTGACCTCGGCCGGTTCACCGACAAATCCAAGATCGGGCGTGGCGCGATCACAGATCATCAGGTTGGAATCCTTGCCCGACAGCCCCACAGCCTTGCCGCCCTGCTGGTTGATCGCCTGAACGATGCGTTTGTTGATGCGGCCAGAGAGGACCATCTCGACGATCTCGACGGTCTTTTCGTCGCTGATCCGCTTGCCGTTGACGAATTCCGATTTGATTTCCAGCCGGTCCAGCATCTCGTTGATCATCGGCCCGCCGCCATGCACGATCACCGGATTGACGTTGACCTGCTTCATCAGGACGACATCGCGGGCAAAGCTGTTCATCGCCTCGTCATCGCCCATGGCATGGCCACCGAATTTCACCACGACAATGGCACCGTCATAGCGTTGCAGATAGGGCAGGGCCTCGCTCAGGGTACGCGCGGTTGCGATCCAATCCCGTTTCATCGCGGTCTGTTTCTCCATTGTCAGGCGTCCTTGCGGCGGGTCAAATCCCTGTTACGCGCTTGCCCTGGCCTTGCCAAGCCCCGGCGAACCGGTGGCGCGTCAGACGATGGCGTGAATTGTTGCGCGCAGGGTTTCCAGCCCATCTTTCTTCTCCGCCGATGTCAGCACGATCTCGGGATAGGCCGCCGGGTGGCTGGCCAGTGCCTTTTGCGTATGCGCGATGACGGTGGCGCGGTCCTTGTCTTTGATCTTGTCGGTTTTCGTCAGGACGACCTGAAAAGTGATGGCGCAGGTATCGAGCAGGCGCATGATCTCCTGATCGACCTTTTTCGGGCCGTGGCGTGCATCGATCAGCAGAAAAACCCGCCTCAGACTGGCCCTTCCTGAAAGATAGGCTTTCATCAGGCGCTGCCATTTTTCCACCACCTGAACCGGGGCATTGGCAAAGCCGTATCCCGGCAGGTCGACCAGATAGTGGCTGTTGCCGATGGTGAAAAAGTTGATCTCCTGCGTGCGCCCCGGCGTGTTGGACGAGCGTGCGAGGTTTTTCTGCCCGACCAGCGCGTTGATCAGTGAGGACTTGCCGACATTGGAGCGCCCGGCAAAGCAAACCTCGATCCGGTCGGGCGCGGGCAGACCGTCCATTGCAACCACGCCTTTGACGAAATCGCAGCCCTGTGCAAACAGCAGACGACCGGCCTCGGCCTCTGCCGGTTCCGGTGCCGGGGCTATGGAGAAACTTATGTCCAATTCAGGCCCTCTCCAGACTTAGAGTATCGCCGATTGCGATGCTGCCGCTCTTTGTGACTTCGGCATAAACACCGAAATCCTTGTGGCCCAACCGTCTTCCAGCAGTTTCAGAGTGTCAACATCACGCGCACCGCTTGCCGGGTTGGCCGAGGTGGCCAGACAGCGCATGATCGGTTCGCGGATGCGCAGGGTGACGCTGCCGATGGTGATCTCCTGATCGATCCAGTCAAATTCCTGCCAGGGTTCAAGCCCGTCAAGCCAGATATTGCCGCGCCAGCGCAGGGGGGAAACCTCCTGCCCGGCGGTTTCGGAAAACGACCGGAGTGAGGCCAGTGAATTGATCGATACCGACGGATAGTCGGTATCCGTCATGCCACGGCCCTCTACTTTGACAATCTCGGCCGGTTCGGCGCGACCAGCGGCTTTCAACGGTAAGACCCAGTCAAGAAACCGCCAGCACTCGGCGCGGTTGTCCGGGTTGAAGGTGATTTCGGGCAGATCGGGATGGGTGAGGGTAAGCTTGCCGGTCCCCTCGTCATAGCGGGCATTGATCGCCATCAGCGCCGGGTTTTGCGACCCGCGCGAAAAGCTCTGGCAGGGGACCCATTGCGGGTTCTTTGCGTTGAAATGGCTTGCCTCATGCGCGACCGCCCAGACCCGGTCACCGGGCATGGTTTTGCCTGCAGTCAGCGAGACGGCGTTCAGCGCTTCGCGCCCGTGGGATTTCAACGGGTGACGCCAGATATTGGCGACCGTTGCTGTCATCCCTTGGTTTCGCCCTTGCGCTTGAAGCTTGCGGTGATGTTGCCAAAGACGTCGGGCTTGATCCCCTGGCTGCGCATGATCAGGTACTGCTGGGTGAAAGTGATCATGTTGTTGGCCACCCAGTAGACGACCAGCCCGCTGGCAAACCGGCCGAGCATGAACATGAAGACCCAGGGCATCCAGGCAAAGATCTGCGCCTGTGTCTTGTCGGTGGGGGCCGGGTTCAGCTTTTGCTGCAACCACATGCTGATCCCCATCAGGATCGGGAAAACACCGATTGAGATGATGGCAAAGATGCTGGCCGGGTCAGGCGCATTAAATGGCAACAGGCCAAAGAGGTTGATGAACGAGGTCGGGTCCGGGGCCGAGAGATCCTGAATCCAGCCGAAAAACGGGGCGTGGCGCAGTTCGATGGTGACGAAGATCACCTTGTAAAGCGAAAAGAAGATCGGAATCTGCAACAGGATCGGCAGGCAGCCCGAGGCCGGGTTCACCTTTTTCTCCTTGTAGAGCTTCATCATCTCCTGCTGCATTTTCTGCCGGTCGTCGCCAGCCTTTTCCTTCAGCTTCTCCATTTCCGGCTGCAGCTCTTTCATCCGCGCCATCGAGACATAGGATTTATAGGCCAGCGGGAATAACAGTGCCTTGATCACGATGGTCAGGCTGATGATCGCCCAGCCCATGTTGCCGATCAGGCTGTTCATGAAATGCAGCACCTGAAAGATCGGTTTGGTCAGGAAGAAGAACCAGCCCCAGTCGATGGAATCGACGAATTGCGGAATGCTGAGATCGGTTTCGTAGGCTTTGATCGCGTCGTATTCCTTGGCCCCGGCAAAGATCGAGGTGACGACCTCATAGCGCTCACCCGCCGGGATGATTTTGGCCGGGAACTGCACATCGGTCTGGTAGCGATTGGCGCGTTCGCTCCATTGTGTGACCGATTTGAACTCGGTCTCGGTCTGCGGGATGATGTTGGTCATCCAGTAGTGATCGGTAAATCCGGTCCAGCCGCCTTTGGTGAAGATCTCGGTTTCGGAATGCTGGCCGGTATTGGCGTTGACGTCGAATTTGCGGACTTTTTTATATGTTGTCTGCACGAGCTCGCCATCAACCGACGCGATGGCACCCTCATGCAGGATGAAGAACCCCTTGATATCGGGTTCGCCCTTGCGGGTGAGGGCGGCATAGGCGGCCAGATCGACGGCTCCGCCGGTGTTGTTCAGAACCGACTGGGTAACGGTGAACATGTAGTTGTCGTCAATGGCGATTGTGCGCTCAAATACGAGACCCTGGCCATTGTCCCAGATCAGGGTCACCGGGGTGGTGGGGGTCAGTTTATCGCCACTTTTCACCGTCCATTCGGTAGAGGCCGAGGGGACCAGATCAGGGGCGACCGATTTGCCGGGGGACCACCAGGCGTGAAAAACCCAATAGCCGGCGGCCGGCTGGACCGGGGAGAGAAGGGTGAACTTCTCGCTCGGATCATTGAGGTGGACGTTGTAGTCGTTCAACGACAGATCATCGAGCAGGGCACCGCGCAGCGAGAACGAGCCGGTGACGCGGTCGGTTTCAATGGCGATGCGGCGGGTTTTGCCTAGGGCCTCGTCGCGGGTCTCGGCCGTCGCTGTTTCAAGCGCTGGCGTGACCTGGGCGTCGCCGGTTGTCGTCGGCGTTGCATTGTCCTGATCGGGGCTGGTGGTCGTGCTGCCGGTGGTGGCCGATGTGGTGTCGGCTTCCGGTGCCACGGGCTGTTCCGGTGGGAAGAAAGTGAGCCACACCAGAATTACCAACGCGCTCAGTGCCGTTGCTAGAATAAGGTTCTTATTCTGTTCATCCATTCCCGGATCCACCCGATGTTTTCAAGATAGAAGGGTTCAACAGATGTGGGCCGGAAAGGTCAAGCGGTTTTCGGGCTGTTGCGCCGTTCAGTCCCCATTCAGATGCGGTTGAAACGTCTGAATATCAACCCGTGCGCCGATGCGGGGCATCATCTCCTGCCAGCTTGCCGCGGTACCGGTGCAGCCAGGCGATTGATTCTTCAAACGGCATCGGTCGGGCAACCCCGAACCCCTGGATATACTGGCAGCCGATTTGCGCCAGGCAGCTTTGCTCGCCCGGTGTTTCCACCCCTTCGGCCAGCACTTCAAGGCCAAGGCTTTGCGCCATCTGAATGATGGCCGCGGTCATCACCCGCTGCTCGGGATCCTTGTCGATGCCGGTGATGAAGGACCGGTCGATCTTGATCCGGTTGACGGCAAAACGCCGGATATTGGCGATTGAAGCCTGCCCGGTGCCGAAATCATCAAGATCAATGCCGAACCCCTGAGCCGCCAACGAGCGGATATTGCGGGTGATCACATCGTCGTCATGTTCGCTGACCACGTTTTCCAGAACCTCGATGGTCACGCGTGAAGGGGTGGTATCAAACCGGTCCACCTCCCACTTTATCTTTTCCACGAGTTTGGGATTGCGCAATTCCTCGGACGAGAAATTGACGCCGACGCTGGCAATCCTGAAACCGGACTGATCCCACGATTTCAGGGCCGACAGGCTGTGATAAAGGATGACCTCGCCCAGGCGCGCCGATTTGCCGGAGCTTTCGATGGCTTTCAGAAACAGATCGGGCAGCACAACGCCATTTGTCGGATGTTCCCACCGCGCCAGGGCTTCAAACCCGGCCACCTCGCCGGTCTCGGCGCAGATCTGCGGTTGGAAATAGGGCCTGATCTGACCGTTTTCCAGCGCGGATGTCAGTTCGGTTGAAAGCGATGAGAGTTTTTGCGATTCACGCCGCATTTTCGGTGAAAAGCTGCGGGTGGCACCGGGGCCTTCGCGGCGCGCCAGATCAAGCGCGATTTCCGCGCTGGCCAGCACGGATTCCGCTGCCTGCACCGGGGCACGGCCAGACAGGCAGATGCCGATGGAGCAGGTCAGATAACAGGTGATCCGGTCGATGCTGAACGGATGCGCGAGCGTCTCGCGGATGCGGTCGGAAACGGCCAGTGCGATGGCGAAATCGGCCTTTTTGATCGGCGCCAGAACAATGGCGAAATCATCGCCATCAATGCGGGCAACGATATCGTTGTCGCGCAGGCAAGAGGTGATCCGCGCGCCGATTTCGCTTAAGACGCGATCCCCGGCCTCAAGCCCGTAGCGTTTGTTGATCAGGCGAAACTTGTCGATATCGATATGTAAAACGGCCGTCGCGCAGCCGGTGTTACGTTCCTGTTGCAGCAAGGCGCTGAGATGATCGATCAGATGCTGCCGCCCGCAGAGACCTGTCAGCGCGTCCCGCTGGGGTGGTGCGGGGATTGTCGGCGGAAGCGGAGGGTTCGTAGTTTTGACCAGTTCCTGAAATGCCAGCAGCAGCGGAAACATGAAGCTGACGACGAATAGAATGGCTTCGGTCCGGCTCCAGTACGCGGCGATCAGGAAAAGCGGCAGAAAGCTCAGCAGCTGGAAATCGGCCAGACTGCGTTTCAACCGGATGTGTTTTTGCGCGTCTCTGAGAATTGCCAAAGACCGGCCCCCTGCCAAGTGCCGGGCAGGTCATCCCACCCGTCAGGTGGAAACTAGCAAGCAGGGTCTGACCGGGGCGTTAATGCTGCCGACTCAAAAGCCTGCAATTTACATCGATTGATAGCAATCAGTTGCCGTTGGGCCGCGCAAGATTGGCAAAGTCAAAGAGTTCGGGGTCGAGCAGATGGCTGGGGCGGGCGTTCATCAAGGCGCGGAACATGACCCGCCTGCGGCCCGGGGCATTCTTTTCCCATCCATCCAGAATGGCCTTGACCTGCTGGCGCTGTAACCCGTCTTGCGAGCCGCAGAGATCGCAGGGGATGATCGGGTATTGCATCGCCTGCGCGAACTTCGCGCAATCCGCCTCGGCGACATTTGCCAGCGGGCGATAGACAAAAAGATCACCCTCTTCATTCACCAGTTTTGGCGGCATTGTTGCCAGCCGACCGCCGTGAAAGAGGTTCATGAAAAAGGTTTCAAGAATATCGTCGCGATGATGGCCAAGAACGACCGCAGAGCACCCTTCCTCGCGCGCGATGCGGTAAAGGTTGCCACGGCGCAGGCGTGAACACATGGCGCAATAGGTGCGGCCTTCGGCGATTTTGGAGGTGACGATTGAATAGGTGTCCTGGTACTCGATGCGATGCGCGACCCCCATCTTCTGCAGAAATTCCGGCAGAACGGTTGCCGGGAAACCCGGCTGGCCCTGATCGAGATTGCAGGCCAGCAGCTCCACCGGCAGCATGCCGCGCCACTGAAGCTCGTGGAGAACTGCCAGCAGAGTGTAGCTGTCTTTGCCGCCGGAAAGACACACCAGCCACTTGGCGCCGCGTTCAATCATACCGTAGGCTTCAATGGCCTCGCGGGTCTGGCGCACGATACGCTTGCGCAGTTTCCTGAACTGTTTCGTAGCCGGGGCACCGGCGAAGAGCGGGTGGATGTCGTTGTCGTCGAGCATGTGAGGGGTCTAGCTGTGGCGTGGTATATCGGCAAGTGGGAAAGGAGAAACGAGCAAAGCCTGACAACCAGTCGGATACAGACGATTGCAAAGGACCATCAGCCAAGCAAGCCGCCGAAGGCAGCGCAGCGCACTGCTTTGCGCCAGAAACCTCATCCGAGACCCCGGGGAAAGGCGGTTTGCTACAATTGGATAACTTGTATTTGTGTCAAAATGTGCAAACTTAAATAACGTGTCAATATCCACCGCGCTTGACGCAAATCAATGACACTTGGAAGTATCGAATGGCAGGTCTCATTAAAGCGTGTCCGATATCGCAGTTTTCCGTGTGTTTTAACAAATTTTAGCCGCGAGGTGACCGCGATGGAAATCAAGCTCTTACATTCCAACGAAGCACTTGTTTCGGTAGACAAAGTAGAAAAGTCTGAGCTTCCGGCGTTTAGCGATCCTGCAAACAACCATAAGACAGCGGTTGAGGCACTGCGCCTGGCCTGTGGGGTACTTGATGCGCAGAATGTAGATTATACAATTTGCGATGGGACATTGCTTGGGATGGCTAGGAATGGGGATTTCATTCCCGGCGATAATGATATCGACCTACGGATCAGCGGGACACGCCTGAGCGACGATGCAACGGCAGCTCTTCATTCTGCAGGATTAAGCAAGTTCCGAGAGGTTCATTTCTTGAATTCGGGCCTCCGCAACTACGGATTCTTTTTTAAGGATGTCCCAATTGACATTTACTCCAGTATAGTTTCGGAAGGTTGGGAAACCCGGAATTTGAGGTTTAAAGAGGGCGTGCTGACGTACAATGTGCCTTACTACGGGCGTCAACAGACCCAGTTTTTTGGGGTCAACACATGGCAGCCTAGGAATGCTGAGGCGGTATTGGAGCTTTGCTACGGCCCTGGCTGGCGCCAACCGGACGCAGATTGGGATCATTTGTTCAGCTTCGGTGGGATCAATTCGATAACAGGCAACTCAAGGATACTTACGGCCGCTCTGCGTCGATGGCTTTCTGCAAACGGCCATCCATTACCTTCCAGGAAATCTAAACCAGAGCCAAATCAATGAAAAAGAGATCGGTATACCGCACCTACGCCAAAACCCGAAACCTCTCATGGGTTATGACGCGGAAG
>CAZMNO010000076.1:0-13128 GCA_964567685.1 uncultured Rhodobacter sp. | reverse complement strand
CCTTACTGCAAGCTGCAGCGAATGACTGGTCTGGGATCCGTCGACCACTGTCGCGTGAGCAGTGTCGCACGACTTGGTTGTGGCCCAACCTACCAAGGCTTTCTCACCATCTCGCACTACCACGCCGCCTCCGGGTGTCTCCGGTTGCATCGATAGCGGTCGAAGTTGCCTCAACTGCGGCGCAGCCCATTTCTGACAAGCATCGGAAAATACGTGAGTTTTTGAATCCGTCTCGATTTGAGTGAAGGGCGGGTGAAAAGAGACTCGGGGCGTTCGGAGACCAATTTAGGGTTAACAGCCAGTCTCCAAAAGTCGGAGGGCCCCACTAAACCCCTTTGAAACAAAAAGAAAAAAGGCCCCGTCAGGGACCTCATCTCGGGTTTGCGATGTGCAAGTGGCGGTGGGAATCGAACTAGTCGCGAACTCTCTCTAAAGCCAGTGTCATTTACTGCGTATTCAGTCGAAAAGATGCGGAAAGAAACACATCGATCAGCACGCGGCCATTGAAACTCGGAGCGATCGCGCATAGATTTATTAGTGCATCAAGAGTGAGGCTATGCCTCCGCCAACCTGCCAAACCCGGCAAGGTGGTCGCCCGAAAGGGGATGCGGCCAGATCGGCAACGAATGGGTTGGCCTCATCCACAAGCGATTATCCTGCCGGTCTCAAAACGGAGACCGCAATGATTACACGTCGAGATTTCATCGTCACAACTGCTGCGACCGCATCCAGTCCTCTAGCTGTGAATGCGTCAGAGGAACCGGACGTCCGCCTACCCTTGAAGGCCTTACCACGAGAGCGGACACTGTTCACAAAACCATCCGGTGACGGACGGCTATTGCTCTTTAGCGACGGCCCTGAGACGCCATCGAAACTGATCAAGCCAGAGGCACTTGAGCGGGCATTCGGCTCAGGCACCGATCTCGTCCTGCAACAACCGGATCATTGGCGTATGATCGAAGAGGGTTGGTTTGCGGAAGAGGATCTCTATGAGCCAACCGAATTCGAAGATCCCGCGTTTCGCATTTGGCATGCAAACTACCGGCCCGAAACGGAAGCTCACGACCTCCTGTACGATCTTTTCAGTGACCAAATCACCGGCCCCTTTGGCGCCCGTATACCGCACCTGTGGCTAGAACTAGGCGAACATCCGAGTACGCCGCGCTATGCGACAGCAAAACTCGATGGTTCATGGTGCCTGCCGCATCTTGCGGCTGAAGTGGCTGAACGAACGAGTTGGCTTGTTGTCGATCTTGGCGATGCTTCCGGCGAGGAAAAGTGATGGCCTGCTGTGTACCGAAAGGCACCCTGCCCCCACGAGAACTGTGCATTTGCGGCAGCTGGGACGTCGAGATGATCTGGATGCACGGCTTAGCCGACGGCCACAAATGCAACCGATGTGGGCGGGCCTGGAACCAGGAATACGGCATAGAGATGCAGCCTTCAGATCTCAACTGGGCCCATCTGCCAGCAACAGGCGCCGCCAAGTATGCCAGACAGCAAGGCTGGCTGACGGGAAAGTGAGCATGTGGAAAGAATAAGCTAAGGAAACCATGATGTCAGAAAAATTCGACCTCGACTTCAGACCCAAGTCCTACTGGGGTCCGCAAAGTCTGGCTTCTTACTTCGGAAGCCACATCACCGGAGAACTTCGAAGGCAGGCTGCCAAGAATGAGGCCGCTTCTGGATCAGACCTCGCCGTGCCCACCGAACCAACGCTCGATAGCACGGCTCGATCGATGCAGGGGGCAATACATCCCTGGCTCATGGGCGGGGAGTATCTCCCCCCTCTCCGCACGGATGAAGTGGAGATAGCGCGGGTCACCTTGCGATCGGTAACGATGGACGTCTTTTCGATAAGGGCGCGGCGCTCTGGGGAACGGATCTATTTTCGGCTGGTCGATGAATACATGGAGCAGGAACCGCCAGAACGGTTCGTCGTCAAGCCGCGATGGGCCAAGAACCCACTGTCGATGCGCCAGGTGATTTCCATCATCGACGAAAACGGACTCATTGATGACTACAGAGATTTGAACTTCGACGGGACCAATGCCGACGAAATCTTCAATTTTGCGACAGCGTCCTCGGAGTTTTACCCTGAACTTGCAGCATACTTCGATCACCAAAATGAAAAATGGCTCGAGGAACAAATCAGACTGTCTTCAGACGATGCCGACGAATGAGAATCGCCGTTTAGTGTGCTGAGCAGAAACCAAAATAATGAAAGGAACGATGAATGTACGACATAATTCCTGACATTCACGGGCAGGCAGGAAAACTGAGAGCGGCTCTCCGCAACCTTGGATACTCTGAAAGGCGCGGTGCGTGGCGCCATACCGACCCAAACCGTCATGTGATTTTTCTAGGTGATTTCATTGACAGAGGGCCCGACAATCGGGAGGTCATACGCATCGTTCGGGGAATGATCGATGCCGGCACTGCGTCCGCAGTCATGGGCAACCATGAACTGAACGCGATACATTTCCACACAAGCGGTCAGAACGGGCCGCTCAGGGACCACTCGCAAAAGAACATCGACCAACACGCCTCCTTTCTAAAGGAATTCCCGCACGGGTCGGATGCGGCCAAGGAAGCAATCGCCTGGATGCGAACACTTCCTCTTTTTCAAGAATTCGGAGGCTTTCGCGCGGTGCACGCATGCTGGAACGAAGCCGGCATTCAGGAACTGAAGGCGCTCACCCGAAATGGCGTCATGTCGGAAGATCAACTGATCAATGCAGCGGACAAACAGCATTCGCTGTTCGAACTGGTCGAGACCGCTCTCAAAGGCCCTGAACTCGAGTTGCCCGACGGCTTCTTCTTCGTCGACAAAGGCGGTCATGAGAGGAGAGAAGTTCGCAGGAAGTGGTGGAACGGAAACGCGGTTTCATGGCGCGATATTGCGATCTCAGTGCCGAATCCGGAACAACTACCGGATCAAAAACTTCCTGACGACGTTTTGACCTCTGCCTACCCGAGCGACGCAGCACCTGTATTTTTTGGTCACTACTGGATGACAGGTCGCCCGCGGCTTCAGGCGGAGAATGCGCTTTGTCTGGACTATTCCGCAGGACTGGATGGGCCCCTCGTCACCTATCATGCTCGGTCGGGACAAAACTCCATTTCGCTGGAGCACCTTCGGGTGCATTAGCTGCCTCGTTGACCCAACAAATTTACAATGTACGCAACATCGCATCAGCGATTTGCGCCCGGTTCATCGCCCAAATCGACATGTTGAGTGCAATTCCCCGCGAGGAATGCAACGCGTTTGGCAAAAAGGCTACGTAGGCTGGGTTATTCTGCCTGCCGCCAACGCACCAAGCATCGCTCAATCCAGACGCGTCGAAGAGCCCAGCCTTGATTACGGCCTCGATCTGTACCTCCGTCAGCGTCATCAGTTCGCCTCCATCCTTGCCAATAGCCGTTTCACCTCGGAGCGAAATCGATACAAAGATACCGGCGCTCGTGTCTGAGCCGTCCCATACTCTTACTTCAGCTCGATGGGCAGTTTATGAAGCGCTTTCCTGATCGCCTCAGATGGGCTCTCAGAAAACAGCAACGACATCGAGGAAGTCATTCCAGGGCCGCCAGGGTCCATCAATGATCCCGGGGCTTCAAACGCACCTGCTTCCTCGAGCAGTTCAATAAGAAACCTCTGCAAGATATCACCATCAAGGTCCACATAGTCCTCGTCGCCGGGCTCAAAGGTGTTCTTTGCTTCATCCCAGAGCTCTGGAAGTGCATCGTAGTTAAAGCTGGGCTCAGAACCATTCTGCAAATGAATTAGGAATGCGCCTTCGATGAGAGAGGAAAACTGGTGCATATGTTCATAGAACAAACCGCCCTGACACTCGCAGAAGCTTAGGTCAAAGCTAGCAACCAAGTGACCACAATCCCAGAACTCTGTCGCGTCACAAACCGGACAAACGACATCTTCTCCGGTGTCTTCATTTATCGTCATCAAAAGAGCCTGCTCAGCATAGGTCTACCCAGTCCACGGTAAGCTTTTTGTCCAGTCCAAGGGAAGTTAAAGATCACAATGCCGCGCGCCGCTCTCAAAGGAGGCTGGATCTGTCACGCTTTTGTGTCGCTCCAATTGCTCATTTATGCAGCCTTTGCCTCGAAGGCCCAGAAATAGTTGCGTTCGTTGATACAAAGCACATTCACCATGTAATCTCCCGAATCCCTTAAGGCTCCCCAGTAGAATAGGCCTATTTTTTTCGCCAGGGGATCCAAGACCAGCGATCTTTATTGAATTCCTCTCTGGTCCCCCAAGGCTCCTTAATTTGTCTTTTCTCAAAGGGTCGCTTTGAGGCACAATCCACACATTTGGATGTGCCAGGTGCTGCTTTCAGGCGAAGTTCCGGAATCACTTCACCACATTCGTCACATATGATTTCCGTATCCAATTTTTCTTCAATTTCGATTACCTGATATTCTTCATCCGGCAGTATCTTAGCGCTCGCATCCTGCGGAGCCCGCTTTGCATGCTTTTTGTCGATTAGGCCAATTTTTTTCAGCCGGCTACGAATACCGCCCGGTTGGCGCCCCATAGTTCTCGCTATCTCTGCAATAGAAATTTGCCGCTCAAACAAATCCCTGAGCTCTACTTCCTGATCCTCGTCCCAAGCCGCATAAGCGTTCGGAGATTTCTTTTTAACTTTTTCAATTCGCTCGTGATAGGTTGAAACTTCCGACGCAGCCTCTGGCACAGGGAGAATGGAACCATGAGGATAATAGCGGCCATTGCGCTTATTTAAAAAAACGAACCTTTCCCCAAAAATCTTCCGTGATTTATTGGTTATAGCACCTAGATCTCCCTGAACCTTAGCGGCAGAAAAGCCGGTTTTTGCGCATAATTCTGAAAACGAGATACCATCGTCGTTATCCTCGATAGCATTCAAAATATGCTTCTGGTCTTCAGTTAACTCCAAAATAAACTGATTGTCTGCGCGAAGCCGACCGCCCGAGCCTTCCGCTACTTCCGGCTCGATGCTTGCTTGTTCTTGGCCCGTGCCCTTGAATATGCTTGGGGCCCAAGTCTGTTTGCTTTCGTTGGCCCCCTCTCTCACGTGAGCGACGGAAGAAGACCCGAAGACCAACTCTGGCAGCACCACTCTCCATGTGTCTCGCTTGAGATGGCTCTGGTATTGTTCTGCGGAGTCCTCTCGGAATCTAGTTGAGATCGCATACGCGTTTCCGTGGAGAAACTTCGCTCCAGCCGGCGGTGCAAACTTCTTTGCGAGGCGACAGACCGCAGTCCCATCGCGGTCGGTCACCACCCAGTGGTCGCCCCGCTCTTCCAAGAGGAGTGGGTCATCAGACTTGATACGTTCAAGAGCTGCAAGCGACGCGTTACCTTCGTGCAATCGTCCGGCAAAATCCAAAAAGACCTCTGAAAGATCCAGGGTCTTGTAGAGCTTTCGGCAATCCGAGACTTCGACCGTGCCTGGCGCGCACCTTCGGATTAGGAACGCTTCGTCGTTCAGATTCTCAAGAATTGGATGCTTGTCAGTCATTGTTGTGAGCGCCAGACTGCGCCGAGCTCGTGTCATAGCCACGTAGTAGAGGCGCCGCGCCGCATCCTTATCTTCGCCGTTCGATCGCTTCTCCCAAGCTCCATCGAGCACTACAACGTGGTCGAACTCGAGCCCTTTGGCGCGATGGGCTGAGAGAAGAAGTAGGCCGCTCTGGCGTTTTCGGACACCGCGTCCCCATTCAGCTAACCATTCGAGGATATCCCTGCGATCCGTCTCACGGTCCCCAATCTCGCGAACGAAGTCTTCAACACCTCGGGCATGCTCCCGATCACGACCGGCACGCCCCGCCTCCTGAAGGTAATTCTCTAGTGAGCCCGGAATGTCTGCATGCACGACAAGGCGGATGTCCGGCTTGTCGATCCCCATCCCAAAGGCGTTGGTGGCCGCGATGACGCGTAACGCGCCGTCGGCAAAAGCCATCTGCACATCGTGTTTCTCTTCCGGTTTCAGGCCGGCGTGGTAATGCGCCGCCGCAAAACCGCGCTCCTTAAGAAAAGCCGCGATACGCTCAGTTGCGGACCGTGTTGAGCAGTAGACGATCGCTCCAGATTTACCTGATTTCGGAAGAGCATCTTGCAAGACCGTTACGACGTCCCCAAGCTTTCTACCCTTGTCCGTGGGAATGATCTCGAAAGAGAGGTTTTCGCGGACGGCCCCACCGTCGAGAAGCTTAAGGATGACGCTAAGCTTGGTTTTGAAATGGTCAGTTATGTCTTGGATGACGTCGGGTTTTGCAGTTGCTGTCAGACAGATGATCGGAGCGGGGTCTTCATCGCCAGAGAACTCTTTGATGAATCGTCCGACGTAGCGGTAGTCCGGCCGGAAATCATGCCCCCATTTCGAGACGCAGTGCGCCTCATCGAGTACCCAATACCCTACTTCGCGTTGGTTCAGAACAGAACGGACAGATGGGCTCCGGAGCTGCTCCGGTGAAATCAACAGCATCGCTGCATCACCGAGGCGCACTTGGTTCAGAGCTTCTTGGCGCTCGGGCATCGAGAGCATGCCGTTGATCGTGACGCAGGACGTGATGCCCTGCCGGCGCATCCCCTCCACCTGATCTGCCATGAGGGCAACAAGCGGAGAGATCACCACAGTCAGCGCCCCGGTCTTCGTAAATTGGGAAAGCGCCGGCAGTTGGTAGCAGACGGACTTGCCGGTCCCGGTGGGCAAGATACCGAGGATTGGGCTCTTACCAAGGGCAGTCGCAACGATGGTTTCCTGGAGCGGCTTACCATCGGGCCCTACCGGGTTTGGCCGAAACCCTTCAAAGCCAAACCATCTCTTGAGGAGGGCGTTGGGGTCGTTCTGTTCGCGGCACCAGTCACAGTCAGGATCTGTGCAGGGTGTATCACGAAGGCGGCGAACCAGGCGGCTAGCTTCGGGGAATTGATGACGCACCCAGGGGGGCATGACGGAGTCGCCGCCCGCCACTGAGATCCAGGCGATCGCGTAAGCGAGAGGCCAACCGTCCCGCGCTGCTTCGGGAATGACAGTTTCGATCTTATGGACGCAGGCTTCGCCACGCAGCAGTCTTCGCATTGCCGTTCCGCCACCTTTGTACTGCACCTCGACTTTATCACCGAGTTTGACGGCGACATCGGCCGTCTTGGTGAGCCAGCTAGTGGTTGGCGTCCAATTGGCCACCGTGGTCCAGGACGCGTTTCTCAATCTCCGGATGCGCACATCGCCCGGGCTGGCCGCATCACTACACTTCAACTCAAGGGAGACGCGGATGGTGCCAGTCTGGAGAAAGCTGAAGACATGCTGTGTGGTGTAACTCGTGGAATGCCGCGAGACTTGAGCGTCGATACGGCTCCTGATCGCGGATCCCGGGTTCAGCGCCGGCAAGCCCAACGCAGCGCTGAAGGTGAACTTCTGTGTGCCGGTTCCTCCCAGCCCCGTATTGGTAATGGCAATACCGTCACCGGCCTCAATATTTGCCCCGTCAAGAACCGTGACTGCGCCATCCACACCTTGTTGCGTGCGGTAAAGGATCAACCCTTGCGATGCGTCAAACCCCAAATCGCCATCGTCCGAGAGCCCGGATTTCTCCAGATTGTCGAAAGTAAGCTTGCGGGCACTGAGGTTTTCGAAACTCTCGTCCTGGCCTGCATTGGCTAGCCGCTGGATGCTCTGAGCGCCATCGTCGCGTTTCAGATAGAGTTTGCCGTCATAGGTGTTGACCGCAAGCTCACCGAGATCCAGCTGTCCCGTCGTGGGCACTTTGCCCGCCACGGCGGAGCGTTTCATCTTGAGGGCCATATGGCCTGCCTCCTTGTCTGACTATCAAGTCGAAGTTGTCGGGGATCAGAATGTCCCGCCATCAAGTGCGACCCCAGAGATGCTGCCTCCAGTAATGGCCACGCTGTTCGCCGCCTGGGTGGCAATGGATCCAAGTCCGAGGTTAGAACGCGCCGTCGACTTGTTCGGCACGTCGGCAAGGTTTGATGCCTTGGCCAGCTTGTCGGCGAGTGCATTGGTCACGGTCGTGGCAAAGTTTGGGTCATCCCCAAGGGCTGCGGCCAATTCATTCAGCGTGTCCATTGCTCCGGGTGCCGCATCGATCAGTGCACCTATTGCCGCTGACACAAAGGCTGTCGTGGCCACCTGCGTCGTGCTGGTGCCATTGGTCGCCGTGGGCGCAGTCGGCGTGCCGGTCATTGCCGGCGATGCCAAGGGCGCCTTTGCGTCCAGGGCAGATTGCAATCCGGTCACTTGCGCAATGGCATGGCTGTGCGCAGAGGGCGAGAAGCTGGACGGTTTGCCGGTGATGCCAGCCCAGGGCACGCTATCGGCCGCCTCAGCCGCGTCGACCTTGCCATCGGCATCGCTGTCATAGGTGGCTTTGAGCATGTCGCCAGCCCCGAAGCCCGAAAGGGCTGACTGGACGAAGGCTGTTGTTGCGATCTGGGTGGTGTTAGTTCCAACTGTAGGCGTCGGCGCGGTTGGAGCGCCGCTCAGCGCAGGCGACGCAAGGGGCGCCTTGCCGTTCAGCGCCGTCTGTAATCCCGTCACATCGGCAATCGCATGACCATGCGCCTCATCGGATTTGCCATCCAGCGCCGTTTGCAACCCACTGACGTCCCCAATTGCGTGCCCGTGGCTGGACGCTGCCTTTCCCCCAAGTCCCGCATCGAACTGTGATTTGCGCACAAGATCGGTAGGCCAGCGGCGACAGAGACACTTCTGGCTCCCCGGGTTCGCCGTCCCGCAGGATCAGCAGACCCTCCGCCGGCACGCGTTCGGGCAGGACCTCTCCGCGTAGGACAGTCGCGGGCAGAGACGCGAGCCGCGCGAGCAGCGCTGCGAGGATGGTTTCGCGAGGGGTGGGCATGGTGCGCTTTCCTTTTTATCGTGCGGGTTCGATCATCTTTCGTCCGCCAGGCACCAGCCTTGACATGTACGGCGTTATACCGTACATAATAGCACGAAGGAGACCGATCATGTTCGCCATCGAAAAAGCCACGCCGACCCCTGGTAAGATGGAAGCGCGCAAGGAGTTGCGCATGCATCGCGCCGACGAGGAGCGGATCAAGGCTGCGGCTGCGGCCACCGGATTGCAAGAAGCCGACTTCATCCGTCAGGCCGCCCTTCTGCGTGCGCAGGAGGTGGAGCAACGCATGTCGCTTTCCATCCTGCCCATTGATGCGTTCGAAGCATTCCGGTCCGCCGTCGAGGCGCCGGGCAAGGTCGTGCCGGGTCTGGCCCGCGCTGCGGAAGCATCGAAGGGCCTGTTGAAGGATGCCGGCTGAAGCCGCGGCGGAGACACCCGCCCTTACAATCGCCAAATTCGACAAGGCGCTGCATGACCGCAGCGCCTTTTCCTGTGGCTTTGCGCCAATCGACAACTTCCTGAAGTCTTCCCTCTCGGACCAGATCAGGAATGGTATGGTCATGGCGTGGATCATGACAGCTGAAGACGATTCCGCCGTGCTCGGCTTCTACACGCTCGGCGCAATGGCTGTACGTTCAGATCTTGGCCCGAAGAAGTGGCAACGCACCGGGGTACCCGACATTCCAGTGATCTACATCCGTGCCGTCGCAGTCCACGAAGACATGCAGAGCAAGGGGCTCGGCACGGCCCTCCTGGTCGACGCGATGAAGCGTTGCATTGAGATTGCTGACAAGATGGGCGCTGCCGCCATCGTTCTCGATGTGCTGGAGGATGAGCACTTTGATCGCCGGTGGAGGTTCTACGCCGATCTCGGGTTTCAACCGCTCGGAGATCCCGACAACCCGCACCGCGTCTTCATTCCGATGTCGGATGTCCGGTCCACTCTTGGCTGATTTGACCGGCACGATCACATTCTCACCTCCACCCAGTTCGCCACGATCAGTCCCGACACGCTATCATGCGCACGTTCGGCATCCCGCGCGAGATCCAGCCGCTTCGGCAGCCTGACCTGCGGCACCAACAGGAAGATCGGCACCGTGGCACGTCCGCGCCCGGTCTTCGAGCGCGATACCACGCCGAGCCCGCGGTTGTTCAACCGCCCATCGGCCACGAGCAGGCTTGGCCCTCGACGGCGGTAAACAAAGCGAAGCCGCAAGCCCCGCCGCCGTTCCCATTCACCGGGGGTGATCCTTCCACCCCGCAACCCGCGTCCAGCGGCTTGCGTCGGGATTGCCAGCCAGAAACCGTCCTTTGAGCGGATCAGAGGGCCAGTCTCATGCGCGCCGACGATCACCGGCGCCTTGGACCAGATAAACGCCGCAGCGTTCAGGCTTTCGCCCGTCTTCGGATAAGTCCGGCTCCGGATCGAGTTGGCAAGCCGCCGACCGAGTCCGGCTTGTGCAATCTGGCCGCGCCAAGCCGTCTTCAGGCCGGTTCCGGCCTCTCGCATCGCAGTGGTCACGGCCTTTTCACCGGCTTTGATCTCGGCTGCCATCACGGCTGCCAGATCAGGTGTGATGTCGAAGCCGAGTTTCATGCGGGTTGCAGGTCCAAGGTCCAGATGAGCCGCTCCCGATCACGGCGTGGCTCACCCTGTATCAGGAAGGTTTCCTCGCCGATGAGTATCTGCTCCTGCGGCCGAGGATCAGGGATGTCATCGGCACGCACGTCGATCCGCGTTGTTTCCGACATGAGCCGCGCCGTCCCGAACTCCGTGATCTCGTCGGGACGGCGGAGAATACCGCGCGCCTGCGTAAACCGTCCCTCCATATCCCGATGCCAGATTTCGACCGAAATATTGGGGTCGACAAACAGCATGCCGACCGCGGAGGCAAAGGCGGTCATTAGAAACTGCCGTTCAATCGCACCTTGCCCAGCGTGTCGCCTGCACCGCCAGCCACAGCTTCGACGGCAACGCCGATCAGCGTGTTGGAGGTTACCGTGGTGGTCGTGATCTTGTTGGTGTCATCCCAATAGATCTTGGCTCCGACCGTCCAGGCCTGGCTGGCAGCCTTGGCAAGTTCAAAGATGCCGGTGAGCACGGCTTCGATCTCTTCACCGCTCTGCGCATCGCCCGCAGCTACGCCCACGATGGAGCCCACCTTCAGGCAGGACCCGCTGGTCACGTCGTAGGGGGCGGCCAGGGTGATCGTGCCACCCGGCTGGATATAGTTTTTCATGGGGAAAACCCTTTCTTATGGTGCAGGGATGATGGGAAACGCGAGGGCGCAAAAAAGGCGGCTGCCGGAGGCGGCCACCTTGAATTACGTCAGGGCAACGCCCGGGTTCTTGTAGAGGCCCCGCCAGTCAATAGCCTTGGCGCCAAAATCAAGCCGCGCGCGGATCTCGATGCCGTCGACGTCAAAGCCCATGCGGGTTTCCATGGCGACACCCTCCTGGCCCTCGAGATAGGCATATTCGATCGTGTCGATCGCCGCGGGATTGGCAAAAAGATACCAGGGCACCGCGCCCGATGCCGGATCCAGCCGCGGTTCGGAGATCACCGTCAGCGATCGCATTGAGGCCGGTACTACATCGCCCGGTTTGGTGGGGACGATGGTCTGTGCCAGCAATTGCTCCGCATTGAGCTCAAGCGAGGTCGGCACCACAAGGAATGCGGGCCGGATATTGAGCGTTGCCTTGCCGTCGACCCCCTTCTGGTGGCTCATGGCGGCGCGCGCCTTTGCCAAACCCGAGACATCCAGCGCCGCCCCGGTTCCCGCGAGGTTGTTATGGGAGGCATGGAACAGCGCCTTGCCATCGGCCATGGCCGCATTGGCGGCAATGACGCCCCAGACCACATCGCTTTCAAGAGTTGCCGCGGCCGTGCCAAAGAGCGCTGGCACCCGGGTAAAGGCGTCAAGGTCGTCATTGATCAGGACCTGGCGGGTTATACCGATCACCTTGCCGAATGTCTCGATGCGGTATTTTTCCTGAGCCTCGCCGATCGTGCCGCGCTTGTATTCACCGCTCTCATTAACCTTCTCGAGCTGCGGGGCTTCACCAAGCTGCAGACGATGCACGTCCTTGAAGTCCGCCACTGTCGTGCGCCGCGCGATCGGCGCGAAGGTCCTCGGCGCCACATCATAGGCGGCCCTCAAGGTCTTGTTGGTGACATTGGAGAGGATCAGGGGAAAGTCGGAGGTGCTGTGCAGAGCCCGTGTCGCGATTTCATCGCGGGTCAGGCCGCGCACGCGGACCCCCTCGGTTTCGAGAAAGCTTCGCGCCAGTTCGATGAGCGAGAGCCCGCGCCAGTCGCGCGCGGCATCGGTCATCTCGAACCGGCCCGGGTCATGACGATGCAGAAGCGCCGTCTCAACCGCCGCTCGGCGTGTCGGGTTGCGTGAGCGCAAGCGGGAGCAAGTATGATGGAGGGTACGAACCGTCCAAACCGCCGCCTGCGCTGCGCTATCTACACCCGCAAGTCGACCGAAGAAGGTCTCGACATGGAGTTCAACACTCTCGACGCCCAGCGAGAGGCCTGCGAGGCCTACATCGCCAGTCAGCGCTCTGAGGGTTGGGTCGCGACCCGCGACCGCTATGACGATGGCGGGTTCTCTGGCGGCAATCTTGCCCTCGGGTTTGCAGAACCTCTTACAAAGCTTCTTATTCCGGTTGCGAATTGTTATGTTATATAATAACGATTCTGACTGATGCACTAGGAGTAGACAGCGAGCCAGACTTCGACCGGGCGGCAGGCAAGTGCTCCCCGCCAACAACACCCCTTCACACCATACCGCAACAAGCAGGGCACGCTGATCGACAAAGGCTACCTCTATCGCCTTCTCAAGAACCGCGTCTATCGCGGCGAGGCGGTTCACAAGGGGAAGGCCTATCCCGGTGAGCATAAGGCGATCATCGACGAATTCCTCTGGGACCGGGTACACGCCATCCTGCAAGAAAGCCCTCGTAAACGCGCCAACAACAGCCGATCCCAAACCCCCGCTCTTCTGAAAGGACTGATCTTCAGCGACACAGGCGCAGCCATGACGCCCACCAGTACGAAGAAAGGTGCCAAGCTCTACCGCTACTACGTCTCCATGGACGCCATCCGGAACCGCGAGACCGGCGAAGAGACCGCCCCCTTGCGGCTGGCGGCTGGAATGGTCGAGGATGCTGTCGTGAATGAGGTTCGACGCATTCTGCAGACGCCGGAGGTAGTGGCGCAGGTGATGGCAGCCCTGAAAAAAG
>CAZMNO010000075.1:0-13243 GCA_964567685.1 uncultured Rhodobacter sp. | reverse complement strand
GAGCAGACCCTATGTGGCGAACTTTAGATTCGGGTGACTAGTTTAGTAGTTCATTGCGTTTTTTCAATGGGTTGCAGGGACGCCAGATTGCGCAGCGATTGAAATCGGGTGTGCAAGCGGTGGAAGCTTTACTTGATCACACCTGAGGGTCAGGCGCAGCTTCGTGTGCATTCTTGTGCAAATTGCCGTCAGCTGGCGATTTCAGGCAATCGCCGGGAGATAGAGGTGCAGTCGGCTGGACGTTGCAAGCAAAACCGCCCGTGCAACGCGCAGGTACATGGCTCTCAGATATCCCCCCGGTTCATTCCGGTGTAGCGGGCGAAAGGCCCGGAGGTCAGAGCCGCCGGACAGGCCAGCCGCTCTGTTAACCATCATATGGGGAGTGGAGGGTGGAAATGTAAGGGGCGCGACCGAAGGTCACAAATCGATATCAAGCGTCACCGGGAAGTGATCCGAAGCCAGTAAAAGCGCCTGCTGCAGCTCGGAATTGGCAAAGCAATCGGGGTTGTCAAATGGGTGCCAGATGGTCCAGCGGTTTGATTTTTGGCGCAGATCCGGTGACACCATGATGTAATCAAGGAATGCATTGAGATAGGTACCGCTTTCGTTCAGAAAGAAACGCGAGGTTGCATAGCGGCCAGAGCCGCGCGGTTTCATTGCCGCCATTGCATGGGGGTCGTAAAGCATCCTCTCGTCCGGCCCTTCACATCCCAGCACCACTTCGACGCTGGAATGGCCAAACAGGTTTTCATATTCGTCAAGCCCCGGCCCGTCGTTGAAATCCCCCAGAACGATCACCGGTTCGCCGGCCTCAAGATGCTCGACAACACGTCGGCGGATCCAGACACATTGCGCCATCTGCTTGCGCCGGTTGGCAATGGATATCAGCACCTCTTCCTGAGGGGATTTGGCACCATGGGGCACTTTGGATTTGGCATGCACTCCGATCATGCGAATGGGCGGGTGGTTGTTGACCACAAGCTCGGCCTCCAGCGGCGGCTTGGAAAACTCGATGGTTTCGGTCACCGCGTCCACATCCAGATCAAGCTGAAACGAGGAATCAAACCGCGGCGCGCTGAACACATCGTCAGTCCCGTTGGGTGCCCCGATCGGGTCGTGGCGGGTGGTGACGACAGCCGGGTCATATAGTAGCGTAATCTCTTGATGGGTGTCGTTGGCAAAGCCGCCAAGGGCGCAATTTGTGCGCAGATCAAAAGCCTTGGCGAAGTTTTCCAGCGCGGTTTCCGAGGATTGCTTATGCCCGGTATTGGGTGCTTCAACGATCAGGATGGCATCAGCGTCGATGGCAGTGAATACCTTGGCCAGCGCCTCGGTCTGCTGGGCGCGGGTGACATTGTGGCGACCCGACCAGTGATCATCGATCAGCAGCCGGTTATCCTTGGAAAACAGGCTGGCGAACCATTCGACGTTATAGGTTGCAACGCGCATCAGGTCCGCCCGGCCGAGATTTCTTCCCAGGCGCGGTTGATCGCGATCAGTTTCACCGTCGCCAGATTGGCCGCTTCTTCCGGTATCCCGCGCGATAGCATCTGATCGGGGTGGGTTTCGCGCACCAATGCGCGCCAGGCCTTGCGAATTTCGTCAAGCGGCGTGTCGGGATCAACGCCCAGCACATCATAGGCATCCGGCGGGGCATCCGGCGCAAACCGGGTTCTGAGCGAGCGGAAGCGACGCTCGGAAACGCCGAAAATCGTCGCCACGCTCTGGATGAAATCATCCTCTTTCGGGTGGTATTCACCATCGGCCATCGCAATGAAAAAAAGCCCCTCAAGCAGGTCTTCCAGCACGGTTGAATTATCCTGAAACATCGCAGCAATGGATCGGGCATAGGTTTCAAACCCTGTCGTGTCCTGACGCGCCAGGTTGAAGACCCTAGCCGCCTGCGCCTCTTCCTTTTTTGGGATATAAAAAACCTCACGAAAGGCCGTGACCTCGTCGCGGGTGACCAGCCCGTCGGCTTTCGCCATCTTGGCCCCCAGCGCGATCACCGCGATGGCAAAGGCAACGCTGCGTTCGGGCGGCGTGCGCAGCTTGTCAAAAACATGCGACAGGCTTTCGCCCTGCGCAAGGGCGGAAACGGCGTCAGCTATGCGGGACCAGAGGGACATCAAATAATCGGTTCTTTGCCAATCGGAAGGAGAGCTTACAGGAATTTCTGCATCAGTACGAGGTCAAACCAGCGGTCGAACTTGACGCCAACCTCGGGCAGGCGAGCCATCTCGGAATAGCCGAGCGCAACGTGAAAGGCGATGCCTTGCGGATTGCGGTGGCTGATCCCGGCGAGCATCGAGTGCACGCCGCGTTCGCGGGCGTGATCTTCGATCCGGTGCATCAAGTCCCGCCCGATCCCTTTGCCGCTTGCCTCAGGGGCCAGAATGATCGTGTGCTCCATCGTCAGCCGGTAGCCGTTTGAGGCGCGAAACTGCCCGTAAGTGGCAAAGCCCAGAATGCTGCCTGCCTCGTCAACCACCAGAAACGGCTGGTCGGCGGCTGATTTGCGCTCAAGTTCGGTGGCAAGATCAGCGGGGGTTTTTTCGATCGAGTTGAAGGTGACCTCTGAGCAGCGGATAAACGGGTTCCAGAACTCTGCAATCGCGGTGCAGTCTTCATGTTTTGCCGGGCGGATGCGCATTTGGATCACCATGTCTGACGAAGTGGTGCCATTTTCGCCAAGTGGGCGGGGAATGGCCAGAGGGAAAGCCCTTCTCTGGGGGTTCTGATCAGGTATTTTTAGCTGGTTCCTGCCTGAATTCCTGCCCCTGGCGTTCCAGTGTCCATCCGGCGGGCGGGTCCATCCGGGCGCGGCGGCGTTCCAGCTGCCAGCGCTGGGTTTCCTGGCTGTGCCGGGGCTTCATATACCAGCGGCTTTCCACCCCCGGGGCGCCGCCCTGACCGGGGATCAGGATAAGGCCGAGCGGCGAGATCTTATGTTCGCGCGCCGCAGTTTCCGCTGCCAGATGCAGCCGCCTGACCGGGGTGAGGCCGGGAATGCCCGGCAGTTCGGTGATCACCAGGGGGGCGCAACCGCTGCGCAGAACCTCCTCCATCGACCAGAGCAGATCTTCGGGGCGTTTGGGAAAGACAAAGCTGATCCTGCCGGGATCAATGAAGGCGGTTATGCCTTCGCCGTTCAGCCGGTCATGATTCCAGGCCGGTGCGATCCAGAAGACCGGGCCGTCAGTGGCGCGGGCCAGAATGAGCGCCAGCGTACGCCGGGCAGGCCCGCAAAACTCATGCGCCCGCGCCTTGGCCAGCGACAGACCGTCAAGAAACGGCAGACCCGGTTTTTCGCGATAGGCGCGGCGGCTGAGGAGTTGGGCAGACATGGTTGTAGCATAGATGTTCTTGATTTGTTCTGCAATCGCAAGAGGCGCATCTGGTGGATTTGCGGTGAGAAAAACAAGAGCCCTTGCGTTTTGCGGGCAGGCGGTTATCTCAGAATTTCCAGAACGTAATGCAAAGGCACACCCATGCGGATGAATCCCCTTGGCCGGACCGGGCTCAAAGTCAGCGAACTGTGCCTCGGCTCGATGACCTATGGCACGCAAACCTCAAAGGCGGATGCGTTTCGACAGATCGACATGGCGCTGGATCATGGGGTCAATATCATCGACACGGCGGAGATGTATCCGACCAACCCCCTGCTGAAGAAAACGCAAGGCGATACCGAGCGGATCATCGGGGACTGGGTGGCGGAAAGCGGGCGGCGTGATGATCTTCTGATTGCCACGAAATGCTCGGGTGCAGGTCACATGAATGTGCGCGATGGCGCGCCGATTTCCAGTGAAACCATTGATATTGCGGTGGAAAGCTCGCTTAAGAGTCTGCGCACGGATGTTATCGATCTTTATCAGCTGCATTGGCCCAACCGGGGCTCTTACATGTTCCGCCAGAACTGGTCCTACGATCCCACCGGGCAGGATCGGGGTGAAACGCTGGATCATATGCTCGATGTACTTGAGGCCCTGCAGCGGCTTCAGGATGCGGGCAAGGTCCGCTTTTTCGGCCTTTCCAACGAAAGCGCCTGGGGCACGGCGCAGTGGTTGCGGCTGGCCGAAGACAAGGGGTTGCCGAGGATGGCGGCGATCCAGAATGAATATTCGCTGTTGTGCCGGTTGTTCGATCTCGACCTGGCGGAGCTTTCGCATAACGAGGATATCGGTCTTCTGGCCTTTTCACCGGTGGCAACGGGGTTGCTGACCGGCAAATACGCGCCTGATGTCATACCGGAAGGGTCGCGGCGAACATTTTCGGAGGATCTTGGCGGGCGGATCACGCCGCATGTCTGGCCTGCTGTTGACGGGTATCTGGCGGTGGCGCGCAAACATGGGCTCAATCCGGTGCATATGGCGCTGGCCTGGTGCCGGACGCGGCCGTTCATGACCTCGGCGATTTTCGGGGCGACGACTGAGGCGCAACTGCAGGAGGCGCTGGGGTCGGTTGAGGTTGTGCTGTCTGAGGACGTGCTGGAGGATATTCAGGCGGTTTATCGGGCGTATCCGATGCCGGTTTGAATTGTGGATCTGTGGCTCTGTCTAGACCTGCGTGTACTCCTGAAAGGCAGTTTACAAGGCACCCCATATCAGCCATCGCGCCCGGCGGTAGCGCCGGGCAGCGCCTGCCTGCCCCTCGGCAGGCGCTTTTGCAACGGTGCAACCTGTTGAAACGTATTCATTTTCCCAAACTATCATCGATATTGACAACCGCGCGCGAAAAGCGCCTACCCAGGCAGGCGCTGCCCTAAGCACCAATGGTTGTGTTTAAAGGATGTCTCGGAAGAGAAATCCCTTTCACCGCATTCACCGCCTATGCAACAGCCTTAACTCCCGCACCGACATGCCAAATTCGCGCCGGAAGGCACGTGCAAAGACAGATTGCGAGGAAAACCCGGTCCGGATGCCGATCTCCTGCGCCGAAAGCGCCGTATCCAGCACCAGTCGCCGCGCTTCCTGCAGGCGCAGGCCCAGGAAAAAGGCACCGGGAGAGAGGCCCATCTCCTTTTGAAACAACATCTCCAGCCCACGCCGCGACAGGCCGACCGCTTTGGCGATTGCCGCAGCCGAGGGCGGGTCTTCCAGCGAACTTGCCATGATCTCAACCGCTCTGGCGGCTTTGGGTGCAGTGCGGTCGAGCCTTGCGGTTGAGACCGGCAATTGCGGGGCGGAACCGGTTTGGACAGAATCATAGATGAACGCGCTGGCGACGCTTTCAGCCAGCCGCGCGCCGTGGCGGCTGCGGATGAGGTGGAGCATCATGTCAATTGCCGGTGAGGCACCGCCGGTGGTGAAGAACCGCCCGGAGATTGTGAAACGGTTACGCACGACGTTGATCTGGGGAAACACCTCACCAAACTCTTCGAGATCTTCCCAGTGGGTGGTTGCGGTCTGGCCGTCGAGCAAACCGGTGCGCGCCAGTATCCAGCCACCGCCATCAACCCCGCCGATGGCGCGCATTCTTGCCGCCACAGTGCGGATCGAGCGGATGAGCGGTGGGGTTGCGTGCTCGGTCAGGGCGAAACCGGCGACGACGATCAGCACCTCGTAGTCCGGGCGCGGGGTGATCGCCTTGGTGGCGATGGAGATGCCCGAAGTCAGGTCGACATCGCCGCCCTCCGGTGACATCAGGGACCATGTGAACAGCTCCCGGTCCGCCCGCCGGTTGGCGGCGCGCAAAGGGTCGACACAGGCCGCCAGCGAGAGCATGTTGCTGTCAGGCAGAATCAGGATACCGATCCTAAGCGCCGACGGGTCTTTGACAAAGATGTTTTCTTCGTTTTTCATCAAGGATAATGCGTATTACGCAAAACTGAATTCTGCAACCCCTGCAAGATCGCGCAAGATCGATTCGCACGAAGATATGCCCAGCTTCAGGAGAGCCCGATGCCCTTAGAAATGAACCGTGAAGTTTTCATCACCTGCGCAGTCACCGGATCAGGTGGCACGCAGGATCGCAGCCCTTTGGTGCCGCGCAGCCCGAAAGACATTGCCGAAAGCGCCATCGCTGCCGCCAAGGCCGGGGCGGCGGTTGTGCATTGCCATGTGCGGGATCCTGAAACCGGGGTGCCGTCGCGCCGACTTGATTATTACCGCGAAGTGACGGATCGGGTGCGCGAGGCCGACATTGACGTGGTGCTGAACCTCACCGCAGGCATGGGCGGTGACATGGTGTTCGGCTCGGGCGAGAACCCCTTGCCGCTGTCCCAACAAGGCACCGATATGGCCGGGCCGAGCGAGCGTGTCGAACATGTGCGCCGTTGCCAGCCCGAGATCTGCACGCTTGATTGCGGCACGATGAATTTCGCCGAGGCCGATTATGTCATGACCAACACGCCGGGGATGCTGACGGCGATGGCAACCCAGATGACCGAAATGGGCGTCATGCCCGAGATCGAAGCCTTTGACACCGGCCATCTGTGGTATGCCAAGGAACTGGTGAAACAGGGGGCTCTGAAAGGCCCTGCGCTGGTGCAGCTTTGCATGGGTGTGCCTTGGGGAGCACCGGATGACCTTAACACTTTCATGGCGATGGTTAATAACGTACCCGATGACTGGACGTTTTCGGCCTTCAGCCTTGGCCGCAGCCAGATGGCCTATGTCGCGGCCGCAGTGCTGGCCGGTGGCAATGTCAGGATCGGGCTTGAGGATAACCTGTGGCTCGACAAGGGCGTGCTGGCGCGCAACGATCAATTGGTGGACCGCGCGGTGAGTATTGTCGAGAACATGGGCGCGCGGGTGATTGGGCCCGACGAGGTGCGGGCCAAGCTCGGGCTGACCAAGCGGGCACCGGTCTGAGCGAGATACACCGAAACAAGTGAACTTCCTGCGGAGAGAACGAGCATGACTCAAACAGCAGCAATTATCGGTGGCGGTGTGATCGGCGGCGGATGGGCCGCGCGGTTTCTGATGGCCGGGTGGGATGTCAGGATATTCGATCCTGACCCCGAGGCGGAACGCAAAACCGGCGAAGTGCTGACGAATGCACGCCGCTCGCTGCCGGGGCTTGCGGATGAAGCTCTGCCTGCCGAGGGCAATTTGAAGTTTTGCGCTTCGGTTGGCGAAGCAGCGGCGGATGCCGCGCTGATCGTCGAAGCGGTTCCGGAACGGCTGGAAATCAAGCAAAGCGTCTATGCCGAGATCGAGGCGGTCAACGCGACGGGCGTGATTGCCTCGTCAACCTCGGGCATCATGCCGACCGATTTGCAGGCGAAAATGGACCATCCGGGGCGCCTGATCGTCGCGCATCCGTTCAACCCCGTCTATCTGCTGCCTTTGGTCGAACTGGTGGCCGGGGAAAAGACCGATCCAAAGCACATCACCTGGGCCAAAGAGACCTATGCGTCGCTCGGGATGTATCCGCTTCACTGCCGGGTTGAGATCGAGGGCTTCCTGTCGGACCGTTTGCAGGAAGCCCTGTGGCGGGAGGCTTTGTGGTTGCTGAAAGACGAAGTGGCCACCGCTGAGGAACTGGATGCGGCTATTGCCTATGGTCCGGGTCTCAGATGGGCGCAGATGGGGACGATGCAGACCTTTCATCTGGCCGGTGGCGAGGGCGGGATGCGCGCCATGCTAGCGATGTTCGGCCCCTGCCTAAAATGGCCGTGGACCAAGCTGATGGAAGTACCCGAACTGACGGATGAGTTTGTCGAAATGGTCGGCGATCAGTGCGATCAGCAATCCGGTGAGTTGACCCCGCGTGGTCTTGAAGTGATCCGCGACAACAATCTGGTGGCGATGATGCGGGCGCTGAAGGCGCAGGGCTGGGGGGCCGGCAGGGTTCTGGCCGAAAACGATGCCCGCCTGCGCCCCGGCAATGACGACATCGATTTCAGCCAGCCGATCCGCACGCTGGCGCGCATGATCCCTGTCGACTGGACCGACTATAACGGCCATATGAACGAGGCGCGCTATCTTGAGGCGTTTTCCAAAGCCACGGATCGGTTCATGGAGATTGTCGGCTGCGATCAGGCTTATATCGCCAGCGGTGGCAGCTATTTTGCGGCAGAAACCCATATCCGGCATCTGGATGAGGTCAACGCCGGAGCGAATGTCTATGTCGATACGCTGTGCCTGTCGGGCGCTGGCAAGAAAATGCATGTTTTCAACAGCCTTTATCACGAGGACGGGCGGTTGCTGGCGACCGGGGAACATATGCTGATCCATGTCAGTCTAGAAACCCGCCGCGCTTCGGTGCCGTCTGAGGAAATTGCCAGGAAACTGGCGACGGTCGAGACCCTGCACGCCCTGTTGCCCCGCCCGGACGGGATCGGGCGGGCCATTGCCGGGGTGGTCTGAGCTATGGCGCGGGTTCTGATCACCGCCGGAGCGTCTGGGATCGGGCGGGCGATGGCCGATGCCTTTGCAGCGCGCGGCTATGAGATCTGGGTGGCGGATATGGACAAAGCCGCGCTTGCTGGCCTGCCCGCAGGCTGGCGATCAAGCCGCGTTGATGTCACCGACGAGGGGGACGTCGCAGCGATGTTCGCCGATCTTGCCGCTGATTGGGGCGGGCTTGATGCACTTTGCGCCAATGCCGGGATTGCCGGGCCGACCGCGCCGATCGAGGAGGTTGCGCTTGCCGACTGGCGCGCATGCGTTTCGGTCAATCTGGAAGGGGCGTTTCTGGCGGCGAAATATGCGGCACCTTTGATGAAGGCACAGAAATCCGGGGTGATGCTGCTGACCTCCTCCACCGCCGGTTTGCACGGCTATCCCAACCGCGCACCTTATGCTTCGGCGAAATGGGCGGTGATCGGGCTGATGAAAACGCTGGCGATGGAACTGGGGCCTTTCAACATCCGCGCCAATGCGATCTGCCCCGGCTCGGTTGAAGGCGCACGGATGGAGGGCGTGCTGGAACGCGAGGCTGCGGCCAAGGGGATGACGCGCGATCAGGTCTATCAGGGCTATGCCTCGGGCACGTCGATGGGCAGTTTTGTCAAATCCAGTGATATTGCCGACATGGCGGTGTTTCTGGCCAGCCCGGAGGCGCGGATGGTTTCGGGGCAGGTGATTTCCGTTGACGGGCATACGGTCAATCCCGATCCGAAATAGCGATGTGCCTTCGGCGAGGATATTTGGCAAAAGAAGAAGTTTAAGGCCCTGACCTGACTGGTCTGTGGCTGATTTCTCTGCGCAGGCGGTCGATCTCTTTGGGGAAATCGCGCGCGTCAATCAGGGCCTCACGCACCAGCCAGTCGAAATGCTGGGTGAAGGCGCGCACGCGGGTGTTTTCACGAAAAGCGATATAATGCTGGCCGAGGTAGATGACTGCAAGTAGTGGTCCGTAGACGGTTGTCGGGGCGCTGAAGACCTGCCTTGCGTCAAAGAGGAAGATGCGCATCGAGGGAAAGAAGGTCTCGTGCAGCTCTGAGAAGCGGTCGAGCTGATCAAGCCGCAGGGAAAGGGAGAGGTCGCGATAATAGCCCTCACCGCGGGCGAAAGTTTCCAGTTCGTGCAGCGGAAATGCAAACTCGTAATCAGACTCGTTGTTTTGGAACCATTGCTGCAGGTCATCGACCGCACCGATGGCCTGTTCGGCGGTACGCCCGAGCTGTGGGCCGTATTCCCAGCGCAGCAGTTCCGGGGACTTCAGGAGGTCGGGAAGCGTTGCCGGGACATGGCGGATTTTGTAACCCGCAGCTTCTTTATGCCAGGCGATGATCTGTTCATCACCCGCACTGCGCGCGGCTTGGGTGACCGAAAGAAAGGCATCAAGCACATCGCCCGGGCGCTCGGGATGTTCGGTCAGGCCAAGGAGCCAATCCGAGCTGACCCCCAGCGCGCGGGCGCATTCGGCCACCACCTGTGCGTTGGGCAGGCGTGCGTCGCGCCCCGACAGAAGCTGGGAAATGGTTGAGCGATCCACCCCGACGGCACGGGCCAGCGCGCTTTGATTGGTGGCGTTGATCTTTACAGCGGTTTCCAGACGTTCGCGAAACCGGGCCGAGCGTTGCCTCTTGTCAGTAATAGTCATGTATAGTGACTTTCCTAAACATTGTTGAAATATGTTTCGTATAACCAGTATACGCAACAATTCCTATTGGTGATAGAGCCATGTTAAGGCCCCCTCAATCAGGAGTTGGAATATGGAATCCAGGACGCGAAGTCTTGTAAAAGCGTTTCTTTGGCAGGCGTTAGGATTGCTGAGCATGGGAATCGTGGGATTTCTGTTCACCGGTTCGCTTGCGATGGGCGGCAGGATTGCACTGATGAATGCGGCAATCGGGCTGTGTGTCTATCTGATCTACGAACGGATCTGGGCACGAGTGCTCTGGGGGCGGTCAGAGTTTAGGCAGTGAATAAACTCACCAATGTTGAAGATTTGTTGCCAATTTACCGAATTCTCCCGAAGGCGCTGGGGTGATACTGCGAAAACTGAAACAGAGATTTGCCAGCCGGACTGACATGCCAAAAACGGACATTCCACAATTTGAACCGATAACCTTCGCCATGATCGGTGGCTGCTATTGTTTGCTTGCTGTGGCAGTTACCTGGTTGCCGGACATTTCGGCGGTGCTGGCATTTTGCGTCGCTACGATTGCCATTGCCCTGCATTCCTCGCTTCAGCATGAGGTGTTGCATGGTCATCCGACGCGGATACGGGTTTTCAATGAGCTGCTGGTGTTTCCCTCCGTCGGGCTGATGATCCCTTATGGCCGGTTTCGCGATCTGCATCTGGCGCATCATCACGACGAAATCCTCACTGATCCTTATGATGACCCTGAGACCAATTATCTCGACCCGGCGGTCTGGGTGTCCCTTCCGGGTTGGAAAAGAATGGTGCTGCGGCTCAACAACACCCTTGCCGGGCGGATCGTGCTGGGGCCGCTGGTTTCCGAGATCGTGCTGATCCGGGGGGATATCGCGGCCATTCGCAAAGGCGAACCGGGGGTGCTTTGGGCATGGATCCTGCATGCGCCCGGGGTTTTGCTGGTGCTGTGGTTGTTGATAACCTATGGAACGATGCCGCTCTGGCTTTATCTGCTGGCGGCGTATTTTGGCTTTGGTCTGTTGAAAATCCGTACCTATCTGGAGCATCGCGCCAATACGAACCCGAAGGCCCGGACCGTGATTATTGAAGATAACGGACCGCTGGCGCTGTTATTTCTGAACAACAATCTGCATGTGGTTCACCATACACACCCCGGAATACCCTGGTATCGGCTGCCGGCAAAGTATCGTGCCAACCGGGACGAATACCTCAGACAGAATGACGGCTATTTCTTCCGCAATTACGGTGAGATATTTCGCAAGTTCCTGTTCAGGGCAAAAGACCCGGTGCCGCATCCGCTGTGGAAGTGAACCTAAGCGGAGGGCTGAAAGGTCATCGCCAGCCCGTTGAGGCAATGGCGTTTGCCGGTCGGTGCCGGGCCGTCATCAAAGATATGGCCCAGATGGCCGCCACAGCGGCGGCAATGGACCTCGGTTCTGACCCTTAGCAGAAAGCGGTCTTCCTTGGTGCCGATATTGCCCGGGATCGCATCCCAGAAACTGGGCCAGCCGGTGCCGCTTTCAAACTTGGTGCGCGAAGGGTAGACCGGCAGGTCGCAGCCGGCACAGTGATAGGTGCCTTTGCGGGCTTCTTTCAGAAGCGGTGAGCTTTCGCCTTTGAGGCTGTTGGAAAACGGCTTTTCGGTGGCTTCCTCGCGCAGAACGGCGAATTGCGCCGGGGTCAGGCGGGCACGCCACTGGGCTTTGGTCAGCGTGATCTCAAAGGTTTTTGTCGTTGCGTTTGCAGTTTCGGAAAGGCCACCCAGTGCCAGTGATGTCAGGGCAACGGACCTCATAAGAAAATGGCGGCGCGAATGCATGGGGCAGTCCTTTCAGGGGTTTCAGGCGTCTTTGTTCGGACCGCTTGATAGCATTGATCGGGATTTCACGGGATCACATGTTCTCGACCATCTGTGAAAGCTGTGTCATGAGCATCTGATGGAGCTTTGGATCCCGATCACAATTGCTGCGGCTTTCATGCAGAACCTCAGGTTCATGCTGCAAAAGCACCTGAAGGCGACAAGGCTGTCAACGGCCGGGGCGACCTTTGCGCGGTTCATTTTTGCGGCCCCTCTGGCGGCTCTTATTTTGGGCGCTATGTTTTTGCTGAGGACAGGCGGGTTGGCGGTGCCAGAGGCCGGGTTTTATGCCTTTGCTATGATCGGCGGGCTGGCACAGATATTGGCGACACTCTGTGTGGTCGCGCTATTTGCCGAGCGCAATTTCACCGTTGGCATCACGTTTAAGAAAACAGAAACGGTGCAGACCGCGATTATCGGGCTGGTGGTGCTGGGCGAGGCTGTTTCGGCCTGGGGACTGGTGGCAATTGGAATTGGCCTTGTCGGGGTGGTTTTGTTGTCTGACCCGCCGCAGGGTGATACGGGCGCAGGCTGGCGCGGGCGGCTTTTTAACCGGGCGTCGGGGTTCGGGCTGGCCTCAGGCGCATTGTTCGGGGTGTCGGCGATCGGTTATCGCGGGGCGTCCTTGTCTTTGGAGAGTGGGGATTTCCTTTTGCGGGCAGCGGCGACACTGGCGTTTGTGACATTCTTTCAGACGCTGGTGATGGCGCTTTATCTGGTGCGGCGCGAGCCGGGGCAGATTTCCGCGGTGCTCAGCTCGTGGCGGGTTTCCGGGCTGGTCGGGCTGACAGGCGTTCTGGGCTCGCTTGGCTGGTTTTCCGCCTTCACGCTGCAAAATGCGGCTTATGTCAAAGCGCTGGGCCAGGTCGAGCTGGTTTTCACGTTTCTGGCGTCCTATTTCATTTTCCGTGAGCGCAGTTCAGGGCGCGAGATTGTAGGAATCTTGTTGGTGGTTGCCAGCATTCTGGTTCTGGTGATGGCGCTTTAAGCGGCGGATTTGACTCCACCGATATTGCCGCTGCAGGTTCTGAGAAGATCGGCAAAAACCGATTTCAGAGGATCGAGCCTGAGGCAATATTCGGTGCTGGCCCCTTTGGTACGACGGAATATGAGACCGTAGCGTTCCATCGCACGCAGATGGTGGACAAGCGATGAAGGGGCCAGGCCCGTTGCATCGGCGAGATGGGCAAAACTGCGGCCGGTTTCGGGGCGGCTGTGCAATATGCGAAAGATATGTACCCTTCGGTCATGCGCCAGTGAATCGCAAATTCGGGCAAGGGGATCTTTGGGAGCAGGATCCATTTGGGGCGTCCTTTCAAATCGGGCAATTGTCGCTGCCAAGGACGATAGGAAAAAGACCTTACCAATTGACTA
>CAZMNO010000074.1:0-13595 GCA_964567685.1 uncultured Rhodobacter sp. | reverse complement strand
GTAGCGAGGCCCCGCGTCAACCCTTCAAATTCGGCTTTCCCATGACTCCGAGTATGATATAAAAATAGAACCCTGTACGCTAAATCCCATGTGTGAACCCGTGAGCAAAAGATTGTTGATTTCGCTTTTTGCTCTTTCTGTTCTGTCGCCACTTTCCGCCGGCGCGGACAGTCTGACGAAAGGTGAAAAAGTCTGGAAGAAGTGCCGAGCCTGCCACGAGGTGGGTATGGGGGCCAGCAAGAAGGTTGGGCCCCATCTGAACGGGATTTTCGGCCGCCCGGCCGGAACCTCAGAGGGCTACTCTTATTCAAAAGCGATGATTGAGGCCGGTGAAGAAGGCCTGATCTGGACCGAAGAAACACTTGATGAATTCATGGTCCGCCCAAAGACCTTTATCAAAAAGACCAAAATGAATTTCTCCGGACTGCGAAAAAAGGAAGACCGGAGAAACCTGATCGCCTTTCTCAGGGAAGCGACCCGGCTTGATGAAAACGGTAACGCGGCTGACGACCGGACGGCAAATGACCCGAAACTGCCGGAAGAGGTTCTGGCGATTGTCGGCGACCGGGACTATGGCGAATATCTTTCAGGTACCTGTGTCGGGTGCCATCAGGAAGGCGGCGAGGATAAGGGCATTCCCTCGATCACCGGCTGGCCGAAAGATGCCTTTGTTACTGTAATGTATTCGTACCGGTCTAAATTCAGAGAAAACCCAGTGATGCAGCAGGTCGCGGGCAGTTTGAACAACGAGGAAATTGCGGGCCTCGCAGCTTATTTCGAAGAGCTGAAACCACCGCAATAAACAAAGATGGGAGTGATAATATGAAATTGAACAGACGCGTATTTCTGGGAACCGCCGCGGCGGCTTCGGCCAGTCTCGCGGCGCCGATGGTGAGGGCGCATAGCCGCCCGAATGTTGTGGTCATTGGCGGTGGTGCCGGTGGCGCCACGGCCGCACGCTACATCGCCAAAGACAGTGATGGCGGGCTGAATGTGACGCTGATTGAGCCGACCCGTACCTATTACACGTGCTTCTTCTCCAACCTCTATCTTGGCGGGTTCCGCGAGTTTTCCTCCATCGGTCACACTTATGGCGCTTTGGCTGCCAAGCATGGCATCAACGTCGTGCATGACTGGGCCGTCGGTGTGGATCGTGATGCTAAAACCGTGGCCCTGGCTTCGGGCGGATCGGTTTCCTATGACAAGCTGGTCATTTCCCCGGGCATTGATTTTGTTGACGGCTCGGTTCCCGGTTGGGACGTTGGCGCGCAGAACCATATGCCGCACGCCTACAAGGCCGGGTCGCAGACCCAGTTGTTGAAAGCTCAGCTTGAATCCATGCCGCAGGGCGGGGTTTATGCGATGGTTCCGCCGTCCAACCCGTTCCGCTGCCCTCCGGGGCCGTATGAGCGGATTTCGATGGTGGCGCACTACCTGAAGAACAACAACCCGACTGCGAAGATCATCATCGCCGATCCCAAGCCGAAGTTTTCCAAAATGGGTCTCTTCCAGGATGGCTGGGCACGCCATTATGACGGCATGATCGACTGGATCGGGCCCGAGTTTGGCGGCGACAAGGTCGAAGTGCGTCCGCATGACATGGAAGTCGTGATCGACGGCGAAGTGACCAAGGTTGACGTCTGTAACGTCATTCCGTCGCAGAAAGCCGGTCGTATTGCCGAACTTGCCGGTGTGACCAATGACAAGGGCTGGGCCCCGGTCGAGGCGCATGGCATGACTTCCAAGGCAGACCCGGACATTCATGTTCTCGGTGACGCCAGCCAGCAGGGCGATATGCCGAAATCCGGCTTCTCGGCCAATAGCCAGGCCAAGGTCTGCGCCATGGCGGTGCGTGGTGCTCTGACCGGTTCCAAAGTGTTCCCGGCCAAGTTTGCCAACACTTGCTGGTCGCTGATTGATACCGATGACGGGATCAAGGTTGGCGCATCTTATGAAGCCACGGACGAGAAAATTGCCAAGACTTCCGGCTTTATCTCGAAAAACGGTGAAGATGCTGCAACCCGCAAGGCAACCTACGAAGAAAGCGTTGGTTGGTATGCAGGGATCACCGCGGATATGTTCAGCTAACTCCCGGCCAAAGCAAGAAAACTGGGCGGCTCTCGGGCCGCCCTTTTTCGTGGCTAATCGCCAAATCCCCCGCCGGATTTCAGCGGTTCCATACGTATCAGCCGCGAATCTCGGACCGCAGCCGTGCGATGCCGGGTCGCGTGCTGATAGTCCCTGTCGCGGATCATCGAAACGAACGCGGCCCCATCAGGATATTGCGCGATAAAGGCGATATCCCAGTTCTCGCCGCTGTCCGGCCCGATCAGCATCAGTTCAGGCCGCCCGCTCCAGATGATCTGCCCGCCAAGGGCACGGAATATTGGCCCGCTTTCGCGACCGTAGCTGCGGTAGGCCTCAACCCCGGAGGTGCGGTTGCCATCCTCGTAAACCGCGGTTTCGTTGAGCGCGATCAGGTTCAGCATGTGAATGGGCCCCTCGCGGCTGATCTCACGAAAGCTGCGAAAACTGTCTTTGGTCGGGTTGATGAATTCGGTCACGGGCACGCTCCAATGTTTCAGGGCCCCATTTGAAACCCGGCAAGCGTATTTCGCAAGTATTCCACCGTTTTTGGACTTTTCTAGCCCCTGAGCCCACGATAAAGTTTGCGCAACGGGGCAAAATAAACCCTGGCGACTGACATGAAAAAGGGAAAAACATGGCTTTTGAACTACCTGATCTTCCGTATGATTACGATGCACTGGCTGCGGGCGGCATGAGCCGCGAGACGCTGGAGTTTCATCATGATCTTCATCACAACGCTTACGTGACCAACGGCAACAAGCTGATTGAGGGGACCGAATGGGCCGACAAGTCGATGGAAGACATCATCACTGGTACCTATGATGCCAAGGCGGTGGCGCAGAACGGGATCTTCAACAACATTTCTCAGCTTTGGAATCATAATCAGTTCTGGGAAATGATGGGGCCAAAGGGGCGCGATATGCCAGGCGAGCTGGAAAGCCGTCTGAACGAGGCGTTTGGCTCGGTCGACAAGTTCAAAGCGGATTTCACCGCGGCAGGAGTTGGGCAATTCGGCTCGGGCTGGTGCTGGCTGGTGGCCGAGGCCAATGGTGACCTCAAGGTGACCAAAACGGAAAACGGCGTGAACCCCTTGTGCTTTGGGCAGACAGCGCTGTTGGGGTGTGATGTGTGGGAGCATTCCTATTACATTGATTTCCGCAACAAACGGCCGGTCTATCTGGAGAATTTCCTTGATAATCTGGTCAATTGGGAGAATGTGGCGGAACGGTTGGCGGCTGCCTGAACCCAACGCGTGAAATGATTTAGGAGGGCCGCATCTCAGAGGTGCGGCCCTTTTGAATGGCCCTTTCGGCAACACCGCCGTTGGCATGGAGCCGACGTTCGATATGGCACCAAGCGCGGAATAGAGGCCGAAGGCCGCCGCGCACCAATGCGGCGGCGATTGGCTGTGGCAGGCGCAATGTTCTGAGGTCGCTCGGATTTGGCAGGCATAAAGTGCCAGGAAACTCAAGTTGGATCGCCCCCGCGCGCGTCGGCAATACGCGGCTCAGTGCTGTCGTCATCCCGGTTTTATACGACCGCTTCACGGATAAACTCATAGATTTAGCAAAAACGGCCGTTGGCCCCGTTTCAGGCTTCCTTTGGCGTTCGCATAACCAGCCAGATCAACGCACCACCAGCAAGCGTCAGGAACGGGATCATCGCCAGATTGACCGCGTTCCAGCCCGCCACCACATCGCCACCCGAGCAATTCATCAGACCACCCGAGGCGATCGAGGCGACGGTCACGCAGCCAAAAACGATCATGTCGTTGACCCCTTGAATGCGGCCACGCTCTTCTACGCTATGGGCTTCAGCAAGCATGGTCGAAGCCCCGATAAAGCCGAAATTCCAGCCAATCCCAAGCAGGATCAGCGCGATGAAGAAGTTTTCAATCGCGATTCCCGCAAGACCGACCGCACCAGCCGCCGCCAGAATGATCAGCCCGGTGGCGATGATCTTCTCGCTGCCAAAGCGCGCAATCAGATGGCCGGTGAAAAACGATGGCACAAACATCGCCAGAACATGCCCGGTCACCACATCGGCCGCCTGATCCTGCTGATAGCCACAACCGACAACCGCCAAGGGGGTTGAAGTCATCATCAGGTTCATCAGGGCGTAGGAAACCATGGCCGTGATTATGGCAACGGCTATGCGCGGGGTTTTCACCATCTCCCAGCGGGTTCTTCCGCCGCTTGAGCCAATGACGGGTTTGTCGGGTGTAGGAATATCCAGAAAAAGAAAAAGTAAGGAACCGACTAGGTTAATCGCAATAACCGTCAGATAGGTGCCAAGAAAAGGGATCGCCATGGCATCCGATGTGATTTTTGTCAGCTGCGGGCCGACAACTGCGGCAATCAGCCCCCCGGCCATGACGTAGGACATGGCTTTGGGCCGGTATTCAGCCGAAGCCGTGTCGATAGCAGCAAACCGGTAAAACCCGTGTGCCGACATGTAGATACCGGTGAAATAGGATCCGACCAGAAACAGGGTGAACGACGACTCCATCAAGGCATAGGCCCCAATCGCCGCCCCGATGGCCCCGCCGGTTGCCCCGACCATGAAACCGACGCGCCGACCGAATCGCTGCATCACCTGGCTCATCCAGGGTGCGGTGGTCATCGAACCGAACACGATCATAGAGATCGGCAAGGTCGCCCAGCAGACATTGGAGGCCAGCGTTTGCCCAGCCAGCCCGCCAAGAACGAAGATCATCGGCATCTGCGAACCAATGGTGGCTTGTGCGATCACCAGAACAACGACGTTGCGCTTTGCGCGGAAATGAAGGGCGGCTGCATCAGTCATCCCCATGACCTATCCGGCAATAAGGAAAGTGCCAAGAGCGGATTAACCGATATCGATCACATGTGCGAATGAGCCGGACACCCGGTTCTGGCGCAGCCCCATCGGGGGCAGTTCCTCACCCTCAGCATTTGTCGCCTCAAACAGCGCATCACCTGTGGCCTTGATCGTGCTGGCATAATGAAATTCATGCCCGTTCAGAACCGAATTCCACAGCCCTCCCAAAGGCTTAAGTCGGCGATATCCCAGATGCAGCTTGCGTTTGGCAAAGCTGGTCTCCAACCTGAGCAACCCCGCCAACGCGTGGTTTTCACCGCTCGCATCGGTCAGCCCGTCACCCAGAACCATGTAGCCACCGCATTCCCCGTAGACCGATCCGGTTTCCGCGGCGAGGCGCATGCCCGCCAGAAAGGTCTGATTTGCCGCCAGTCTGCCCGCGTGAAGTTCCGGATAACCGCCCGGCAGAAAGACGAGATCGCAGTCCGGAGGCGCTTCGTCTGCCAGCGGCGAGAAAAACGAGATTGACGCACCGGCGGCTTTCCAGTCTGCCAAAAGATGCGGATAGGCAAAGGCAAAGGCTTGATCGCGGGCGATGCTGATCCGCTGTGCCGGCGGCGGGAGCCTGACGAATGTGTCGGGATCGGGCAGGGGAGCGGCGAGCGACAGGAGCAGATCAAGGTCAAGCCCGTCTTCCACCGTATCGGCGACACGTTCCAGAAACTCTTCAAGATCAGGGCGTTCTTCGGCCTGAACCAGCCCCAGATGGCGCGAGGGATGTTCAAGCCCGCTCTGCCGCCGGATCGCCCCGACCACCGGAAACCCAAGAGGCAGGAGCGCATCGCGCAGCATCTTCTCATGCCGCGCCGACCCGGTCTGATTGAGGATCACACCGACCACGTTCACGCGATCACGATATCCGGCAAATCCGCTGACTACCGCACCGATCGATTGCGATTGCTTAGCGGTGTCGACGACCAGAACGACCGGCAGGCCAAGCGCTTGCGCCAGATCGGCTGTGGCCCCTTTGCCGACAGGCGGGGCTCCGTCAAACAGCCCCATCGCCCCTTCGATCAGCAAATGCCCGGGACCAGAGGCAAGAGCCCGCAATCGCGCGGGCGTCATGGCCCATGCGTCAAGATTAAGACAGGGTTGTCCGCTGGCGGCCTGATGAAAGCGGGGGTCGATATAATCGGGTCCGGATTTCGCCGACCTCACAGCGATACCGCGCCGCCTCAGCGCGCGTAATATGCCCAGCGTCAGCGTGGTCTTGCCGCTCCCTGACGCCGGGGCGGACAGGATCAGCCCCTGACCATTTCTCTCTGCCATAACGCCAGTTCCCTGAATGCGGCACGAAACCGGTTTATGGCAGCGGGTGTTCAGACTGGAAAGCCCCAAAAACGGATTGGCCTGTCAGTCGGCCGCGCCTATAGTCGCTCCGATGAGCAAAAGCCAGCAACCCGAACTGCGCCGCGGCTGGACCACCGGCGCCTGTGCCGCTGCCGCGACCAAAGCGGCACTGATGGCGCTATGGGGGAAGGGGTTCCCCGCTAAGGTCGGGCTGGTTCTGCCAAAAGGCGAAACGCCCGAGTTCGATCTGGCCTTCAGCAAGACCGGCGCGGGATGGGCCGAAGCGGGCATCATCAAAGATGCAGGCGACGATCCCGATGTCACCCATGGCGCGCTGATCAAGGCGCTGGTGGAGCCTAACCGGGGTGGGGTCTGCTTTGGCGCTGGTGAAGGCGTTGGCGTCGTGACCAAACCCGGCCTCCCGGTCCCGCCGGGTGAAGCTGCGATCAATCCGGTGCCAAGGCAGATGATGACCGAGATCGTCAAGTCACTGGCGAATGAATATGGGGCTAAACCCGATATCAAGATTACGGTGAGTGTGCCCGGAGGGGCGGCGCTTGCTGCAAAAACCTGGAATCCGCGACTGGGAATTGAAGGCGGCCTGTCCATTCTGGGAACGACAGGCATTGTGCGGCCATTTTCCTGCTCGGCCTGGATCGCCTCGATCCATCGCGGCATTGATGTGGCGCGGGCCAGCGGGCAAGGCCATGTTGCAGGCTGCACCGGTGCAACGTCAGAACGGATCGTGCAGGGACTCTACGCGCTTCCTGATCACGCCATGCTCGACATGGGTGATTTTGCCGGGGGGATGCTGAAATACCTGCGCAAGCACCCGGTAAATCGCCTGACCATCGGTGGCGGTATCGGGAAAATGACCAAGCTGGCACAAGGGGCAACCGATCTTCATTCAAAGCGCTCCCAGGTTGATTTCATCCGGCTGAACCAGCTTTCTACCGCGTTTGGTCTGGCTGATGTGTCCAAAGCCAATACCGCGCTTGAAGCAGTTACGCTGGCAGGCAAACCTCTGGCCCGGTTGGTTGCTGACAAGGCACTGGAGCAGGCGCAAATACATCTCCGGCAGGGCAATACCTCGATCGACGTGGTCGTCATCGACCGGGCAGGCGAAATCCTCGCCCGAAGCGGTGTGTCATGAGACTTTTGCTGCTGGCGGGTACGCAGGATGCACGGCGCATCACTGAGGCACTTTGCAAGATGGTCGACCTTTCCCTTATCGCCTCGCTCGCAGGTGAAACCCGCAATCCTGCACCGCTGCCATGCGAGACACGCATCGGTGGTTTTGGTGGTCGTGACGGGTTCAAATCCTATCTGGCAGAACACGATTTTGACGCGGTGATCAACGCCACCCATCCCTTTGCCGGAAAAATGTCAAAAACCGCACATGAGATTTGCAGTGAAATCGGTGTTTCCCACCTGCGCTATCTGCGCCCGGAATGGCATAGGCAGCCCAATGACAATTGGATCATGGTCGATGAGGAAGCCGGGGTCGCAGAGCATATCCCGCAAGGATCAAGGGTTTTTCTGGCAACCGGGCACAAGACGTTGGAAGCCTTTGCCAATCTTGCGTCCTGCTACCTGGTCTGCCGTCAGATCGACCCTGCCGAACGGCCATTTCCCTTTCCCAACGGGCAGTTTCTGATCGGTCGCCCGCCGTTTACCGTTGCAGAGGAGATCGCCCTCTTCAGAAAGCTGGGAATTGACTGGCTTGTGGTCAAAAACTCCGGTGGCACTGCCAGCCGCAGCAAGCTTGACGCGGCGAGGGTGCTTGGCTTGCCGGTTGCCATGATCAAACGACCTGACCCGCCCGATGCACCGATACGGGCTAGCATTGAGGACGTAATCAACTGGGTTGAAGCCCTGAAAGGCAGAAGATGATCAGCCGCATCATAACCTCTGCCGAAGATGTCGCCGAAGGGGCGGAATGGCTGGCGCAAACCGAGCCTCGATTTGCCCACGCCCTGTCCCTGACCGGCCCCTTGCCGCTGCGCCTGCGCAAAGGCGGGTTTGAAAATCTACTCAGCGCGATTGTTTCGCAACAGATTTCCGTGGCCGCCGCAGATGCCGTCTGGAAGCGCATGAAAACTGCGCGGCTGACCGGCCCACGCAATCTGATGAAAGCCAGTGACGAAGATTTGCGTGCCTGTGGCCTCTCCGGGCAGAAAGTCCGCTATGCGCGGGCGCTGGCGGAAAGTGGCATCAATTACACGGCGCTGGAAACAGCCCCGGATGCCGATGTGATCGATCAACTGATCACCGTCACCGGCATCGGGCGCTGGACGGCTGAGGTCTACACGATGTTCGCCCTTGGCCGCGCCGATATCTTCGCCCCCGGCGATCTGGCCTTGCAGGAGGCAGCGAGAATCCTGTTTGAAATGGAACAGCGACCGAGTGAAAAAGCCCTGCGCGCGCAAGCGCTTGCCTGGTCGCCCTGGCAAAGTGTTGCAGCCCGTGCGCTCTGGGCCTATTACCGCGTGATGAAAAACAGTGAAGGGATCAGATAATGCGCGAATTAGAGGCGGGCCGCCGTGATGCCAAATCCGGGCAGGCCAAAAGCCTGGTGATCCTTTTGCATGGCTACGGGGCTGACGGAAACGACCTTCTGGGGCTGGCTGATCCTCTTGGCCAGCACATGCCCGATACGGTGTTTGTCGCCCCGAACGCGCCGAACCGCTGTTCGGGAAATCCCTTTGGTTTTGAGTGGTTTCCTATCCCCTGGCTCGATGGTTCAAGCGAAGAGGTTGCTGCCGCTGAAATGCAGAAAAGCGTTGTTGATCTGAATAACTTCATCGATACGACCATGGAAAGCGTTGGCGTCGGCCTGGCTGAGACGATCCTTTTCGGCTTTTCACAAGGCACGATGATGAGCCTGCATGTCGCCCCAAGACGGGCAGAGCCAGTAGCTGGTGTGGTTGGCTTTTCAGGCCGTTTGCTTGACCCGGAAAATCTGGCCGCTGAGGTGAAGTGCCGCCCGCCGGTCGTGCTGATCCACGGGGATCAGGATGAAATGGTGCCCATCGCCTCTCTGGCTGTCGCTGCTGACGCGCTGGTCGAGGCCGGGTTTGAAACCTATACCCATGTCTCCAAAGGCACCGGGCACGGAATTGCGCCCGATGGACTAGGCGTATCCCTGCAATTCATGCATCAAAAATTGGGCATTAAGAGCTGATCCCCCTTTTGTGATATTCCCACGCGAAAACCCAACAGGATATAGGGGGTTGTCAGCACACCCTCACGATATATAGTTTTACTTACATGCTGGGGCGGGATCGTCCCGTTCCGGTTCTGAAATGGTATTAATCGGGCGGGGATTGCTTGCGGGTATGGACGGAGAATTCAGTACTAATTTTGTTCGTAACACGACCGGAATAACCCAGCACCCGGCGCTTGTTCTCAATGCAGATTACCGTCCGCTTTCCTATTTGCCGCTGTCGCTCTGGAGCTGGCAGGACGCGATCAAGGCGGCCTATCTTGACCGGGTCAGTATCGTTGCCGAGTATGATCAGGTGGTGCGCTCGCCCTCAGTCGAAATCCGCATCCCCTCGGTTGTCGTGCTGAAAGATTACGTCAAACCCGCCAAGTCAACCGCATTCACTCGCTTCAACCTGTTTCTGCGCGACGAGTTTACCTGCCAGTATTGCGGCTCCAAAGGTGACATGACGTTTGACCATGTCATCCCGCGCTCACGCGGCGGGAAAACCGTTTGGGAAAACGTTGTTGCCGCCTGTGGCCCGTGCAATCTCAAGAAAGGCTCGCGTGCGCTTGATCAGACCGGGATGCGCCTGATCCGCCCACCACGCAGACCGGGGGCGGAAGAGCTGCGCAATACTGGGCGCAAATTCCCCCCCAACCACCTGCACGAAAGCTGGATGGATTTCCTTTACTGGGACGCAGAGCTGGAAGCATAATCCGCCGATGGCCTGGCCCAGCAACAGACCCCGGACCGAAGTCACCGATGCGATGCACGATGACTGGGAAGCACGCTTTGGTGAAAGTGACCGCGCCTGTGGGTTTGACATCACCCGCGATTTTCAACCCTTCAGCCAGATCAATGACGTCTTCAACCGGGCATTTTGGGATTCATCTGTCCGCTCAGAAGACACGGACGGATTTTTCAAAAGCTATGGCCGGGGTGCCAAGCCGCGCAAAGGGCAGGGGTTCAGTCAAAAGGATTTCGCCCTCAGAAACGCCTCCTGGATCATATCCGATCTGATATCGGGTCGCGGTAGTGACCGTGGATTACGCGAAGGTTTTCAGTCAAGCATTTGTGCAGACACAGAAATTTCCAAAACCAAGGTTGCCTATGACTGCCCGGTTGCCGCCAGCTCGGAAATCAAGCGCGTTGCCAAACTGTTTGGGGCCGATCTGGTTGGCATTAGCGAAATAGACGAGCGCTGGCACTATAGCGAGCGCGTCGATACCCGCGACTTCACGCCTGCTGATAACACGCTGCCAGAGGGTGTCAGCCATGTCATCATCATGGGCCATTCGATGGATCTTGATCTGGTCGATACCTATCCTTCCGCCCTTGCGGGTGCGTCGACGGGGCGCGAATACAGCCATGAAGCGGCGGTGACGATCCAGCTTGCTGCCTATCTCCGTGGACTGGGCTACGAGGGCGTCGCCTCGATGAACGATACGGCACTGGTCATTCCTTATGCGATCAAGGCCGGATTGGGCGAATACGGGCGCAACCAGATGGTACTGACGCCGGAGTTTGGCCCTCGGCTGCGGTTTTCCAAAGTGTTTACCAGCCTGCCGCTTGCGCCCGATGCCCCCAAACCACTGGGCCTTGCGGCCTATTGCCAGAGTTGCACTATTTGCGCCGATGCATGCCCGCCAAAGGCTTTGCCGGACGGCCCCCCGGATTTCGGCCCGGTCAGCCCGTCAACCATCAGAGGCGTCAGGAAATGGTCGGCTGACTGCGAAAAATGCTTCGGCTACTGGGCCAAGCTCAGGACCGACTGCGCCATCTGCATGCGCGTCTGTCCGTTCAACCGAAGCTATAACCGCTGGCAGGACCGGCTCTGGCGTTGGCTGGCCACCGGCAAGGGGCGCAAACTGGCGCGCCTCTGGCAGGAAAAACAAGGCAAGCGCCCCCGTCTCAAACCCGGTGACTGGTGGGCGAAGTCCTAGCCATCATTGTTTCAGAAAATACTCCCCGCGGAGCGTCCTGACCACGACATACCCTCTGGCCTTTCTGGTCAGCCCTTGCGCAAAGCCATGAGCCAGAGCCCGACAAATCCAAGCGATGCAACCCCGTTCCATGCCGCCATCGACAGGCCAAACATACTCCAGGGGATTTCATCACAGCGCACGAGCGGTGCATTCATGATCTGATCCATCAGTTCTTCACTGCTCAGTCCACCAATTCCCTGCGATGAACAGGTGGTCGGCCCCTGCCACCAGTGCTGTTCAACTCCGGTGTGGTAAAACGCGACACCCGCTCCAAAAAGAACAATCAATGTGCCCAGCAGATATAACCAGCGGTTCGGCCAGATTAGCACCAACAGGGCAACGCCAAAGGCCAGCCCGTGCGGCCAGCGCTGCCAGATACAAAGCTTGCAGGGCGCCATGCCGCCCAGATACTGAAACGCAAATGCCCCCAGCAGCATCGAGATTGAGCAGATCCCTGCAAATAAGGCGATATTTCGTGCCGTCATAAGTATTTCACCGCGTAAAACCCACCTATCAGCAGGATGACAAATATCGTGAACATAAGGCCAAGACGGCGTTCAATGAACTCCCGGATCGGGGCTCCGAATTTCCACAGGAGTGCGGCCACGATAAAGAAACGCGCCCCGCGGGCGATAATGGCAGAGAGGATGAATACCGGCAAGCTAAGCCCGGTCCAGCCTGACATGATTGTTATGACCTTGAACGGGAAAGGTGTTACACCGGCCACCAGTACCGCCCAGGCGCCCATGGCGTTGAATTTCTGGTTGAAGGCTTCGGCCGCTTCGGTTTTTCCATAGAAATCCAGGACCGGCCGGCCAACGCTCTCAAAAAGCTGAGAACCGATGAAATAGCCGAACAATCCGCCCAGAACCGAGGCAACCATTGCAATTGCCGCAATCAGAAAAGCCCGGCGCGGGGCTGCCAGGATCATCGGGATCATCAGAATATCGGGCGGGATTGGAAAGAACGAGCTTTCTGCAAAACTGACTAGCGCCAGCGCCCAAAGCGCGTGGCGTGATTCCGCCAGCGACATCGTCCAGTTGTAAAGCCCGCGTATCATTTCCTGCCCCGGATTGTATGTTGGCTCCTTTCCATCATGCCCCTTTGTCTGCGTCAAGCATGACCACGCGTTTGCCGATTGACGCGTCACTTTGTTGGGTTTAATCACGTCGTCAGCGTGTGCCCGAGTGGCGGAATTGGTAGACGCAGTGGATTCAAAATCCACCGCCGCAAGGCTTGCCGGTTCGAGTCCGGCCTCGGGTACCATCGCACTAGCTAACGCTTTGGAAACGCTCCAGTTTATAGCAATCGCTAGGAGCCGTAGACCATGCCGGAGACCATTTCCCCTTCGTTCACCTTCGCCAAAGCTGGAGTGTATTACTTTAGTAGGCGCATCCCTGTTGAGTTAATTTGTCATTACTCGTCGCCAAGGATCGCATTCTCTTTGCGTACAAGGTCGTCACGAGTGGCTGAAGTGAGAGCAAGGAAGGCTGCAGATCAGCTTGATGAGTACTGGTATCACCTGAGATCTCAAGATCGGCAGATGCCCGGAAAGCATATGCTCAGGCACCGTATAGCCAACGGCCAAGCAGCTTTAGCGCCTTCTGATTCGATCAGTGAGACATCTGTGTTGTTGTCAGAGGCGGTCTCGATCTATCTCCGCATGAAGGGGCAGGGACGCTCCGCGACCTTTCACCGAGCCGCTGAACGCTCATGTGGTTATGTCATCGACGCCTGCGGTGACAAGCCTTTGGAGGCTTACTCCAAGACAGATGCCAATGCGTTCCGTGATGGATTGGTTGAGCGGGGTCTGGTCGGCAGTAGTATCACGAGAGTTTTCGGAACCGTCCGTGCCGTTGTCAACTTCGCTATCAGTGAGCAGGGCTTATCCATGCAAACCCGTTCAAAGGCGTCTACTATGACAGGGAAGCTGGGGTCTCTGATCGACACCCGATATCAGTTGAGGGTTTGATCGCCGTGCAAGCCGAGTGCCGTAAGATCAACGATGATATGCGGTGGTTGGTTGCCATCGTCTCGGATACAGGAATGCGGTTAGCCGAAGCTTCTGGCCTTTTGCGAGAGGACATATATGCGGATGAAACTGGTCGCCTAACCGCATATTATGCGCAAAAGGAGAACGACCAAGGGACCGAAACATTCATCTG
>CAZMNO010000073.1:0-14669 GCA_964567685.1 uncultured Rhodobacter sp. | reverse complement strand
ATCTCTCTCGCAGCAACCATGATCGAACTGAAATGAACGTCAACAGGCCCTAGCTACGAAGGGAACGATTCCAAATAGCAGGTCTGCTCGGCAACCTGTTTTTTGCTGCCTTTTCCGTCATTCCGGTTTTCACGCTGGTCTTCTTCGTCCGGCGGTTCGGTGGTGGCTGGCTTGCCTCGGTTGCGGGTCTGACTGCTATGACCGCTTCTATCGGCATGGCCCATTCAAAGGTTGACCTGGCGATAGACGCCCAGGCAGCCATCGCGCTTGTCTTCATCCCGATCTATGCCACGATCCCGACGATTGTCGCATTCTGCATCGGTCTGATGCTCGAATGGCTGATGCGAAAACGGTCTGCCAGTTCTTCCTGACCCTACCGCGCCAGCCCCTCCAGCGTTTTCATCGAGGCGGCGATTCCGTCGCTGTCATTCAGCTCCAGCACCAGATGCGGATCAGCCCGGATATCACCCAGCGCCCGAAAAACCTCGGGCCAGCAGATCGTCCCTTCGCCCAGCGCCCAATGGCGGTCGGCATAGCCATCCGCATCCTGCAAATGCACATGGCCCAGCCTGTCGCCGGCCATACGAATGAAGCGATCAACCGCCGGAGCGCCACAGGTCACATGCACATATTGCGCGTGTCCGGTATCCACCGACAGCCTGACCGCATTGCTGTCAAAGCTCTCTGCCAGTCGCAACCGGTCCATCGGATCGATATCCTCGATATTCTCGATCACCAGCGTCACCCCCTGATCCCCGGCCCGTTTCGCCGCCGCGTTCAGGCATTGATGCACCGCCTCGATCTTCTGCGCCCGCGCATGGGGTTTGAGATCAAGATTGTTGTGATCCCACGATTTATAAGGTGAATGGATCACGATCTGCGTCGCCCCCAGTGCTGCGCAAACATCCAGCGTCTGATCCATGCGCCTGATCACCACATCGCGCACATCCGGATCGCGCGTATCAATGGCAAATCCCGAAAACGGCCCATGAATGCCAAGCCGCCCCTGCCAGCCGTCAAGCAGCTCTTTCGCGGTTTTCACAAAAGGCGCCCAGTCGCCATTCAGAACGCTGGCAAAGCAGAAATCCTGCAACTCCAGATCGCGCTGTTCAGAGATAAGCCAGTCCCGCTGCCGGGCCAGATCAAGTATGCTGAGCGCCGCCCCGACAACAGGCAATCCACGCGCCATTTCTTCCCCTCCCAACGAACCTTCTTTTGCGCAGTCTGCGCCAAAGAAGGATCAACCGGCAAGGCCCGTGTTTAAAGTCGCAGGCTTAGCGCACCACATGCACCGCGCAGGGCGCATGGCGGACAACCCGCGCAGCGGTCGAGCCCAGAAAATAGTCCTGCAGTCCCGGCCGGTGCGAAGCAACAATAATCAGATCAACCCCGTTTTCCCCCGCATATTCCGTAATCGTCGCCCCGGCAGAACCTGAAAGCACGAGGGTTTTCACCCCTTCCTTACCCCCGGCATCGGTTTGAAGGTTGGCTTCGATCTCTTTGAGGTTTTGTTCGATCTGCCCCTCGGGCAGATATTGCGCGACATAACCGGGCACCGGCTCCGTGATCGTCAGCAGCGTGATCGTCCCCCCCTGGCTTTTCAGCGCGTGCGCAATCCTGATGGCATCATCCGTGTTCGCTGCATGATCCGGTGCAATTGGCACCAATATATTCTTGTACATCCTGGGCCCTCCTTTAACTGCAACAACCCTGCCACGAAAGCCAGCCAACTGACTTGATCTTGGTCAACCCCAAGCCCCTACAGCAAAAAGGGCGCGCCAGCCCAACTGGCGGCGCGCCCCGAAATCGGACCAAAGAAGGGGTTTGGATCAGATAGGGTTATCAACACGCACGGTCGTATAGACCTTGCCCTTCACAGCTTCCGACCAGCGCAGATTGATCTCTGATCCGTTTGCGCCCTGATTGGTCTCGGAATACGGCATTGTATAAACCGCTGAATTGCCGGAGTTTTTGATCTTGCCATTGGGCACCACTGCCACCACCTGTCGGGCCTCGCCGCCAAATGGCAGGTATTCGGCCAGATCAGCATTCCAGTTGTTGGTGGCCGAGGTCTCTTCCATCTTGATGGTCACCGGGTTGAACGCCCGCTCGGCAACGCTGTTATAGGCATTTCCCTGCCAGACCAGGTTTCTGAAACTGCCGGTTTCCAGCGGCGCGATTGAATCGTCGACCTCTTCAACCCGGTCAATCGTACCCCCTCCCAGATGCTTGAACACGTTGCCCGAGACGTTCAACCCATTGATAAAATGACCAGTGCCAAAGGGCCTGATCTTGATGAAACGAAACCACGATGCCGACCCGCCCGAGGTAAAGGCATTGCCAATGATCGACAGACCGCCGAATGAGAAAGAACCGGCGCCGTCAGGCGAGGAGTCATGCTCGTTACCCCATTCGATGAAACTGTTGTCAATGTAGTTCCCGTTGATCACCGATTTGCAGTTTGACGAGGTCAGAACAAGCCCCGCCGTCCTTTGCCCGTTGGTGGCGCTGTCACCCTGAAAGAAATGGTTGCCTGCAATGATATGGCCGCCTCCGTTGATCACGCCGAAATGGCGGAACCGCACCCCGCGATTGTCACGGATTTTGGCGTCGTTGGCATTGACATTGAAGGCGATGGTCACCCGATCCTGCGCTTCCAGTGCCTGTTCGTTTGACAGGAACTGGTTGCGGTCGATCTGAATGCCCGAGCAGGCGTGTCCGATCGAGGTGATGCCCCTGTCGCGAGGCTTGGTCAGATAGCAATCCCTGACGTGAAATACCAACCCGTCCTCGGCCATCATGATCCCACTGGCCACACCTTCACATAAAAACTCGATATCATCGATTACAAAGCGCTTCAGCGATACGAACCCACTGAAATCCAACAGGTATTTGAACCTGGTAAAGGTATAGGTCTGCTGGGTCGGGGCCGCATAAAGCGGCTGACTCAGCACAAGCGTGCCAGCGGCAACATCAACCGAGCGCACATAAACCTCGCGCCCGACACCTGTGCCCGTGACCAGTGAACCGACGGGAATTTGTGAAATATTGGTGACATTCGTCAGCTTTTTTGACTCCGAGGTCGAATAATCCGCCTGCGAGGTAAACACCTCCGTATCCCAGGCGTTGCTGCCGTCGGTCTTCAGCAACCCGTTGCGCAAGACCCGCCGGTTTGCGTAGGTCTCGATATTATTCACCGCCGCGTGCACATCCAGCGGTGCGCTCAGGGTGACCTTGCGCCCGCACATATCCAGGCTTTCATGATCGGAATAGTTGAACAGCGCCTGAAACGCCTTTTTCAACGCCAGTTCCTCATCGCCAAATGCATCAATGTAGCTCGGCAACTCGAAATTCCGCGTCAGCGCAAGCCGCATGTCATCCGGCATGGTCACCGTACCTTCAAAACGCACCCTTGATTCAAAGGTCACGTGGTTGGCCAGATGGTAAGTGCCGGTGGAAACCAGCACGGTTCGCCCCTGCGCCGCCGTATCGGCTGCTTCAAAGGCGGCACTGTCATCGGTCACACCATCGCCAATCGCGCCGAAATCACGAACATCGACCCAATCCATCAGATTGCGGTGAAAAACCGATGTCGCATCTTCAATGCGAATATCCTCGATCCGCACCACTCCGCCGGTCGCGCCGGTGAAATCGAGCCCGAAATGGCCGTAAACCGGGCTTGTCCCCCACACCATGTCGACACCGGTGCGATTGCCAGCCCCGACGATGGCCCAGACCTCGACCACCTCGCCATAGGTCGTCAGCGTCTCAACCGGGCCGGTTTCGACCAGCCCGGTCACATGCGCACCCCCCAGCGCCCCCGCCCATGCCGCCACAGACACCGAAGGAAGATTGCCACTCATAGCTTTGACGCGCGCCGAAATTTTCAGGTAACACCCCGGTAAGAGCGGTGTTTCCCCCATGTGGCGCAGTTTTTGCGTCGCATCAGCCTTGAGCAGTTCCAGACAGGCACCAAAATCACTGTCCGAGGGCGCGATTACGGCATTGGGCGACCCGTCATAGGTGGTCGAACCCGGTGTGCCGTCCTGATCCGACCAAACCGTCAACCCCTCGCTGAATGCTGGGGGCATCAGATCCACACCATCGGTAATCGCCTTGTTCATATGAAAGTCCTTTCAGGTAATGTTTTTTACCGCAGCCCAAATATCGGGGCACCGCCGTTTAACGCGGATTTAGCTAAAATTCTCATGTTGGGGGACCGGCACAAAAAGCCGATTTCAATCCGATTATCAAAAATGCCCTAAGAAACGGTTAATGCATTTCTTGGCGCCGGAATTGACAGAGCAAACGGAATTGGCAATTCTGCCCCGAACAGTGAACAGGAAAAACAATGCTGGAAATACTGAAAATCATCCACTTCCTCAGCCTTGCGGTTGGCATCGGCATCGGGGTCTCCAACATGGTTCTGGGCATCCGCGCCGCCGCTGCCGAAGGCCCCGCCATCGGTGCCCTTCGCGGCACGCAGGGCGCTCTCGGGCGCATTTCCTTCATTGCGATCCTGCTTTTGTGGATCACCGGCCTTTGGCTGTGGTTTGGCTATCACGACACCGAAGCCAGCCCGCTCTTCATCGCCAAAATCGTCTTCGTTCTGGTTCTGACCGCCGCATCGCTGGACATGAATATCAAAGGTAGGAAAGCCGCGGGTTCAGGCCCGCCGATTGACCCGGCTTACGCCAAACGCGCCGGCATGATCATGATGGCAATGGCGTTTCTGGCCGTCTGCACAGCTGTCATCAACTTCAGCTGACCCGTATCATTGTTTGCCAAATACTCCCGCCGGAGGCTCCGACGGTGCAACCGGGTTCAGGCGTCAAAACCTAAGCAGCACCCAACTCCCCCGCCAGGCCTTTTTCAATCAGCGCAACCGTCTCATCAACGCCATAAAGCGCAATGAACCCGCCAAAGCGCGGCCCTTGCGAAGCCCCCAGCAGTACCTCATAAATTGCTTTGAACCAGTCGCGCAAAGGTTCAAATTCATGCGCCTTGCCAACAGCAAACACCAACGACTGCAGCGCCTCGGCATCCAGCCCGCCGTCCCAGGCCCGCAGCTGCTCGGCCAGATCGGCCAGCGCTGCACCCTCTTTATCGTCAGGTGCACGAAAAACGCGCGTTGGCGCCACGAAATCATTGAAATACCGCACAGCAAACTCCGCCGCCGCATCAAGATCAGGATGCGTCTCTGGCGCAGCCTCAGGCGCGTAGCGCTTGATGAACCCCCAAAGCCCGGTCTTGTCTTCAGCCGAGGCCACCGAGGCCAGGTTCAAAAGCATCGCAAAGGGCACGACCATGTTGGAAACCGGCGGCTGCCCGCGATGAATATGCCAGACCGGATTATTCAGCCGCTGCGCCGCATCCTGCCCGTCAAAGCCACGCAAATGCTGGTGATACTCATCAACCGCCTTCGGGATCACATCAAAGTAAAGCCGTTTCGCGGTCTTCGGCTTCTGATACATGAACAGGCTGAGGCTTTCAGGTGCCGCGTAAGTCAGCCATTCCTCCATCGACAATCCATTGCCCTTGGATTTCGAGATTTTCTGACCCTCTTCGTCATTGAAAAGCTCATAAGTCAGCGTCTCAGGCTGCGGCTTGCCCAGCGCCCGGCAGATTTTCGTCGCCTGTGTCACACTGTCGATCAGATCCTTGCCCGACATTTCATAATCAACCCCAAGGGCCGCCCAGCGCATCGCCCAGTCGGGCTTCCACTGCATCTTCACATTGCCACCGGTCACAGGGATCTCCACCCGTTCACCATCCGGCTCTTCATAGACAATCGTGCCCTTGGCGACATTGCGCTCCAGTGTCGGCACCTGCAGCACATGCCCGGTTTTAGGCGATACCGGCAGAAACGGCGAATAGGTCGCCTGCCTTTCGGCCCCCAGCGTCGGCAGCATGATCTCCAGAATCTTGTCAAACCGTTCCAGCGCAACCTGCAGCATTTCATCAAACCGGCCGGATTGGTAATATTCGGTGGACGACGCAAACTCGTACTCAAAGCCGAAATCATCCAGAAACGCATTCAGCCGCGCATTGTTATGCGCCCCGAAACTGTCATGCGTGCCAAAGGGATCGCGCACCTTGGTCAGCGGCAGATGCAAATCCTCCGCCATCTGCGCTTGATTAGGGACATTGCCGGGCACTTTCCGCAACCCGTCCATATCGTCAGAAAAGCAGATCAGCTTGGTTGGGATATCCGACAGAACCTCAAACGCCTGCCGCACCATCGTTGTGCGCGCAACCTCGCCAAAGGTGCCGATATGCGGCAGCCCCGACGGCCCGTAACCGGTTTCAAACAGTACATACCCCTTTTCCGGTGCCGCCTTTTGGTAGCGCTTCAAAAGCTTGCGCGCCTCTTCAAACGGCCAGGCTTTCGATTTCATTGCAACATCGCTTAGGTCGGACATCGGTGGATTCCAGTCAAACTTGGGAATATGCCCGCAGAAACGGGGAATTACGCCAGCTTCCTATTGCTCCCCACCGCCAGCGTCAATATTCTTGGCAGCGCAATTCGCAATCCCAGAGGCTTCCAATTGACCAATCCAGATACACTCCCCCCATCGATGACCGCACAGGACGCCCTGGTTGCCGTCATGGTCGCCGTTTCCGTTTCAGACGAGGCGATCAAGACCTCCGAACTCGTGACCATTGAACGCATCGTCAACCACCTGCCGGTTTTTGCCGATTATGACGCGGATCGGATCAAAACCACCTCACAAACCGTGTTTGACCTGTTCGAGGAAGAAGACGGCCTTGACGCCCTTTTCGGCCTGATGCGTGAAGCCTTGCCCGATCATCTGTTTGAAACCGCCTATGCACTGGCGTGCGACGTTGCTGCGGCTGACGGAAGGTTGCAGGAAACCGAGCTGCGCTTCCTTGAAGAGGTTCGCTACGAACTCAATATCGACCGCCTGCACGGTGCCGCGATCGAGCGGGGGGCAAGGGCACGGCATATGGCGGTGTAGATCATCAGCGCAGGCCCTCGGCCAGCGCCCGACCGCCCCCATGGGCGGGCGCTTTTCAACCTCTGCGACCAACTGGGCCGTTGGAGTTAATACAGCAATAAACTGCCCCGCTTGAAGGTCAGAGCACCCACCCGCGGTCGGACACCGGCCTCTGTTTCACATCCACCGAATATCCGCTCTCCCTACCCCTCAAACGTCTCAGCCCATCTTTCAATCAGTTGCTGCTGCAATATTTTCGAACGCTTGTTCCAGGCCTTCGCTCCCTTGGGTCGCTCCCGTTCCGCCCGCTTGATCTTCCCGCGCCTCGGCAGGTCGGCAGCGAAAATCGCAAAGGCCAGCCTGCGCCCGCTCCCGGTCTCGATATACCCGGCAAGAGCCGAAACGAAATTCAGCGTTCCGGTCTTGGCGCGCACCTTCACCGGATGGTTCTTGACAGGCTTGCCGTTTTTGTCGCGCAAAGGAATGTCCTTCATCAAGTTGTGCAAAGGCCCGTTCCAGCCCGCAACGACCAGCACCCGCGCCATGTCGCTTGCAGAAAGTCGCGACCCGTCACCCAGCCCGGAATGATCCACGAATTTTGCGTGCTTGGCCCCGGTTCTGCCCTTCAGCCAGCCCGACATCTGACGCCCCGATGCCTTCAACGACGCAGGCTTGCCTTCCCGGCGTACGCTGGCAGACACACCAACCGCCTCGGCAATGAGGTTGGTTGAAAACCGCATCATGCCACGCAACATCGGACTGAGCTCCGCACTTTTCCACTCCGCCAGGACCGTGCCGCTGGGTTTTGACTTCGCCGCCTTGAACGCCGGCAACTGAATGCCATGCGAACGGGCAATCGTGTGAAACACCTCGGCAGCGTAAAACTCAGGCCGCCTGACCGGCAACCAGCGCCCGCCCTTCTTGCCCAACGCCCGCTTCGCTACCGTCCATTGATCCATATTAGGTGTTGATTTCATTGTAAAAACAGGGGAACGTCGCTCAACCACCTGCATTGTCGACATGGCCACACGGGGGCGGTATTTCAGCGCCCGCGCATCCATGGTGATCGCATAGCCATTGGTGCTGCGCTTCCACTCAAAAAACACCCGGTTGTAATTCAGGTTCAACCCGGAAAGCGACGGGTTATAACCCAGATGATCAGGCTGTTCAGGATCGATGGATTTCTGATACGGCAACGCCCCGCCATAAACAAAGGCACGCCCGGTTATTTCGCGCACGCCTGCTGCTTTCAGCCCCTTTGCCAACTCGCCCAAGGCATCAGAGTCAAGCGTCGGATCACCTCCGCCTGCCAGATAGATGTCACCCATGACCTTGCCATCCTCAACCGGACCAGTGGCGATGATGCGGGTCTTGAAACGGTGCTTGCTGCCCAGCGTCTCCAGCCCGTAAAGCGTGGTCACCGCTTTGGTTACACTCGCCGGAGGCAACGCCAGCAGCGGTTTGCGGCCTTCCAGAACTTCCCCGGTTTCAGCATCCGCAACCACAAAGGCCACCTTGCCGGATAGCTTTGCCGCCTGAACAAGCTTTTCAACCGATCCCGCAGCCGCCAGCCTGACCTGACGGCTACGCGGTTCCGGACGTGGTGAGCGCGCGGGTGCATTTGCCAGCGCCCCACTCGCCGCCGAGGCAAACAGCCCGGCCAGCACCTGGCGCCGCGATAAATTGAACCCCCCCGAATTTGGCAACATGAAACAACCCTAAACGCCTGATCTATTCAGGCAAACCCTTAACCTGCCCACTCACCCTTGTTTCTAATCTGGGTCGAGGAAATATCAACCGTCGGCCCGACAACAAGGCTCCAGCAAGGTGCCGGGCGATGCGGTAATGCCGCAGCCTGCGACAATGGCAGACGATACTCACGATACATCCGCGCCGTCGGCGATGATCCACCACGCACCACGTTTTCCGGGCGCGCCAGAACACCCACAGGCAGGTTGTCGATAATACCCCGCCAGTTTTCCCAGCGATGGAACTGGCTGAGATTATCCGCCCCCATCAGCCAGACGAACCGCACACCGGGGTAAAGCGGCAAAAGCCGCGACAGGGTTTCAGCCGTGTAATGCGTGCCAAACTGCACCTCGATATCGCTGACGAAAATCCGTGGATGTTCCACCAACGCCTGACAAGCCTCCAGCCGCCGCTCAAACCGCGCCGGTCCCCTATCTTTCAAGGGGTTGCCGGGGCTGACCAGCCACCATACCCGATCAAGCCCGAACCGGCGCATCGCCTGACGGGAGATATGCACATGCCCCCGATGCGGCGGATCAAACGAGCCCCCCAAAAGACCGACCGTCTGGCCCGCGGCAGCAAAGGGCATTTGATATCTCATGTGCAACGCATCCACGGGGTTTGTTTCGCTCAAAGACTGGCCGATTTCCGGGCCCATCTCAATGCGAAAACAAGGGCGCCCTGACCCTTTGTCATATGAATGACCCTACCAGACCTGCTTGAACGTCACCGGTTCTGATTTTGCCTCAGACCTGCCGCTGGCACGCAGCTCGGCTTCAAGCCCGGCTGTCAGTGCAATGACCATGTCAAGCCCAGCGCGCAGCTCGGTTTCGCTCAGATAGTCCAGCAGAAACCCGGCATCGTCGTTGCGATTGCTGCCAATCAGAACCTCTGCCATGCCCAGCATGCGCTCGACTTTGCCAGCAAGTTCAGCCTCACGGGCAACAAAAAGCCCCGCCACTCTTTCAAAGCTGGCCGCCCCCAGAAGCTGCATCACATACATCAGTCGCTTGCATTCAAAAACCGCCGAACGCGCCACCTCATTGGCCTGTGGCACCGTTGAAACCGTATCGCTGCCCTCGGATATGGCTTTGCGCTTGTCCATGAAGCGATGCGACTCACCATGTGTCAGATAGCGGTGTTTGGCAAATTCAGCGGGCACCCGCTTCTGCCTCATGAAAACCGGCGCAAAGGGGGCTGCAAGCGCCCCAACCGGCGCGTGCCACAGCATTCTCAGCGCCGGATCAGCGGGGTTCACCAAAGGCACGACCTGCCCGTACCCTGCCGTATCGCCGGTGAGCTTTGGCGTGCGCACCGCCCATATCATATCTTCAAACCCGATCTTTTCCGTCCTAATGGCGCGCTTGTGCATTTCGCCTTCAATCCACCGGATGCCCTCCCAGCGCCCCTTGCCGTCACCATAAACCATGTTCGCGTTGAACGACCCGCCAGTATACCACCCCATCTCGCGGGCAAACGAGATAAAGCCGGGGCTCCACAGGAAATCGGGGTGCTCATCCACGTGCACCGGCACTTCCTGAATATACCCGGGCCGTGAGGCCCGAATGCTGTCAGGCCCCAGCCGTTCCGCAACCCATAGGCCAAGGTCTCCGGCAAACTGGATCATCACCCAGGCTTCATCCGTATCGGCAAAGACATGAGAATTGCCGCCATAGCTGCTTTCACCATGCTGCGCGATCAGCCCGGCGACGATCTCCACCGCCTCACGCGCAGATCTGGCGCGCTCCATCACGATCCGGGCAAAATCGCTGTAATTCGGCCCGGTCTGGCCTTTCGGCGTCATCTCAACCAGTTCATCGCGCGACGGCGACCAGATATCCCTCACGGCCACCCCATGCGCATTCAGCCCGCCATTGGTGATCGGTGCCGGCACCCCCATGTAATAGGAATAACTGACCCTGATATGCCGCGCCGTCTTCGCAACCTGCGGAATGTCCGTGCGCATCCCCGGCAGATCCGCCTCAGGGCCGACCCCGACGGTGATCGTGGCCCCGGCCGGATGCGATGCTTCGGGAATGATTTCCAGCCAGTGCGACGAGGACTCATCCCCATACCCTGCAAGCCACGCATGCCCGGTTCGTGAATGGTTCTTGCCGATATAAATGCCGTAACTCATGCCCGCCGCTCCCGGCTCAGGTTTTCGGGACCTTCTTCAGCCGAGATTTTCGTAATTCGCCCGCCGCTTCAAGAACCGGATAAGCCACAGCGGTAATATGCGAATGAACGCGACGCAAATCGCGCAGGATATCCAGATGCAAAGCACTGGTTGCGATGGTTTCCGGCAAGCCAAGGCGCAGCCGTTCCATGTGGTTATGGGTGAGGGTGTGCTGCAACTTGCTGACGGCGGTCTTCTCTTCCAAAAGACGCCGCGCCGCGGCAGCTTCGCCGGTCATGAACACGCCCGTCGCAAGATTGAGGTTGGCCACCACCCGTTTGTGCAGCTCCGCGATTTCCTGTTTGCCCTCGTCGGAAAACTCAAGATTTTCGGCAATCCGGCGTTCCGCCCGCCCCAGGATATTTTCAACGATATCAGCGATATGTTCCAGATTGGTGGTGAACAGCAAAACTTCAGTGGCGCGCATCGTTTCGCCTTCACTCATCTCCTGCTTGGTCAGGTCGGTGACGTAGAATTTGATCTCTTCATAATACTGGTCGACAACTTCATCGGTCTCTGACAACCGTGCGATCATGTCGATATCCGTTCCACTCAGCGCATCCTCAACACCGCGCAGCATGGTTTCCACATGGGTGGCCATATTGATCACTTCACGCGAGGCCGCATTCAGCGCCAGCATCGGCGTATCGATCAGCGCGTCATCCAGATATCTGGGACCGCTGGTGTCACCAGGCTCCGAAGGCTGCGTGACAAAGCGCTCAAGCTGCGCACCGATAACACCAACCAGCGGCAGAAACACCAGCGCCAGCAGCAGATTGAACAACAGGTGGAAATCAACCACCACCCGCCCCGGTGACAACCCGAACCGGGCGCTGAACTCAGCAACAGTAGTCACGAACGGCAGCCACAGGATCACAGCAATCGCTTTCAGCGCCGCATTGCCCAGCGTCACCCGCCGCGCCACAATGCCGCTGTCCATCGTCGCCAGTATCGGCGCCACCGTGCCCCCAAGATTGGCCCCCAGCACCAGCGTGATGCCCAGAACCGGCGGCACCGTTCCAGAGGCCACCAGGGACGAGATCAACAAAACCGTTGCCAGGCTTGAATGCGTCACCCAGGCCAGCAAACCTGCTACCAGCACCGCCAAAACCGGCTCGTTCTGCAGCGACAGCAGAATATCCGCCAGCACCGGCGATTGCCGTAAAGGTTCAGCGGCGGCCAGAATGAACCTCAGCGCAAACAGCATCAGCCCCAGCCCGATCGCCACCCGCCCCAACTGCCGAGTGCGCTGGCTCTTGCCCCGCCGGTGCAAAACCAACCCCACCAGCAACAAAACAAACGGCATCGAACTCAGATCAAGCGACAGGATCTGCGCCACCAGCGTTGTGCCGACATCTGCCCCCAGAATGATCGCGATTGCCCCGGTCAGCGTCACCAACCCATGCCGCGCAAAGGTCGAGGTGATCAGCGCCGTCGCCGTGCTGCTCTGCACAAACAGCGTCACCATGAGCCCGGCAAAAAACGCCCTGACCCGGTTGGAGGTATTGTCCTGAACAATCCGCCGCAATTCCGCGCCAAAACCCCGGCTGAAACCGGTCTGCACCATGCGCAGACCCCATAACAGCAACGCCACTGAACCGACGAGGTTCAACAGGGTCTGGGTGGCGCTCATACCGACCTCGTTCTTTGCATGCCTGACCGCTGGTTATTTCCCAAGTGCCGCCAAACTTCAAGGCTCGTTTCACCCCCACATATGGACATTGCCCAAGGGGGCGCAAATCGCTAGAAGCCTCGCTAATCTCGTTTCACCCCGATCTGAAAGGGCTCGCGCATGGCTTCGTACCAATATGTCTATCACATGGACGGTGTCTCAAAAACCTATCCCGGCGGCAAAAAATGCTTTGAAAACATCCGCCTTTCCTTCCTGCCCGGCGTCAAGATCGGTGTGGTCGGCGTCAACGGTGCCGGTAAATCGACCCTGATGAAAATCATGGTCGGCCAGGACAAGGATTACACCGGCGAGGCATGGGCCGCGACAGGGGCCCGCGTCGGCTATCTGCCCCAGGAACCGCAGCTTGATGAAACCCTCAACGTGCGTGAAAACGTCATGCTGGGGGTTGCCGAAAAGAAGGCCACGCTTGATCGCTATAACGAACTGGCGATGAACTATTCAGACGAAACCGCCGACGAAATGGCCAAATTGCAGGACGAGATCGACAGCCAGGACCTGTGGAACCTCGAAGCCGCCATCGACATCGCGATGGAGGCGCTGCGCTGCCCGCCCGATGACGCCGAGGTTGCTACCCTTTCAGGCGGCGAAAAGCGCCGCGTCGCGCTCTGCAAACTGCTGCTCGAGGCGCCTGACATGCTGCTCTTGGACGAACCCACCAACCACCTTGACGCCGAAACCATCGCCTGGCTGCAAAAGCACCTGATCGACTACAAGGGCACCATCCTCATCGTCACCCACGACCGCTATTTCCTTGACGATATCACCGGCTGGATTCTGGAACTCGACCGCGGCCGCGGCATCCCTTACGAGGGCAATTACTCCGCCTGGCTCGAACAGAAAGCCAAACGTCTGGCGCATGAAGCGCGCGAAGATAAATCCAAGCAGAAGACGCTGGAGCGCGAACTTGAATGGATGCGTCAGGGCCAGAAGGCCCGCCAATCCAAGCAAAAGGCAAGGATCGACCGCTATAACGAACTGGCCCAGCAGTCAGAGCGGGAGAAAGTCGGCCGCGCCCAGATCATCATCCCCAACGGCCCGCGCCTTGGTGGAAAAGTCATTGAAATCAACAACCTGAAGAAAGGCTTCGGCGACAACCTCCTGATCGACGGCCTGACCTTCTCGCTGCCCCCCGGCGGCATCGTCGGCGTCATCGGCCCCAATGGTGCCGGCAAATCCACGTTCTTTCGCATGCTGACCGGGCAGGAAACGCCCGACGAAGGCAGCGTCGAATATGGCGACACGGTGAAACTCAGCTATGTCGACCAGTCCCGCGACGCGCTGGCCGATGGCAAGACGGTGTGGGAGGAAATCTCGGACGGGCAGGACATTATCAAACTCGGCGAGGCCGAGGTCAACTCCCGCGCCTACTGCTCATCATTCAACTTCAAGGGCGGCGATCAACAGAAAAAGGTCAACCTGCTATCAGGCGGCGAACGCAACCGCGTCCACATGGCCAAACTCCTGCGCGAAGGCGGCAACGTCCTGCTGCTGGATGAGCCGACCAACGATCTGGACGTCGAAACCCTCCGCGCCCTTGAAGACGCCCTCGTCGACTTCGCTGGCTGCGCCGTCGTCATCTCCCACGACCGCTTCTTCCTCGACCGGATCTGCACCCATATCCTGGCCTTCGAGGGGGATTCGCATGTCGAGTGGTTTGAGGGTAACTTCGAGGATTATGAAGAGGACAAGGTGCGGCGGCTTGGGGCCGATGCGCTAGAGCCGAAGCGGGTGAAATATAAGAAGTTTGCGAGGTGAGTGTTGGAGACTGGATCTGATAAAAATGGTAAGTACTTCAAGGCTGGGTTAATCTCCCGTTACGCAACGACTTTGGACAATTATGCTTCTTCGAGTTGGGGTAGCCGCTTCTACACTGAAGAATTTCTGTCTGGTCTTTGCGCGCGAAGAGTTGGTATTCACCGGCAAGTTGCTCGTGTTTCTACCTATTTGCTTTTTCTGACAACCATGTTGGCCTTTTTCGACGAATTTAGTGGCACGACTACATTTTGGGGATTAACTTTCTCAATTCCTGAATTGGGCCAACTAGGGGCTGTTGACGTTCAGGATTCCCAAATCACCTAAATTCTGATTCAAG
>CAZMNO010000072.1:0-15957 GCA_964567685.1 uncultured Rhodobacter sp. | reverse complement strand
CCTTGAATCAGAATTTAGGTGATTTGGGAATCCTGAACGTCAACAGCCCCTAGTCGATCAGGTCGCCCACTCCCAAGGCCTGACAAAACCACCAAGACATTTGTTCACAGCAGCATCATCCGTGTCGCCGGTTTTGCTGAGCTGGGCGACAAGTCCGCGCTTTTTGTCTTCGTAAACCGCGACGACCTCGGCAGCGACACCGTCTTTGGTCAGCGCCTCGTTGTAGATGCGGGTGATCGCCGATTTGCGCAGGTCCGGTTTGAATATTTTGCCCACGGCGGTTTTGGGAAGTTCGGCGAGTACCTCCAGATGTTTGGGGATGGCCGCCTTTTCACCGATCCGTTCCTTGGCAAAATCCATCAATTCGGTCTCGGTTGCAGTTCCGCCAACGATCAGTTCAACAAAGGCGGCCGGCACTTCACCGGAATGGGCGTCGGGCTGGCCAATAGCGCCGACGAAGGCAACGTCAGGATGTGCTGCCAGCGCTTCTTCAATGGTTGCCGGGTCGATATTGTGCCCACCGCGGATGATCAGATCCTTGGCGCGCCCGGTGATCCACAGATACCCATCTTCGTCAATGCGCCCAAGATCCCCGGTGCGCAGATATCCATCCGATGTGAACAGGCCGACATTCTTGTCTTCCTGCGTATAGGTGCCACCAACGATCACACCCGGATTGGCCACGCAAATTTCGCCAACCTCATCAACACCCATTTTCTTGTTGACCGAGCCATCGGGCGCGCAATCGAGGATTTTAATCTCGGTGTAGGGAAACGGAATACCGACCGAGCCGATCTTTTTCAGCCCGTCAACCGGATTGACCGAAATCAGCGTGGTCGCTTCGGTCATGCCGTATCCTTCAAGGATGGTCACGCCGGTGGCTTTTTCAAACCGGTTGAAAAGCTCTACCGGCAGGGGGGCAGAGCCGCAAAAGGCGGTTTTCAGTGTCGAAACATCTGCATCCACGGGGCGCTGCATCAGCGCTGTTGCCGCGGTAGGTACAGTGACAAAGAATGTTGCCTTCCAGCGTTCAACCAGCTTCCAGAAATTGTCAAAGACACCATCACCCCGATAACCGGCGGGGGTCGGCATCACCATATGGGCCCCGGTACCGATGCAGGACATCAGGATCGGATAGGCCGCAAAGACGTGAAACAGCGGTAGCGGGCACAAAACGGTATCTTCTGACGTCGTCAGCAATTCCTCTGCCAGCCAGCCCTGGTAAATCATGCCGGAATAGCGGTGCCGGGCAACCTTGGGCATGCCGGTGGTGCCGCCGGTATGGAAATAGGCAGCGATCCGGTCTTCCTTCGCATCATCAAAATCCAGCGCATCGGCGCGGTGCTTGGCCAGTTCTTTGTTGAAGTCCAGAACCTTGGCGTGGTGGCTAACCGGGTTCTTGGGGCGGATCAGTGGCACAATCCAGCTTTTCGGGGGGGTAAGATAGCGCAGGAGGTCGACCTCAAGCACGGTCTTGACATTCGGGGCGTGTCCCACCGCTTCTTCAGCCAGTTGAGCGACGTTGGTTTTGGGAAACGATTTCAGCGTCACCAATACCTTGGCCCCGGTTTCACGCAGAATGGCACCGATTTGTTCAGCTTCCAGCAATGGATTGATCGGGTTGACGATCCCGGCGATCGATCCGCCAATGAAAGAGATTGCCGTTTCGTTGGCATTGGGCAGAAGATAAGCCACTACGTCGTTTTCCCCGACTCCCAGCCGGCGAAACATATTGGCGGCTTGTGTGGCTTTGCCAAGGAAATCGGCCCAGGTCAGGGTTTCGGCTTTGTCCTTAGGTCCGGATGTGATCTGAAATGACAGGGCATCGTTATTGGGAAAGCGTTTCGCGGCGCGTTCCAGGTATTGATAAACGGTTTTGACAGGCTGGCGGTCGTCCCAGGCCCCTATCGCTTCGATTGCGGCCTTGTCGGTCAGATTGCCAAACGGTGTCATAAGATCCTCCAGATCGCGGCACTGGGCCGCCTGTTGTTTGTTTCCAACAGCATGAAACAAAAGAGGCGCGACTCGCAACCCCGTTGCAGTCAGAAGACTCGGTTGGATTTTTTGAGTTGGTCCGGCCAAGCCGGGCTATTCTGCAGCCAGCCCTTCAGTGAACTGAAGTCGTGCCAGACGTGCATATAGCCCGCCTTCGGCAACAAGTGCGTCATGCGTGCCGGTAGCAACGACTTTGCCCCCATCAAAAACGATGATCCGGTCAGCTTTTTTCACTGTTGCCAACCGGTGAGCGACAATCAGCGTGGTGCGGTCAGCCGACAAAGCCTCGACCGCTTTTTGCACGGCAAGCTCGCTTTCCGCGTCAAGGGCCGAGGTTGCCTCGTCAAGCAGCAAAACGGGGGCAGCCCGCAGGATTGCGCGCGCGATGGCGATCCGCTGTTTTTGCCCGCCAGACAGCATGACACCCCGCTCGCCGACATAACTGTCGTAACCTTGCGGCAATACGCTCAGAAACTCATGCGCCGCTGCGGCTCTGGCCGCCGCTTCAACCTCTCTATCCGTGGCTTCGGGTTTGCCAAAGCGGATATTGGCGCGGGCCGTATCAGCAAAGATCACCGGGTCCTGCGGCACCAGCGCAAAGGATTTGCGAAAGGCCGCGCGCTCCATATCCTTAAGGTCGATCCCATCCAGCGTAACCTTACCGCTGACCGGATCGAAAAAGCGTAGGATAAGCTGGAAGAGGGTCGATTTGCCTGCCCCCGAGGGGCCGACCAGAGCGACGGTTTCACCTGGTTTGACAGTGAAGCTGACGCCGTCAAGGGCTGCGATCTCAGGTCGTGACGGATAGCGGAAGGTGACTTCTTCAAAGCCGATTTCACCTTTGATCTCGTGCGGCGGCATCTCGGGGCTGGTCGGGTCGTCAACCGCGTCGCGGGCATTCAAAAGCTCCACCAGCCTTTCGGTTGCTCCGGCAGCGCGCTGCAACTCTCCCCAGATTTCTGAAAGCGCGGCGACAGAACCGGCGACCATCACCGCATAGATCACGAACTGCACCAGCGCCCCTGCACTCATACTGCCCCCACGCACATCATGCGCCCCGATCCAAAGCACCCCGACAACGCCTGAGAATATCAGAAAAATGACAATCACGGTCATGAAAGCCCGCGTCCGCACCCGTATCCGGGCCGCATCAAAAGACTGCTCGGTGACATCGGCAAACTGCGCCCGGCTTTCCACCTCATGGGTGAACGCCTGAACCGTTTGTGCCGCTTGCAGGGTTTCCGACGCATTGCCGGAACTTTCGGCGATCTTGTCCTGATTAATGCGCGAAAGACCACGCAACCGCCGCCCCAAAACAATAATGGGAATGATCACCACGGGAACGATCAGCAAGACCAATGCCGCAAGTTTCAGGCTCGTGCCCAGCATGAAGGCCAGGCCGCCAACGAAGATCAGAACATTGCGCAGGGCCACCGAAACAGACGATCCGATGACTGACAGGATAAGGGTTGTGTCGGTGGTGATCCGCGACAGAACCTCGCCGGTCATGATGCGCTCAAAAAACGCCGGGCTCATGCCGATCATCCTGTCATAGACGGCTTTGCGGATATCCGCGACGACGCGTTCGCCAAGACGGGTGACAAGGTAATAACGGACGCCGGTTCCCAAAGCGAGCAGCGCCGCCACGCCAAGGGCAGCCGCGAAATACTGATCGAGCAGGTCAGACGAGCCGGCGGAAAACTCGTCAATAACACGCCTGACCGCAAGTGGTAGCGCCAGTGAAAGTGCAGCGGTTAAAACCAGCGCAATCCCGGCAAAGAGAACCATCAACCGGTAGGGGCGAATGTAAGGCAGCAATCCACGCATCGGGCCGACAGAGGACGATTTTTCACGATCCTGCGGATTTTCCTCAATCTGGTTTGCCATTAGGCGCGCACCCCTGTTTTGATCCAAGACCACTTAAGCGAGGTTGCGGCTAATCTCAAGCGGATGCGTGTCGCAGTTTCAACACAGCCTCCTAAGGTTCGCATTAGTTGCGGGGATGTGATCAGGGGTGTGAGCGAGGGAATGCCCGATACTCAGGTTTATGAAATATAATGCATAAAACAGTCCAGAGTTCAGAACTTATTCCAATAAAATGCCCTATATTTGACATTGACTAAGAAATATACTGCAAGCTATGCTTTGCACAATCAGGGAAGAAGGGGCTCATAAATGAGCAAAATCATCGATTTTCAGATCGATCCGTCGAGCTATCGCCATTGGCGCATCTCCTATGATGGCAATGTTGCCGAACTTTTCATGGATGTCGACGAAGAGGGTGGTTTGTTTGAGGGCTACGAACTCAAACTGAATTCCTATGATCTTGGCGTTGATATCGAGCTTGCCGATATCGTCCAGCGGATGCGCTTTGAGCATCCCGAGATCGGTGCAGTGGTGCTGCGATCGGGCAAGGACAATGTCTTCTGCGCCGGGGCCAATATCCGAATGCTCGGCGGTGCCGAACATGCGCATAAGGTCAACTTCTGCAAATTTACCAATGAAACCCGCAATACCTTTGAGGCCGCAGGCAGCGAGTCCGGTCAAAACTATATCTGTGCGGTCAAAGGCTCCTGTGCCGGCGGCGGTTACGAACTGGCGCTGGCCTGTGATCATATCATCCTGACTGATGACGGCTCATCGAGCGTCGCTCTGCCCGAGGTGCCGTTGCTCGCAGTTCTTCCCGGAACCGGCGGGCTGACTCGCGTGACCGACAAGCGCAAGGTGCGGCGTGATCTGGCAGACGTGTTCTGCTCGGTGGAGGAAGGTGTTCGGGGTAAGCGGGCGCTTGACTGGAACCTTGTCGATGAGGTGGTGCCCAATTCCGTGTTCAACGAAAAGGTGGCCGAACGCGCAAAGGAATTTGCCGATAGAAATAGCGCTGGCGATTCGCCCACGGGCATAGAGCTTGCCCCCGTTGAGCGGCAGTTCAGCGATGATGGTTCAGTTGTCTATTCCACCGTCGAGGTCGATCTTGACCGTAGTGCAGGGATCGCAACGATCACGGTTTCCGGCCCTGTTGAAGATGCCCCGGACTCGCCGGAAGCGCTGCAAGATCAGGGTGCCCGATCCTGGATGCTGCGCGCCGCCCGTGAGCTCGACGACGCCATCCTGCATTTGCGGTTTAATGAACTTGAAACCGGCGTCGTCATTTTCAAAGCCGTGGGTGATGCAGAAAAACTGATCGCCCATGAGGCGTTCCTGCTGGCCAATCAGGATTACTGGCTGGCCCGCGAGACCCTGCTTTACTGGAAACGCGTCCTCAAACGCATCGACATGACGTCGCGTTCCCTGGTGGCGCTGGTTGAACCCGGATCGTGTTTTGCCGGTACGCTTGCCGAGCTGCTGTTTGCAGTTGACCGGTCTTACATGGCCGAAGGCGAGTTTGAGGGCGACAACCGGCCGGTTGCGGCCATCGCTCTGACCGAGGCCAATTTCGGCCCCTATCCGATGTCCAACGACCTGACGCGGCTTGAAACCCGGTTTCTGGGCGCACTGGAAAACGTCGAAACAGCAAAAAGCCGGATCGGGGAACCACTGGAAGCCGAAGAGGCTGACGAACTGGGGTTGGTCACCTACGCACTTGACGACATCGACTGGGAAGACGAGATTCGCGTCTTCCTGGAAGAGCGCACCAGTTTTTCACCCGATGCGATGACCGGCATGGAGGCCAATCTCAGATTTGCCGGGCCGGAAACCATGGAAACCCGCATTTTTGGCCGTCTGACCGCCTGGCAGAACTGGATTTTCCAGCGACCGAATGCGGTTGGCGAAAACGGGGCACTGCAAAGCTATGGCAGTGGCCGACGCGGCAAGTACGACCGTCGCAGGGTATGAATTCAGAAAACTCAGGGGGGCAATATGCCTGATCTCATCAACGTCAGCTATGACACGCAAATTCCAAACAACGTGGGCCTTTCAAGCGACCGGCGGGTGCTGAAAGCGCTTGAAGGCTGGCATTCAGGCTATCTTGATTGGTGGAACGGGCTTGGGCCCGAAGGCTTTCAGGACAGTCTGGTTTATCTGCGCACCGCCGTCAGTGTCGACCCGAAAGGCTGGGCCAAATTCGGCTATGTCAAAATGCCTGAATACCGCTGGGGTATCCTGCTGGCGCCCCAGGTCGAAGGGCGCACGATTCCTTGCGGCGAGCATTACGGCGAACCGGCCTGGCAGGAGGTTCCCGGCGAATACCGTGCCATGCTGCGGCGGTTGGTCGTGATCCAGGGCGATACCGAGCCAGCCTCGGTTGAGCAGCAACGGTTCCTTGGTAAGACGGCGCCGTCGCTTTATGACATGCGCAATCTCTTTCAGGTCAATGTGGAAGAAGCCCGGCATCTTTGGGCGATGGTTTACATCCTGCAGAAATATTTCGGCAAAGACGGGCGCGAGGAAAGCCAGGAACTGCTGTTGCGCCAGTCAGGATCAGATGAAAAGCCGCGGATGCTTGGGGCCTTCAACGAGGAAACGCCGGACTGGTTGTCGTTCTTCATGTTCACCTATTTCACCGACCGCGATGGCAAAATGCAGCTCGAAGCACTGGCGCAATCCGGGTTTGATCCCTTAAGCCGCACCTGCCGCTTCATGCTGACGGAAGAAGCCCATCACATGTTCGTTGGCGAAACCGGGGTTGGCCGGACAATCCAGAAAACCTGTGAGCGGATGAACGAGGCCGGGATCACTGACCCTTACGAGATTGATAAAGTTCGTGCGCTTGGCGTGATCGATCTGCCGACGATTCAGAAAAAGCTGAACCTGCATTATACCCTGTCGCTTGACCTCTTTGGTGCGGAAGTTTCGACCAATGCTGCCAACGCGTTCAATGCCGGCATCAAGGGGCGGTATCACGAAAACAAGATCGAAGATGACCACCAGTTGCAGAACGCAACCTATCCGGTTTCGGAATTTGTCGACGGTGCGATCAGAACCCGCGATGTTCCGGCCTTGACAGCGATCAACATGCGCTTGCGGGATGACTATTCGAAAGACGCGCTGGGCGGGGTCAAACGCTGGAACGCGATAATGAAAAAGCACAATGTCGATTTCGAACTGATCCTTCCGCATGAAGGGTTCCATCGCCAGATCGGCGTCTTCTCAGGCGCGCCCATCACGCCGGAGGGTTCGGTTCTGTCCGTTGATGAATGGAAAGCACGGCGTGACGATTGGTTGCCGTCCAAGGCGGATGGCGATTTCATCCAGTCGCTGATGAAACCTGTCTGGGGCTCTGGCGAATACGCGGGCTGGATTGCCCCGCCGCGGGTCGGTATCGACAATCAGCCAGGGGATTTTGAATATGTGCAATTGCACATGGCCTGATCACAAATGACCAACCCGATAAAACAGCATCTGATTGACCCGGAGATTTGCATTCGCTGTCATACCTGCGAAGAAAACTGCCCGGTCGGTGCCATCACCCACAATGACGATAACGTGGTGGTGGATGCAGACAAGTGTGAGCATTGCCTGCATTGCATTGCACCCTGTCCGACCGGATCAATCGATAGCTGGCGTGTGGTTGCAAAGCCCTATTCGGTTGAGGAACAGCTGGAATGGTTTGAACTGCCCGAGCAGGAAGAAATCGCTTCGGTGTCAGAAGATCAGGATGGCGGTGGCGCAGAAGCCGATGATACGGTTGCCGCCTTGCTTGCAGAAGCCCACAGCGGTGCTGGCGGGTCAGCGATTGCCCCGGCGTCCGCTTCAACGTCTTCACAGAACCTCTACACTTCCCAGGATCCGTTGCGGGCCCGGGTTCAGGGCAATTTCAGACTAACCGCGCCGGATGCCGACAGCGATGTAAGGCATATCATTCTCGATCTCGGAACAGCCTCCTTTCCCGTACTCGAAGGTCAGACCATTGGTATCACGCCGCCTGGCGTTGACGGAAACGGTCGCCCGCACCGGCTCAGGCTCTACTCGGTCTCAAGCCCGCGCGATGGGGAACGTGCCAACACCAATAATCTTTCGCTGACGGTCAAGCGCGAAACGCTGGGGGTTTGCTCGAACTATATCTGCGACCTCAGCCGAGATGATACGGTTGAACTAACCGGGCCATTTGGCACCAGCTTTCTGGTCCCGAATGACCCGGCTGCACGTCTGATCATGGTCTGCACCGGAACCGGGTCCGCCCCCTTCCGCGCTTTCACCATGCGGCGCCAACGCGAAATGCCTGGGGTCGAGGGCTCAATGAAGCTGTTCTTTGGTGCCAGAACCCCACAGTCGCTGCCCTATTTCGGACCACTGGAGAAAGTACCACAGGCATTTTTGCAGAAACACTTTGCCTTCAGCCGTGTTGATGGCCAGCCAAAAACCTACGTCCAGGACCGATTGCTCCAGGATGCTGACGGGATCGCCCCGATGCTGTGTGACCAGAACACCCATATCTATGTCTGTGGGCTCAGAGCCATGGAACCGGGAGTTGATGAAGCATTTGCTGAAATCGCGCAGGGCGCTGGTCTGGATTGGAGTGCCCTGCGCGACACCATGCAGGCAGAGGGGCGGTACCATGTTGAAACATACTAAGACGCCTGCATTCACCCATACCATCCGCGTAGGCTGGGCGGATTGCGACCCGGCTATGATTGCTTTTACTGGGCGTATTCCCTATTGGGCGCTGGAAGCGATTGATGCCTGGTGGGAACAGCATTTAGCGCTTGATTGGTTCGCTTTGAATGTTGACCGCAGTATTGGCACACCTTTTGCTCATATGAATCTGGATTTCCGCTCGCCGGTAACTCCAAGACACAAGCTGCTATGCAGCGTCGAAGTCGTCAAACTCGGCAGCCGTTCAATCCGCCACCGGGTTCAGGGGCACCAGGCGGGTACACTTTGCTTTGAGGGTGAATTTGTTTCAGTTTTCGTGGATACGAATACATTTACAACGCACACCTTGCCCGAGGATCTGCGCAGGCTTCTGGAAAACGTCGTTGACCGGGACAGCGAAGAGGTGCGCGGATGACGAACCAGCCCGCACCGACACATTCCCAAAACGTCGTTTCTTCCGAGGAGGTTGAAACCCGAAGATTTCTTGCAATGGTCGGGAACCGGGTGTTTGAGAAACGCAACAACGCAGGCATGTCGCGTCGCGTGCTGAGCGAGAAATCGGGTGTCTCTCCGCGTTATCTGGCTCAGCTTGAAAGCGGTCAGGGCAATATTTCGATCGGCTTGCTTAACCGGGTTTCCCTCGCATTCGGATGCGATGTAGCCGAATTGGTTTCTGACAGGGGAGGGCGGGAATTCACGTCAGACCGAAAAAACCGGATTGCGCTGGTGGGATTGCGCGGTGCAGGAAAATCCACCCTTGGCAGGCTTGCGGCCGAGCGGCTGGGCCTCAATTTCCTGGAACTCAACGACGAGATAGAAGCGCGTTGCGGCATGCCGATGAACGAGATTTTTTCGCTCTACGGTCAAGACGGTTATCGCCGGTTGGAAAGCGAGGCTCTTTACCAGATCACTGCAGACCATTCCGAACTTGTCCTGGCAGTCGCCGGAGGTATCGTCTCTGAGCCGCGCACCTATGATTATCTGCTCGCAAACTATCAGACAATCTGGCTGAAAGCCCGGCCCGAAGAACACATGAACCGTGTCCGGGGCCAGGGAGATGAGCGGCCAATGACCGGGGCGCAGGACGCCATGGCCGACCTTCAGCGGATCCTCAGAGACCGCGAAGTGCACTACGCGCGTGCCGATGCGATGGTTGATACCTCAGGCGCAGATATTGAGCAAAGCCTTGTCATGCTCTTGCAGCACACAAGGGATCGTCAGGATGAGCAGTCGAAGAGGAACATCTGCGGTCACATCTCGACCTAATCGGGCCTGCATGGCTTGCCGGTTCTTTCACACGGACCTAGTCTTGAAGATGCAGGCCTATGCGCCAAACCAAGGGAGTCGATATGTCAAATGGAAACAAAACGGGACTGATTGGGCTAGCAGCGCTCGCTCTGTTCACTATTTCGACGGATGCATCAGCCTATAGCGGCGAACATTTCGTAACCTGCAACCTTGATCCGGCAGGTGATAATTTTCTGGCTCTACGGAGTTGCGGTTCAAGCAGCTGCCCGATGAAGCACAAGCTTGGACCTGATACATTCATGCTGACTTATGAACCTTACTCTGAGAACGGCTGGCGTGAGGTCGTGGTTCTCAGGGGGCTTCAGGATCAGAGTGTTTCGGGTGTCTCAGGCTGGGTCTATGACAAGTATATCTGCAGAATAGACTATCGCTGGAAAGACTGACGGCTCTCCACTGATAGCCGTCGATTTGCTGAGGAAGCGATCTGTACCTCCAAGCGGAATTGCCGCATTTGACTGCGGAAATTCCCGAATTTTATCAATTTCCAAACGCTCTACTTAAAGACGCGCAAAGAAGTGACCTTTTGATTCAACACCGGTCCAAGATGAGGTGTGTTGCTGGTGATGATTTGGCAGCGGCCTTCCATGAAGCGCTTTCCACATATTTTGACTGACGCCCTGCCAAAGACACGTATCGACGTGATTTTGTTGTTAAATTCCTGGGGCAGTTTATCAATACGTCCCGCTGCCTGACAGAAGCTTTTACCATCGTAATTTGGCAAGTTATAGAAACACGCCTTCACTTTCCTCTTGCCGCCTGGCTTTTCAAGATAGGCCGAATAAACCCAACCATTGCGCCCCTGTTTGCGAACAAAGCACCAACCTTTGTCGTTGCAATGTTCAACCTCAACGACTTCACCGTCATAAAGAGTGTCAACGATCTTGAAGTTGGTACCCGGACCTTTGCGCACATTAAGCGCAGTCGAGGCTACCCGGGTGAAAGCGTGCGCCGCTGACACCGTGCCGATTGCCAGCACCGCTGCCAGCAAAAAGGTAAAAATTCCGGATGATAGTTTCATTTGAATTCTCCTCATGTTTTTAACGCAACGCGGCTCAAGATTGGTCTCGCGCCTTAAGCTATACCCTAGGAGTATATCTAAGGGCAGCAATGTCTACATATTTTTCGAGTTATTTCGTCGCTCACTCACTTTTGTTTGTTCCAAAATTCAAGCTCAGAAAGACCTCTCCGCGTTATGACAAAGTTTACGGTGAACCTGAGTAGCAATCCCACTTTCAAGACTCGGATATGTGGCTGTTGGTGGTTTTTGAAGAAAACGCAGGTTTTGCGCGACGAAAGAACCCACTGCAATTTGGTCAATTTGAAAATAACCTAAGTCATAGCTTATGCCGGTGTTTATGTAACCGGTTGATGCCGCACGCAGGTGGATTTCCCCTTCACCTACTTGGTCGGCCGTCACGTGTTCAGACCAGGATACCGATTGTTATGCGGTCAAAACGCACTGTCGCCATCTTGGCGATACTACTTATTGGCACGTTTGTGACGTGGCGGTTTGTGCGTCCGATGAATATTTTTGTGGTCACAAAGAATTTTGAGCGCCCCATCCCGACCACCATCGTGCCGGAAATCCTGGACACTTTGAGTGCTGACGAATGTGCTGATTGCCACCAGGCATTTTTTGATGAATGGAACACAACAATTCACAGCCAGGCCTGGACCGAGCCCTATTTTCAAAAGGACTTCGCTTTTGATGGTTCGCAACAGATCTGCAAAAACTGTCACACTCCACTTGACCGTCAACAGGAAAGCCTGGTGCTCGGTTTTCGCGACAGCGAAAAGTGGGATCCGATCCTGACGCATAATCCGGATTTCGACCCTGACCTGCAAAATGAGGGGGTCACTTGCGCTGCCTGCCACCTCAGAGAAGGGAAAATCCTTGGCGTATTTGGCAGTGAGGAGGCGCCCCATGCGGTTAGAAAAATCTCGGACGGCAATCAGATATGCGTCAGTTGTCACGTTGTCGACGGCCAGCGCTGGGATACGTTCTTCAAGTTTCCACCTTGCGGGACCGTTGCCGAAATAGCTGATTCAGCGGATCACAAAGCTGCCGGAGACAATTCCCCCTACACGGTCGGTTCCTCCGGTGAAATTGTAATGGCGGATACAGCATCTTTAGGGTGTGTCGATTGCCACATGCCACTCGTTGAACGCCCGCTGGTGGAAGGTGGTAAAGCGCGTATGACGCGCCAGCATCTGTGGCGGGGCGGGCATGATCCGGAAATGGTAAAGAGCGGGCTTGCCTTTGATCTGACAGATGAAACGGTACCGGGATCTGCGAACCACAGCTTTGCCTTTACCATCACCAATGTCGGGGCTGCGCATTATCTGCCAACCGGGACACCGGACAGGCATCTGACGGTCCAGATGCGGGTTTTGACGCGCGAAGGCGCTTTGCTCAGTGAAATCAACAAAAGCATCAAGCGCACGATTATGTGGCGGCCGTTCATCATGGATCTGTGGGATACACGGCTGAAACGCGATGAGCCCAGAACCTATCGTCTGGAATTTCTTGCACGCGGCGATCCCGCGCCTCACAGGCTCGAAATAGTCGTGCGTTACTATCTTGTCGACGACAAACGCCGGGCACGCATTGGATATGAGGATGCAGAAGCGTCGTCTTATGAGGTTTTCCGGCAGATTGAGTTGCTTGACGATGGAGTCGGAGACTGAGATTTCTGACCGGCCTAGGATTGTTGTTGAATAAGGATCCAATCCTGAAAACTGAATCACGAGATGAAGGCTGACAGCCTGTAAGTTGTCATCTACTAATATGCGACCGCGACAGCGCATTCTGGTGGATGCGCCGATTCTGACTAAGGGTGAACCGATCCCCAATTCCAGCGAAATAACTCCCGGGCCAGATATGAAACTGGCTATATTGATCGTCTATGTGGCCAAGAAAGAATGGCAGTGGCTGATCGATCTTCAAATTGATCAAATTCGGAAGAAGACAGCAGAGCTGGATTATCAAATATACGCTGTTGCCCCCCGCGCGCCGATGGCGATCAAGCAGAGTTTGGAGAATTCGACTGAGGTGAAGCTGGTCGAGGTTCCTCAGCTGCCAAAGGAAACGCGAAAACTTGATATGGGCGCGTCAATTGAACACTCTTACTATCTGGATGCGCTGGTCGCTGCCAGCTGTGCCGACGGTTTTACTCATTTTGCTACTTTCGATATTGACTCATTTCCGATCCGGTCCGGCTGGGCGACCGAACTTGCAGCACAGCTGAGTTCAACAAAACCCTTGGCCGCTGTTTTAAGGGAGGAGAACGGTGACTTCGATCTTCCGCACCCTTCCGGGCTGTTTTGCCTGATGTCGTTTTACCGCAAGTTCCAGCCGCAGTTCCTGCCGCGCGAGCTGCTTGAGCAGAGGCAGGGAGCTTTCTTCCTGCATCGCGGGCAGCGTGTAGACTCCGGAATCGGGTATCGAGAAAAGTTGCGTGACAATGGTCTTGACTGGATCAAGATTCTCCGCACCAACTCAAACAGCCCACACCCCATCATTGCGGGCGCCTATGGCAATATATTCTTTCATCTCGGCGCAATGAGTCGCGCGCCAATATTTCGGCGTGACTGGGAGGAATCTCGGACCAGAAGGTTTCTCCGCCGAAACAAATACAATCCGCTTCTCCAGAGGCTTATTCGCTTTAAACGGCGGCGCATCGTTGCAAAGAACAGAACGATTGTTCAGGAGGTCGTCGCCGGGCTCAAAAGCCAACCAGAGCGTTTCATTGCTGACCTGATGAAGGAGTGAGGCGGAGCATGTATGCAATTCAATTTTTGAACAGAGGCATTCTTGAGTTTGATCCGGAAAGGTCGCGAACGGTACGCGCCAACCAGCGCGAGAATTTAGTTCACCAACACAGAGGCCGATGTTACAGGCAAAACCCGCCCTGTGTTTGCTGATCCGGCACAGCGGACTACGTGGTGTCAGCCTTCCGCTGCCGCCCGGTCAGGCAACAGCGGCAGTTCGTTTGCGGGTCTCAGGTGGATCGTGGATAAGTCCTCTCGCCAGATTACCCAAGCAAGTTGACGCCCGCGCCCGGCGGCACCGTCAACCCACCGAACGCAGGGTTTACCAGTCGCCAACGGTTTATCGCTAAAACCCTCCTCGACGTCAAAAAGTGGTTTTTGGTTCTGCGTTTATCACGGGTGAAAACCTGAGCAGATCCGCCGAGAAAACCGATAGAGATCGACAAGGTGCAGGGCTCTCACCCCTGTTTCGGCTAAACCGCACCGGCGGGCCCGCCTTTTCATGTTTCCACAGACAGAGATACGCTTACCCCCTGCTGACCGGATGGTTGGGTGGGGTTGGGGTGGTTGACGTCAATGATGGAGGCAATTGGGGTGTAATCGACGGGCTTGACGAAAAAGCCGCACGGTTCTGCGGCGTGAAACGGCAGCGCATCCTCAAGACCGGGGTTCCAGCCTTCATCGGCGGCCCGGTTTAGGATCAGAGGCAGGTCGTCGGCGGAAATCTGGTGTATCATGGCATGCGGTTCTGGGGTTGTTTGTTCGGGGCCATGTCGCCTGAGGTGTGGCGGGAATGTCAAGCGGAACGGTCGGTGTTGCCGCTGAGCCGCGTATCGTTGGGCCGTGGTGCGGCGAACCAGCCGATGCGGTTGCCACTTTATCCCGGCAAAGCCTGCGTGACCCAAATTGGTTGCACTTTCCTCAGCCAATCGCCGTGCCGGGGGACGGCCCGGCGATGCGCTGCGGGCTTGCGCCCTTGATCCCGCGCAAGGGGCAGGATTTGGGCCAGTGAAGGCGTGGGGATGACATCACCCACCCATCTTCAGCACCTCACAAACTTCTGCAACCCTCAGGCCGCCTCACCTCCTACTGTGCCCTGATCTCCTCGTCCGACAAGCAATCCCTCGACCGAGATATCCTCGTCAAGTTCAGCCCAGTGCAGCCCGAACGGGCTGATTTCAACCGCGGCACGCGCCGCTGCATCCGCCGCGGCAAGCCGGGGAAACCATGTCAGGGGCACGCCTATTTCGCGCCCGTCTGACAGGGTGACCCACATTCTTGTCTCATCAAAACGCACTGCTTCAGCCAAAATATGCATGCCACGCCATTTCAATTTAATCCTGTCTTTCCATTGCAAGCTTTAGCAAATACCGGCGGGTTTTTCCATCGAATCCAGCCTGTCTGGCAAAGCGCACCTCTGGGTGCAGCCAGATTTTTCCCTCCGCCCCGGCCTTTTGCACGTGCACATGTACAGGTTCGCGAGGGGTGCCCTCATTGGAATAAAAGAAAAACCGGAACCCGTTCCGGGTGAAAACCGTCGGCATGACGGAAGGCTAGGCGGTGATGGTTAGGCAAAGGTTAACGAGGCCGACGACTTAACCATCCATCTTCAAAGCACATATACACGCGCTTTGCTGGATATGCACCTTCCCGAATTGGCGAAGCCCCGGGGAAGGCAGCAAACTCAACAAGACGCCAAAACTCGCCACAACACGAGGGCAGCGAACGGACCTCGCGGCGGGTGCGAAGCGCCCTCCCCGTGGGGGTGAAGGCCGTCTCGGAAACAATCCTGGAGATCGTTTCAGGCTTGAACGGGCGGAGCCCCGGAATGGTCCAGGCGCTGCCCGGGACTTTGTCCCGGGGATGGTTGTAAAGCGAGGTTGTAGGGTGAGATTCGAAGCCACCATCGCCAAGGGGTTCGATTGGTGAGTTGAAAACCCATCCCATGAATGTATGGAAATATTCAACCTGATTAAAAGAAAATCCGTATCAATCAATAGTTATCCACAATAATCTCTGCACAAGATGTTGACAATTACACGATATAGTGGCTATATATTCTTGAAATACTGTCAAGTGCTGAAAAACGCAACGTATTGCGGTTTTTGTCGTTGACTCTAATAAATCCCCACGTAACATTTGCTTCGACTACCAGCGAGAATCGGCGACGCCGTTGCGGTAGTCAGACCGCAACGGCGTTTCACTCCGGTACCGCAACTTAAATGGGGTCGCGGCGGTGATATGAGTGCAAAGCGAGTGAAGCAACTCGCTGCATATTAGTCAAGCGGCCTTCTAGGGTCTGTTGAGATTCACCGGCTATTCAACAGCGCTGCACATGCGTTTATC
>CAZMNO010000071.1:0-16290 GCA_964567685.1 uncultured Rhodobacter sp. | reverse complement strand
TTCCGCGTCATAACCCATGAGAGGTTTCGGGTTTTGGCGTAGGTGCGGTATATCAGTGATTTCACCCAAGGTATTCGGCGAAAAACCGCACAACTCTGGTCTGCGCATCAATCTGGTTTAACCAAGATAGTTGAAGCGCGGCATTGCCCCAAACCCGTTGCATTCCCCCATCCGCCCGGCCATATAAGACCGGATAGATGCGCCAGTTGGAGCAGGTGATGAAGAACTACCTCGAATTTGAAAAACCTCTTGCCGAGATCGAGGGAAAGGCCGAGGAACTGCGCGCACTGGCCCGCCAGAACGACGAGATGGATGTCGAGATTGAAGCCAGGGCGCTGGACAAGAAGGCAAGTGCGCTGATGGCCGAGCTTTATGGCGATCTGACGCCCTGGCGGAAATGCCAGGTTGCGCGCCACCCTGACCGGCCGCTTTGCAAGGATTATATCAAAGCGCTGTTTTCCGAGTTCACTCCTCTGGCGGGCGACCGCAATTTTGCCGATGACCACGCGATCATGGGCGGGTTGGCGCGATTCAACGACCGCCCGATTGTGGTGATCGGACATGAGCGCGGGCATGACACAAAATCACGCATCGAGCGCAATTTCGGCATGGCGCGCCCGGAAGGCTATCGCAAGGCGATAAGGCTGATGGATCTGGCCAACCGCTTCGGCTTGCCGATCGTGGCCCTGATTGACACCAAAGGGGCCTATCCCGGTCGTGGTGCCGAGGAGCGCGGCCAGTCCGAAGCGATCGCCCGTTCAACGGAGAAATGCCTACAGGTAAAAGTGCCTGTGGTTGCCGTTATCATCGGCGAGGGCGGGTCCGGCGGGGCCGTGGCCTTTGCGGCGGCCAACAAGCTGGCGATGCTGGAACATTCGGTCTATTCGGTCATCTCGCCCGAAGGATGCGCCTCGATCCTGTGGAAAGACGCCAACAAGATGCGCGAAGCGGCGGAAGCCCTGCGGCTGACCGCACAGGATCTGGAAAAGCTGGGCGTTGCCGACAAGGTGATTGCCGAACCCGTGGGCGGGGCGCAGCGCGATCAGAAGGCGACGATTGCCAATGTCGGTGTGGCGCTGGAAGAGATGCTGGCCGAGCTGGAAAGCAAGAAACCCGATGCGTTGCTGAAGGAACGCCGGCAGAAGTTTCTGGAAGTCGGCAGCAAGGGGCTGGCGGCGTAGGGGTTTTTTCACCCTGTGACAAAAACTCTTAATTGCGCGTGAGCAGGGTTAACAACACCCTAACCTGTGTGCCTTAAAACCCTCCGCGACGTCATCAAAAGTGGTTTTGGTTCTGAAGCGGGGTTGGCACCCGGGAAGAACCGCCGAGAAAACCGACATGATCAAAAGGTGCAGGGTTGACCCCCTGTTCGGCAATTGAACCGCAATGGCGGGCCCGCCTTTATCATCTTCATCTGCAAGCGACCGGGACGTAATCGGGCAAGCTTCTTTCCCGCCAGTAATTCTTGCTATTCCTGCACAGATCATTCCAAAACCATTCTGCTGGGCCATTCTGTATTTCCATGAAACGGTCGTATTGGTCCGGATCCGCCTTTCTGGTGGGCACCTTCAAGCGAAAAAACGGCAAAGCCCACCGCGCATCGTCATGCCGGAAGCATGTTTTCGGCATGACGCGCCAAAACACAGTTGCCCACGCGGCGGCGATGCGCGGCTCTGTGGTAAAATCGGCTGGGGATCGGTTTTGGCAATTCAAAACAGAAACCCAAAGCACCCACCAACTGGGCTGTAGGGATTAATCTCGCACCGTCCGTCAACTCCTCCATGTCAGCAAAGCAATGCCTGTGATGACCTGATCTCACCTCTGGTCTTCGCCTTTGGTATCAGCTATCTGGTGCGGGTCTTAATCCTATCGAATCTGCGAGCCGCCGATGAACAGCCACGTTGAAAACAAGTACCGCGAGGTGATCTCGCCGGTCGAGGACATTATCGAGGATGCCCGCAACGGCCGGATGTTCATTCTGGTCGATCACGAGGATCGGGAAAACGAGGGTGATCTGGTGATCCCGGCTCAGATGGCAACCCCGGATGCGGTCAATTTCATGGCCACGCATGGGCGCGGGCTGATCTGTCTGGCACTGACCTCGGAACAGACCGACAAGCTTGGCGTGCCGATGATGGCCAGCTCCAATTCCTCCCGCCATGAAACACCTTTCACCGTGTCGATCGAGGCCCGCGAGGGTGTCACGACCGGTATTTCCGCTCATGACCGCGCCCATACCGTATCGGTTGCGATCAATCCACAGGTGCGAACGCAGGAAATCGCCACACCGGGCCATGTGTTCCCGCTGCGCGCGCGTGATGGCGGCGTGCTAATCCGGGCCGGGCATACCGAGGCTGCTGTGGATATTCCCCGGCTTGCGGGCCTGAACCCTGCCGGCGTGATCTGCGAGATCATGAATGAAGACGGCACCATGGCACGCCTGCCCGACCTGATCGGTTTTGCCAAGAAACACGAACTCAAGATCGGCACGATCAGCGACCTGATCGCCTATCGCCACCGCTATGACAATCTGGTGAAGGAAACCGAGAAACGGCTTGTTACTTCGGCCTATGGCGGGGATTGGGAGCTGAGGGTTTTCACCGACCAGACCGACGGCGTTGAACATGTTGCGCTCAGCAAGGGCGACATTACCACGAAAGAGCCGGTTCTGGTGCGCACCCATTCGCTGAACCCGCTTGAGGATGTGCTGGGGCTTGGGCCAAAACCGGCAGACGAACTGCCCAAGGCGATGAAGATCATCGCCAAGGAAGGGCGCGGGCTGGTGATCCTGTTTCGGGAACCGGGCGGCAAGCTGGAACTCGCGGGCGAAGCATCGCCCCAGACCCTGCGCGATACCGGGCTCGGTGTGCAAATCCTCTCGGCGTTGAATGTTCACGAGTTGATCCTGCTCAGCGACAGCCCCCTGCCCAAGGTGATCGGGCTTGAGGCGTATGATCTGAAAATCACCGGCACCCGCCGGATCACCGAAGAGTAACCCCAATGGCACAGGCTGAAGAGCATTACACCCTGCCCGCACCGGTTTTTGACAAACCGACAAGGCTGTTGATCGTGGTTGCACCCTATTACAAAGACATTGCAAGCGAGCTTGTTGCCGGGGCGCGTGCGGCCATTGAAACCGCCGGGGCGATTCATGAAACGGTTGAGGTTCCCGGAGCGCTGGAAGTTCCGACAGCCATTCGCATGGCGGCGAATTCGGGTGATTATGACGGGTTCGTCGCTCTTGGCTGTGTGATCCGGGGCGAAACCACGCATTATGAAACCGTGTGCAATGACAGTTCGCGGGCATTGCAGCTGATGGGGCTCGACGCTGTGGCCATCGGCAACGGAATTCTTACGGTCGAAAACCGCCGACAGGCCGAGGTGAGAGCCGAAGCGACGGGGCAGAACAAGGGTGGCGGGGCGGCCGTAGCGGCGATGCACCTGATAGCGCTTTCACGAAAATTTGGTCGTAAAACCAAGGGGATCGGGTTCAAACCGGCCCATGAAAACATTCAGATCGCCGGAAAAGACTGACCGTTTGATGCCAAAACTCACCTCAGACCAGAAACGCCAGATGAAATCGGCCGCGCGGCTTTATGCGGTGCAGGCCCTGTTTCAGATGGAGGCGTCGGACGCCTCGCTTGACGAGGTGCGCGAGCAGTTTGAAACCCACCGTTTTGGTGCCATAGTGGATGGTGATGAATATGCCGAAGGCAATGTCGACACGTTCCGCGCCCTTTTGAAGGGTGCTTTGGAAAATCAGGCGGCAATTGACCAGATGACGGATCGTGCGCTGGTGGCCAAATGGCCGATTGACCGGATCGACCCGACACTGAGGGCACTTTTTCGCGCTGCCGGAGCCGAGTTGCTGGCCAAAGACACGCCACCGAAAGTGGTGATCAGCGAGTTCGTCGATGTCGCCAAGGCATTTTTTCCCGACGGTAAGGAAGCGAGCTTTGTCAATGCCGTGCTTGACCATATGGTGCGCGAGGCGCAGCCAGGGGCGTTTTAGCAGCGCTGCACTTAATGTATGCACCAGCGAATAAGTGATTTCGAAATCAGGTTCTTCGGAAGAATTGCAGCGCATGTATCAGGCGAAAAATCCATGCCATCGGACGTGCGTAGTTGCCACGATTTAAAGGTTTTCTTTCAGCAGACCGGCCGGGGCTATTGAAACGACCCCGACTTGGTCACATTCTTCATTTCGACCAGAGTGGTAGCGAAAGGCCGGTCATATGTCCTGGCCAGTTAGGACAATCTGGAGCAGCGTATATATGCTGGTGCTGTTTCTGGCGGGCTGCGAAAGCAGTGCCGGTTACGATACAGCGCGCCTGTCCAGCTCGGAAGCCGAGGCTGGGATTACCGTCAGGTTGCCCAAAAGCGCTCCGCCAATTCGCCAGCATTTCAGACGGGCAAGCCGCAACAGCGGACCCAGCGATGAGACGGTGCCGGACCACCGGGGTATTGATATCGTCGCTGATCAGGGCACACCGGTTATCGCCGCTGCTCCCGGTGAAATCATCACCTCTTTTTATGAACCGCTTTACGGCAATCATGTCGTTATCGCACATGGTCGCGATGAAACCGGCCGAAGGGTCAAAACCTGGTACAAGCATCTGGATGCCCGGCTGGTCAAAAAAGGAGATCACGTTGCCCGCGGTCAGCAGATCGGCACTTTGGGCAAGACAGGTATCCTCGCGACAGGAATACTGCATCTGCATTTTGAGGTGCATCGTGAGGTCGAGCCCAATTATCTGGATGAGGTCAATCCCCATCTGTTCTGGGTGGGTGGTGTAGGCAAGGTTACTTGTTTTCGCAAAAACAAGTGGGTGCCAAGCAAGCCATTTCGGATCATCTATCCGGTGGTCTGCAAAGGTGCCGCCTGGAAATAGCGGTTCACCTACCTGCCAACACGCACAGCGAAGTTCCTGATGGGGTCAGCGATTCTTGTCAAACTTCCGCCGCGCCTCTTCCTGAATACCGAGCCGCATTTGCAGATCGGCGAGGATGGACATTTCTGTTTTGCGCTGGTCAGGATCGGTGATCGACTGCAGGCGTTTCAGTTGCGCCTCAACCTCGTTTCGCAGCCGGATTTCCTCGGGTACGGCACCGGCTTCTGCCATGATGCGAAAACCCGCAGCTTCGGCCAGATCACCGTCACCGCGTGCAGGCAATGGCTTGCCAGCGCCCTTGAGATTGTCAAGTTCGCCCTTTAGCTGCGCCCGTTTGATCTGCTCTTCGGCTCTCTTGTGAATTTTCACAACGCTCACCTTTCTGCCATTATCTTAAGCATTCCATCTGAAAACGTCATCATTGGTCGAAAAACTACTTGGGATTGCCGCCTGAATAGCGCAGCTTCAGGGAAAGTTTGAGACACCGAGTCAATGCGCCTTCTCATTTCATTTGCAGCCCTGTTCCTGTCTGCCATCCTGTTGCAGCTGAGTTCAGGAGGCGTTGGTCCGCTTGATGCGCTTTCCGGCCTGCAGGAAGGGTTTACCCGCACGCAGGTGGGTTTTCTTGGGTCAGCCCATTTCTTCGGCTTTTTTGTCGGCTGCTGGTGGGCACCGCGCCTTATGGGGACAGTCGGGCATTCCCGGGCATTTGCGGTTTTTACCGCGCTGGGGGCGATCGGGATATTGTCGCATATGATGCTGGTCCGGCCCGAAGCCTGGGCGGTCATGCGCATCGCAACCGGGCTTTGCGTTGCCGGTTGTTACACGGTGATCGAAAGCTGGATGCAGGCCAAGCTGACCAATCAGAACCGCGGCAAGGCGATGGGGGCTTACCGGCTGGTTGATATGGGGGGGTCGCTGGCAGCACAGATGATGATCTCGATCCTGACGCCTGCGGCCTATATGTCTTATAACCTGCTGGCAATCCTCTGCTGCGCTTCACTGCTGCCCCTGTTGCTGACCAAGGCGAGCCCGCCGGAAACGCCGGAGGCACCGCGCCTGCGCCCGATGATGGCCATTCGCCTGTCACCACTTGCGGCGGCCGGGATTGTGACGGCAGGCCTGACATCGGCGGCTTTCCGCATGGTCGGGCCGATCTACGGGCTTGAGATCGGGCTCAGCGCGGATCAGATCGGCCTGTTTCTGGCGGCCTTTGTTCTGGGCGGGGCAGTGGCACAGTTTCCGGTTGGCTGGCTGGCCGATAAATACGACCGCCGCTGGGTGATGATCTGGCTGTCAGTGGCGGCGATTGCCGTCAGTCTGGGAACCACTGCCATCGGATCATCCGCTGGCGGGATTGTATTTACCGCAGCGATCCTTTTTGGCCTGACGACCTTTCCGATCTTTTCAGTGGCAACCGCGCATGGCAATGATTTTGCCACGCGCGAGCAGATGATCGAGCTTAACGCCAGTTTCATGTTCCTTTATGCCGTTGGTGCGATTGCCAGCCCGGTGATTTCCTCTGCCCTGATCGGGGTCTTCGGACCCTCGGCGCTGTTTTTGTTTATTGCCATGGCGCATGTGGTGCTGGTTGGGTTCAGCCTGCTCAGGATGCGCTCGCGCCCAACATCGACACAGCGCACGAGCTATGCTTATACGCCGCGCACCAGTTTCATCATCGGGCGGATGCTGCGCCGCAAGCGGCTCAACGAAGAGAGCGACGAAACCACCAACGGGTGAAATCGCCCTAGCCCTGCCCCGGCCCTTGGGCTAAAGGAAGCCGATCAGTATCGCAGGGCAGACCATGGCACGTATTCTTATCACTTCGGCGATCCCTTACATCAACGGGATCAAGCATCTGGGTAACCTTGTGGGCAGCCAGCTTCCGGCTGACGCCTATGCCCGTTTCATGCGCGCACGGGGCAACGAAGTGATGTTCATCTGCGCCACTGACGAACACGGCACACCGGCTGAACTGGCGGCTGCCAAGGCCGGAAAACCGGTGGCTGAATTCTGTGCCGATATGTGGGTCGTGCAAAAAGGGTTGAGCGATGGGTTTCGCCTGTCTTTTGACCATTTCGGCCGTTCGTCTTCTGAACGAAACCACCGGCTGACACAGCATTTCGCCGGGCGTCTGGCGGAAAACGGGCTGATCGAGGAAGTTGTTGAAAAACAGGTCTATTCCCATGCTGATGGGCGGTTTCTGCCGGATCGGTATATCGAAGGCACCTGCCCCAATTGTGGCTATGAAAACGCCCGCGGAGACCAGTGCGAGAACTGCACCAAGCAGCTTGACCCGACCGACTTGATCGACCCGCGCTCGGCCGTTTCGGGATCGACCGATCTTGAGGTGCGGGAGACCCGGCATTTGTATCTGAAGCAGTCCGCCCTGCGTGACAAGCTGGACGCCTGGATCGACAGCAAGAAAGACTGGCCCATCCTGACCACTTCGATTGCCAAAAAATGGCTGCATGATGGCGACGGGCTCAAGGATCGTGGTATCACGCGGGATCTTGACTGGGGGGTTCCGGTCAAAAAGGGCGATGAGGACTGGCCGGGGATGGAGGGCAAGGTCTTCTATGTCTGGTTTGATGCGCCGATCGAATATATCGCGGCGACGGCGGAATGGGCCGATGCGAACGGGCTGGACGACGCGGCGTGGGAACGCTGGTGGCGCGAGGACAAGGGGGCCGGTGATGTGCGCTATGTGCAGTTCATGGGCAAGGACAATGTGCCGTTTCACACGCTGAGCTTCCCGGCGACGATCATGGGATCGGGCGAACCGTGGAAACTGGTCGATTACATCAAATCGTTCAATTACCTCAATTATGACGGTGGTCAGTTCTCGACCAGCCAGGGGCGTGGCGTATTCATGGATCAGGCGCTGGAGATATTGCCAAGCGATTACTGGCGCTGGTGGCTGCTGAGCCATGTGCCGGAAAACTCTGACAGCGAGTTCACCTGGGAGAACTTTCAGGCCAGCGTGAACAAGGATCTGGCGGATGTGCTGGGGAATTTCGTCTCCCGCGTCACCAAGTTCTGCCGGTCTAAGTTTGGCGAGGTGGTGCCGGAAGGCGGGGCCTATGGGGCTGCCGAGGCTGCTGTGCAGGCTGAGATTGGCGAGCGCCTGAAGGCCTATGAAACCCACATGGAAGCAATTGAGCTCAGGAAGGCGACAGCGGAACTGCGGGCGATATGGGTGGCTGGCAACGAATACCTGCAAACGGCGGAACCCTGGGCCAAGTTCAAGACCGACCCCGAGGCAGCGGCAGCAACGATCCGCTTTGCACTCAACCTGATCCGGCTTTATGCGGTGCTGTCACAACCGTTCATTCCGGATGCAACCGCGGCGATGCTGGCGGCCATGAAGACCGGGGATGACAGTTGGCCGGATGATCTGGATGCGGCGTTGTCGAGTCTCAAGCCGGGTGCGGAGTTCGCGGTACCCGATGTGCTTTTCGCCAAGATCACCGACGAAGCGCGCGATGAAATGCAGGCGCGGTTTGCGGGGCAGTCGGGCTGAGGAAGGCCCGGCAGCATTCAGCGCACGAACCTTCGACGAAATTCCTTTTTTCGGAACCTTGCTATTGCCGATGGTTGCGGTTTTCCAAACGGAATGATGACCCCAAACTCAACATCGGATACGCCCCCAAAAACCTCATTATTGAACTCAGCCTTAAACACTGCATCACCGACCGAATACGTGACCAACACCCCATAGGAATGCAATCCGATACCGGGCGTTGTTCCATAGGCGACGTTACCGGCCACCGTTAGGTTCGACGTGATATCGTAAAAAACTGTGATACCGGCGTGGTTCCACGGGCCGGGCGTGTTGTAGATGTCTTGAATTGCGGCCACCTGAAACCCCCAGGGGCCATGGTCGCGACCTATCAGCAAGCCGATTTCATCGTTGTCTGCCTCAAATCCGAAGGCGACATCATAACCCGCAATGGCACCGCTGTATCCAAGCTCGATTTCGGATGCGCTTGAACCGTTCAAATCGTTTGAAATGGCAAAATTATGCTGACCGATACTGAAATCAAGCCGGACCACTTGATCGGAAATGGAGGTCGTATCCCTGTAGCCGAAATAGTCTTCCGGAAACAGGCTGCCCGCACCGAATGTTTCGCCAAATGTCAGAGTCGCATTTTGAAAGCGGGCCAGAACATAGAAATCTCCCGGACCATCCACAAACGTGCCGGTCGTCGGGTCAAAAGTTAGATATTCGTTGAATCCGATACCAACAGAAAAATCTGGCCGGTCGTAAGACACCAGAATGTCGCCCCGCAGCTCAAGCCCGCCGACGGAACTGCCGCCGTCAAATCCCAGACCACCCCAACCACCAATATTGATGTCAGCAACTGCAGAAGTCGTGCCCAACGATGCTATTGCTCCGGCCAGTACCGTAAGCCGCCACCCAGTCTTCATGTCAGGGTCCTGTTCTGATTTCCCTCTTTCCCCAACGTTAACCGAGTTGGCAAGAAAGCCGCTATCCCGACTTTATGAACAATAAAAACTATTGTTTCCAAAGTTGGGACAAAGGAAGGGAAATCAGAACCATTATAATATCTGGCGTTAGTCGGTGGCTTCTTCCTCAGCCGGGGCTTCCGAGAAAGTCGCGACATAGGCGGTCACGTTCAACCGGTCTTTTTCTTTCTTGAGCTTCAGCGTCATTTTGGATTTGGCACCGGAATCATCAAGGTATTCCTTCAGGAACTCCTTCGGGTTCTCAAGGTAGGCCACCATGTTGGTTGCGTCCCAGACCAGCCCGGCTTCACCGGCGGCGATCAGGCTTTGGGAGTATTTGAAGTTTTCAACCGTACCGGCGGTGCGGCCGATCACATCGTTCAGAAGCGGCCCTGTACCGTTTTTGGCGCCTTCACCGATCTTGTGGCAGGCTTTGCATTTCTTCCAGGTCTTTTCGCCCTTTTCCGGGTCGCCCTCGCCCAGGTGACTGTCGGCAAATGCACCGGTGGCCAGCAACATCATCGAGGCCGCTGACGCGATTCCTTTCATTCCAAAACGCATGTGGTTTCCTTTCTGTCGTTTCATCTCTGTCTGTTTCACATTCGGGTATCCCGGCGGGCACGAGCCGCCGGAAGGTTCAGACCGCAATGACACAAAATTCCAGCGAGCTTAATATGACAAAAGCACTCATGAAAAGAGGTACATTCCGGATTTGGCGCAGGGGGTGGCTGTTGCGCATCGACGGATCGTGCCTAGGTTTTGCTCGCAGCCACGAAATGGTGCGGAGCTGACTTATGGTCTTTGTCTAAGCCATCGGGCAACCAACTTCGGTTGATTTGGATAAATCACTTGACGATCAAGGCGTTGTGACAAAGAAACGGACCAGCGGCCCTAAACAGGCCCTCATGCGCCAGATGCGGGCGTGATGGAATGGTAGACATACCAGACTTAAAATCTGGAGGCCGAAAGGCCGTGTGGGTTCGAGTCCCACCGCCCGCACCAAAATGATATGAGCACAGTAAGGGGGCAGCAAGCCCGGCATGCGTAGGAAGCGGAGGTGTCGATGACCGAGTCGAATGATTTTTTCAAGCTGGATGACCTTGGCCAGGGGATACCGCGTGAACTGGCTTTGGGTGTGACGACACGCATATTTGCCGGGGATCAGTCCATGCTGTCGGTGGTGCGCTTTGAGGCGCATGCAAAGGGCGAAATTCACAGCCATCCTGAAGAGCAATGGGGGGTGCTCCTGGAGGGGAGTGGTGTGCGCATTCAGGATGGGCGGGAACACGCGGTAAAGGCCGGGGATTTCTGGCGTACGCCGGGGGGTGTTGCGCATGGGTTTGTGGCAGGGGAAGACGGGGCCAGGGTGCTTGATGTCTTCAGCCCGGCGCGGGAGGAGTACAGGAAGGCCGGAACGGGGTTTGGTTCCTGAATTATAGACAAGCCATTCAAACGTAATTCCGTAATGGCCGGTAACTACTGGCTTCATGGTCTTTCGCAGCAAAAAGGGCAGGCCGCAATGCAGCCCACCCTCTGGGAGAAACCTCTGATCTCAGCTTTTTCTGTCGGCGTTCCAGTCAAACGGGCGGTCGATGCCGGCCATTTTGACGCCTGAAAAGGCGGAGGCTTCAAAGGACAGGGCGCGCAGGTCTTCGGTCTCAAGGTTGTGCACCGAAGATTTACCGCAAGCCTTGGCCAGAGCGGTGATTTCCATTGTCATTGCCGTCAGGAAACGGGCAACACGCTCGGCCCCGGCGGCGACGCTCATACGTGCCTCAAGCTCGGGTTCCTGTGTCGCAATGCCCATCGGGCAAAGCCCGGTGTGGCAGTGGTGACAAGCGCCCGGGCTGGTGCCGAGTTTCTGGTAATCCTCAAGATAACAGGGGGCGTTGCAGCCCAGCGCCACCATGGCACCGTTGCCGATCATCACCGCGTCAGCGCCAAGCGCCAACGCTTTAGCGCAATCGGTGCCGGTGCGGATGCCACCGGCGGCAACCAGTGTGACCTTGCCTGACATGCCGCATTCATCCAGCGCTTCACGCGCCGCCGGAATGGCCGACATCGTTGGAATACCGGTATGGTTCATCAGAAGTTCGGGCGAGGCGCCGGTGCCACCTTCGGCGCCGTCGACAACCACCACATCTGCCCCGGCTTTAGCCGCCACGGCCACGTCAAAGCGCGGGCGGGTTGCGCCCATTTTCAGGAAAATCGGCACCTGGTAATTGGTGGCAATCCTCAATTCCTCGATCTTCACCGCCAGATCATCGGCCCCAAGGAAATCCGGGTGGCGGATGGTTGATCGCTGATCGACACCTTCGGGCAGCGTGCGCATCTGGGATATTCGTGGCGAGACTTTCATACCCAAAAGCAGCCCGCCGGTGCCCGGTTTGGCCCCCTGCCCGACCACCAGTTCCAGCCCATCGGCACGACGCAGATGGTCAAGATCAAGCCCGTAGCGTGCCGGGGACATCTGATAGACCAGCGTGCGGGAAGCCGCGCGCTCTTCTTCCAGCATGCCGCCTTCACCGGTGCATGTCATGGTGCCGGCTTTGGAAGCACCGTGACCCAGCGCCTCTTTGGCGTTGGCTGAAAGGGCCCCGAATGACATCGAGGCGATGTAGATCGGGATATCAAGTTCGATCGGTTTTTCGACCAGACCACGACCACCGCCAAGCACGGTTTTGGTTTCGCATTTCTCGCGATAGCCTTCCAGCGGCAGGCGGGTCATCGTCGCCGGAACGAAGGTCAGATCATCAAATGTTGGCAATCGCTTGTTGAAGGTGTTCCAGCCGCGCACCTGATAACGGCCAAGCTGTGCCAGCGCGTGCACTTCCGAGATTGCCTCGGGTGTCCAGCGCGTGGAGCCACCAACGTCATATGAGGAAGGCGCCCCTGCCGGGCGGCCCTCGATGGCACCACCACTGAAGGCTACTTCTTCTTCGCTGGCCTCCTCAAACGGATATTCATACGGGGCTTTTATATCATCAGCCATGCTTTTGCGTCCCTGCTTTCGAAATACCAAAGGCGTTGTCCGGCGATGATCCGGCGCCAGTTTCGTGACGTGTCTTTAAGGCCAAGGGGGTCGAGAATGGCATCAACCTCGGCCACCTGTTCGGCGGTCGGTTCGGTCACCACGGCGTCAACACCCAGATCGTCGATATCACCGGCCACCCAGACCTCGCCTTCCCACAGCGCGTCCGCGCAGCTGGTCCCAGCACCGCCGAGCGCGATGATCTTGCCACCATGCGCCATGAAGCCCGACTGATAGCCAATCTTGCCCTCGACAACGATATTGCCGCCTTTCATGGCGACGCCGCAGCGAGGCCCGGTATCGCCCTTGACGTGAATGGTACCGCCCAGCATGGCCGCACCCACCGACATGCCGGCATAGCCGTTGACCGTGGTGTGGCCGTCGCTCATTGCTTCGCCACATCCCCAGCCGGCGTTGTTTTCAATATCGATCACCGCCCCTGTATTGAGGCCGCCGCAATAATAGCCGACCGATCCTTCAAAGCGCACGTGGAACCCCGGGGGCAGGCCGACGCCGAGATTGTGGCGCGAGCGCGTGTTGGTCACAAGGATTTCACCGCCTTCTTTGGCCGCGGCCAGAATCTCGCGGTGAACGTCGCGTACCGGACGGTCGCCGACTTCAATGATCACCTGGCTCATGCTGCTTCCCTCCGGTTGCCGACACCCCAGATGCCGTGCAGGCTTGGCCCGTCATAGTTGATGATGCTGACACCGTCTTCATCACAGATGCGGCGCACGGATTGTTCTTCGGTGGCGGCGGCGATTTCGCCGCTTTCATTGACGACGACCAGCGGTTTCATGGCAAACCGGTCCTTGGCGAAACCGATCTTGTCGATGCGGCTGATCATGTAGGTGAAAACCCCGTCGATATCGTCGATGGAGCGGGTCAGCGCCTCTTCCATGCTGAGCCCCTGTTTCATCTGGTCCGAGACCCAGACGGCGATCAGTTCGCTGTCGTTGTAGGTGAGGAAACGATACCCTTTGTGTTCGAGCCGCTTGCGCCAGCTGTAATAATCGGTGATCTGGCCATTGTGGACGATCGCCACATCGGGAAAGGGCCGCGCCCAGAACGGGTGGCTGGCATTGGGGCGCACATCGCTTTCGGTAGCCAGCCGGGCATGGCCCAGACCATGCGTGCCGATCATATCGCGCACACCGTGCTTGTCGGCTACCGCGTAGGATCCGCCGGTATCCTTGATGATCTCAAGGGAGCGGCCGACCGACTGCATTTCGAGCCTCTCGCAGATCTGATCGGCGGCCTCGGTCCAGCGGGTCACGTCATCTGGGTCGGTGATGGTCATGCGAACCGAATAGTGGCGCGATGTGCCGTTATCCCAGGTGGGGTCATCAATGAAATCGCCGCCATGTTCACGCAGAATGGCGCGAAAATCCTCAAGATCCTTTGACATTGCGTCGCGCTCAAACCCCATGGCCCGAACGACATAGCCAGTTTCCCGAGGTATGCCGTAAATGGCAAAGCCGGTTGAATCGGCCCCCCGATGTTCCTGCGCATCCATTAGCTCAACAAGATCGCGTCCGACGTTACCCGGCGCGTTCAGTATCCTGCCTGCGATTCCACACATAGTGACTTTCTCCAGTTTCTCTCGTATACTGTATACAGTATTTGGCGGGTTTCAACTCCAAATATGGTCGGACGACCCGCCGAAATCCCTTTTTACCGTTCTTTGAATACGATATACAGTGAACAAAGGAGGCCGAGATGACGTTTAAATCCCTCTCGCAGCCCCGTGTGCGGCTTGCAGACCAGGTTTATGACCAGATCATGCAGGCGATTCGCGATGGTGTGATATCTGCCGATGACCGGATTGTGCAGGAAAAACTGGCGGAAGAATTTGAAATCAGCCGCACGCCGATCCGCGAGGCCCTGTTTCGCATGGAGCAGGAAGGAATTTTACGGGTTGCCGGGCGTGGCGGGTTTGTGATCCGCAAACTTGGCAGGGATGAAATCGCCGAGATCTATGACGCGCGCTGCGCCATCGAGGGCTATTCGGCGCGATTGCTTGCCAAGATGAATGATCCAAAAACCACCGAAAGGTTGCGTGAGGCAATTTCAACTGCGGAGAACCTGACAGAAAGCACAGTGCAGGCCTATTTTGAGGCCAACATGGCCATCCACCGCGCCTTTGTCGAGGCGACCAATAACCGCTTCCTGCTGGAGCTGTTTGACAATGTCTGGAGCCGCGGTTCCTCGTTCACCCTGTTTGCGTCCATCAAGGATGTTGATCTGCCCAAATCCCTGCGCGGGCATATGGAGCTGGTCGACGCCATTGAAACCGGAAAGGGGTCAATTGCTGCTGAAGCCATGATTGAGCATATCAAAGAAGGCAATCTGCTGCAGGTAAGAGCCAGTATGTAGATTGTTGATACGCGTGCAATACAAGGGCGCTGGTGAGGGCTTGTTGTTCGCCGGTTTGGCGGGTGATTTTGAGTGTCCAGCATGATACGCTCGATTCCGATGGACAGTTGTATTCGTAAATAAGTGATTTCCCATGGACCATGTTACCACCCCATCTTCAGACATAGATACTTCGATCCAGGCTATGATCCGGGCCCTTGCCTTGAGTGAGGACCGGCCATTTCTGCTGGATAGCAAAGGCGGGCGGAGCAGACATGAGGTCAGTCGCGGTGCCACGCAACTTGCAGCGAAACTGGATAGTCTGGATCTTGGGAAAGGCGCGCGGGTGGCTATTTTGCTTGCCGATGCAAGTGACGCGGTTGTCGCCTTGTTTGCAGTTCTATTGACCGGCTATGTTGCAGTTCCGCTGCCGCCGAGGGCACCTGCTGGCGAAAATAGGCGCATATTGGACGATTGCGGAGCAACCGCCATCATTTCGGACCAGACTAAAGCACCTGAACTGGCGCTCGATAAAGACGGCCCCCTACTGGTAGAGATGCCCGGCACCGGCGATGAGGGGAACGAAATTCAGTTTGACCAGCCAAACGATCCAGAGGCGCTGGCACTGATCCTTTTTACATCGGGCACCACGGGATCGCCAAAAGGCGTGATGCTGACCCATGGCAACATGAATTGGGTGGTGAAGGTCAAGATTCAGGATTTTTTTCGTGTGGTGGAATCCGACACGGTTTTGCTGACCGCCCCACTGACCAACAATTTCGGCGTGACGCTGGTTCTGGTCGCACTTTTTGCAAGGGCCAAATTGTCAATGCAGCCAGACCTCAACCCTGATGTTCTGGTGGAGACCATTGAAAGAGATGGGGTCACCTTTTTCGCCGGGGTGCCCATGCTGGCGCAATTGCTGCTGCGCGCGACTCGTGACCAATCTGACCCTTTGCCAACACTGAGGCGTGTTCTGATGGCAGGAACGCCACTTACCCCTGATCTTGCGAAGGAGTTTGAAGATCGGTTCCAGGTCGAGCTGATGAATGGTTATGGTCTGACCGAAGCGGTACCCCTGGCCTTTGCAACCGACTGGAAAAAGGTACCACAGGGTTCCGTCGGTCCGGCGGCACGCGAAACAGATATCAGGATATGCAGTGATGATATGGTTGATGTGCCTTTGGGTGAGATCGGCGAAGTGCTGGTACGCGGGCCGCAGGTGACACCCGGCTACTGGAATGCACCAAGCCTGAATGCTGAGGCATTTCACGAGGGCTGGTATCACACCGGCGATATCGGCCACATGGATGAGTCAGGCAATTTATACATCGTTGACAGAATAAAAGACATCATAAAAACAGCGGGTTATACTGTTTATCCGGCGGAGGTGGAAAACCTGCTGAGAACCCACCCCGACGTGATAAAAGCCTCGGTCATTGGCGTGCCACATAAGATGTTCGGAGAGGTTTCCGTTGCCTTCATAGTACTAGGGGCTGTTGACGTTCAGGATTCCCAAATCACCTAAATTCTGATTCAAGG
>CAZMNO010000070.1:0-16397 GCA_964567685.1 uncultured Rhodobacter sp. | reverse complement strand
TTGAATCAGAATTTAGGTGATTTGGGAATCCTGAACGTCAACAGCCCCTAACAGAGTAAGAAGGATTAAAGGGGTGCTGAAAGCGACTCCTACTTAGAGATCGGCCTCAAAGCCGCTTGCGGGTTTTGCGGCGGAATGGCAGTAGTTTTTGAGCAATCCAAAAACAAAGGCCAGCACTATGGCAGAGCAGTCCTCACTTGAACCAACAGACTGGGATGAATTTCGCGAAACGGCGCATCAAACGCTTGATGATGCGATTGATCATATGCAGGGACGCAGTGATCAGCCTGTGTGGCAACCTGTGCCTGACATAATCCGCGAGTCTCTCAGAATGCCACTGCCAAAGGACGGTCAGCAGACCTCGCTGCTATCCCAAAGGATCAGCACGGATTTTCTGCCCTACGGCGTTGGCAATACGCATCCGCGCTTTTTCGGCTGGGTACACGGTGCCGGAACACCGGCCGGGATCGTACCGGAAATGTTTGCTGCTGCGATGAATGCCAATCTAGGCGGGCGCGATCATGTTGCCAACGAGGTTGAGAAACAGGTGATCAGCTGGTGCCGGGATATCTTTGGATTCCCTGAAACCGCCAGCGGGCTGATTGTGTCGGGCACGTCGATGGCTACGTTGATCGCAGTGAAATCAGCCCGTGAAAAGCTCGGCCCCGAGGGGATTCGCAAAAAAGGCCTAATCGCGACCAAGGGCGATCTTGTCGGGTATACTTCGGCTGAAGCGCATAGCTCGGTTGCCCGCAGTTTTGACATTCTGGGGCTTGGCAGCGACGCCTTGCGCTCCATTCCCACGAACGCAGCGTTTCAGATGGACAGTGACGCCCTTAAAGATACCATCCGCGCGGATATCGCCGCCGGACTGCGCCCGTTTTGTATTGTCGCAACCGTTGGAACAGTCAATATCGGGTCAGTCGACCCGATCTCGAAAATCGCTGATATTGCGGAGGACTTCGGGCTCTGGCTGCATATTGACGGGGCATTCGGCGCACTAGCAATCCTGTCTGAGCGGCTGCGGCCACTTCTCGCAGGGATCGAACGTGCGCACTCGCTTGCCTTTGACTTTCATAAATGGATGCATGTCAATTATGATGCCGGCTTCGTGCTTATGCGAGATGGTGAAGACCAACGGCACGCCTTTTCCGAGCGACCGGAATATCTGGAAGGGGCATCGCGTGGGCTGGCTGCTGGCAACCCATGGTTCTGTGAATACGGGCCGGAATTGTCGCGCGGATTTCGGGCGTTGAAAATCTGGTTCCACATCCAACATTTCGGCCTAAAGCGGCTCGGAGCCAGTATTGAACAGAATTGCGATCAGGCCAGCTTTCTGGCGGGGCTGGTGACAAGTTCGCTGAAACTGGAGCTGCTGGCGCCTGTCGGTCTGAACATTGTCTGCTTCCGCTTTGATCCCGGCAACTGCGATCAGGCGCAGTTGGATCAGCTTAACGGTGATATCGTGGTTGAGTTGCAGGAACGCGGACTGGCCGCGCCGTCAACCACAAGGATAGGTGGCAACCTGGCGATCAGGGTCAATATAACCAACCACCGAACACGCAACACTGATCTTGAGTTTCTGGTTGAGCAGGTACTGGCACTTGGGGTGGAGCTTTACGGCTCGGGCTAGTTGTTCATCCTTGAGAATTTCAGCACATCCCTCAAAACCTTGTCGGCGCCTGCCTGCATGGCTTTCTCAACCACGCTGCGCAATCTGACTTCGGTCTCGTTTTGAGCCAGAATATCATCCTGCCGGCGACGGGCAGCGGCGGCAACTTTCTGCGCTGCCAGCTCTGACTCAAAAAGTCCCTTGCTGTCGGTTCGGAACCGAAGATCATCCCAGGATCCTGAAATGACCGCCGGGTGCGGAGACTGACCAGAACCGTTTGACGTGGGCAGCAACCTATAAGTCAATTTTTGCGCGCCAATCTCGACCTCGCCACTGCCGCGCGCATCCGTCAAATCGCCATCAATCGCCAGATCATTGTTCTTGAGAACACCATCTTCAATCACGTAACTCCCTGTAACTTCGGAAAATATCGTTGGGTTCCCACCGCGTCTTCTTGCCGTCTCAGCGTTCTGAAAAACCTCAGCCAAATCAAATCCCACAAGCTCGCCATCCGTAAGCCGAAACGCCCCGCTGCCGGAAATTCGGCGCATCATTGCTTCGACTTTTGGCCCTGAAGTGAGGAATTTCAATTGCAGATCTGCTATCGCGATCAACTTGTCCACCCCGGCGATATCTGCCAGAAACGGGCGCAACTGGATACCAAACGCCCTGAGATCTGCGCTCATTGACACGCCGCTCCGGGAATTCAGCACGTAGTTCCCGCTCAGCGTACCGCTATATGCCGTTACCTCGTGCAGTGTCAGCTGCAACCGCCCCTCGTCCAGTTGCGCGCGCAGCCGTGTCGGCCCCAGCCGGGCAAATCCCAGTTCAACAGACGGGGCGGAAAAGGCGATGTCTGCATCAAAGGCCCCAAGCCCGATCAAGTCCAGCGGGGCCTGGGACCAACCGGAAGTAACAACCCCTTCAAAAGGTCCGGTCTCGCCAAACAGGCTGGAAAAGTCCTGTGCCTGGGCAGCCAGCCGCGCTGTCAGTTCAATCCTCGCGCCCAGATCAAGGTCAAACTCACCATTTGCCTGATTCCGATCAAGGCGAAAGTTGCCACGGCGCAGGTTGATCTGACTGCCGCCGCTGAAAGTCATGTCACCCTCAACCGATATCCGGTTGGCAAGCCCTTGCAACAGATCCTTGTCAAGCTCCATCAATCGCAGAATGCGCGGAAGATCGGTTGCATCTGCGGTAACGGCAATATTGGCCACAAGCGGCGCAATGCCAGCACGACCCTCAGCGCGAACTCTGCCAAAGCTTGATTTCACATCAAAAGACAGATCCGACACCGCGCCTGACGAGAACATATCAATGCTTGCGACTTCTGCCGACAACACGATCTTTTCGCCGCGAAACTCTGCTGAGCCTTTGATCGATGCCCGCCCCTGTTCACCAATCGCCGTGACACCAAGATTGATCGAATAAAGAACAAACCCGCTGCCCGCCTTTCGGTCGGCATAGGACAGGCTGCCACCGCTGATCTGCATGTCTTTGAAAGAAAGCCCCTCAAAAAGGTTATGCGATCCACTCGTTTCCGCAGACACTGCGCGTCTAGCAATCTGCCAGTTCATCTCTCCACTGCGGCTTCTTTCAAGCGAGATATCCGCATTTGTCAGCCAGAGTTTGCGCAAACTGACAGCGCCGGTGATCAGGGGCCCGAGCTTTACGCCGACAAGCAGGCTTTCAGCCGAAACCATCGTTTCTGCAGTTGCCCACTCCGCATTGCCGATGGTCACAGCATCGGCCTTGATACCCAATACCGGATAAAACACCGGCGTAATTTCACCTGCAATCCGCACCTCACGACCGGTTCGGGCCGAGAGTTCGCGCACTGCCACCTGTGCGATCCGCTCAGCCGGGATCAGTGCGATCACCGACACAAGCATGATCACCAACAGGACAGCGACACTTGTCAGCCTGTAAACCCAGCGCATGGCGCTTGCTTTCTGCTCTTTGTTCTTGGCGGTGAGACTACCCCATCTGCTGCAGACGAGACAGTTCCGCCACGCCACTGGGCACAATGTCTTCCTCATAGACATCCAGAAGATCGTTCTCATAAGAGATCTTCCGCCCTTTCAGCGTATTGGCGCAGACATGGAATCCCACATCCTGCCCTTTCAGCGACAGGATCTGCGTTTGCAGAGTCTCGTTTAACTTGGCCGAGGCAAGCATTGCCACGCCATTGCCGTGCAGCACCACTTTGATATCCAGATTTTCCGCACCGACCGCGTTGATGTGGTTCTGGATATTGCGCATCGCACCTTGCCATTTCTTGTCGTCAGGGCCCCCGGGATAGTTGATGTGGTAGACGACTTTCTGCGTCCCGTAGCGCTCGCTGGCATCAGCCGGCGACAGAGCGACCGAAGCCAAAAGGGCAACCGGCAGGATCAGCGTGACAAACATTTTCAGAAGTTTCATGTCTTTCTCCCCTTATTGTTGTTGGTCCCTTAAGCCTGTCACAGGCACATCCTTGGAAACAATCTGGGAAAACACCGGGAAATCACACGAAATCCCAGGGAAAAACCCTTGGATAGCCGTCAAACCCGCTGAATTGGAATGGATAGCAGGAACAGCGCCCCGGCAATAAAAACCGCCGGGGCTCTAACAAACCAAAACGCTAAAGACTACTTCTGCTCACGCTGCGCCAGTATCAGTATCTCAACCCGTTTCAGCGCCCGCAACACCCGCTCGGTCTGAATATGCGGGGTCATGCTCAGCTTGAACATCGCTGCCAGCACCACCAGCACGGCACCGGTAAGGCCGTATTTCACGGCGCTCAGAACATCAGTGGCATTGTAAAACTCAATCGCTGCATAAACCGCGCCGATTATCACGATGACCTGCAACACCCAATTGGTCCACACGGTCCAACCAAGGCGACCCTTGACCATGCTGCGAACCAGCCCGCGCCAGCCCAAGGGTTGTGATGACCGAAGCAGATGTTCTTCTGTTTCATTCATCAGTTCCTGAATGCGAATATCAAGATAGCTCATGTCGCCCCTCCGTTACTGGGCGGACAATAGCACGACTTTTCTGCAGGTGGAAAAAAAGTAGGATCGGCGGGAAACACCCAGTAATTGGGCAAAAACCAGATCCGTCACAGCATGACCGACCGCTCCCGTTACCTGCACAGACGCCAAATACGACACGACAACGCCGCGTTTTGAATGGCACGGGCAGTAATGTCGCCTACCGTCATAGCCAAGCCCTGGGAGCGCAGCATGACCGACCATTACCGAGACATCCGCAAAATAGACCCGAACCGCCCTGACCGACTGGGTGACAACACGCCAAATGACGCCGACAGGATCGAGATCGGGCCGACCCAGCTGGCCTTTGGCGAATGGGAGGCCGCCGGACTGGACCTCCCTGATCTGCAGGCACTGCGCCGCCACCGCTGGAAGCGGTTGACCCGCCACATTGCTGATCGCGATTACGCGGGTCTTCTGATGTTCGATCCGCTCAACATCCGCTACGCCACCGACAGCACCAATATGCAGCTCTGGAACACCCATAATCCCTTCCGCGCCGTGCTGCTTTGCGCTGATGGCTATATGGTGATCTGGGATTACAAGAACTCACCTTTCCTCAGTGAGTTCAATCCCCTGGTACGCGAAGTTCGCTCAGGCGCCGACCTTTTCTATTTCGACCGCGGCGACAAGATCGATGTTGCCGCGGATGTCTTTTCCAACGAAGTGCGCCTGCTGCTTGAAGAACATGCCAGCGGCAACAAACGCCTTGCTGTTGACAAGATCATGCTGCACGGCCTGCGCGCGCTGGAAGCCCAGGGCCTAGACATCAGGGATGGCGAGGAGGTCACGGAAAAATCCCGCGCCGTCAAAGGGGTGGACGAAATCAAGGCGATGCGCTGTGCCAACCACGCCTGCCAGACCTCAGTCAGGGCAATGGAAGATTTCGCCCGCCACAACGTCCCCCTTGGCAACACGTCGGAAGACGATGTCTGGGCGATCCTGCACGCAGAAAACATCCGTCGCGGCGGGGAGTGGATCGAAACGCGCCTTCTGTCATCTGGCCCCCGCACCAATCCGTGGTTTCAGGAATGCGGCCCGCGCATCATCCAGAATAACGAGATCATCTCGTTTGATACCGATCTCATCGGCTCTTACGGCATCTGCATCGACATCTCGCGCAGCTGGTGGATCGGCGATGCACCTCCACCCAATTCGATGGTCTACGCCATGCGCCACGCGCATGAACATATCATGTCCAACATGTCGATGATCCGACCCGGCATCTCGATCCCCGAACTGACGGCAGGCTGCCACAAGCTGGACGACAAGTTTCAGGCACTGAAATACGGCTGCATGATGCACGGCGTCGGCTTGTGCGATGAATGGCCACTGGTCAGCTACCCCGACAAAGCGGTACCCGGCGCATTCGATTACGTGCTGGAACCCGGCATGGTGCTCTGCGTCGAAGCAAGCGTCGGCGAGGAAGGCGGCGATTTCTCGATCAAGCTGGAAGATCAGGTGCTGGTCACCGAAGACGGGTTTGAGAACCTCACGACCTATCCCTTTGACCCGATGCTGATGGGGTGAGGTCCGGTCCGGGCGAAGCCCGGCAATTGGTCCGGGGGACCATTTGAGGACCGAACGCGCGAAGCGCCGGGCTAATCCCCCACCTGTTCTCACAACCCCGTGACGACCCTCGCCCCGGGGTTGTTCCGTTTTCCGGCCATCCTCATCTTGCAGGCAGCACGAAACTTTCCCGGAGGTCGGCCATGCCCAGCGAAAAACTCACCTTCACCGGGTCAACCGGCCAAAGCCTTGCCGCCCGGTTTGACACACCCGATGGCCCGCATCTGGCCACGGCGATCTTCGCCCATTGCTTCACCTGTTCAAAGGACATCCCCGCTGCAAAGCGTATTTCGCAACGCCTGGCCGCGATGGGCATCGCCGTCCTGCGCTTTGATTTCACCGGGCTTGGCCACTCGGAGGGCGAGTTTGCCAATACTGATTTCACCAGCAATGTCGGCGATCTCAAGGCCGCAGCCCAGCGCCTTGCCAGCCTTGGCACCGCGCCGACATTACTGATCGGCCATTCGCTTGGCGGGGCGGCGGTTCTGAAAGCGGCGGCCGAGATTGACGGGATCAAAGCGGTCGTCACACTGGGCGCGCCGTTTGATCCAGCGCATGTGCTGACAAATTTCAACGCCTCACTTCAGGATATCCGCACCAATGGGCAGGCCCGGGTTTCGCTGGCCGGTCGCAGCTTCACCGTCACGCGTGCGTTTCTTGAGGATGTCGACAAGGCCCGGCTCGACCCCGCCATCAAAGCCCTGAAAGCCGCCCTTCTGATCCTGCACGCCCCGCGCGATGAAATCGTCGGTATCGACAATGCCGCTGCCATTTTAATGCCGCTGCCATTTTCAAAGCCGCAAAACACCCCAAAAGCTTTATCACGCTGGATGACGCCGACCACCTGATCACGTCAGCAGAAGACGCCGAATATGCCGCCTCGGTCATCGCCGCCTGGGCGGCGCGCTATCTTGATATCCGCCAGCCAGCCCCGCCGCCCGGTGCCCCCGAAGGTATCGTCCGTGTGGCCGAGGCTGATCCCGCGGGCTTCCTGCAGGACATCAATTCAGGCCCCTACCACCACCTGCTGGCGGATGAACCGGCAAGCTATGGCGGCAGCAATCAGGGCCCCACACCTTATCAGCTGTTGTCAGCCGGGCTTGGCGCCTGCACCTCGATGACGATCCGCATGTATGCACGGCGCAAGAAATACCCGCTGGAACATGTCTCGGTCGATATCACGCATGACAAGGTCCATGCGCAGGATTGCGAAACCTGCCCGGTCAGCGAAAGCAAGATCGATCAGTTTACCCGTGTCATCCGGCTTCAAGGCAACCTTGACGAGGAACAGCAACAACGCCTGTTGGAAATTGCCGACAAATGCCCGGTCCACCGCACCCTTGAAGCGCAAAACAGGATCGTCACCCGCCTTGCCGGGGTCTGAGTCCGGCGCGTGCTGCCTTGACCCCTGCCCCTTGGTCCTGCACCTTTCACCAGACGCCTGATTGAGGAGCTTGAGGAATGACCGCAGACAAACCCGCCCCCGCGGCAATGAGCGCAGAGGCCCGTCGATGGCTGGACCTTGCAGCAAAAAACGGCCCCGTTGCTGCAGGCGAAACCACCCCCGAAGGCATGCGCCGCGCCACGTTCGAGGCTTACAGGCCAGCCGCTGAAGCGGCAATCAAACGCCACGCAGTGAAGATAAATGAGATCGAGATCGACGGCGTTTCCGCCATGGAAATCCTGCCGCCCGATCACAACTCGGATCGCCTGATCCTCTATCTTTTTGGCGGGGGGTTCATGGTTGGCAGCCCGTTTGAAGACCTGCCGATCAGCGCATCGCTGGCAGCAAAAACCGGGGCGCGGGTCATCGCCCCGACCTACCCGCTGGCCCCCGAACACCCTTTCCCGGCAGCCCTTGATGCCGCCTTCAAAGTCGCAACTGCGCTTACCAAATCCAACCCCGCCTTCGCGCTGGCCGGCGAAAGCGCCGGGGCCACCCTGTCACTGGCCCTCGTCAACCGGTTGCGCGCCCGCGCGCTTGCCGCTCCTCTGGCGGTGGCGCTGATGTCACCGGCAAGCGACCTTGGCGATATGGGCACCAGCGTATTCACAAATGCCGGAAACGACCCGACACTCGATCCGGCTCACCTGCCGGACGTGACAGAGGCCTACGCGCCGGGTCTTGACATGACCAACCCGGAAATCTCACCGATCTATGGCAGATTTGATGCAACCACCCCGCCCGTTTTCATCACCAGCGGCACCAGCGATCTGTTGCTCAGTTCCTGCGTGAAACTGGCGCGCGTGTTGCGCGAAGCCGGTGCCCCGGTTGAGTTCAGACTCTGGGAAGGCATGTGGCACGTTTTTGAGTTCTACGCCGAACTGCCGGAAGCAGACGCCTCGTTGAGCGAAATCGCCACCTTCCTCAATGCGCATTTCGCCTGATCTGCAGAGGCCCGCACCCCTTCATCATTGTTTCAAAAATACTCAATTCCATCACTGGCATCTGGCGCGCAGCCCTGCGATCACTCAAACTCCAGCCGCCGCATCTGTCGCAAAAACCTCAGCAACATGGTCACCGCCGCCAGCGCCAGCCCGATCACCAGCCCGCTCCAGATCCCGTAACCGCCAAAATCAAACACGAATCCAAGCACATAGCTTGTTGGAATACCGACACCCCAATAGCTGAACACCGCCATGAACATTGGTGCCCGCGTATCCTTGATCCCGCGCAGAACCGAGAGCGCAACAACCTGCAACCCGTCAAAAATCTGAAACGCAGCGCCGACCACCAGCAACCCGGTTCCATAAGCGATAATCGCTTCTGACTGCGCATTGTCCTGATCCAGAAACAAGCCGATCAGAAATTCAGGTACCGACAGGATCAGGCTGATGATAACCAGCGCCACGACCAGTAACAACACGGTCACCGTCACGGTTGCCCGCCAGATGCCCGCCTTGTCGCGCCGCCCCAGCGCCCGCCCGGTGCGGATGGTGCCGACCCCCGCCAGCCCCAGATAAATCATGAAGGCCATGGAAACGATCTGAATGGCAATGCCATGGGTCGCCAGCTCTCTTGTGCCGATCCAACCCATCATCAGGGCGGTGGCTGAAAACAACCCGGCCTCGGCCAGCATGGTCGTGCCAATCGGCCAGCCCAGGCGAAACACCTCACCAAAGGCCGGCCAGTCCGAGCGCCAGATACGGGTGAAAATCGCATACTCCTTCAGAGCCGGATTGACCTGTGCGTAAAATGCCAGCACCAGAAATGTCACCGAACCGGAAAACAACGAGGCAAAAGCCGCCCCCTTCGACCCAAGCTCCGGTGCCCCCCAATTGCCAAAGATGAACGCATAGTTGAAAAACCCGTTACCGATGGCCCCCAGGATCGTCCCCCAGAGCACCCAACCCGGTCGTTCGAGCGCTGACAGAAAGCTTTTCAGCACCATGATCAGCATCGCCGGGAACATCCCCCATTGGGCAATGCGCATGTAATCCTGCCCAAGGCGGGCAATCTCCGCATCCTGCCCGGCCAGCAGCATCATCGCCTCGAAATTCCACAAAACCGGCATCAGCGCAGCGCAGTAAAAGGTTGAAATCCACAGCCCCATACGCACCACGCGTCGCACCTGAACCCGGTCTTCCTCGCCTTCTGCACTGGCCACCATCGGCATCACCGCCATGGCAAAGCCCGATCCGACAATGAAGAAGATGAAAAACACCGATGTTGCCAGAACCACCGCCGCCAGTTCGGCCACCCCGTACCAACCCAGCATCACGGTATCGGTCAGATGCACCAGCATCTGCGCCAGATGCGAGCCGATCAGCGGCAGCCCCAAAAGAAGGGTCGCTTTCAGATAGGCCCGGTAGGGCATGGGTTGGGTCTGTGTATGCATGACAGGAAGCATTAGGCGCAGAATATCGCGGCGACAATCACCAATCAGCGTTTGCGTGCAATCAGATCAATCAGGGCCGAGCGCCCGGAATGCCCGCGCCCTTCGTCAACATCACGGACATAGCCTTCCAGCCGCAGGATCTCCATATCGGCAAAAGCAGTCGCAAGCATTTCTTCTGTATACATATTTTCCGCACAGGGCGGCCCGCCGGTGCCATAGTTTATCTGCTCGGGGTGATAGCCATGCAGCATCAAAACGCCACCTTGCTTCAGGGCTGCTTTCATCCCTTCAAAAATCTGTTCGCGAAATACCGGCTCGGCAAACTGAATGAAAATCGCCACCACCAGATCGTAAGGCTCGGCCTGCCAGTCCCAGTCTCTGAGATCGGCCAGCTGGTAATCAACCCGTGCTTCGCGCGCCATCGCCAGCCCGCGGGCCTTTTCAATCGCCACGTCCGAAGCATCCTGCGCCGTCACCCGCAACCCCTTTTCCGCCAGGAAGACCGAGTTCCTCCCCTCACCGTCAGCGATTGCCAGCGCCCGCTCGCCGCGTTTCAGCCAGGATTGGTGATCGACAAGAAACAGCGCTGGTTCGGTGCCAAACAGAAACCCCGGCTCAGAATAACGCTCGTTCCACATGGATTAACCTTCCTCATGCCTTCATTTCCAGCTCCAAACCGACAGTCACGGCTGCGGGGTTTTGCCCGCAAGAACCGCGGCAAACCTGTCGGTGTCGACATTGCCCCCGCTTAATATCAGCGCCACTTTCCGCCCCGCCATCCGCTCTCTTTCCTTCAGAAGCGCGGCCAGCGGTGCAGCACCCGCCCCTTCCGCAATATTATGGGTCGCGCGAAAATAAAACCGCATGGCTTCGGCGATTTCATCTTCACTGACGGCAACAAAGCGATCAGCCCCGGTGCGATAAATCTCAAAGGCCTCCCTGACCGGCACGCGCACAGCCATGCCGTCAGCGATGGTGCGGGCAGAGGCCGTTTCCACCAGTTCGCCCGCTTCCGCAGAAAGCTTGGCACAAAGCGCCGCCTCGGAAACCACGGCAACGACCTTGGTTTTCAGCCCCAAAAGATCACGCACATGAATGACCCCGCAAATCCCGGTGCCCCCGCCAATGGGGACATAGACCGTATCAAGATCAGGCTCAGCGGTGAACAATTCCAGCGCATAGGTCGCCACCCCCAGCGTCAGCGCATGGTGATAAGGCGGCACAGCAAACAGGTTTTCGGCCTCGGCCAGGCGAAAAGCCTCCAACCGCGCTTCGTCAAAGTCATCGCCAAACTCAATCAGATCGGCGCCAAGCGCCCGCATTGCGGCGTTCTTTTCAACCGAATTACCCTTTGGCACCAGTATCTTAGCCACCAGCCCGGCGGCCACCGCGGCGCGCGCCTGGCTTTGCCCGTGATTGCCCCGCGTCGCTGTGATCACACCCCGGCAGTCAGGTTTTGTGCGCCGCAGCCAGTCGATGAACGTGACCCCGCCCCGCACCTTGAACGCCCCTGTCGGTGTATGGTTTTCATGCTTGACCCAGACATCGGCCCCCGTGGCTTCACGCAGAAGAGGCCAATGATGTTGCGGGGTTGGCGGCATCTGCTGATAAACCAGTTCAGCAGCGGCTTTCAAATCATTCAGGGTAAAAGACATTTCCGGCAGCCCCATTTCGAGTCGTTGAGCAGCCAGCTTAGGGGTGAAAAGACCTGCGATTCAAGGGTATCAGTGCGCCAGAGCCTTTGCGATAGGCTCTGCAATTATCATAGTTGTAAACTGCCACCCAATTGCGCCACTCTCCTACAATGGGGCTGCATGGAAAGGCCGAGATGAGCGACAAGCTGCAAACCGACGATTTCATGGCGATGAAAGGGGCTGGCTATTATTCCCGCGCCACAATCGGTGCCAAACACGTGATGGACAACGCCACCGGGCTGATCCTGAAGGCGCTGGATAGCCAGCCCCCGGTTGATGACGGCACGGTTTTCACAATGACTGATATGGGCTGCGCTGATGGCGGCACCTCGATTGACATGATCGGACGCGTGCTGAAAGACGTACGCACCCGCTGCCCGTCGCGCCCCATCCGCATGATCTATACCGACCTGCCGCGCAACGATTTCTCGCAATTGTTTCAGATCATGCATGGGCTGACCGACATCAAATCCTACGCCGGGGATATTGATGATCTCTATATCTCAGCCTCCGCGACGTCCTTTCACCAGATGATCGTGCCACCGGATACGCTCGATCTCGGCCATTCCGCCACTGCCTCGCATTACATCACCGAGATCCCGGAACCGATTGAGGATCACATCCACATGGTCCGTGCCAAGGGTTCAACTCGCGCCGCTTACGAGGCAAAAGGTGCGGCGGACTGGCAAAACTTCCTGCTCAACCGCACGCGCGAACTGAAACCCGGTGGTTTCCTTGCGCTTTTCAATTTCGGTATCGATGAGGAAGGGCGCTATCTTGGCCATACCGGCGGGGTGTCGATGTTTGACACATTCAACATACTCTGGCGCGGGATGGCCTATGAAGGTCTGATCACCGATGCCGAAGTCAGGGCCACCAATTTCCCTCAGGTCTACCGCACGGTGGACCAGTTCTCCGCCCCCCTGAAAGACACAGACAACCCGGTTTACCGTGCCGGTCTGCGGCTCGAACACGCCGAAACCCGGGTTGTCCCCTGCCCCTTTGCCGCTGATTTCACCCAGCACGGCAACGCCAAAGAATTCGCACAATCCTATATCCCGACCCTGCGCTCCTGGTCCGAGCCTGTCTTTCTTGCCGGCCTGTCAGAAGACCGCCCAGCGGCAGAAAGGGCCGCTCTGGTTGACCAGTTCTACGCACGTTATCAGTCACTTGTCGCAACCGATCCCACAGGGCATGGCATGGACTATGTCCATTGCTACCTGATCCTGCGCAAAGTCTGAAACCGCCCGCCTCCCCTATCATTGTTTCGTAAAATACTCCGGGGGTCCGGGGGCTGGCCCCCGGCCTCCTTTGCCTCAGAAAACATCCAGCGCCTGATATTGCCCCGCGAGATACCCTTCGCGCAGCGCAAATTTCTGGATCTTGCCCGGCCCTGTCAGCGGAAAGCCCGACACTTCCACCCAAATCTCCGGCGTTTTCTGCGGCGCCAGCAGCGCCCTACAATGGGCGCGCAAAGCGGCGGCATCCACCGCCCCTTCGCTCTCCGGGCGCATGAAACAGGCAACAATCTCACCCCATTGCGCATCCGGCAAACCAACAACCGCCACTTCGGCCACATCCGGACGCTCCACAATCACGTTCTCAATCTCCACCGGATAAAGGTTCTGCCCACCCCGAATGATCATGTCCTTGACCCGCCCGGTCACGCTGAGATAGCCACGCCGGTCAAGCACCCCAAGATCACCGGTATGCAGCCACCCCGCAGGATCAATCACTTCTGCCGTGGCAGACGGATTGGCGTGATAACCCTCCATCAGAAGGTAGCCGCGCGCACAGATCTCACCCACCTGACCGACCGGCAGTACCGAGTTGTCCACAGTTGAGCGGACCGTCACTTCCGTCTGCGGCAGTGGCTGGCCAACGCTGTTGCAGATATCCTCAACGCGGTCGGACGGGAAATGCTGGGTGATTAGGGGCGAGCATTCGGTGAGCGCATAAACCGTTTCAAAACCGCAAGCGAAAACCGCCCTGACATTGCGCACCAGTTCGGGTGCGACCATCGCACCGCCCGAGATTGCCATCCTGACCGAAGACACATCCACCTGCATGGCCTTCTGCGCCTCCATCAGGGCGACGAACATCGTCGGAACCCCGATCAGGGCTGTCAGCTTCTCTGCCTCAATCTGTTTCAGCACCAGCTCAGGATCAAACCCCTTGAAAATCAATGCGCTGACCCCGGTTTGCAGCGCTGCCAAAAGGGTTGTCATGCACCCCGCCGCATGGAACAGAGGCACAAAAAGCGGCCAGATATCCCCGGCTTGCGCCCCGGCCCTTTCGCCATGAAACCGCGCATTATTGGTGATCGCCCGATGGCTGAGAACCGTGCCCTTGGGCACCCCGGTTGTGCCCGATGTATAAAGCATCAGCGCCGCATCGGCGGGCATGACATCCGGCAGCTCAGCAACATTTCCAGCCGAAAGATAAAGCGCATCGTGATCGCTGAGATCAACAATCTCGCGCAGACGCGCATTGCCTGACGTCGCCTCTGCCGCAATCCTGGCCATCGGATTGCCGCGATATTCATCGATCATGAACAAGGCGACCGAGCCGGATTGCTCCAGCACATAGCGCAGCTCCTTTGACTGATAGGCCGGATTTGCGGTCACCAGCACCACACCGCTCAAGGCACAGGCAAACTGCACCAGAACCCATTCCGGCATGTTCGGCGCCCAGATCGTGACCTTCTCGCCCTTTTGAAAGCGGCTGGCAAAGGCCCGCGCCAGCTGTTCGCTTTCCTCCAGCAATGCACCGTAGGTCCAGCGCCGCCCGACCTCACCAGCCGTGATGATTTCCCGCAATAATTCAGCCTCAGGATGCTCTGCCGCCATCTCGCGCAACACCCCGCCCACGGTCGTTTCCAATACCGGCGCATCCAGTTGCGCCGGAACATGGGACTCGCTCAGATCAAGCTGATACATGCCCGGTTCTTTCTTCGGCTTTTCTCATGGCGGCACATCTAACACGATTTGAGCGTGACAGCTGCCGGTTATTTGGCAATTGAGGCAACCCCCTGTCCGCCCTATAGAACGCTCATGACGACAAACCCGCCCAACCTCCGCCCCGATCTTGCGCCCAGAGCCGTGATCACCGACAAACCGCGCCCCGGCCAGCCGACCATCGGCATGGTCAGCCTGGGTTGCCCGAAAGCACTGGTCGACAGCGAGCGCATTCTGACGCGCCTCAGGGCCGAGGGCTATGCGATCAGCCCCGATTATGAGGGCGCTGATGCGGTGATCGTCAATACCTGCGGGTTTCTGGATTCAGCCAAGGCCGAAAGCCTTGAGGCGATCTCCGAGGCTCTGGCCGAGAACGGTCGGGTCATCGTCACCGGCTGTCTGGGGGCCGAGCCTGAATATATCACCGGCACCCATCCCAAAGTGCTCGCCGTCACCGGCCCGCATCAATACGAGGCGGTGCTGGATGCGGTTCATGATGCGGTGCCGCCCGACCCCGACCCGTTCGTTGACCTTCTGCCCGCCAGCGGTGTGTCGCTGACCCCGCGCCACTATTCTTACCTCAAGATTTCCGAAGGCTGTAACCACCACTGCAGGTTCTGCATCATCCCGGATATGCGTGGGCGCCTGCAATCGCGCCCGGCGCACGCGGTCTTGCGCGAGGCGGAAAAGCTGGTGGAAAGCGGCGTTATGGAACTGCTGGTCATCAGCCAGGATACCTCGGCTTACGGCGTTGATATCAAACATAAAACAAACCGCGGCCGCCGCGCCCATATCGTTGATCTGGCACATGATCTGGGCCAGCTCGGCGCCTGGGTGCGCCTCCATTACGTTTACCCCTACCCGTTCGTGCGCGACCTCATTCCGATCATGGCTGACCCTGCGAACGGCGTGCTGCCCTATCTCGACATCCCGTTTCAGCACTCCCACCCGGACGTGCTCAAACGCATGGCCCGCCCGGCGGCCAGCGCCAGAACGCTGGATGAAATCACCAGCTGGCGCGCCATTTGTCCCGACATCACCCTGCGCTCGACCTTCATCGTCGGCTATCCCGGAGAGACCGAGGCTGAGTTTCATCACCTCCTTGACTGGCTCGATGAGGCCCAGCTCGACCGCGTCGGCTGCTTTCAATACGAAAACGTCGCCGGGGCGCGGTCAAATGATTTGCCGGACCACGTACCGGACGAGGTGAAACAACAGCGCTGGGAGCTGTTTATGGAGAGGGCGCAGGCGATATCGGAGGCAAAACTGGCGGCGAAAGTGGGGGAGCGACTGGAGGTGATCGTCGATACGGTCGACGCGCAAGGGGCGACCTGCCGCACCAAGGCGGACGCGCCGGAGATTGACGGGTGTTTGTTTATTGATGAGGGGTTTGAGGGGTTGAAGGCGGGGGATATCTTGACCGTTGAGGTTGATGAGGCGGGGGAGTATGATTTGTGGGGTGAGCGCCGGTCCCGGTAAAACCGGGCAAATGATCCGGGGGATCATTTGAGGCGCGAACGGGCGGAGCCCAGGGGGGGTGTTATAAAGAAATGTCTCGGAGGAGAGTTTTTGCGATTAGTGCTTGGATTGTCTAATTTTTGATTTCCCAGCATTTGATCCTATCAAAATTGGTATGCACTAGGGTCTGTTGAGATTCACCGGCTATTCAACAGCGCTGCACATGCGTTTAT
>CAZMNO010000069.1:0-16485 GCA_964567685.1 uncultured Rhodobacter sp. | reverse complement strand
AGACGCTGCCTGAAAAAACGGCCAACTGTCAGATCACATCTGAACCACTACACCTAAATAGAACTCCAAAACATCCCCCCCGGACAAATCACTCAACGCAACCTCGGAAAATGATACGCCAAGATCGGCGGCTACGGAACCTCCCTTGAGACCAGCTAAATCCAGACCTCAGAGCCGCGCATTGCCGACGCGCGCGGGGGCGATCCGACGTCGGTGTTCTGTCACTTTATGCCAATCAAACGCGTGTCACTTCTCAACGTCGCGTCTGCCTCGACCATATCGCCGCCGCGTGGGCGCGCGGCGGCGATGCGCGGCGGCCTTCGGCCTTGATTCCGCGCAAGAAAGTTCTCTGAAATGGCGGCTCCGAGCTAATTGCGTCAATATCCGCAATGGCTATCTAAAAGGGTTACTCGATCTAAGCCTTTGCAAACACACCGGTAAGTGCGCTCTTGACCAATCCACTCACCCGTGGCTTCTTCAGCGCCACAAAGGGCATCGGTCGGCAAACCTCCATCGCCGCAACGCCGACCCGCGCCGTCAGCGCCCCGTTGACCACCCCTTCGCCAAAGCGCCGCGACAGTTTGGAAACCAGCCCACCGCCAGCGATGGAGCTGATCAGGTCATCGCCCACCGCAACCGCGCCGGTCGCCACCAGATGCAGCAACACGGTCCGCAAAAGCCGCCACGAACCAAAGGTCCCGGCGCGTCCGCCATAAATCTCGGCAATGCGCCGTACCATCCTCAGATTGGCCGCCAGTGCCATCACCACATCGGCCAGTGCCAAAGGCACGATCGCCGTGATCAGCGCCACCTGCCGCGCCGCCGCCTCAACTTCGCGCCTTGCTGCGGCGTCAAGCGGAGTCATCAACGTCCGTTCAGCCATCTGAAGCAAAGCGTCGCCATCCAGTACTTCACCCCGGCGGGCGCTCAGATCGTCAAGCGCCCAACGCATCTCGTCGCGCCCGCGATAAAACTCCCGCAACCGGTCAACCGCGCGTTCGCTCGCAGCCAGCCCTTCCTCAACCGCTGCCCTTTCCACCTCCCGGCGCAACCGGTCAACGCGCTTAAGCCGTGCCAGCGCCAGCCACTCTCTGAGGCTCAGCGCCACCCCGGCAAACACAAACAGGCCAATCCCTGCCAGCGCCGCCCGTCCCAGCCAGATATTGCGCTCCAGCAACGCCAAAGTGAAATCCCAGGCCGCGACCGAGATGACCAGCCCCAGCACCGCCAGCGCCGCAGCCCAGAATAGCCGCCACAGAGCCGAGGGTTTTCGTGCCGCCAGCACGGCCAGTGTTCGCAAGGCCTGCCCTTGCGGCGGTTCGGCCCCAAGATCAGGCACCATCGGGGCCTCAGCCGGGCTGAGTTGCGGGCCGTCAGGCTCCGTTTCAATCAAAACCGGTGTAGTGTCTTTGTTCATAACAGGCGATCTCCCAGCAAAAACTCAGCCGCCTTGTCCAGCCTTATATGCGGCGGGCCATCCCCCGGCCTCAGGTCAATCACGGCGGGGCGAAAGCGCATCACCTGATAATCCTGATCAAGCCAGCGCTCAGCCCCCTTTTTTGCCGGAACCAAAAGACGCGCCGGATCCTCAGGCAGCAAACCGGAATAAAGCGCCGCCGATTTACCGGTCTTCTCAAGCACCCCGCGCACGCAATCAAGCTTTCGCCCCTTGTGCTCCAACGTCTCTTCCACCGTCGCCCGCAACGCCGCAATCGACATCGCCCCGGTGTTTGCCCCGGCAAAATCCGCCCGGTCTTTGGCCGCGCGCAACAGCGCCTCCATGATCGCGGTCAGTTGTTTGTGCTGCAAATGATGCAGATGATCCGCCTTGGTCGCGGCAAAAAGAATGCGATCAACCCGCTTGCCCAGCAAAAACGACAGCCACGAATTGCGCCCCGGACGAAAGGCGCGGAGCACATCCGACATGGCAACGCGCAAATCCTCCAAAGAACTCGGTCCGCCATGAATGGCCCCCAAAGCATCGACCAGCACGATCTGCCGGTCGATCCTGGCGAAATGATCACGAAAAAACGGCCGCACGACCTGTGATTTATAAGCGTTATAGCGCCGCTCCATCTCGGCCCATAACGTACCCCGCCCTATCCGCTCAGGACGCATCAGCGGCGCAAATGTCAGAGCGGGCGAGCCCTCAAGCTCCCCCGGCAGCAAAAACCGCCCCGGCGCACAGGCCGAAAATCCGGCCTCGCGGGCAGACCTGAGATACCGGGTGAAGGCCCGCGCCAGCTTCTGCGCATCCTCCTCGCTGAACGCCACATCCGCTGAAATCCCTGCCGCAACATCTTGCCATTCTTTCGCATAGTCCGCCCGCGCCGCCGAACCCGCCAGTTCAAGCGCGCTTTCAGACCACTCGGCAAAACTCATCTCCATCAAAGGTAGATCAAGCAGCCACTCGCCGGGATAATCGACAATATCGATATGAATGCGCCGCGGCCCGGAAAACCCCGCCAGCAGCCCCGCCGGACGCACCAGCAGTGACAGGCGCAGCTGTGATACCGCCCGCGTCGACTGCGGCCAGTGCGGTTCCGGCCCGGTCAGCGCCGCCAGATGCGTTTCATAGTCAAACCGCGGCACCGTATCATCGGGCTGCGGGCGCAGATAAGCCGCCTCAATCGCACCTGACGATGCCGCCAGAAACTGCGGCATCCGCCCGCGATCCAGAATATTGGCCACCAGCGAAGTGATGAACACCGTCTTGCCCGCCCCTGAAAGCCCGGTCACACCCAGCCGGATCACCGGTTCAAACAAGGCCCCCGTCACCCGGCTGCCCGCGTCACCGACGCTGCGCGTCAAACTGTCTGCAATATCGCCCAGCCCCAAAAGAACCGCCCTTATTTATGCCCGATCCCCTCTTACATAGGGAAAATCGCTGCAATTTACAGGGATTGGCAAGCGGCAAATCAGCCTGTATCCGAAGCCCCATGTATCGCTATGCCCTGAAAATCGAATATGACGGCAGCCCTTTTTGCGGCTGGCAACGCCAGAACGGGCAAGCTTCGGTGCAGGAAACGATTGAAACCGCACTCAGCGCGCTTGAGCCTGAAACGCCCACCCTCGTTGCAGCAGGTCGCACTGATACGGCGGTGCACGCCACCGGTCAGGTGGCGCATTGCGATCTTATGAAAGACTGGGAGCCGTTTCGCCTCAATGAAGCGCTCAACCATCATCTGAGGCCCGCACCTGTCTCCATCCTCACCATTGCGCGCACCAGCGAAGAGTTTCACGCCCGCTTTACCGCGATCGAGCGGCGCTACATGTTCCGCCTGATCTCGCGACGCGCGCCTTTGACCCATGACAAGGGGTTGGCCTGGCGCATCAACCACAAACTTGATGTCGCCGCCATGCAGGAAGCGGCGGGGCATCTTCTGGGCAAGCACGATTTCACCACATTTCGCGCCAGCCTTTGCCAGGCAAATTCACCCATCAAAACACTGGATGCGATTGAAATCACCGAAACCCCGATCCCCTATGGCAGCGAATACCGGTTCTACTTCAGGGCACGATCGTTTCTGCACAATCAGGTACGCAGCATTGTCGGCACGCTGGAACGGGTCGGTGCCGGATCATGGCCGCCGGAGCGCGTAAAATCCGCCCTTGAGGCCAAAAACCGCGCCGCCTGCGGCCCTGTCAGCCCGGCTGAGGGGCTATATCTGACACATGTCACCTACCCCAGCGAGCCGTTCGCCTGAGCCTGCTGTCGCAACCGCATTGTGTCCTGACACAACCACGCATGACAGGTTTGTCGATTGTGCAATTGCAGAACCGGTTCGTCCTGCTATATGGGGGTCGAAAATCTGTTTCACCATTCGAAATCACGGCGAGAAGTTAATGACCACCCCGAACAATGTCCCGATCCCAGAGCTTTATGTCTCTTACGAGTCCGCCCAGAAACTGAAGGTTGAAGCCGGCGATCTGCCCAGCTGGGATCTGACCCCGCGCCAGATCTGCGATCTGGAGCTTCTGATGAACGGGGGCTTCAACCCACTGAAAGGATTTCTGGGCAAGACGGATTACGAAAGCGTTGTTGAAAACATGCGTCTGGCCGATGGTTCGCTCTGGCCGATGCCGATTACATTGGATGTATCCGACGATTTTGCCGGTGAGATCAGCGAAGGCCAGGATATCGCGCTCAGAGATCAGGAAGGCGTCATTCTGGCCATCCTGTCGGTCACAGATAAATGGGTGCCCAACAAATCAGCCGAGGCCAAAAGTGTTTTCGGCGCTGACGACGACAAGCACCCGGCGGTCAATTACCTGCATAACATCGCAGGCAACACCTATCTCGGTGGTGCCGTCACGGGCCTGCAGCAACCGATCCACTATGATTTCCGCGCCCGCCGCGACACACCGAACGAGCTGCGCGCCTATTTCCGCAAACTCGGCTGGCGCCGCGTTGTCGCCTTTCAAACCCGCAACCCTCTGCACCGCGCGCATCAGGAACTGACATTCCGCGCTGCCCGCGAAGCGCAGGCCAACCTCTTGATCCACCCCGTCGTCGGCATGACCAAACCCGGTGATATCGATCATTTCACCCGGGTGCGCTGCTATGAGGCGGTGCTTGATCAATACCCCTCGTCAACCACCTCGATGAGCCTGCTCAACCTCGCCATGCGCATGGGCGGCCCGCGCGAGGCGGTCTGGCACGGCCTCATCCGCAAAAACCACGGCTGCACCCATATGATTGTCGGCCGCGACCACGCCGGCCCCGGCAAGAACTCGGCTGGTGAAGATTTCTATGGGCCATACGATGCACAGGACCTGTTTCGCGAACATGAGGCGGAAATGGGCATCGAAATGGTCGATTTCAAACATATGGTCTATGTGCAGGAACGCGCCCAGTATGAACCCGCCGACGAGGTTGTTGACGGCGCAACGGTCCTCAACATTTCCGGCACCGAGCTTCGCCGCCGTCTGGCCGAAGGGCTGGAAATCCCGGAATGGTTCTCTTTCCCCGATGTGGTCAAAGAACTGCGCCGCACCCGCCCGCCACGTGCAAAACAAGGGTTTACCGTATTTTTCACCGGGTTCTCGGGTTCCGGCAAATCGACCATCGCCAATGCTCTTATGGTCAAACTGATGGAAATGGGCGGCCGCCCGGTCACCCTGCTTGACGGCGATATCGTGCGTAAAAACCTCAGTTCCGAACTTGGGTTTTCCAAGGAACACCGCGACCTCAACATCCGTCGCATCGGCTATGTCGCCAGCGAAATCACCAAAAACGGCGGTATCGCCATCTGCGCCCCGATCGCGCCTTACGCCACCACCCGGCGTGCCGTGCGCGAAGATATCGAAGCCTTCGGCGCCTTCGTCGAAGTGCATGTCGCCACCTCGATCGAAGAATGCGAACGCCGCGACCGCAAAGGGCTCTACAAACTGGCGCGCGAAGGTAAGATCAAGGAATTCACCGGTATTTCAGACCCTTATGATGTGCCAGTCGAACCTGAACTCAAGGTCGAAACCGAAAATGTCGATGTCGATAACTGCGCCCATCAGGTCATTCTGAAGCTCGAACAGATGGGACTGATCGCCGGCTGACAGGATTTCAGGGTCTTTGGCGGGGCCTTGCTTGTCCCGCCTAATACGCCCGACTGACGGCCGCTGATTCCGCCTCAAGGCTCGCCATCGCATTGAGGCCCGTTCCAGCAGTGAAATAAGCGTCAAGATCAATCATCGCCTGCCACAGCGGATAGGCCCGCTTGCTACGTTTGAACGCCACCAGTCGCTTGTCAATCACCGCCCCGGTCACAACCCGGTCGCGTTGCATCTGGCGCGCGATCATCGGAGCGGCCTTGCCAAATTCCATCGGCTGGTCCGCCAGATCGATACCAAGCTGTAACACGTCACTGAAACCCGGCACGACCCGGTTCAGAATTCTCGGCACGGAAAAGCGTTTGGATCCGTTGTTGAGCAGATAATGTTCGTATTCGGTATATTGATGGTCAATGCCCCAGCGGATTTTATAAACAATTTCATATAGTTGATCGTATTCCACGACAACGGAACTATCCCGCTGCATGGCTTCGATCTGATAATCGCGGTAAAACGGGCATTGCAGCAGCTTTTCCGCCACCGTCGCCGGGCGATTTGCCTCTTTGTTGAACTCCGCTACCGCCCGTTCTTCAGGCTCCTCACAGCGCCAGGTCTTCAACAGAAAAAGCCCGTTGACCGAAACGCTAGAATGCCGGGGATTTTGATCGCACCCGGCCAGAGCCAGGGCGAAGGTCAGCAGTAATAACTTAAAAAATTTCCCAGTCACAATCCGATCGCCCACGCCTGACACCCCCGCCGATCTTTATGCCTGACCATCGGCACAGGAGTCCCACCGCCGGGGAATTATTCCCACCCGAACCACCAAAGCGTCGCGCCCGGGCAACGGTTGCGACAGGATTGTTTCTGAAAGGAAAACAATGGCCTAATGGTCGCCTGACTGTTAACCGGAAAATTAGCGAAACACAGGCACCTGTTCGTCAACACGCAAAGGGGCGATTCTCTCAGACCTTTTCTTGTGCAAACCCGGGCAATTTTGAGGGGGCTTTGGAGCGCGCAATCGAAACGATCGCTGATACCGAAAACCTTGGCGGACTCAGTATCTGCTCAGAAAACACCACAACTATAACCGGTCGCGCCATCCCACTGAGCGGCGGCCTGCAGCCTTGATTCCTCGCACGGCGCACAAATGAATGGCCGCTTCGAGGGCCAAATCGGCCGATGGCGTCAGTTGCCTGACTTGTCATTCGAAGGGGTCACTGGCCTCACTCCTCCGCAACAACCCTTAATCCCAATTCCCTAAGCGCCTCATTCGTCGGCACCCCCGGTGCCTGCATCATCAGGTCTTCCGCCCGCTGGTTCATCGGGAACATTATCACCTCGCGGATGTTTTCCGCATCCGCCAGCAGCATCACCATCCGGTCAACACCCGGAGCAATCCCGGCGTGAGGGGGCGCTCCATATTTGAAGGCCGACAGCATGCCGCCGAAATTCTCGTCAACGAATTCACGCGAATGGCCGACGATCTCAAAGGCCTTATACATGATCTCGGGCCGGTGGTTCCTGACCGCGCCCGAGCTCAGCTCAACCCCGTTGCAGACGATATCATACTGATAACCGAGCACCTCAAGCGGGTCTTCGTTTTCCAGCGCCTCAAGCCCGCCCATCGGCATGGAAAACGGGTTGTGGGAGAAATCGAGCGCCCCGGTTTCCTCGTCCTTTTCATACATCGGATAATCGACGATCCAGCAGAACTTGAACTCGTCTTTCCAGCTCTCATCTTTCTGCGTATCCGCCCAGACCTGATCCCGCGCCTTGCCAGCCACAGCCTCAAAGCTCGGCGGTTTGCCGCCAAGGAAAAACGCCGCATCGCCGACCCCAAGGCCCAACTGCTGGCGAATGGCCTCGGTGCGTTCGGGACCGATATTTTTGGCCAGCGGTCCGGCAGCTTCGTGTTCGCCGAAGTAAGCGAGATACAATGCCTCGGCAGAGGTCGTATCGCCAGCGTTTAGAAACTCTGATATCCTAACCGCAGCATTTTGTTCCGCCGCAAACGCGGTCTCTTTTTTCGCCTCGAGATCGTCGATTATCGCATTAATTATCGCACCACCTTCAGATTTCCCTTCGATTATTTCTTTAAGGGTGTGGATTTTAAACTGAAGCGAACTGCTTTCCGAATTCGGCTGCCGCTTTCGCCAAAAAATATACCCCATCCCCGGCAGCCCTTCCTTCTGCGCGAACGCATTCATCCGGTCGCAGAATTTACGGCTGCCACCGCCAACAGCGGGAATGGCCCGCACCTCGTTGCCCTCCTGCTCCAAAAGCGAAGCAAATATCTTGAAGCCCGACCCGGCGAAATGCTCGCTGACGGTCTGCATCCTGATCGGATTACGTAAATCGGGCTTGTCATTGCCGTACCACAGCATCGAATCCCGATACGCGATGCGCGGAAACTCCTGTGTCACCGGGCGCCCGCCGCCAAACTCCTCAAACACCCCGCGCATCACCGGTTCGATCACCTGAAAGACATCTTCCTGCGTGGCAAAGGACATCTCCATATCAAGCTGGTAAAACTCGCCGGGCGAACGGTCGGCACGCGGATCTTCATCGCGAAAACAGGGCGCGATCTGGAAATAGCGGTCAAAGCCTGCGACCATGATCAGCTGCTTGAACTGCTGGGGGGCCTGTGGCAGTGCATACATCTTGCCGGGATGAAGGCGCGAAGGCACCAAAAAGTCCCGTGCCCCTTCAGGCGATGAGGCGGTCAGGATCGGCGTCTGAAACTCGGTAAACCCCTGATCGGTCATCCGCCGCCGCAAGCTGGCAATCACGTTTGAGCGCAGCATGATATTGTCATGCAGGCTGTCGCGACGAAGATCGAGAAAACGGTATTTCAGCCGCGTTTCCTCAGGATATTCCTGATCGCCAAAAACCGGCAGCGGCAATTCCTCCGCCGCGTTCAGGACTTCCATGTCGCGAATGAACACCTCAACCTCGCCGGTGGGCAGCTTGGGGTTCACCAGCTCAGGATCGCGCGCCTTGACCTCGCCATCGATCCGGATCACCCATTCGGCGCGCAGTTTCTCCACTTCGGCAAACGCCGCACTGTCCGGGTCGCACAGAACCTGGGTCATGCCATAGTGATCCCTCAGATCAATGAACAGAATGCCGCCATGATCGCGCACCCGATGAACCCAGCCCGAAAGACGGACGGTTTCTCCAACATTTTCAGCGGTCAGTTGCGCACAGGTTTTGCTGCGATAGGCGTGCATGGGGTCTGTCCCTTCGGGCGGTAATTCCAACCGGGCCGATACACCTGTTTGGGCGGGCAATGTCAAGGCGACAATCCCGTTAAGGCCCCGGGCTGCGACCCGATGGCTTTTTGAGAGTGGCCCAACTATCCTCTAGGCTCAACCCGACTGAAACCGCAAACGGTACCGCTCTCATGGTTCGCCTCATTCTGACGCTATTGACCCTCCTTATCGCCACGCCCGCACTGGCACAGCTGGCAACTCACAAAGTCACCGACACAATCTATGCCCTTGTCGGCCCCCTGGGAAACCGCAATGCCGGCAATCTTGGCAATAACGCCACGTTCGGGCTGATCATCACCGATGCAGGTGCGGTGCTGATTGATCCCGGCGGTACTTATCAGGGTGCGAAACAAATCCATCGGGTAATTGGCAAAATCACCGACCAGCCTGTGGCCATCGTCATCAATTCCGGCGGGCAGGATCACCGCTGGCTCGGCAATTCCTACTGGGCTGAACAGGGTGCCAGGATCATCGCGTCAGCCGACGCGGTTGAAGATCAGGCCGAACGCGAAAGCCTGCAGATGACCGTGCTGGATGAACTGGTCGGTGATTTCGGCCTTGAGGGCACCAAGGCGCTGCGCGCCGATGAAACCTTCACCGACCACCTCTCACTGACGCTCGGCGCCATCACAATCAAACTTTTTCACACAGGCGGCGCCCACACCCCCGGCGACAGCTTTGTCTGGGTGCCATCTCAAAGCGCCGTCTTCACCGGCGACATCGTCTATACCGAACGCCTGCTCGGCGTCATCCCGGTGTCTGATACGCTCAGCTGGCTGGAGGCCTTTGAAGCCATCGAGGCACTGGACCCCGACCACGTCATCCCCGGCCACGGCAAACCGACGGATATCCTGACTGCGGCGGCGCACACCTATGACTACCTCAGCCACCTGCGCGATGCCATCGGCGCCCATATCGAAAACGGAGGCGACATCATCACCTCAGTCGAGATTGACCAGTCCGAATTCGCCTACCTGCAAAACTTCGACCTTCTTGCACGGCGCAATGCGCAAGCGGTGTTTGAGGCGATGGAGTGGGAATAGATCAGCTTGAGTTGGTTCTGCATTGAAACAAGAAAGAAGTCAGGCAATTGCATTCAAATGAAGGAACCGAGCCATGGAGTTTTCCTCGGGCTACAAGAACCATACTGACGACATAGTCAATCTGTTCAAAGCGACATTTTCCGCCTCTGAAGGTGCTGAAGAAGGCAATCTTATCGCGGATTTGGTGACGTGTTTTTTCCGATCCACCAAGGAGAGCGATCTGTTCGTCTTCTCCGCCTGGGACAAAGGTGCACTAGTCGGAAGTATCATCTTCTCTCGCCTGAGCTTTATAGAGGATGCTCGGCAAGTGTTTATTCTGGCACCGGTCGCAGTAGAGACCAGCAGGCAAGGCCAGGGCGTTGGGCAAGACCTCCTGATATACGGCCTGCGCGAAATACGGAAATCTGGCGTTGATATTGCCGTAACTTATGGAGATCCAGCCTATTATTCCAAAGTCGGGTTTATCCAGGTCACCGAACAGGAAATAGCGCCGCCACTAGCGCTACAATTCCCACATGGATGGCAAGCGCAATCACTGACGCATGATAGTCTAACCCCGTTGATAGGCCCGTCGAAATGCGTGGAGGCACTCAACAAAGCCGCCTATTGGTAGGGCTCGCATCCGCACGCTAAGAAATCACCAGACACGCGTAGTCACCAACAAATCACCCACTGATCACAATCCGAAATAACAGGCAGAATGCACGCCCATGTTTCGGCCATAATAGGCAATGTTCTGCGCCCGTTTGACCTGCGCGTGAAGCTTTCGCACCGCCCCCGCCGCGTGGGATTTCGGGAAATGGGCCAGATATAGCGGGATCCAGGCCTGATGCGTTCCCCAGCCTTCGCTTTTCATAATGGAACGCGCGACCTTGTCCGATATCTCTTCCGTTTTGACCTTGGTTGTGCCGGTCCGGCTGACCCAGGCCGCGTGATGCGCAACCACGTCATGCAACGTATATTTTCCATATTTCCTGGAAAACATATCGATGCCGTTCAGCCTGAGTATATGCGCCCCCATAAGAACAATCGGCAAAACCTCGGTATTGACCCGAACCTTGCTGTCAAACTGCGGCTTTGACCGAATTTTGCCCATCACATTGTTAAGTTTCGACTGACCACTCTTAAACAGGCTCGCATTGCCTGTTGCCGCCCCCCACGAAATCTGTGCAACGGCTACACTGGCTTTGTGATCGACGGAACCTGCCCTGATGCCCGAGTTTTTCAAAAGCTTTCGCACCCATTGATCTATGATCTTTAGATCAGCTGATGAAATGGCGTTGCGTGTTCTCAGATAGGATACGGCATGGGCGATCGTGCGCACCATTACCGAGGTCACAAACGACGGGCTCGACCCGCCCTTTGCGCCAAAATCAAGCTTTGTGTAAGCATTGGAATTGGCCGCCGCCAACAGCCGTGCCAGCAATACCTTGTCATTCGCACCACCCGCAGCGGCAGAATTCAAATGTCGGATCGTGCGTTCGATGAACTCGGCTCCGCTGCGTTTGGGAATTGGATACGAATAACCCTCTACACTGGTACTGAACTGTTCAGGCCCGGTCTTTCCGCTAAACGCACGACACTTGCCAGAGGATGCAAATCCACGTGTCCAGAGTTTATAGCCCGCTGCTTCGGCAGAAGTCGCGCCGCCCAACGGTGTGAAAGACAAAATAGCAAGCGCCAGAATTGATATAATCCGGATCATGTTTCATACTCCAAACTGTTACTCAAACGAACATTTCTGTTTAACCTTAGTCGATTAGATCGATTGATTGCACAGCATTTCTTGCGGTCGCGACAATCAATACGCCTGTTCAAAAGTTTCCCCCCTTGAACCCTGCCACCCAACCCCTATAACCACGACAATTTGCAAATCGCAGACGAATCCTCCTCCGCGACCCTTCCCGGGGCCGGGGGCGCGCGCACGGGACCGGATATGCCAAAAAGAACCGACATCAAATCGATCATGATCATCGGTGCAGGGCCCATCATCATCGGGCAGGCCTGCGAGTTCGACTATTCCGGCGCACAGGCCTGCAAGGCGCTGAAAGAGGAAGGCTATCGCGTCATCCTCGTCAACTCCAACCCCGCCACCATCATGACCGACCCGGAAATGGCCGACGCCACCTATATCGAGCCGATCACCCCGGAAATCGTCGCCAAGATCATTGAAACGGAACGCCCCGATGCGCTGTTGCCGACGATGGGCGGGCAGACCGGCCTCAACACAGCACTTGCGCTTGATGACAACGGGGTATTGGACAAATACAATGTCGAGCTGATCGGGGCGGATCGCAAGGCCATCGAAATGGCCGAAGACCGCAAGCTGTTCCGCGAAGCCATGGACCGCCTGGGCATCGAAAACCCCCGTGCCGCCATTGCCGAAAGCATGGAAGACTGTCTCGCTGTTCTTGATCAGGTCGGACTGCCTGCCATCATCCGCCCCGCCTTTACCATGGGCGGCACCGGCGGCGGCATCGCCTATAACCGCGAAGATTACGAGGCGATCTGCGCCAGCGGCCTTGATGCCTCCCCGGTCAACCAGATCCTGATCGACGAAAGTCTCTTGGGTTGGAAAGAATTCGAGATGGAGGTGGTGCGCGACAAGGCCGACAACGCCATCATCATCTGTTCCATCGAGAACGTCGACCCGATGGGGGTTCATACCGGCGACAGCATCACCGTCGCCCCGGCCCTCACGCTGACCGACAAAGAATACCAGATGATGCGCACCCACTCGATTAATGTGCTCAGGGAAATCGGCGTCGAAACCGGCGGCTCCAACGTGCAATGGGCGGTCAACCCCGATGACGGGCGCATGGTGGTGATCGAGATGAATCCGCGCGTCTCCCGCTCCTCGGCGCTCGCCTCCAAGGCCACGGGTTTTCCCATCGCCAAGATCGCCGCCAAGCTGGCCGTCGGTTACACGCTGGATGAACTGGATAACGACATCACCAAGGTCACGCCTGCCTCTTTTGAGCCGACCATCGACTATGTCGTCACCAAGATCCCGCGCTTTGCATTTGAAAAATTCCCCGGTGCCGAGCCCAGCCTGACCACGGCGATGAAATCCGTCGGCGAGGCCATGTCGATCGGCCGCACCATCCACGAAAGCCTGCAAAAGGCGCTGGCGTCGATGGAAACCGGCCTCAGTGGCTTTGACGAGATCGCCATCGAAGGCGCGCCCGACAAAGCTGCCGTCATCAAAGCCATTTCGGCCCGCACCCCGGACCGCTTGCGCCTGATCGCCCAAGCCATGCGCGAGGGCCTGAGTGACGACGAAATCCAGCGCGCCACCGCCTTTGACCCCTGGTTCCTCGCCCGTATCCGCGAGATCATCGAGATCGAAGAGAGTATCCGCAAGGACGGCCTGCCGGATGACGAAGCCGCCTTGCGCCGCCTAAAGATGTTCGGCTTCACCGACGCCCGCCTCGCGACCCTGACCGGAACCGACGAGCGCGACATCCACCGCACCCGCCGCCGCCTCGGCGTCACCGCCTGTTTCAAACGCATCGACACCTGCGCTGCCGAGTTCGAAGCGCAGACGCCCTACATGTACTCAACCTACGAAACCCCGGTCATGGGCGAGGTTGAATGCGAGGCCCGCCCGACCGACCGAAAGAAGGTCGTTATCCTTGGTGGCGGCCCCAACCGCATCGGCCAGGGGATCGAGTTTGATTACTGCTGCTGTCACGCCTGCTATGCGCTGACCGGGGCTGGCTATGAAACCATCATGATCAACTGCAACCCGGAAACGGTTTCAACCGATTATGACACCTCCGACCGGCTCTATTTCGAACCGCTGACCCTTGAGCACGTCCTAGAAATCCTGCGCACCGAGCAGGAAAACGGCACCCTTCACGGCGTCATCGTGCAGTTCGGCGGTCAGACACCCTTAAAGCTCGCCAACGCGCTTGAGACCGAAGGCATCCCGATCCTCGGCACCTCGCCCGACGCCATTGATCTCGCAGAAGACCGCGAGCGCTTTCAGCAGCTTTTGCATGAACTCAACCTCAAGCAACCCTATAACGGCATCGCCTCCTCCCCCGAACAAGCCTTTGAAATCGCAAAGGATGTCGGCTATCCGCTGGTCATCCGCCCCTCCTATGTACTGGGCGGCCGCGCCATGGAAATTGTGCGCGATGACGCCCAGCTCACCCGCTATATCAACGAGGCAGTGGTGGTCTCCGGCGACAGCCCGGTGCTGCTTGACAGCTATCTGACCGGCGCGGTCGAGGTCGATGTTGATGCCCTCTCTGACGGCAAGGATGTGCACGTCGCCGGGATCATGCAGCATATCGAAGAGGCCGGTGTGCATTCCGGCGACAGCGCCTGTTCCCTGCCGCCCCACACACTGCCCGCCGATATCATTGCCGAACTCAAAACCCAGACAGAAGCCATGGCCATTGGCCTCAATGTAGTCGGGCTGATGAACGTCCAGTTCGCCATCAAGGACGGTGAGATTTTCGTCCTCGAGGTCAACCCCCGCGCCAGCCGCACCGTGCCCTTCGTTGCCAAGGCCACCGACAGCGCCATCGCCTCGATCGCCGCCCGTCTGATGGCCGGTGAGCCGCTCAGCAATTTCCCCAAACGCCCGCCCTACAAGGAAAACCCCGCCAAGGACGAGGAACTTCCCTTTGCCGATCCGCTGACGCTGGCCGATCCCAACACGCCGTGGTTCTCGGTCAAGGAGGCGGTGATGCCGTTCAACCGCTTCCCCGGCGTTGACACGATTCTGGGGCCTGAAATGCGCTCAACCGGCGAAGTCATGGGCTGGGCCCGCAGCTTTGAACGCGCCTTTCTGAAATCGCAACTGGGGGCCGGTCATGTGATGCCCGAAAGCGGCAAGGTTTTCATGTCGATCAAGGACGCCGACAAGACCGACGACATGCTGGAAGCCGCCAGCATCATGACAGACCTCGGCTTTGGCATCCTCGCCACACGCGGCACCGCAGCGTTTCTTAAGGAAAAAGGGCTTAAGGCCGAGATCGTCAACAAGGTCTATGAAGGCCGCCCCAATGTGGTCGACAACCTCAAAAACGGCGAGATCAGCCTGATCTTCAACTCAACCGAAGGCACGCAAGCCATTGAAGACAGCCGCGAAATTCGCTCTGTCGCGCTCTTTGACCGCATCACCTACTACACCACCGCCGCCGCCAGCCACGCCGCCGCCCTGGCCATGCGCAACGCCCGCGAGGGGGAGATCGGCGTGAGACGGTTGCAGGGGTGAGGATATTTGACGCCCTGTCATCCCGGACCTGATCCGGGACCTCTCAGACGCAACTCCCGACACCCGTTTCAACAGTCCACTCCCGGCGAATTTGACTCCCCAAACCACCAACCCTAAGTTTTTCACGCGCGTAAAAAGGGGGGGGCTGCATTTTGTTTAAATCATTCACCAGGAAATTCTTTAGCCTGCTTCAAACATTCGCCCTGGCGACCGCCATGCTGTTTGTCACACCGGCCCAGATCATAGCCGATCCACCGACGCCCCAGGAAATCATCACCAAACCAAAAATGACGCCTGCCGAGCGCAAAGCGTTTGAAAAGAAGCGGAAAAAGCTGATTGCCAAACTCTATCGCGATCTCCGAAAGGTCGAAAAGCAAATAAAGAATCACATCGGCTACAATGCCAATCTGGTCACTGAAAGAACCAAGCTCAAAAAGAAACTCGCAAAGCAGAAATCCACGCTGGCAAAGAAGCGCCGCGCCTTCAAAAAAGCCCTTGCCCGCTACACAAACGCGATCGTTGACTATAACCGGGCCAAGAACCGCTTTGGCAGCAGCCTGTCACAGACTGATCATCACGAGTACCAAAGCGATATCGCCGGCGAGAAAGAGAAATATGACGAGGCCAAATCCGAGCGCGATATCGCAGAGCACGCAGTGAAGGTGACCGAGAAAAAGCTTGGCAAGATCCAGAAGGAACACAGGACCCGGCGCAAGGAACATCTTGAGCTGCGGCGTCAGCAAAGAAACCTGAAATCCAAGCTCAGAAAGCTGAGGGAGAAGGTGAAATAGGTTGCAGTGCAGGCTATGGACGGCCCTGTGGTCTACCTGCCAGTTATCACAATTACGTGCTTTCGCGCACCGCCAACCCCCGTGGGGGGGTCTGGGTCAGCGGTTTTGCAGCTTGGGCAACAGGCGCGTCATCAGAGGCCCTCCCGGTCATCCCAGACTTCCAACTATTAGACACATTACTTTAGAGTGACATCTCTCTAAGCTTCCGCGTTACTCACTCGCAACCTCTATAAGCGCGAAGAATGTAACGGAAAGTTTTTTGCAACCTTCACAACAGATGGCGGGTTCAGATTATTCCTGAAATTCCCAGCTTACGGTACCGCCACCATATTCACGGCTGGCCTCGATGATCTCTTGCTCAATTCGGGTAATGTTCTCAGCACTCAAAACAATATTGACAGTTACATCCAAGAAAAACTCATCTTCCTCAGCGTAACTTTTTGTCATGTAAATTGTTCCTTTTGGCAGGTTATTTCTTTCTCTCAACGATGTTCTCAAGTTCTTTGCCTTTTCAAGACATGGCACATCGACAAGGAAAACAATCTCTGTTGCTTTAGGGTCTGTTGAGATTCAGGATTCCTATTTGTGCTGATTTCTGATTC
>CAZMNO010000068.1:0-16737 GCA_964567685.1 uncultured Rhodobacter sp. | reverse complement strand
CCAATCCAATTTGAAAAATTGGGGGCGGTGTCAGATCACATCGAGACTAATTCAGTTTACTCAAGAAATCATCCATTCCGGCTGCAAGGCAGCGCTCGCGGTCATCTGACCGTGCATTGGCGGTCAAGGCGACGATATTCATGCGGGCCAGCCCCTTGGCCTCCTCGGTTTGCCTGATCTTCCTCGTTGCCTCCAGCCCATCCATCTCAGGCATCGAGACATCCATGAAAACCATACTTGGGTCAAAGTTTTGGAACTGTTCCCAAGCCTCCCGTCCGTTGAGGGCGAACCTGATTTCCACCCCGGATTTCCTGAGCATCATTTCAAGCACTTTGCGGTTGGTGGCATTGTCTTCAGCAATCAGTAGTTTCACCTTTGACAGATCGCGCGATGGTGCTTTCTTCGCACCCACATTCGGCACGTTTCCGCTTTTGCCTCTGCTTTTGTCAGCAGCCCCGTTCAACGTGCACAGGATCAGAGTGTCGCTGAGCAATGTGCTGCGAACGGGTTTGATCAGTACATCTGCAATTGAAAGGGATTTGCGGGTCCTCATATCAACGCCCTGATCCACTGATGTCAGCAGCAAAACGGGCAGCGTTTTCCCCCCGGGAAGGTCCCTGATGGCTTGTGTGGTTTCCATCCCATCCATCCCGGGCATGTTGAAATCCATCAGGACAACATCAAATGGCGTGTCCGCCGAAGCAGAAGCTATGATCTCAACGGCCTCTGCGCCGGACGAGGCAATGACGGGCTCCATCAACCAGTGCCTGAGCCGCTCAAACAGGATCTTCCGGTTGATTTTCAGGTCATCTACGATCAATGCGCGTTTGCCGGCCAGCACGCCAATCTCGTTTTTGCTTTCGGGAATTACATCCGAAGTCACCGGCAACGAGAGCATAATGGTAAAGACCGAACCTTTGCCAGGCTCTGATCGCGCCTCGATTGAGCCGCCCATCATTGCAATCAGGTTATTTGAAATCGCCAGTCCCAGACCAGTACCACCGAACTGCCGATTGGTTGTCCCATCTGCCTGTTCAAAGGCGCTGAAAACACTTTTCAGCTTGTCCTTTGCAATGCCGATCCCGGTGTCACTGACATCAATCCGGATATGTGCGGTCCCGTCTGTTGTCTCGCCGGAGACCGAGACTTTGACATGCCCTTGCCGGGTGAACTTCACCGCATTGCCGACAATGTTGGTGATGACCTGACGTATACGCCCGGCATCGCCGACAAAACAGGTTGGAAAGGCGGGCTGATATCGCAGAACCACTTCGATCGATTGTTCCGCCGCCTTGGACGCCACCAGTGAGGCCACGTCTTCAATCGATTGCAGCAGATCAAATGGTTCCGGGTTCAGTTCCGCCTTGCCCGCCTCGATCTTTGAGAAGTCCAGAATATCATTGATGATGGTCAGAAGGGCAGCACCCGATTGGGAAATTGTTTCTGCATAAGATCGCTGCGTTTTAGTCAGGCGTGTTTCCAGAATAAGTTCGGCCATGCCAATCACGCCATTCATCGGGGTGCGGATTTCGTGGCTCATATTTGCCAGAAATTCGGATTTTGCCTTGCTAGAGGCATCCGCTTTCTGGCGCGCAACCAACAGCGCTTCTTCGCGTTGCTCCCGTTCCGCCAGCACCTCTTCCAGCTTGGTGACGCTGTCTTGCAGAGATTTGAATTCCAACGCAGCGTGACCGGGAAGGAACCGTCTTTCGCGCGCCTTTCTGGCCATTGAAAACTCCATTTCCGAATGAACGACCTGCAGCGGTTTTAGGACAAGCAAGCCGATCAGACCCAAAAACAGAAGGGTCAGCATGATCAACGCCAGAGCCGAAAAAAAGCGGGCCTGAAACACGCTTTCCTCTATCGCGATGATACCTTCGCGGGTCGACCAGAAGACCGAGATTGACCCGAAAACCTCGCCTTCGAATTCGACGTCCTGCTCGAACCGCGAAAACCCCTCTGCATCGCTGGTCAGGGCCGGGCCGGCCTGGGCGATCAGTTCGTGATCTTCGTTCCACACCTGAATCGTCTTAAGCTGAGATATCCTGGCCACCGCTTCTGCCAGAGCGGTTTCGACCAATGGGACATCTTCAACGATGATCGCCTCAGTAGTGAGCCCGGTCAGCAGGGAAACGATTGCCCCTGATTGCTTTTCCAGGCTTTCGGTCAGACGGGCAGTTTCTGCCCGTCGCACAGCCTCGCCGATTGCTGCCCAGGTTAGCGCGATGGCCACCAGCATGGCCAGCATGACCTGAGCTGACAGCCGCATGTTTTTCTTGGGAACCCGCACCGTCAATGGTCAGCCGTCAAATCTGGCACTGTAACTGATGGCGTCGCGAATGGGGGAATACTCGATATCCTGACCGGGCAAAAAGCCTGATTTTGACACGGTCTTCAGTATTTCAGGATCATGTGTCGCCAGGAAGACTTTGCGAAGTGCCGCAAGCACCCTTGGTTCAATCGAGGACGAGGCGATCCAGGGTTTGGTTACGTTGTCAAAACTGGCAAGCACCCTGATGGGTACGCCCTTGTCCCTGAGTTTCTTGAAGGTACTGGATTTCAGCGCCCCGGCGTCATAGTCACCTTTGCCGACCGCGGAACCAACACGGTCATGGCGCCCAAGATAGTCGTAGTCAGACAAGTCATCCGCATGAATACCGGAATCCAACAGCATTTTTTGTGCCAGATACCGACCGATCGTTGAAAGCCTGTCACCGAACGCAAAGGAGTGCCCGCGAAGTTGACTGATTTCGCTGATCTCGCTGGATTCTGATACGACGATCACACCTTTGAAGGTCTTTTTGCCCTTCTTTGTTTCCATGGCGATGATTTCAATCCCGGCATCCCTGCCTTTGGCCGTGACATAGCTTGCAGGCCCGAACCTTGAGAAATCGACTGCACCGGTAACAAGATCATCAATCGCCGCGTCATACTTGTTTGATATCTGCATTTTAATTGTGACGGCCTCGCCCAGCTCTTCCGTCAAAACGGTTTCAAGATAGGACAGGAACGGGCGGAACTTGCGAACAACCTCGGTCGCTTTGTCTGCGGTATAGGCACCAAAAACGAGCTCTATATCGGCACGAGCGTTGCCCGGTGCCAGCGACAGAAAGGTGGCAGCCAGTGCAGCCAGCAACCATGCGCGGGCGTTATGGAGTATTTTCACTGTAGGGCGGGTTCGGGCCGTGATCATCGGGCAGGCCGGTATTGTCATTGAATATCTCCCAGTTGACCGCGCGCGTCAGCGGGTCGTGCATATGCCAGATGAAGAAGTGATAGACGTGATTAGCTAAGCCTAGCTTAACAACGATGCCCGCATCTTTTGGCATGGCGTTCACCAGACCGTTGGCATGTGTATTCAGGATCAAATCAGAAGCAAGCAGACCAGATCATTATCGTATAGCGAAGCGCGCTGTTTGGGCATAGAACTTGACCCAAACCAAACTCTTGTCGAAAGGCACATCATGAAGCTCGTTGGAAACTGGTCCTACCCAACCGCCATTAAGTTCGGAAGAGGAAGGATATCAGAACTGGCTGAATCCTGTCGGCAGACCGGAATCGCCAAACCTCTTTTGGTCACCGACAGGGGATTGGCCGGTTTGCCGATCACAAAAGATACGCTGGATATGCTTGAAGAGGCTGGGCTTGGCCGGGCGATATTTGCTGATGTGGATCCGAATCCGAATGAGGTCAATCTTGCGGCCGGAATTGCCGCGTTTTTAGAGGGTGGCCATGACGGGGTTATCGCGTTTGGCGGGGGATCCGGGCTTGATCTTGGCAAATTGGTTGCATTCATGGCCGGGCAAACCCGTCCGGTCTGGGATTTTGAAGATATCGGTGATTGGTGGACCCGCGCCAACTCGGGTGCAATCGCGCCGATTATCGCTGTGCCCACAACCGCAGGAACGGGGTCAGAAGTTGGTCGTGCCGGGGTGGTGACCAACAGCGAAAGCCACGTCAAAAAGATCATCTTCCATCCGAAAATCCTGCCCTCCGTGGTGATTTGCGACCCGGAGCTGACTGTCGGCATGCCAAAACCGATCACATCGGGCACCGGCATGGATGCGTTTGCCCATTGTCTTGAGGCCTATTGCTCGCCGCATTATCACCCGATGAGTCAAGGTATTGCCCTGGAAGGTATGCGCCTGGTCAAAGAGTGGTTGCCGCTGGCCTATACCGACGGAACCGATATCGAAGCGCGCTCGCATATGATGTCGGCGGCCATGATGGGAGCAACGGCGTTTCAGAAAGGGCTTGGTGCGATTCATGCGATCTCGCATCCGGTGGGTGCTGTTTACAACACACACCACGGCATGACGAACGCCGTCGTAATGCCACCTGTTCTGGAACTGAACCGGCCAGCGATAGAAGAGCGTGTCATCTGGGCGGCAGACTATCTGGGTATCCGCGGCGGGTTTGACGGGTTTCTGGATTATGTCAGACTTTTGCGCAAAGGTGTCTCGGTTCCCGACAGGTTGCGCGACCTCGGTGTTGCGGATGATCGCATCGACGAGTTGACGTCGATGGCGCTGGAAGACCCGAGTTGTGGCGGCAATCCGGTTGAGCTTAACCGCGACAACGTCACAGCACTTTATCACAAGGTGATCTGAGCGCGTATTCAGTGCGATTCGCTTAGAAATTACCTAGTGCGCAATGCTGTTCGCGGATCCAATCCAATCGCTGAATGATTTGCCGGATTGTTTCCGAATTACTGCGAACTCAGGCGAAAATCCACCGATAACATGCTGAAATCAGGCCGTTTTATGACATTTGTTTGACACGCCTTGTGTCGGATGTGTAGGAATTTACTTGTTTAACAAGTGTTGAAGCTGGCCGATCCCAAGAAAGCATTGGGGACTTATCCGAGGTCGTCAGCGAGATCGGAGACAGCATGATTCTCAGAACCCGCAAGCTGCCCAAAGGGCTGGCAATTGCCGCGCAAAGTGCCGAGTTTTGGCGCCGGTTGGCCCCTGAACTGACGATTTCGGATGCCCAGCCGCACAAACAGATCACACGGACACCTGAACAGAGCGCAACCGAGCGGATGCGGTTGGTTAACGAGGGGTATCTGCATCTGCAAAAACACCGGCTTGATGTTCCGATGTCCGATATTGCCGATGCCATGGATCGGATTGCGGGTGCCGGGCTTCCGGCCGCCTTCATCGGTGTCTACGATGAAGTCTGGTCGCTGATTGCGCAGTTGAGCGGTGTGATTGACGGGCTGTTTGACGGCAAGGCGGCGTTGCTTCCCGATTTCTGGGCCAGCCATCTGACCTCGGCAGGTACGGGGAAGTCGGCAGGGCGAAAACACCCCGGTAAAGGTGTCTATGCAAACGGCATGCCCAAAACCGCAACTGTCTGGATTCCGGTGACGGATGCGACACCCGATAATGGCTGTGTCTATATTGTTCCCGCTGATCAGGATCGCAACTACGGAAAATCCGAGCCTGCGCGGGCTGATGCCAGCCTGCCGGCAATCAGGGCTTTACCTGCGAAAGCGGGGGATGCCCTGATCTGGACAGGCGAAGCCTATACCTGGCAGGGAAGGCCCAACCGCCATGCAAACGCGCCCGTATTGCAAAGCCTGGTTTGGGAATTTCAAAACCGCGATCAGGTGCCGGTTGGGGGCCATGTGATTGACAGCTTTCCCTATGTACCGTTTGAAACTCGTCTTGCAATTCTGGCCCAGCAAATGCACCGTTATGGCCGGCAAGTTGCGGTCAACCCTGTCTGGCGTGCTGTTCATCAGACGCTGGCGAACCGATTTCCGATAGGGCGCTAAAGTCGCGCCTGTTTGACCCTTCCATCTTCCTTGCTTTTCGCGGTAAGAGGCGCCGTCCAAACCCCGATACGTCAGGAGATTCCCGATGGGTTACAAAATCGTCGTCGCAGGCGCCACTGGCAATGTGGGCCGCGAAATGCTCAACATTCTGGCCGAACGCGAATTCCCCGTGGATGAGATTGCCGTTCTGGCAAGCCGCCGGTCACTCGGCACCGAATGCAGCTTTGGCGAAACAACCCTGAAGACAGAAGATCTGGACAGCTTCGACTTCACCGGTTGGGATATGGCCCTGTTTGCGGTTGGTTCGGATGCGACAAAGAAATACGCACCACTGGCCGCCAAAGCTGGCTGTGTTGTGATCGATAATTCGTCGCTCTATCGCTATGACCCTGATGTCCCTCTGATCGTGCCCGAGGTGAATGCCGACGCGGTTGAGGGATATGCCAAAAAGAACATCATCGCCAACCCCAACTGCTCAACCGCGCAGATGGTCGTGGCCCTCAAGCCCTTGCACGACCGCGCCCGGATCAAGCGTGTTGTCGTGTCGACCTATCAGTCGGTTTCCGGTGCTGGCAAGGAAGGCATGGATGAACTTTGGGACCAGACCAAGGGTGTTTATGTACCCGGTCAGGAAAAGGACGCGGCGAAGTTCACCAAGCAGATCGCGTTCAACGTAATCCCGCATATCGATGTGTTCATGGAAGACGGCCAGACCAAAGAAGAATGGAAAATGGTCGCTGAGACGAAAAAGATCGTTGACCCGAAGATTAAGGTGACGGCCACCTGTGTGCGGGTGCCGGTCTTTGTCGGTCATTCCGAAGCGGTGAATATCGAGTTTGAGGATCATCTGGACGAAGAAGAGGCGCGTGACATCCTGCGTCAGGCACCCGGCATTCTGGTTGTCGATAAGCGTGAGGATGGCGGTTACACAACCCCGATCGAATGCGTGGGCGATTATGCCACCTTCATCAGCCGCATCCGTCAGGACCCGACGATTGATAATGGCATCAACCTTTGGTGTGTTTCCGACAACCTGCGCAAAGGCGCGGCACTGAACGCCGTTCAGATCGCCGAGGTGCTGGGGCAGCGGGTGTTGAAAAAGGGCTGAAAGCAGCTTTGGGTTGATCCGGTGCCAAAACGGGGCCATTCTCTGAACCACAGGTTTTTGGAGAATGGTCATGCGTTTATTGCTTTCATGTCTTACTGCGCTGTGTCTGGCCGGTATGCCCGGCTATTCGGAAGTGCTTAGTGTTGAAAGCCGAGTAACATCGGCGGTGATCAACCCCGACGGCGCGACACTGACGCGGAGTTTCGACCTTGATTTGCCAGCCGGCGAGCACGTGGTTGAGATTGTCGGTTTGCCCGAAGACGTTGCCATAAGTGCATTATTCGGCGCTGCGCAAATCGATTTTGGTTTCGATAGCGTGACCCTGCATTCCATTGGCTATGGGAATAGCTACGAAACTCACCCCCCGATTCAAAAAGAGGCCGAGGTTCAAGCCAAAGCTGCCATGCTGAATGCCGAAAGTGCTTTGCGCGAACTTGTGTTCCGCAAAAAAGGATATGAGGCCGAAAGCGAAGCTGCACATGCACGGATCGACTATCTGAAATCGCTCAACAAACCAGTTGGAGAAGGCACAGACTTCGGAGACACTTCAAGTGATGCATTAGGCACTAAGGTCACGGCCATCGGATCGTCCTACCTTGAAGCCCTGAATGCTGCTTTGGGAGCAGAACGGGCAATTGAGGAAATGGCAGACAGCATCGAAATAGCCGAAAAGGAATTGAAACGCGCGACAGCGGCACATGAAGAAGTTAAATCCGTTGAACCGGAAACGGCAAAGCTGATCCTCAGCCTGTCGCTTAAAGAACCTTATGCCGGAACAGCCAGTTTGAAATACATGACTGAAGATGCTTCATGGATTATGCTCTATGAAATGCAACTGGTGCAGGAGGGCGCGAAGGGGATGCTGCATCTTAGCCGACGCGCAATGATCGAAAACGCCTCGGGCGAAGAATGGAATGATATCCGTGTCAAACTCTCAACCGCTGAGATACTCAAGGATACGCAGATAGATGACCCTTCATCTTGGATCGGTCGGCTCAGGGATAAGCCAAAAACCAGTTCCCGAAGCGTAAGTGATAGCGAAGTGTATCGAGCGGACTCACTTTCGGAACCTGTAATGGAGCCGGAGGTCATTGTTGAAGACGCGTCATCTGGGTTTTCACAGCCCTATCTGGCAGGGCAAATCCTGGAATTTGACGTGAGAGGTCCGGTTTCGACTAGGCCTGACAATCAGGAGATGGTTCTTCTTGACGTGCAGGTAATTGAGGTGGACCTGAGCGCAAAAATTGTTCCCGCACGCTGGCAGTCAGATGCTTTCCTGATTGCCCGCCTGACAAACTCAACCGGCGGGCCCATTGTGCCCGGTCAAGCCTTCATTTTTCGTGATGGCGTGCGCATCGGTATCGGACCTGTCAATGAGGTTGGCATCGGCGAGGAGTTCGAATTCAGCTTTGGCGAATATGACGGGATTGAGGTTTCGTTTGATGTGATCGAGAGGCTTGATGGTGATGTCGGGATCATCTCGTCCTCAAACCGCAGGATCGAGCGCGATCGTTTCACGATCAGAAGTCACCTGGGCTTTGATCTTCCGGTTCGGGTGTTAAGCCGTGCACCGGTTTCTGAAGATGAGGATCTTGTCATCAATGTCATGTCTCGCCCGCAACCCACGGAAAAGGATGTTGATGGCAAGCGTGGTGTCGTTGCCTGGGATTTCCCGTTAGAGGCGGGTGCAACCGAAATCATCGATTTTGGCTACGAGGCACAATGGCCGCTGGACAAGGTATTTGAATGAGGCTCTATCCCGCTTCAGACGCAATCTTGAGGCGTGCCAGACCCTTTTCATAGTCGGCCCCGACCCAGCTTTCCATCATCAGGCCCATCCAGCGGGCAAATGGGTTTAGGCCAAGATCGGTGACAAACCCCCAGGTGACGGTTGTGGTAGCGCCGGACTGCACCAAGGTAAAACTTGCCGAGGCGGTTCCCATTTGCCCGAAATCTAGTGCGGTTACGACCTTTTCGTTTTCGACGCTTTCAGTGATTACTTGCGACCCACTGCCGACATTTTGCTCGGTCGAGGTCCAGTCCATCCGGTTGCCTACCCCGGCATCCGGTCCTGAATAGATCACCGCCATGTCCGGATCGTAATCCGCCCATGGTGACCAGACTGCAAACGCCTTGAGCGAGTTCACATGGGGAAAAACCTGCGATGCGGGTGCGGTGATCGCGATGCTTCGGTCTACCGAAACCTCCCGCGGCAGCAGGAAAGCGACGGCCACCAGAATTATCACCAGGGCTATCAAATATTTGATCAGGCGTATTACGATACGCATATGACAATTCCCCTCGCGCGCAACCAGAAATCACGAGAAGAATAGCACGATTTGGCTCGCTTTACCAAAGATGCCGGGATTGTGATGGACCATTCATACCGCAGGGTCGAACTGTTTCAGATCGCCACGAATTTATGTGTTTCACCATCAAACGCTTCGACACCACCGGTGGCGATGTCGTTCCACAGCCCGTGCAGGGTCAGGTCTTCGCGTTCCACGGCCTCGCGGATGAACGGGAATGTCATCAGGTTTTCCAGTGAAACGATCACCCCTTCACGTTCCAGCGCCCGTGTCTGACTTGCCTCGTCGGTGATATGCTCTACCCGTTCAAATCCCCGTCTGAGAATATCCATCCAGCGCCCGACGAAGCTGGTTTCAGCCTCAAGTTCAGGGGCGTTGCCGGTGCACATGGCGCGGCATCCACTGATGCCGCCGCAATGGGAATGCCCCATCACGATAATATGCGGCACATGGAGCGCCGTGACGGCGTATTCGATGGCGGCTGATGTGCCGTGATGATCGCCATCTGGTTCATAGGGAGGCACAAGATTGGCGATATTTCGGTGAATGAAGAACTCTCCGGTTTCTGCGCCGAAGATCGAGGTGACGTGGACGCGGCTGTCACAGCACGAAATGACCATTGCTCGCGGATGCTGGCCCTCGTCTGCCAGTTTTCTATACCAGGCTTTGTTTTCCGAATACTGGGTCGCCTTCCAGCCGTGATACCGGTTCACCAGATAAGACGGAAGTGGTCGTGCGTGTTTCATGTGAGGCCCTGTCTGCTGATTGCCGGAGAGTATCGAGAATTTTCACAAAGTTCGAGCGAGAAAGTCCACCCCAATAACGCTCTTTTCAGGAAGCTTGGATAGCATTTCACACAAGGTGGGTTTGCTGGGAAGCGGGAAATGACTGTTGATGTATCGCGATTACGGATCGCTGAAAATGTGCGCATTCAGTTTGAAGCGTTGAATATTCTGCAATCAAGTCTGGGGGAAGAGGGGTCGCAGGATGTGATAGAACGCGCTGTAGTCGAAGTGGCCGAGCGTATGGGGGCTGTTGAGCAATCTTTGCTGCTTGGGGACTATGACAAGCTTTGCCGATCTGCGCGCAGTCTTGGCTCAATCGGCGAACAGTTGGGGTTTCTGCTTTTGGCAAAGGTGGCGCAGGACGCGATGATTTGTGCCGAAAGGCATGATCTCAACGCCCTTCACGCTGTGACCGAGCGTTTGATCAGGGTTGGCGATGCCTCTTTGGCCGCCGCAATTGATGGCGCTACGTTGCCGGAGTGAACACCCCTTGAAAGCGGATGGTAAAGGGCTAGTGTGACGGCAACCAAAACAAGTCAGAATGCCCAGATGACTCCAGTTTTTGCAGCAAATAACACCTCGTCCATTCCGATCACGGTTGTTTCCCAGGATGGGTTTGAAACCTGGCTGGCCACGCAACCGGCTGCGGTTCAAAACTGGGTTACGGCAAATGGCTTCAAGGCGTCGTTGGGGGAATGTCTTTCACTGCCCGCCGAAGATGGGTCTGTCTCAGCAGTGCTTTTTGGATGGGGAACTCCGGCCAAACGGGCACGCGGGCGCTTTCATTTCGCAGGCGCTGTTAGCAAGCTTGCCGCCGGAACCTACCATATCGACTCGGGTCTTGATGAAGATGAGCTTGATGAGGCTGCGCTGGCGTGGCTTCTGGCCTCCTATCGCTTTGACAGATACAAAGACAGCCCGGCAAAGAAAGCAGGGCTTGTCGCCCCGGATGCAGTCGATGCCGGACGCCTGGAGGCGATCGCTGCGGGCGAATTCCTGACGCGTGATCTGATCAACACCCCGGCAAACGACATGGGCCCTGAAGCGCTGGAAGCTGCCTTTCGCCAACTCGGTGAGGAATTCGGAGCCGATATAGAGGTGATTACCGGAGATGCGCTGATCACAGGGAACCTTCCCATGATCCACGCGGTCGGGCGGGCATCCGATGAGCCACCCAGATTACTGGATTTGCGTTGGGGCAAAGCCGGCGACCCGACGCTGACGCTGGTCGGAAAAGGCGTTTGCTTTGATACGGGCGGTTTGAACCTCAAACTCGGTTCGTCGATGGGGTTGATGAAAAAGGATATGGGCGGCGCGGCGACCGTGATGGGGCTGGCCAAGGTCATCATGGCGCAGGCGCTGCCCCTGCGCCTCAGGGTTCTGGTGCCAGCGGTGGAAAACGCCGTGTCTGGCAATGCCATGCGGCCCGGCGACATCCTGACTGCGCGCAATGGCCTGACGGTTGAGATCAACAACACCGATGCCGAGGGGCGACTTGTTCTGGCCGATGCTCTGGCACTGGCTGATGAAGAAGAGCCGGACACACTGGTTTGCATGGCCACCCTGACCGGGGCCGCGCGGGTCGCGCTTGGCCCTGATCTTGCGCCCTATTATACCGATAACGACAGTTTCTCACATGCACTCGCGCGCGCCGGGCGCAAGGTCAGCGACCCGGTCTGGCGCATGCCCCTGTGGCCGCCATATGAAAATATGATCGAGCCGGATATCGCCGATCTTGATAACGCCCCATCCGGTGGATTTGCCGGGTCGATCACGGCGGCCCTGTTTCTGCACCGGTTTATCGAAAGGGCCGGTACATTCGTGCATTTTGATATTTTTGGCTGGAACAAGACCGCAGCGCCAGCGCGGCCGAAAGGTGCGGCCTTTCAGGCGGCGCGGGCAGTTTTTGAGTTGCTGCGCCGGAAGGGGGCTGCGTGACCCACCCCCGATTGATTGCAGGCAATGGCCGTGTCGCACATTCTTCCCTGATTGGAAAAGTTGATGCAGACTGGTTCTCTGACGGGACAGAGCGGCAGGTGTCGGTTCCGGTGGCTGATCTTCTGCGCGAACCAGGCGGGGGGCTTGACCGGCAGTTGCTCCTGGGCGCGGGGTTTCTGGTGTTGGAAGATGTGGCCGGGTTCTCGTTTGGTCAGTCGATAAGGGATGGCTATGTCGGCTATATCGCAACCGCGGAGTTGAGCGAGACTGAGCCGGTGAGCCACAGGATCACTGCGTTATCCAGCCATATCTATTCAGCCCCGGATATGAAAAGCCGTGCCACGGGATGCCTGCCTTTTGGTGCTGAGGTAAGGATTATCAGTGAAGAAAACGGATTTTCCGCTTTGGCCGACGCAACGTTTATCACGCAACAGCACTTGCAGCCACTTAACTGGGTTGCACCTGATTATGTTTCTGTTTTTGAGTCCTTTATCGGCATTCCCTACCTTTGGGGAGGGAACAGCACCTGGGGCATGGATTGTTCAGGTGCAGTACAACTCGCGCTGGAAGCTGCTGGTTTCAGCTGCCCTCGGGATTCCGATATGCAGGAAGCCGATTTGGGACAGGCTTTGGACGAAAACACAAATCTGGCACGCGGTGATCTGATATTCTGGAAGCGCCATGTGGGTGTGATGCAGGACAGTGAAACTCTCATTCACGCCAATGCGTATCATATGGCCGTTGCTTCGGAACCTTTGGTCGATGTCGCGGCGCGCGTATTTGCCAACGGCGACGGCCCTGTAACCTCTCGTCGGCGGCTTTGAAGGCTTATTGGGAAACCACCCTGATCAGTTTCTTTTCCAACACGCGCAGAACCGGTTTCAGTTCGTGCCCACGTTTCAGAATGCGCCCGTCCATGGCGACCACGGCATAAATCCCCTGACGGCCAGCCAGCCTCGGGCGTTTTTCGATTCGGTACAGCGGCATTTCCGCTGTGCGCCTGAAAACAGAAAACACAGCAACCTCACTGAGATAGGAGATTCCATAGTCCCGCCACTCGCCCGCGGCAACCATGCGCCCATAGAGTGATAGAATCACACCAAGTTCGGACCTGTGAAACCTAACCTGCTCCGGCGGGTTTCCGCGCTGGAACAGGGCAGGCGAGTTTTCGACGTTCATGGGAGGTAGTTTGTCCCTGAAACTTCTCTAAATCAAGAGATTAGAAACAATTGCGGGAATTGCTCCACATAGATAGGTCCCCGGTTGCAGGAGATTCTTCTTGGCCTTTACCAAGAAAATTCCGGTGATTGCCCAGAAATGACCCGTTTCCTATCGATTTTCCGCCTCGTTTGGCCCGGATAAACAAAGATGTAGCGAGCGAAGGCTCACCCCGGTGCCGTGGTCAATCAGCCCCCACCCAGATCCACGGCGCCGGGGGCTACGAAAGAAGAACTTAGCCCCCGCGTTAGATCGGGGGCTTTTTTTATGGCCTGCACCCAACTGTTCGCCAATCGGAAACCGACTATTTCCTGAATCAACCGGATTGCCACCAAAAGGCCGGGTTCCCTGCCATATTCCGCCCTGTTTGACCTCGATAACGGATCCTGTAGCGAGCGAAGGCTCACCCCGGTATCGCGGTTAATCAGCCCCCACCCAGATCCGCGATACCGGGGGCTACCCGAGACTAGAAAGACCCGGCCTGTAAGGGCTGGGTCTTTTTCTTTGGGTCTGATCACCAAACTGTTGATCTATCGGATTTGGTTTGCCCCGAAATCGCCCTTTTGTTTCCCAAACGCCGCCAGCATTGGAAACGATAACCGGTTTTGTAGCTGGTATAGCTAACCTCGGCGCTGCGCTGATTCAGCCCCCACCCAGATGCGCAGCGTCGAGGACTTTCTTTCCCAAAAACACCGTTGGAATTGCTGGTCGCCACGTCTAGCCTGTGTATGCTCTCACCACGCCTCAAGGAAATTGACATGCGCGACTTTCAATTGCTCGGCAGATCTCCGGTTTTTGCCATGAACGGCATGTGCGCCACCTCGCATCCGCTTGCAGCCAAGGTTGCGGTGCAAATGCTGGAAGCAGGCGGGAACGCGGTAGACACGGCGATTGCAGCGGCAGTGCTTCTGGGGATTTGCGAACCCCAGATGACAGGTATCGGGGGGGATTGTTTTGTTCTGCTCAAACCCGGTGGCGAGGATCGGGTAATTGCCCTTAATGGGTCTGGTCGCGCCCCGGCGGGTTTGTGTGCTGCAAATATCCGCGCCGCAGGCCACAAGATCATGCCGGTCTATTCGCAATTGACGGTCACTGTTCCCGGTGCGGTCGATGCGTTTTGTCGATTGTCCAGAGAGTGGGGAAAGATTGGCCTGAAGGCCAGCCTTGCCCCCGCGATCTATTATGCCGAAGCCGGCGTTCCGGTTTCCCCCCGCACGGCGTTTGACTGGGCGCGGTCTGAACCGAACATGAAAGGGGATGCGAGGAAATTCTACCTTTTTGCTGACAAGCCGCCGCGACCCGGGCAGGTTTTTCAGGCCCCCAGGCAGGCAGAAGTTCTGCGCCGCATTTCGATGGAGGGGCGCAATGGGTTTTATGAGGGTGAAGTGGCCGAGGACATGGTTGCATCGCTCAGAGCGCTGGGCGGGTGCCACACGCTTGATGATTTCGCCAATACCGCCTGCGAATGGACCGAGCCGGTTTCAGGGACTTACAAGGGCATCGAACTTTTGGAGCATCCGCCCAACGGGCAGGGGGCCACGGCTATTTTGATGAACAATATTCTTGGCCATTTTGATCTTGCTGACTTGGAACCTTTGGGCAGCAAACGCGCCCATATCGAGGCTGAGGCGGCAAAACTTGCCTATGACGCCCGCAACCGGTTCATTGCGGATTCTGACCATACTGCTCGCCTTGCACATATGCTTTCCGCTGATACGGCGAGCGCATTGGCGGCGATGATCGACCCCCAAAAAGCGATGGAGAGCCCGGCTGCGCTAAGCGAGGCTGTTCATAAGGAAACCGTGTACCTGACCGTTGTCGACAGGGACCAGATGGCAATTTCCCTGATCTATTCGGTCTATCACGGGTTCGGATCCGGCCTTGCCTCGGCCAAATTCGGGATAAATTTCCAAAACCGCGGGGCCGGGTTCACGCTGGAACCGGATCATCCGAATGAGGCGCAGGGTGGCAAACGGCCAATGCACACGATCATTCCGGCGATGCTGGCCAAAGAAGGGCGGGTTTTTATGCCATTCGGTGTGATGGGCGGTGCCTTTCAGCCCAACGGTCATTCGCGGGTCATGACCAATATGATCGATTTCGGCATGCACGCGCAGGGCGCAATCGACGCCCCGCGGAGTTTTTCGGATGCCGGTGAATTGAAGGTCGAAAGAGGATATAGCGATGCTGTCCGTCAGGAACTGGCGGATTTGGGGCACAAGGTCATCATACCAGAAGTGCCGCTTGGTGGTGGGCAGGCGATATTGATCGACTATGAAAACGGCGTGTTAGAAGGCGCGTCTGATCCACGCAAGGACGGTTGTGCGCTGGGGTATTAGACAGGACTGTCTATAGCACAATCAGTGCATCTGCACTTCGATATTATACTTTCCATCGTTCAGATTGCTGAACATCAGCGACACTTCTGGATGGCCGACAGGCTCGCCGGTTTCATCTGCAAGTAGATTTTGCTCGGATACATAGGCGACATAGTATGAACTGTCGTTCTCGGCCAGCAGGTGGTAAAACGGCTGATCCTTGCGCGGACGGCTCTCTTCAGGAATGGCCAGCCACCACTCGTCGGTATTGGAAAAGATCGCATCGACGTCAAAGACGACCCCACGAAATGGAAACTTGCGGTGGCGAACCACCTGTCCGATTGAATATTTTGCTTTGGTTCTCAACATGCGAATTAACAACCCCCAATTTGTCTATTAGACCTTCAATTGTTCTCTGTCCACATGACGGGGTGCTGGTTAGTTCATTTTTTGGGGAAACAATTCGTGGCCATTGTTCTTGAAGTTTTGCAAATTGTGGCACCGGTATTCATCCTGGCTGCCGTGGGTTTTATCTGGGTAAAGCTGGGAGGCGAATACAGAGTTGAATTTGTCACCAAGCTGGCGATGACGCTTAGCGTTCCCTGCCTGATTTTTGTGGCTCTGATGCAGGCCGAACTGGCCCCGGCGGCCCTGACGGAACTTGTGCTTGCTGCTGTGGTTGCTTACGCCGTTTTAACCGTTGCTGCATATGCCATGATCAAACTCCTGCGCCTGCCGGTCAGAACCTTTCTGGCCCCGGTCATTTTTGGCAATACAGGCAATCTGGGCCTGCCGCTAGCGCTCTTTGCTTTTGGTGAAGCAGGTCTGGGATATGCGGTTGTTATCTTTGCTGTAATGGCGATTTACTCGTTCACCGCAGGTATCTGGTTCGTCAGTGGCGGGCAGGCGCTGCTGAGGGTTTTGAAAGAGCCGATGGTCTATGGAACCCTATTCGGAGGGCTCTTCCTAATCCAGGGTTGGACGACACCCGTCTGGCTGACAAATACGCTGGAACTGACCGGGCAAATGGCCATTCCGCTGATGCTGATCACCCTTGGCGTCGCGGTCGCGCGGCTTCAGCCTTCAGGACTTATGCGCGCTCTGATTGTATCCATCCTGAAGATTGCCCTGAGTCTTGGTATCGCTATTGGCGTAGGGCTTTGGTTTGGTCTTAGTGGCGTGGCGTTTGCCGTGCTGGTTTTGCAAATCTCTACGCCTGTTGCAGTTATACCGCACCTACGCCAAAACCCGAAACCTCTCATGGGTTATGACGCGGAAG
>CAZMNO010000067.1:0-17066 GCA_964567685.1 uncultured Rhodobacter sp. | reverse complement strand
CTTGAATCAGAATTTAGGTGATTTGGGAATCCTGAACGTCAACAGCCCCTAGTTCCGCTAACTTCAATTCTTCATCCTTGAATCCAATGAAATGCTTCAGTTGCGATTTAATTGTCGTCAAACGACCAGCCGTAATGTCACCATTTTCCACATCAATTTGCCGATACCGTATGTATTCAGAAACTAACTCACCCAATGTTATGCCAAAAATCTTTCGCCCGGATTTAATATCTCCAAGTGTCTCAAAAACAATCTTCTCTGCTCTTTCAACCGCACTTTCGTAATCGCGTGTTCGTAGTGACTTGCGAATGTATTTTCCTTCTTCAGTAATCCACATGCGAAACTGCCAGACATCTCCAGACTGCCTGACGCGTAGAACTTTTGCTTTGCCACCGAGAACATCATGTTCTTCGCTAGTAAACGCTGACGATCCTCGTCCCAATGTGAAATCCTTACGATTTGTCGTAAGTCACTAAACTTTGTAACTTTCCTTGTAACTATACCATATCCTCGTTGAATTTCAACGAAAATGAAATACTTTGTAACTACTTTGTAAAGTATTTTTACAATAATAACTGTATGTTAGATGTTAATTACTATTCCCACTCGATCGTGCCCGGAGGTTTGGAGGTGATGTCATAGGTGACGCGGTTGATCCCTTCAACTTCATTGATCATCCTGGTGGCGGTTTCACCCAGAAACTCGTGTGTGAACGGGTAATAATCCGCCGTCATGCCGTCAACAGAAGTGACGGCGCGCAAGGCGACCGCATAATCATAGGTCCGCCCATCGCCCATGACGCCAACGGTGCGAACTGGCAGAATGGCAGCGAAGGCCTGCCAGATTTCATCGTAAAGCCCGTGTTTGCGGATCTGATCGATATAAACCGCATCGGCCTTGCGCAGAATTTCAAGCTTGGGCCGGGTGATTTCACCGGGGCAGCGAATGGCAAGACCGGGGCCGGGGAAGGGGTGGCGACCAATGAAAGACGCGGGCAGGCCCAGTTCGCGGCCCAGAGCGCGCACTTCGTCCTTGAAGAGCTCGCGCAGAGGTTCAACCAGTTTCAGCCCCATTTTCTCTGGCAAGCCACCGACATTGTGGTGGCTCTTGATCGTCACCGACGGTCCCCCGGAAAAGCTCACGCTTTCAATGACATCGGGGTAAAGCGTACCCTGCGCCAGAAACTCGGCCCCGTCGATCTGATTAGCATATTTCTGGAACACATCAATGAATAACCCACCGATGATCTTGCGCTTGGTTTCGGGGTCTGACTGGCCATCAAGGGCGCCCAGAAACAGCTCGCTCTCATCGGCATGGATCAGAGGCATATTGTAGTGGTCGCGGAACATGGTCACGACCTCTTGAGCTTCATTCAGCCGCAACAACCCGTGATCGACGAAAACGCAGGTCAGCTGATCGCCAATCGCCTCGTGGATCAGCACGGCCGCGACCGAGCTGTCGACACCGCCGGACAGGCCGCAAATAACCTTCTTGTCGTCAACAGTGTCGCGGATCTTGCGAATAGCCTCTTCGCGATAAGCCCCCATGGTCCAGTCGCCGGTAAATCCGGCGAGACGGGTGAAGTTCTCATAAAGCTTCGCGCCTTTTGGCGTGTGGTGCACTTCGGGGTGAAACTGCACGGCAAAGAAGTTGCGCTTCAGATCGGCGGTGACGGCAAAAGGCGCGTTAGGCGAAGTGCCGTAAACCTCAAACCCCGGCGCAATCTGCGAGACGTGGTCGCCATGGCTCATCCAGACCTGCTCGCGCCCGTCATCAAACCAGCCAGACAGCAAATCGAGCGGCTCGCCCTTAGGGGTGACATAGGCGCGGCCAAACTCCGCTGTGCCATGCCCACGCTCAACCGTGCCGCCGAGCTGGTGCATCATCACTTGCTGGCCATAGCAAATGCCAAGGATTGGCAGACCCATCTCAAATAGCGCCTGCGGTGTGCGTGGGCTGCCTTCATCTATGACGCTGGCAGGACCACCAGACAGGATCACCGCTTTGGGGCCAAATTCGCGGATGCTGGCTTCGGTAACCGCCTGATAGGGGTGAATTTCGCAGTAGATCCCAAGCTCGCGAAGGCGGCGGGCGATCAACTGCGTTACCTGCGAGCCGAAATCGATTATGAGAAGGCGGTCGTGAAGATCTGTGGTCATGGGCGCGTCTTAAGGTACCCGCCGGGCCATGTGCAAGAGGCAGGATGCTCATGGACAATCTGCGACGCGAATGTCGCTTTGCGCTCTCAAAAGCCGCAAATACTCTGCCGGCGAGCAGTTTGGTTCAGTAAAACTTACTAAATCTGAAATTTTCAGGCTTTCCGGCCTTGGATGCGAAAAGGAATGCGTCATGTCAGAAGCAGTATTGGGAAAACGCCGGGCCCGTGGCGGCGGCGGTGCAGCGCGCCGTGCCGAGCGCACGGCCCCGAAAATCGAAGCGGCCAGGTTCATCGAGCGCAATATCCCGAATTTTGAGATATTGAACGAGGAAGCGCTGGAAATCATCGAGGCCAACGCTGAAACGGTGTTGGAAGAAGTCGGTGTCAATTTCCTGGATTGCCCTGAGGCGATTGAGCGCTGGCGTGAAGCAGGGGCCACCATTGGCGGCGAGCGCGTGCATATCCCGCGCGGGCTGGCGCGCAAACTCTGCGCAACCGCACCGTCTTCCTATACGCAGCACGCACGCAATCCCGAGCGGAATGTCGAAATCGGCGGCAAGAATCTGGTGCTGGCGCCGGTCTATGGCCCGCCTTTCGTACGCGATATGGATGGTGGTCGGCGCTATGCGACCATTGCCGATTTCAGGAACTTCGTGAAGCTCGGCTATATGTCAAAATGGCTGCACCATTCCGGCGGTACGGTTTGCGAGCCGACCGATATCGCCGTCAACAAGCGGCATCTCGATATGCTCTATGCCCACATGACGCTCAGTGACAAACCCTTCATGGGGTCGGTGACGGAACCAGTGCGGGCCGAGGATTCGGTCAAGATGGCATCGATCCTGTTTGGCGAGGAATTCGTGCAGCAGAACGCGGTCATGACCTCACTCATCAACATCAACTCGCCCCTGACTTTTGATTCGATCATGATGGGCGCGCTTGAAGTTTACGCCAAGGCCGGGCAGGGTTGCATCATCTCGCCTTTCATTGTTGGCGGTGCAATGGCCCCGGTGACGGTTGCCGGGACATTGACACAAGTTCTGGCCGAGGCGATGGCAGGCGTGGCCTACAGCCAGTTGGTGCGCCCCGGCGCGCCGGTGATCTTTGGCGCTTTCGTCAGCTCGATCGACATGAATTCAGGTGCACCGACTTTCGGAACACCGGAAGCCTCCAAAATCCTTTACGGGGCGGCGCAACTGGCGCGGCGGCTCAATCTGCCGTTCCGCTCCGGTGGGTCGCTTTGCGGGTCCAAACTGCCGGATGCGCAAGCGGCCTATGAAACCGCCAATACGCTTAATGCAGTGCTGCTGAGCGGGGTCAATTTCTGTCTGCACGCAGCGGGTTGGCTGGAAGGTGGGCTGGTGGCCTCTTATGAGAAATTCGTCATGGATGCCGATCAGCTTGGCATTCTGCACTCGCTGGCGAACGGTGTTGATGTCGATGAAAACGGGCAGGGAATGGACGCCATTCGCGAAGTGGGTCCGGGTGGGCATTATCTCGGATGTGCGCACACCCAGAGCAATTTCAAAACCGCCTTCTGGCGTTCAAACGTGCTTGATTACAAGCCCTTTGAAACCTGGGAAGAAGACGGGGCCAAGGATACGATGACGCTGGCCGGCGAAAAGGTGAAGCGGATGCTGGCGGAATACACACAGCCGGCCATTGATCCGGCGATTGACGAAGCACTGCGGGCATTTGTGCACCAGCGCAAGGAAAGCGAGCCCGACGCCTTTATGTAGAACGGGATCAGGTGGCCCCGGTCGATAGGCCGGGGCCACATTGAGGCAGGAACGCCTCTGCAGAAAAGGCCAGGTAGGTTGCAATTCAGCCCATGCGCGGGCGACGCAGAAATTGGGCTTCGGCCATAAGGGCTGCCAAAACTTCCACATGTTTTGATATACTATAAGTAGAGTCTCCTGCGGTGTGGACTGCCTCCAGATCTTGCTCCAAGGCCAGCAGTCGCGTCATACCAGCACCGGGCGCCGGTAGGCGGACGGAGCGCAGAAGCCGCTTCAGATCGCGGTCTCTACGGAAGTCGGATACGCCGATGCGTGCAGCCCTGATAAGCATTTTGGGCCTGCGTAACTTTTTGAATAAGCATACTAAATCTGACATCTTCCTCTCCTTCATCAAGAACTCTGACTGACATTGCCACAGCGCCCATGCCTGTTGCATGTCGTGGAAGTCAGCGTTCGATGCCCAAAGGGATTGTTTACGAATTAAAAACAATCATCCTGAAAACAGAGTATTTTAACCAATTTATAAACAAACAATCTTAGGTAGATATTTCGATTTCACGGAAAGAGGGGTGCAGAGATGATTCATGACCGGAACCTAACCTCTGGCGCATCGCTGCCCAACTGGGTCCCCCCGGATGCCCGTGCGTATCTGGAACATATCCACAATGGCCAAGCGATGCGCGCGCTTGCCCGGCGCCACGGGCGGCATGCATCGACTGTTCTGCGCCATGTCAGACGTTTGGAAAATCGCCGCGATGACCTGCTGGTCGACGAAGCGCTGAGCCTGCTTGGTGCCTGCTACTCAGAAAACCCCCACCCAGATACGGAGGAAATCCCCATCATGACCACAGCCGCAGCGTCAGGCCCGATTGCCGATGATAGCGAGATCGAAAAAGAGGCGCGTCGGATCTTGCGGCGGCTGTGTGAAACCTCTGCCTTTCTGATTATCGCACCTTCGATGGATAAGGCCGCGGTCCTGCGCGAAACGGTGCCCGGTAAACCGGTTCGAATTGCGGTGGTTGCACGGCATATCGCACAGGCGTTCGCGTTAAAGGACTGGATCGAGTGTTTTCGCAAAGGCAAGGTCTGGTCTTATCGCATCACAACCGCAGGCAAGTCGGCATTGAAGCGTTTGCTGGCTGACGAAAACAAAGGGGCGAAATCCTCGGAGGGTTTTTCTGAGGCCCCGTCACCCTTCCTTGAGCAGCACAAAGACTGGGAGCAGCGCGAAACACGTGATGACACTTCCTCTGAACCGCGTCAGCTGCGCTACAATCTGGCAGAAAGCCCACTCACGGCACTCGGCCGGCGCAAAACCCGCGAAGGTACACCTTTTCTGACGCCCGATCTCATTCAGGCCGGTGAACGGCTGCGCGAGGATTTCGAGATGGCGCAGATGGGGCCACGGGTCACCCAAAACTGGGACAGATTCCTGACCAGTGGGCGCGGTGAAGCGTTCGGTTCTGCCGGGCCGGCGGAGGGGCCACGCCGGGCACGCGAAAACGTCGCCGCCGCGCTCAAGGCTCTGGGGCCCGGACTGGGGGATATCGCCATGCGCTGCTGTTGTTATCTGGAAGGGATGGAAACGGCTGAAAAACGCATGGGGTGGTCGGCGCGATCAGGCAAGATCGTGCTCAGAATTGCGCTACAGCGGCTGAAACTACATTACGAAGAGCGACACGGGACATTATCGCCGCTGATTGGCTAAAACCGGTTTTAACGTGTCGTTTCCGTCATCCGACGGCGCACATAAGCATCAACCAGCGAGATCATCGGTTCCATATGCGGCTCTTCAAAGAAATGCCCGGCACCCTCGATGATTTCATGGGTGATGGTGATGCCTTTTTGCTCGTGCAGCTTTTCCACCAGGCCATCGATATCCGCTGGCGGCACAACACGATCAGCTGACCCGTTGATGATCAGACCTGAAGAGGGGCAGGGGGCCAGAAAGCTGAAATCATACATGTTGGCGTTCGGTGCGACCGAAATAAACCCGGATATCTCCGGGCGCCGCATTAAAAGCTGCATGCCGATCCATGAGCCAAATGAAAACCCGGCAACCCAGCAATGTTTGGCATTGGGATTGAGCGCCTGCAGATAATCAAGGGCGGCTGCGGCATCTGAAAGCTCGCCCACGCCCTGATCATATTCACCCTGACTGCGCCCGACGCCGCGGAAATTGAAGCGCAGCACGGTGAACCCCATATTATAAAACGCATAATGCAGGTTATAGACGACCTTATTGTTCATCGTGCCGCCAAATTGTGGATGCGGGTGCAGGATGATGGCAATTGGGGCGTCTTTGGCTTTTTGCGGGTGATACCGGCCTTCCAGACGGCCGTCTGGACCTGGAAAAATCACTTCGGGCATAAGGCGTCACGGCTCCGGATCTGGTGGTTCGTAAGGGGTTGGATCAAATACTTGACAAAATCCCTCGGAGAACCTAGAACAATTCTAAATTACGGGCAGGCGCGCCCTTACTCTGGACTAGGGAGTTAAGGGGTGCAGCGCTTCGCGTCAACTCCGGTCTCGGTGGTAAAGCCATGAAACTCAGCACAAAAGGGCGCTACGCACTGATTGCGCTTGCCGATCTGGCCGAGAATGGGGAAAGCGCACTGGTGTCGCTGGGTGAGATCTCCAAACGCCAGGACATCTCGCTGGCCTATCTTGAGCAGCTCTTTGTCAAGCTTCGCCGGGCCGGGATCGTTGAAAGCGTGCGCGGGCCCGGTGGCGGTTACCGGCTGGGCAAACCGGCGCATTCGATCCGCATCTCGGAAATTCTGACGGCAGTTGATGAATCCATGGACGCACTTTCCAAAGGGGCAGGTGCTTCGGGTGCGTCAAGCGGTTCGCGGGCGCAATCCATGTCAAACCGGTTCTGGGAAGGGTTGTCGGCGCATGTCTATGTCTATCTGCATCAAACCCGGCTTGGCGATATCGTCGACAACCAGATGGCGCCCTGTCCTGCCGTGCCCAGTCTGTTTGAGATGGTGGATGACACATGAGCCGCACCTATCTTGACTGGAACGCCACCGCGCCACTACGCCCTGAAGCCAAGGCGGCTATGGTTGAGGCGATGGAGCTGGTTGGCAACCCGTCCTCGGTGCATGCCGAAGGGCGCGCCGCCAAAGCCGTTATCGAAAAGGCGCGTCGGCAGATCGCTGATGCCTTTGGCGCATCCTCGGCAGAGATTGTCTTTACTTCAGGGGCAACCGAAGCCTCGGCGCTGGCGCTCAGAACCCGGGATCTGGAATCCTCTCTGATTGAACATGATTGCGTGAATGCCTGGACTGATGCGGTTTTAGGCTGTGATACCAATGGTTTGGTAAAGGTTGTTCACCCTGAGAACTCGGCCCTGCAAATCGCAAATGGCGAGACCGGGGTGATACAGTCATTGCCCGAGGGGTTGGCGGTTTGTGATTTTGTGCAAGGTTTTGGCAAACTGCCGATCGGTTTTGACTGGACCGGCGTCGATATGGGGCTGGTATCTGCCCATAAATTCGGCGGACCCAAAGGGATCGGGGCACTGCTGGTGAAACAGGGGCTGGATCTGCACGTGCAAATACGCGGTGGCGGTCAGGAGATGGGGCGTCGCGCCGGAACCGAAAACCTCGTCGGCATCGCCGGATTTGGCGCGGCAGCAGCGGCTGCGATACGCGACCTCAATGATGGAGTCTGGGAACCGGTTGCGGCGCTGCGCGATCTGCTAGAAGAGCGGCTGATGAGCGAATCTCCCGAACTCGTCATTTTCGGCAAAGACGTCAAACGCCTGCCCAATACCTCCTATTTTGCGCTCCCCGGCTGGACCGGGGAAACCCAGGTGATTCAGATGGATCTGGCGGGTTATGCAGTCTCGGCGGGTGCCGCCTGTTCCAGTGGCAAGGTGAAGGCCAGCGGGGTGCTTTTGGCGATGGGGGTTGACGAATTGACAGCCTCCTCAACACTTCGCGTGTCCCTTGGTGCAACGACCACGAAAGACGAAGTGATGGGGTTCGCCGACACCTGGCTGACCGAATACCGCCGCCACTGCGAGCGCGCGGCATAATACCGGCCCTTCCTGGGGGCTAATAATCAGAGTGCCGGATGCATATTTCGGGATTGGTGAATGAAGGAAGTTTGAATGAGTACGACAACGGACAAGGTACTGGTCAAGGAAGGTGTCGATCAGGAAACGGTCGAGCGGGTACAATCCGTTGGCGAAAAGTACAAATACGGCTTTGAGACCGATATCGAGATGGATTATGCGCCGCTTGGCGTGAATGAGGATATCGTGCGGCTGATTTCAGCCAAGAACAACGAACCGGAATGGATGACCGATTGGCGCCTTGCCGCGTTTCGCCGCTGGCAGCAGATGGAAGAGCCTGACTGGGCCATGGTCGACTATCCGAAGATCGACTTTCAGGACATCTATTACTACGCCAAGCCGAAATCGATGGCCGAGAAGCCGAAATCGCTGGATGAGGTCGACCCGAAATTGCTGGAAACCTATGCCAAACTTGGCATCCCGCTGAAAGAGCAGGAGATACTGGCAGGCGTTGAAGGGGCAGGGGCGGCTGGTGTCGAGGGGCGCAAGGTTGCGGTTGATGCGGTTTTTGACAGCGTTTCTGTGGGCACGACATTTCGCGATGAACTGGCCAAGGCCGGGGTGATTTTCTGTTCGATTTCCGAGGCGATCAAAGACCATCCTGAGCTGGTAAAGAAATACCTCGGCTCGGTCGTGCCGCAATCGGACAATTTCTATGCCACACTGAATTCTGCCGTGTTTTCTGACGGTTCCTTCGTCTATATCCCCAAAGGCACCCGCTGCCCGATGGAGCTTTCCACCTATTTCCGCATCAATGCCGAAAATACCGGCCAGTTTGAACGCACCCTGATCATTGCCGACAAGGGCGCTTATGTCAGCTATCTGGAAGGCTGCACGGCACCACAACGCGACACCAACCAACTGCACGCCGCGGTGGTTGAACTGGTGCTTCTGGAAGATGCCGAGATCAAGTACTCGACCGTACAAAACTGGTTTCCCGGTGATGAGGAAGGCAAGGGCGGCATTTATAATTTCGTCACCAAACGTGCTGATTGCCGTGGGGCACGCTCCAAGGTGATGTGGACGCAGGTTGAAACGGGGTCTGCCGTCACCTGGAAATATCCAAGCTGCATTCTGCGCGGCGATGACAGTCAGGGTGAATTCTATTCCATTGCCATCACCAACAACATGCAGCAGGCCGATACCGGCACCAAGATGGTGCATCTGGGCAAAAACACCAAAAGCCGCATCGTTTCCAAGGGGATTTCGGCGGGCAAGGCACAGAACACCTATCGCGGGCTCGTCTCGATGCATCCGAAAGCGAAGAATTCGCGCAATTTCACCCAATGCGACAGCCTGCTGATCGGCGACAAGTGCGGCGCCCATACGGTGCCCTATATCGAGGTCAAGAACAACTCGAGCCGGGTGGAGCACGAGGCCACCACCTCCAAGGTTGATGACGACCAGCTGTTCTACTGCCGTCAGCGCGGCATTGAGGAAGAGGCGGCACTGGCCCTGATCGTCAACGGCTTTGCCAAGGAAGTGCTGCAGGCGCTGCCGATGGAATTTGCCATGGAAGCGCAGGCGCTGGTGGCGATATCGTTGGAAGGGTCGGTGGGTTGAGAGTTCACATTGACAATCCGGCGGTGCCACAGGCTTTGAAGGATGATTTTCGTAGGATTGCTGAACTAAATGCAAAGCTAGACCAATTCCATTTACGATATTCGCAAGAGCTACTTTATCTATGTATTGTTATTACCGTGATTGGTTTCTTGCGTGCATTGTTCTGGAAAATCGACGGATATCTCTTTCCACTGGGTGCAATTGCTCTGTTCGCCGTAGGTGATTGGCCAAGAAAGAAAAATCGCTTTTATGAAGAAAAACACAGAATCGAGAAGCGATGGAGAGACCAGGGATGGTCTCTACATGATGGGCTGTTTTCGACATTTGTTGACAAAAAGGAAGAAAAGTAATGATCAATCAAATAGCAAATTTAACCGGATGTAGAACCTTCCTTTTCCTGTCTAAATGTTGTGGCAGGATCGCATTTTGATTCCATTTGAGGGGGCGGTATAGTGACGGGCAAGTTTGCACAGTTTGAGTTAGTGGAAGATCAAGCCGCAACGACATCCGGATTTGAATTGCGGGTTAACGTTGCGAAGTATTCCTCCGTTAATGAAGGAGAAATTTCCATTACCAATGGCTGTGCAACTTTTGCTGAGTTTGACGAGGAAATCACACGCCTTATTTCTGCGTTAGAGAAGATTCGAACTAGGGGTGAAACCAGATACGCTGAAGGCCCATTTGGTCCTTCGCCTCTTTTCTGATAGATTGATAGGACCATCCATGATCGTCACAACCACCCCCTCCATCGAAGGCAAATCCATCACATCCTACCACGGTGTTGTTGTCGGCGAAGCCATCCTCGGTGCCAACATCTTCCGCGATATCTTCGCCCAGATCACCGATATTGTCGGCGGGCGCTCAGGCGCTTATGAGGAAGAACTTGGAAAGGCCCGCAATGTGGCGCTCGCGGAACTGGAAGAGCGCGCCGCGGATAAAGGCGCCAATGCGGTTGTCGGGGTCGATCTGGATTATGAGGTGATCAACAACATGCTGATGGTTTCGGCCAGCGGCACAGCAGTAACGATAGGAGGTTGATATGTCAGGAAATGCAGTCGAAGAGGGTCTGTTTCGCCAAATTGCCAACCCAAGCCACACCGATCCCGCGCGGGCCGGTTTTCTGGCCAGTGCGGTTGTTGGGTTCATCGTTGCCGTCACGGTATCGATCTTTCTGTCGCTCAGCTCGTTTTGGTTTGTTCTGGTCTGGGTAATCACCGCCTGCATGACCACCGCAATATTTCTGACCGTTTTTAAACGCCGCAAACTTGCACGAGAAGCACAGAAACTGGCTGAGCGCCGCAACCAGCATGAAATGGAAACCCGCAAAGCCATCGAGGAAATGCAAAGGGCAGCACTGACATGAGTTTCGGCTTCACTGCAGATATGGACAATGCCGAGCTCTCGCCCGCCTTGCTGGCAGGTTTTCTTGTCGCGCATAGCCAAATGCTGACCTGGCGCGCGCCTGATGCTGCTGAAAAAGCGGCGTTTCAGCTGAGAAGCGAGCTTAAACGCAATGGCGACGATCTGATTGCAGTAAGTGATGATTTCGCCTCGGGTGCCTGGGTACTGGAAAACATGTGGGCAGGATTTCCCGATCCGGCCGATTTCGCCTTCATCGGCTTTAACGGCGAAGGTGATGTTGCGGCCTTTGGCTATTTTGAAGACTGGCCGGTCAATTGGGCCAAAGCGCCCGCAACAAACGGGACGGAAAAACTCGCATGACCAAACAACAATCGCTGATCTACGGCGCTATCGTAGCTGTCGCTGTCTTCTTTGTTGGTTGGTCCACCGGCATGGGTGGCTCGTTTCTGCCCAACCTAATCTTTTCGCTGCTGGTCGGGGTTTTGGCCATCGTGGCAGTCAGAATAGTAACAAAATTCGCAAAACGCGATCACGACGAGTGATACGCAAGCAAACCGGAACAAGTACATGCTGAATATCAAGAATTTACAGGTCAAACTGGAAGAAGAAGACAAACGGATCCTCAAAGGGGTCGATCTGAAGGTCGGGCCGGGGGAGGTGCACGCGATCATGGGGCCGAACGGGTCGGGCAAATCGACCATGTCCTATGTTCTTTCTGGCAAGGATGGCTATGAAGTGACCGGCGGTTCGGCCACGCTTAATGATGCCAATCTTCTGGAGATGGAGCCTGATGAGCGTGCTGCGGCTGGCCTGTTCCTGGCCTTTCAGTACCCGGTCGAAATCCCGGGGGTTGGCAACATGACCTTCCTCAGAACAGCCGTGAATTCACAAAGAAAATCGCGCGGGGAAGAGGAACTTTCAGCCGCCGATTTTCTGCGACTGGTACGTGAAAAGGCCAAATCACTCAAGATAGATGCCGAGATGCTGAAGCGCCCGGTCAATGTCGGTTTTTCCGGGGGTGAGAAAAAGCGCAACGAAATCCTGCAGATGGCGATGCTGGAGCCGAAAATGTGCGTGCTTGACGAAACCGATAGCGGGCTTGATGTCGATGCGATGAAACTTGTTTCCGAGGGGGTGAACGCGCTCAGGGACGGCGAGCGGTCGTTTCTGGTGATCACCCATTACCAGCGCCTGCTTGATCATATCAAACCGGACGTCGTGCATATCATGGCGGACGGTAAGATCATCAAATCCGGCGGCCCGGAACTGGCGCTTGAGGTGGAAACAAACGGTTACGCCGATCTTTTGGCCGAGGTAGCCTGATGGCGACCGGGACCGCAATAAAAGACCAGCCGACGAACCAGCCCCTTCAGCTACCTGAGGGCGGGAAGTGGATCAGTGAAATCCGCGAAGCGGCGAAAACCAGGCTGATGGCGATGGGTCTGCCGGCACGGCGGGATGAATACTGGAAATTCACCCGACCCGATGAACTGACCAAACCCGAAGCCACCCAGGCACAACTGCTGATCACCGACGAACCGCCGATGTTCTGTGATGTCGACCGGTTGCGGCTGGTTTTTGTCGATGGTGTGCTTGACGCTGAGCAATCCGACGATCTGGCGATGGCGGCAATTGAGATCGAACCGCTGAGCGAGGCGGCTAAGCGCGACATCCATTGGGCAAAAGACCTTTACGGCACCCTGGAAACCGAAGGCCAAAGCCCGGTTGCCCGGCCACTTGCTACGCTGAACACTGCGATAGCTTGTGATGGGACGGTGATCCGCGTGACCGGCAAAGTTCCGCGTCCGGTCTGTTTTCACTACATGCGTAGTTCAGAAACTGCCGATTCACATGTACACCATGTTGTGAAGCTTGAAGCAGGGGCAGAATTTACCCTGCTTGAAAACGGCCCAGGTGCTACGCGCCTGAACAAAGTGCTTGAGGTGGATGTCGCCGATGGTGCTGCATTCAGCCATATCCGCACGCAAGGGCGCGATCACGAGCGCCGCGCAGTCAGCCACCTGTTTGCTCGACTCGGCACTGAAAGCCGCTTCAAGTCCTTCACTCTGACGGTCAACGGCGCACTTACCCGCAACGAATATGTGATTGATCTTAAAGGCGAAAACGCTCTGGCTAACGTCGGAGGTGCGGCCCTTGGCGATGGGGCTTTTCATCAGGATGATACGGTCTTCATCACCCATGAGGCAGCCAATTGCGAAAGCCGGCAAGTTTTCAAAAAGGTGCTGAAACATGGCGCGACCGGGGTATTTCAGGGAAAAATTCTGGTGCAACCGGATGCGCAGAAAACCGATGGTTATCAGATCAGCAAAGGGTTGCTTCTGGACGAAGACAGCCAGTTTCTGGCCAAACCCGAGCTTGAGATTTACGCCGACGACGTGGCCTGTTCACACGGTTCAACGGTGGGGGCGATTGATGAAACCGCACTGTTCTACCTGACCTCACGCGGCATTCCAAAGGCTGAGGCCGAGAACATGCTGGTACTGGCCTTCCTGGCCGAGGCACTGGATGAAATCGACGATGGCGATATCCGAGACGATATCCTCCTTCGGCTGGAAGCCTGGATTAACCGGCATCAGGTCTGATGCAATTTTGGCGTCACCTGATTGCGACCTATCTGACACCAGCGGATGTCGCGAGGAACATGAAAGCGAAAATGCCGGGTGAGGAGATCTTACTGGCCTATCTGATGTTCGCGTCGCTGATTTCTTTTCTGGTGCGTCTGCCGGGGCTGGTCAAAGCCGGAGGGGATACGGAATCCCTCAGCAGCTTTATCGGCGCTTCTTTCGCAGCGGCGATGATTTTTGCCCCGCTTTTTTATTACGTAATTGCGGCCCTCAGTCGTGTGATTGCCCGTTTTCTGGGGGGCAGTGGCGCTGGGGCAGGAGCCAGATTGGCGTTGTTTTGGCCATTACTGGCTCTGCAACCTCTTGTTATTGCTAACGAACTGATAAAGAGCGGCGCGGTACCAGCACCAATGCACATGCTGATATCCATCGCGATGATTTTTTATTTTATCTATACATGGATGAGCTTTTTATGGGTGATGGAACGACCATAAAGCAAGCCCGCCAACCGGTGCCTGCATAATCCACCCAAGCGCCGAGTGCATCGGAAATCCTCTGAGTTCAACCAGAAGAACTGGGAAATCGTGCAAATTCGCCCCGGTTTTTTCCTCAATACGTCACAAAAACCACTCAATTGCGCATCAAACCACACTCATTGGGTAGGGGCGGCCGAAAGATAGGTCTCAAATTGCACGCGGTTGACTATAACCCCCTTCCTGGCGCCGGACGCCGATATCGCCGTTCCGGTCAGAGCCGGGCGATTGGGAAAAACACGCTGACTCACAAGGTGATGTTCGCGTGGTTCAACATGTCCAAATCAACCCGTAAACTGATTACGCAAAAGCCAAGCGAAGCCTATCTGCTTTTCCTTCTGATCATGTCCGACATGGCGTTTTTCCTGTCCTGGACAATGAAGGCAGTGATCGTGCCGAACGAGGCCGGGATCAGCCTGGTCTCGACTGAAATCGGTTTGTTGCTAGCGGTTGCCCTGATTGGCCGCACGGCTGCAATGTATGTGCTTGCCATGACAATCGGTGCTGTCTGCCGGATACTTGGCGGTCGCGGAACCTGGCGCAACACCCGCATTGCAGTCTTCTGGGGGGCCTTCATTACCGCGCCTTTCGGTGTGCTGGCGGCTCTGATGTCGGTTCTGTTTACCAATCTTGAGGTTTACTATCCAATTTTTGGCGCCACCTGGATTGCGACCCCGCCCTATTGGTTCGGTGTTCTGCCGTTCATCTGGTATATCTCGGTCGGCGTCACCCGCGCCCATGGTTTTCGCAAAGTTTCACCGATTTTTCTGACAATGTCGGTGGTTTCGCTTGTCGCCCTTATTGGCGGTATGTATTTTCACGCCAGAGGAATGATCTGAAGGCAAGAAATCCATGCTGCAAACCCTGTTGGCGCTTGCCAGGCTGACGTTCGCCGAGCCGCGTCGCGCAGCCGCTTTCTGGCTGGCCAACACGCCACCTTTGAATATTTCTGTCGAGCTTGCGGTTATCGTAATGGCGCTCGGGTCAATTCTGGCAAACCTGCTGTCGTTGGTCTCGCCCGACCCTTCGATAGAGATGTTTGCCGCATTGCTGGACAACCCGATATTATTCGCAATTGTTCAGCTGATGCTGTTGATGATTTCAGCCCTTCTCATTCACGTGATCGGGCGGATGTTTGATGGTGTCGGCAGTTTCGAGCAGGCGCTGATCCTGTCGGTCTGGTTGCAGTTTATCATGCTCGGAGCGCAGGTTCTTCTGATCCCGATTATTCTGATCCTGCCCTCTCTGGCGCAGGGTATCACGCTTGCGGTCAATATATTTGTTGTATGGCTTCTGGTTAATTTTATCGCGGAATTGCACCAGTTCCGCTCGCTTTTGAAGGTCTTTGCGGGGATTATCGCAACCACCTTCGCCGCCTCGTTTGTCGTTGTCTTTTTGCTTGCCTTTATCGGTTTTGGAGTTGAAGGGGTCTGATTGTGTACGCCATTGATAAAATCCGCAGCGATTTCCCCATACTTACGCGCGAAATCCACGGTAAGCCGCTGGTTTACCTGGATAACGGAGCGTCGGCCCAAAAGCCGCAGGTGGTGATTGATGCGGTCAATCGCGGTTATGCCGAGGAATATGCCAATGTGCATCGCGGCCTGCATTACCTGTCAAACCTTTCGACCGAACGCTACGAGGCGGTGCGCGCCGTCATCAGAACCTTTCTCAATGCTGCCCATGACGATGAGATCCTGTTCAATTCTGGAACGACCGAGGGGATCAACACCGTTTCCTATGGCTGGGCGGCGCCGCGGCTGAAAGCCGGTAACGAGATATTGCTCAGCATCATGGAGCATCACGCCAATATCGTACCATGGCACTTTTTGCGCGAACGGCAGGGCGTAGTACTAAAATGGGTGGAAACCGACGCCAGGGGTGACCTTGATCCCGAAGCGGTGATTGCGGCCATCACGCCGAAGACCAAGCTGATCGCCATAACCCAGATGTCCAACGTGCTGGGCACGGTAGTTGACGTCAAAACCATCTGTCAGGCGGCGCGCGAAAAGGGCGTGCCGGTGCTGGTTGATGGCAGCCAGGCATGCGTGCATGCGCCCGTGGATGTTCAGGATATCGGGTGCGATTTCTATGCCATCACCGGGCACAAGCTTTACGGCCCCTCGGCCTCAGGCGCGCTTTACGTCAGGCGCGAACGTATGGCCGAAATGCGCCCCTTCATCGGTGGCGGCGATATGATCCGGGACGTCACGCGCGATGACGTCACCTACAACGATCCGCCGCATAAATTCGAGGCCGGCACCCCCGGGATCGTGCAGATGATCGGGTTGGGGGCGGCGCTTGAGTATCTGATGGCACTGGGGATGGAGAATATTTCCGCCCATGAACTTGATTTGCGGGATTATGCTCAATCAAAACTGGATGGTCTTAACTGGCTGAATATTCAGGGGAATTCCGCCAGCAAAGGGGCGATTTTTTCGTTTACCCTCAATGGCGCGGCGCATCCCCATGACATATCGACCGTGGTTGACCGGCGCGGTATCGCCGTAAGGGCAGGGCACCATTGCGCCCAGCCATTGATGCAGCATCTTGGCGTTTCGGCAACCTGCCGGGCGTCGTTTGGGCTTTATAATACCAAAGACGAGGTCGATGTGTTGGTTGACGCCCTGGAATTGTGCCACAATTTGTTTGAGTAGTGTACATTGTAGCTACCGTGACACTCTAAGAGCTTTGATGGTTTCGGACCTGCCAGATAAATGATTGCCACATCAGACAAGATTTCGAGCATAATCAAACGCTCCATTCTTTCGGTTTGTATTCTGGCACTGATTGTCGGTCTTCCGGTTCTGTACCAGTTCCTGAAACTGAGTGCGATGAGCCATGTCGAAGACGAAGCCCGCACGATAATGCGTGTTGCACAGGCAATGCGCACATACACATCAACAACCATTGCGCCGGTGATTATCCAACTGGTCTCTATGAATTCAAAGCGCGATACACACTCATTCTCGAAATCGATAGTTCTGAAGTGAATTAGTCTCGATGTGATCTGACACCGCCCCCAATTTTTCAAATTGGATT
>CAZMNO010000066.1:0-17275 GCA_964567685.1 uncultured Rhodobacter sp. | reverse complement strand
CTAGTTAATACTCGATACGCGGAAATTTCCGCTGCTGGCTCTGAAAGATATCAGTTTAGGGGCGGAGCAGAATAAGGGCGTCCAAAGATTCAAATCGATCCTTGATGGGTATTCGGCAGCATGTCTCTCCACGAGCTCAAAAGACAGGTTGCCGCAACGCCCGGAATACTAACCGCCACAGCTCAAAATACTGTTTCGGCTATATAGGATCATGAAAAGAGCTGAATGCCCCTCAGCGACTCTCCTGCGGCCCCAGGGGACGAATCTGATTACCTTCGGAACCCTTATCAAAGGAGGGTAGGTCATTATTCCTCAGCTCAACACACAGGTTGCTGCTCCCTAAAATTGCTCACCTCAGGTTAACGGTGCTATGATACCCTATCAGAGGAAACCCGACTGAGGCCAGTACGTGAAATCTGTGCAAACCATATTGACGGGAAAACAGGAGAACTTCGCCATAAAGGTTGCCGGTGGCTCGTCTAAGACTGCTGCATATAGGGACGTCTATTGCACCAATACTATGAAGCCGCAGTCAATATATGTTGAGGCATCCCGCCTTGCCGCCAACCCTAAGGTGGCCCTAAGAATTGATGCCCTGGAACGGGAAATGGATGAGGATCGGCGCATACAGGCCGTCAGTCGTCTAAACTATGTTCTGAACGCCCTAATGCGCGAAGCTGAGACGGCGGTGTCAGACAGCGCTCGGGTTCGGGCGCTTGAACTGTTGGGCAAACGTATTGGCATGTTTGATGGCCAGAGAGAAAAGGACGAAGAAGACGAACCCACGGCTGAGGAGTTGAAGCAGCTGCTTGTGGAGAAGCTCGCTGCCTTCATCAATTTGCCGATAACGCCCTAATTTCCAAAGCGCCATGTTGGTTTCAGAATCCCCTGAGAGCGCGCTGAAGCGGATTTGCAGGGGCATCAGTGATCTAAGAGTACAAGATACCCGATCAATAGCATTGGCACACGCGGGTGTTGGTCGTGCTGCAAAGAAGGCTCATGCATTCAAAATCATGATGGGGGTGCGAATGGGGGATATTCGTGTAAAAGTTACTGGTAACTAATTGTTAATATGAAATTATATTAGATTAATTGGCGGAGGAGGTGGGATTCGAACCCACGGAAGACTTGCACCTTCGCTGGTTTTCAAGACCAGTGCATTCGACCACTCTGCCACTCCTCCGGCAGACCAGTGCTTTAGCGATGAAGGAGTGATTCTGAAACCTTCGATTTCAGAGAATTCATGTTGGCCGGTTCCACACAGCCTGACCTCAGCCAAATCCTGCCAACGGCGCGCATTTGCGCGGTGACGCCACTTTCCAATTCGGTTGATTTTCGCTAGACTGCAGCCAAATTTCCGCCCGAATAACAAAAACCAACGGGGCGGGAGCAGGCATGTGCGGGTCAGGCTGGGCAAAGTCCCCACCGGGCGCACGAAGCAGGGGGCGAATATGACAGCAGTCAGAGCTTGGGCAGGCGGCCTAAGGTACACATCTCTCTTGGCGGTCGCGCTGATTCTTTCGGGCTGTGGCGATTTTGAGATGCCGAAATTCAATTTCGGTTCAAAAGCCAACGAAAATGACGAGACCATCACAAATACCGACACGTCAATCCGGCTGGTCGAACGCGATGTTGAAGCACCGCAGGTTTTTCAGGTCACCGAGGCCGCTCTTTGGGACGGGCGCCCCTCGCTGGGTGGCGTGTGGGTGGCCTACCCCGGCGACATACAGCCCGAGCGTGTGATCATCCGCAACACCGAGAACAAGAAATTCGTCATCGGGGCATTGTTCAAACGCGAGCGGGATAATCCCGGGCCAAAGATACAGCTATCTTCAGATGCTGCGGCGGCACTTGGCATCCTTGCGGGCAACCCGACAACACTGAACGTGACCGCACTGCGCCGCGAATCCGTGCCGGAAGCGACCGATTCCACGACTGACACAGCTGATGCCGAAACGACCGAGGATAGCCTTGGCGCAATAGCGACGGCTGCTATTGACGAGGCGGAAGGCAAGAAAGCGACACCGGAACCGATTGAAACAACCACGGTTTCAGCACTTGCCAAACCCTATATTCAGATCGGGATATTCAGTGTTGAAACCAACGCCCGCAACACCGCCACAAGTTTTTCAACCGATGGCATTGTACCGGTTGTCAAAGCCCAGGAAAGCAAGGGCAAGAAATTCTGGCGCGTGCTGATCGGCCCGGCTGCCAACAAAGCCGACCGGGCCGCACTTTTGAAAAAGGCCCGTGCACTTGGCTTTGATGACGCCTATTTTGTCTCTAACTAATCGCTTCGGAGGGGTGCTTTGATTCTCAGGCTGGTTGTTCCCACGCTCTTGCTGCTGATCGCGCTTGCAACACCCGGAAGTGCGCTTGATACCAAGGCCCGCGCTGCAATGGTTCTGGATTATCGCACCGGAACCATTCTTTTGGAAAAGAATGCCGATCTGGCGCTGCCCCCGGCATCGATGTCCAAGCTGATGACGCTGAATATGGTATTTGAGGCGTTGGAAGACGGGCGCCTGACACTGGATGAAAAGCTGCCGGTGTCGCAACACGCGATGTCTTACGGTGGTTCAACCATGTTCCTGACCACACGTGACAAGGTCAGGGTCGAGGACCTTATCCGGGGGGTAATCGTTCTATCTGGCAATGACGCCTGCGTCGTGCTGGCCGAAGCCCTTGCCGGTTCGGAAACGGAATTTGCCCGCTCGATGAATGAACGCGCAAAGCAATTGGGTATGACCAATTCAACATTTGCCAATTCCAACGGCTGGCCACACCCAAACCAGCGCATGAGCGCGCGTGATCTGGTTCTGCTGGCAAGCCGCCTAATCAATAAGTTCCCGCAATATTACGGCTATTTCGCTGAAAAAGAGTTTGAATTTGACGGCCGTGCTCCTGCCAACAAGCGCAACCGCAATCCGCTTTTGAAGCTGGATATCGGCGCTGACGGGCTGAAAACCGGGCATACCAGCGAGGCCGGTTACGGGGTGGTCGGCTCAGCCGTCAAGAACGGTCGCCGGGTGATCCTGATGATCACGGGATTAGGAAGCGAGGAAGACCGGGCGCGAGAGGCCGAAAAGCTGGCCAACTGGGCCTTTCGCCAGTTCATTGAAAAAAAAATCCTTGAAGCCGGAGAAACCGTTGGAACCGTCGATATCTGGCTGGGTGAAGAGCGATCGGTAGAACTGGAGGTCAAGGAAGACCTGGTTTTGCTGCTTCCGGCCTCGGCATCATCCAAACTGGACGGGGAAATCAAGGTTTTGGAGCCGGTCAGTGCGCCGATCAAAAAAGGGCAGGAAATGGGTACGCTGACGATCAGCGTTCCGGGCATGGATAGCACTGAGATACCCCTGATCGCAGCGCAATCTGTTGAAAAAAGTGGCCTGATGTCGCGTCTGCGGCTGTCGGCCTCTCTGCTGACACAGAGCATTCTTGATCTGGTTAACTAATGCACACTACCCCTCGTTTCATCACTTTTGAGGGCATTGATGGCTCGGGCAAATCCACCCAGGCGAAAATGCTTGCCGCCGCCCTGCGCGAAAGCGGTATCGAAACCGTGCTGACGCGCGAGCCCGGTGGGTCTGAAGGGGCCGAAGAAATCCGTCGCCTGCTGGTAGAGGGGGATCCGACGCGCTGGTCGGCCAAAACCGAGATTCTGCTGTTTACGGCAGCGCGCCGCGATCATCTGGAAAAGACCATTCTGCCAGCACTTGAGGCCGGCAAAACCCTTGTCTGCGACCGTTTTGCCGATTCAACCCGTGTCTATCAGGGGGTGGCGCGGGCGGAACTCAGGTCTGTCGTGGATGAGCTTCACGCGCTGATGATCGGTCGCGAGCCCGATCTGACCTTTGTCATCGACATGGACCCGGAAGCCGCCCTTGGCCGTGGATTGGCGCGAAGATCGGGCGAGGACCGCTTTGAGGAGTTTGGGTTGCAGTTTCAAAAGGACCTCAGGCAGGGGTTTTTGGATCTCGCGTCGGCCAATCCCGGCCGCTGCGTGCTTATCGACGGCAACCGGCCGGTTGATGAGGTCGCGGCCGACGTCGTGAAACTTGCGCTAAAAGCCCTGAAATGACAGATGCCGATATCCCAGAACCGGATGCTCTGGCTGAAGCTCCGCATCCGCGCAATACCCGGGCTCTTTTCGGGCAGGGCCGGGCTGAAGACGAGTTTCTGAAAGCATTTCAACAGGATCGCCTGCACCACGCCTGGCTGATCACCGGGCCACGCGGGGTAGGCAAGGCGACACTCGCCTGGAAAATCGCCCGGTTTCTTTTAAGCCAGCCTCAGGAGGACGAGGGTGGTCTTTTTAACGAGGCCCCCGCCCCCGCTGCTTCTCTTGAAACCAGTTCGGAAACACCGCTTGCTCATCGCATGGTGGCATTGGCAGAACCGCGCCTTTTCCTCTGCCGTCGTCCATGGGACGACAAGAATGCGCGGCTGAAAAAGGACATCACGGTTGACGAGGTGCGCAAGCTCAAATCCTTTTTCAACCTCTCGGCAACCGATGGCGGGCGGCGGGTGGTGATTGTCGATGCGGCGGACGAAATGAACGTTTCCGCTGCCAATGCCCTTCTGAAAATCCTCGAGGAACCGCCCGACAAGGCGACACTTTTGCTGATCAGCCACCGCCCGATGCGCCTTTTGCCCACCATCCGCAGCCGCTGCCGGGTTTTGAAATGCGAAAGCCTGAACGAAGAAGCGATGGCGAGCGCACTTGCGGGGGCCGGATATGACAGCATTGAAGACACGGCAGGCCTGGCCGCTTTGGCGGGTGGATCGGTGGGCGAGGCGATCCGGTTATTGTCCGATGACGGCATCAGCCTTTATGGCGCACTTGTCCGGGCCATCAGTTCTGCGCCCGGAATGGCACGACCGCCGCTCATTGCGCTGGCTGAAAGCTGTGTCGGCAAAAACGCCGAAGCGCGCTATGATCTGTGCCTGCGCCTTATTTCCATTTTGCTGCATCGGCTGGCCATGATCGGCACGACCGGTCTTTTGCAGCCCGAAGCGATCGAGGGTGAAGCGTCGATCCTTGCCCGCCTGTCCCCCGGCCCAGATTCAGCACGCGCCTGGGCCGATCTTGCCGATCAGTTGCAAGGGCGATCAGCCCATGCCCGCGCAGTAAATCTTGACCCGGCCAGTGTGATCCTTGATATGTTGCTCAAGATCGACCAGACAGCGGGACGAGAGGTCGCCGCCTGAGCCCAACAGCAAAGCCAGCGCCATGCCCGCCCTTCCGCAAATCATCGACAGTCACTGCCACCTCGATTTTCCCGATTTCGCCGATGACCTGCCTGATATCGTTGCCCGGGCGGTTGCAGCGGGTGTTACGCGGATGGTGACGATCTGCACCAAACTCAAAAGCGCGCCTGACATCCGGGCGATTGCCGAAAGGTTTGACGAAGTGTTTTTCGCCGCAGCGACCCACCCGATGAGTGCGGCTAGCGAACCAATGGCCAGCGTTGAAGAGCTGTTGTCAATCGCGGCGCATCCCAAGATGATCGGGATTGGGGAGACCGGGCTTGATTATCACTATACCTCTGACAGCAAGGTCGAACAGCAACAAAGCCTCGCTATTCATATCGAGGCGGCACGGCAGACAGGACTGCCCCTGATCATCCATGCCCGCGATGCGGATGAGGACATGGCGCGGATACTGGAAAGCGAGCACAGGGCGGGGGCGTTTGACTGCGTGATGCACTGTTTTTCAAGCTCCCGCGAACTGGCGGAACAGGCGCTTGATCTGGGGTTTTATCTGTCGATATCGGGCATTGCGACCTTCAAGAAATCTCAGGAGCTGCGCGATATTTTTGCCGCTGCGCCGGTGGATCGCATTCTGTTGGAAACCGATGCACCCTATCTTGCCCCACCACCCCATCGCGGGCGGCGCAACGAGCCTGCCTATACCGCGCTGACCGCTGCAGTGGGGGCCGAAATCTACGGACTGGACTACGCCGATTTTGCCGCCCGCACCACGGCCAATTTCGACCGGTTGTTTACGAAAGCCGCGCGCTGGCAGGCAGAGGCGGCGTGATGGCGAAGCTACGTTTCACCATATTGGGCTGCGGCTCATCGGGCGGTGTTCCGCGCCTTGGCGGGCATTGGGGAGACTGTGATCCGGCGAATCCCAGAAATACCCGCCGCCGCTGTTCGATGCTGGTTGAGCGGATCGAGGGCGAGGCGATCACCCGCGTGCTGATCGACACCTCGCCCGATCTGCGCGCGCAGCTGCTCGATGCCAATGTCGGCCGACTTGATGCCGTGGTGTTCTCCCATCAGCATGCCGATCACGTGCATGGCATTGATGACTTGCGCATGATCGTTTTCAACATGCGCCGGCGCCTGCCGGTCTGGGCTGACGGGCCGACGCAGGACGCGCTGATTTCACGCTTTGGCTATGCTTTCGTGCAACCCGAGAACAGCCCCTATCCGCCGATCCTTGATCTTCACACGCTGGAAGGCCCGCTGGAAGTTGAAGGCGACGGAGGCAGTTTGACACTGCTACCGTTCAAGGTCGGGCATGGCAGCATAGACAGCCTTGGCTTTCGCATCGGCGGGCTGGCCTATATCCCCGATATTGCCGAGATGTATGACGAAAGCTGGGAAGCGGTGGCGGGCCTCGATATCTGGATCCTCGATGCATTGCGGCGCACACCGCACCCGACGCATACGCATCTGGATCAGAGCCTTGAGTGGATCCGCCGCGCAGCACCCAGGCGTGCCGTGCTGACCAATATGCATATCGATCTGGATTACGAGACGGTGTGTGCCGAAACACCTGAAAATGTCACTGCTGCCTTTGATGGCATGGTGATCGAGCTGGACCTTTAGGGCAATGCGTCTGGCGCTTTACACATTTGGCCAGTTCATTCAGCCGTCAGAACACCCCGGCAACGACACGTTTCACGACCTGAATGACCAGATCTTGGCAGAAATCGAAGCTGCCGAAGGCTTTATCGCCCGGTCTGGCTATGACAGCGATCCCGGGCCTGAAAGCTGGGGGGTTGAAACCTATCCCCGGTTCTACGAAGACAATGGCGACGGTTGGGCCCCGGCGACGCTTTCACTGTGGCGGGATATAGAATCTGTGGCTGCCGCCACCTATAGCGGGTTGCACGGCAAGGCTTATGCCCGCGGGCGTGATTGGTTCAGGCTTGGTGACTGGCCTCCGCTGGTTCTGTGGTGGATTGGCGATGATGAACAACCCGAATGGACCAATGGCGTGGCCCGGCTGGAAGAGCTGTATGACAGCGGTCCTGCACCCAGGGCTTTCACATTCAAGGCTCCGTTTGACCAAAATGGAAATTCAACGTCACTGGATCACGACCGGGTGAAATCAATTCGGGCGAGAAGCGCCGCGAAAATGACGAAAGGCCGGAACTGATATGTCGGCTCTGCTCGAAGTCATCCTTCCCGTCTTTCTGTTGATTGCCTGTGGCTATCTGGCGGTGATGGTGAAATTTTTCAGCGAGTCCTCAATCGACGCGCTGATGAAATTCGCCCAGCATTTCGCCATCCCGCTCTTGTTGTTTCGCGCCATCTCCACGCTTGACCTCAGCGCCGGGTATCAGCCCGGGCTGATGATCTCTTATTACAGCGGTTCCGTGGTCGGATTTGCTGTCGGGCTTGCCGGTGCAAGGTACCTGTTCCACAGGACCTGGGCGGATTCCGTCGCTATCGGCTTTGCCGCGCTTTTTGCCAATTCGGTTCTGCTGGGCCTGCCGATCATGGAGCGAGCCTATGGCAGTGCTTCGCTGGGGCCGAACTATGCCATCGTCTCGATCCACGCGCCGTTTTGTTATTTTCTGGGCATCACCACGATGGAAATCGTCAAGGGTGCCGGGGGCGGGCTGGTGGCAACTGCAGGTGCGGTGTTGCGGGCAATGTTCCGCAACGCACTGATGGTGGCGATTGCATTGGGGTTTGCCGTCAACATCGCCGGGATAACCCTGCCTGCCACCCTGTCCTCGGCGATCGGTCTGGTCACGCCTGCGGCACTGCCAGCGGCGCTGTTTGCACTTGGCGGGATTTTGTATCGCTATCGGCCCGAGGGTGATCTGAAGGTGGTGCTGTTTGTCTGCCTGATTTCGCTGTTTTTACACCCGAGCATCACGCTTTTCCTCAGCCGTCAGGTGTTTGATCTGTCGGACGGGCTGGTGCGAAGTGCGGTTCTCAATGCCGCAATGGCACCGGGTGTGAATTCCTATGTTTTTGCCAGCCTTTATGGCGTCGCCCAGCGCACAGCGGCCGCCGCTGTTCTGGCGGGCACGCTGTTTTCGATTGTATCGATTACCTTCTGGCTGGTGGTGCTTGGGATGTGAGCGCCGCGATCAGGCGGGGCTCACCCCGCGCAGGCGTTCGGAACGCCGTCTCAGCATCTCGACCGTGGTCAGAAGCAGGATCGAGATGATCACCAGAATGGTCGCCGCTGCCAGAATGGTCGGGCTGATTTCCTGACGAATACCGGCCCACATCTGTCGTGGCAGGGTCAGCTGATCGGCACCGCCAAGGAAGATGACCACAACGATTTCATCAAACGAGGTGATAAAGGCAAAAAGCGCACCGGAGATGACACCGGGCAGGATGAGCGGCATCTGCACCTTGAAAAAGGTACGTGCCGGCCCTGCCCCCATATTGGCCGAGGCCCTCGTTAAGCTGTCGTCAAAGCCGACAAGCGTTGCCGTCACAGTGATCACCACGAAGGGCAAGCCAAGCACCGCATGGGCAATGATCAACCCAAGATGCGAGGCCGACAGATCGAACCGTACGCCAAAAATGGTGACGCTGAACAGCGCCAGACCTGCGGCGGTAATGATCAGCGGCACGATCATCGGAGAAATCAACAGCGCCATCAGCGCCTTGCGGCCGGGCGTGTGTTTGCGACTTAAGCCAAGTGCGGCAAGCGTGCCCAGCGCGGTTGCCAGCAAAGTGGCAAAAACCGCGATGAAGATCGAGTTCTTAAACCCGGTCACCCACTTGCTTGAACAAACCGTCGTCACCCGGTCACCACAGATACCGACAAGACTTTCATACCACTGGATCGAAAACCCCTCGGGCTTTAGTGCCAGCATTTCCGGCGTGAAACTGAGGAACGGGCTTGAGGTGAAGGAAAGCGGGATGACGATAATCAGCGGGGCAACCAGAAAGAACAAGACCAGCCCACAGATGGTGAGATAGGTGTAGTGCCAGATTCTCTGACCCGTTGTCGCATAAATCGGAAGCGCCATATCAGTTATCCCAGTCTCATGTTGTCGATGCCCACGATCTTGTCATAGACGTAGTAAAGCACCAGAATTGCCGCCAGAAGCATCACACCCATAGCCGAAGCCAGGCCCCAGTTGAGCGAGGTTTTCAGGTGGTACGCGATCTGGTTACCGATCATCTGGCCATCTTTACCACCCACCAGTTCCGGCGTGATATAATAGCCGATGGCGACGATGAAGACGAGGATCACACCCGCGCCAATGCCCGGTACGGTTTGCGGCATATAGACCTTGATGAACGCCCGTGTCGGCGTTGCGCCGAGATTCTGCGCCGCCTTCATATAGGTCGGCGGAATGCCCTTCATCACCGAATAAAGCGGCAGGATCATGAAGGGTAGCAGAACCTGCGTCATCACGATGATCGTACCATTGAAATTATACATCAACGGTAATCGATTATCATCCGATAGCACGCCAAGCGCCACCAGACTGTCGTTCAGCACACCTTGTTGTTGCAACATGATCATCCAGGCGACAATCCGCACCAGAAGCGAGGTCCAGAATGGCATCAGGACGGCAATCATCAGCAGGTTGGAATATCTGAGCGGCAGTGTCGCCAGCAGGTAGGCAACCGGATAGGCCAGGATCAGGCAGCTGACGGTCACCAGGAAAGACACCCACAGAGTGCGTTTCCAGAACATCACATAGACCCGCCGGTTTTCCGGCTGCATGATCACGTTTTTTTCAGAGTCATAGGTCCGGTCAACAGCATTCCAGTAATATCCGGCAGTGCGGCGGTCTTTCATCACACCCAGGGAACGCCAGAATTCAACATCACCCCAGCGCTTGTCTGCTTCGATCATCTGCTCCATGAACGGTCCGGCATCGTCGAATTTCTTGAATTTCTTGTTGGATTTCTTAACCAGGCTTTTCCAGCCCGATTTGGCATAGTTCATGCGGGTCGAAACCTTACCGATCTGCAGCTTCTGAGCTGTTGTCAGATCACGGTACATGGCTTCGAAATGTTTTTCAGCGGGCAACTCAGCACCATCCCACTCTTCGTAGATCGCCATCGTGCGCGGCAGCACGTCATTGACAAGATTATCGTCAACGCTTTTGGCAAACAGCGTTACCAGCGGCCAGATAAAAAGGATCAGCAGAAAAAGGGCCGGACCGGCCACCAGTCCGAAAGCACGCATTTTTTCAACGCGCAGCGATCGTTGCAGGCTTTTCTTGAGCGGCGTTCCGTCCGCTGTCATCAGCGGCCCGGATTGTGCTGGGATATCAGTCATTATCAGCCCGATTAGGTAACGGTAAGAAATGTCGGGCGCGGCTTGGCGCCCGACAAGATTGCTTAGACCATCAGAGTCTTATTGACCCATCCACGCTTTGTAGCGCTCCTGGATTTCGTCACCGTTGTCGGCCCACCAGTCGGGGTTGGCAACGATTGTACGAGCCGTCACTTCAGCACGGTTCGGCATGTGGTTCAGAACCGTTGCGCCTGTGTTGAACCAGGGCTCACCAGCAGCAATGATGTCCAGTGCGGATGTGCGCATCGGGCCGTAGTTGATCCATTTAGCCTGATCAGCCTGCGCTTTCGGCGAAGTTGCGTAAGAGATGAAGTCAAGTGCGGCTTCCATATTCGGGGAACCGGCAACAACACCCAGCCACTCTTCTTCGAGAACCTGACCATCCCAGATCGACACAAAGTTTGCGCCGTCGTTCAGGTTGGCACCACCGACGCGACCGTTATAGGCCAGCGACAGGCTGACTTCGCCCGAGGATACCAGTTCCAGCGGCTTGGCGCCTGAAGACCAGAACACTACATCGTCTTTGATGGTGTCGAGTTTCGCAAACGCGCGGTCGATACCTTCAGATGTGCCCATCACGTCATAAACGTCTGCGATGGCAACGCCGTCAGCAACCAGTGCCATTTCAACAATCGCGTTGGCCCAGGTATGAACACCACGCTTGCCGGGGAACTTGGCTACGTCAAAGAAATCTTCGATGCTGTCAGGCTGCTCACCAGTAAAGGTGCCATCCTGATAGAAGGCCTGGTAAGACCACCAGATTTGCGGAGCGGCACATTTGTTCGGACGCGGAACCATCAGGTCCTCATCCATCGATGCACCGCTGGCGGCGGGGATGAAAATGTCGTCGGGCAGTTCGACGAACAGACCTTCATCACAACCGGTACGGATCTGGTCGGGCAGAAGATCGACGATGTCCCATGTCACGTTGCCGCTTTCGACCTGAGTTTTCACTTCGCCCAGACCGCCATTGTAGTTTTCCCAATGGATCGATTTGCCCGAAGCGGCTTCCCAAGGCTCGCCATAGGCTTTTTGCTGCGAAGCGGTATAGGCACCGCCCCAGGACACAACGGTCAGATCAGCAGCGATTGCGGCAGTTGCCGACAATGCAGCAGCAGATACAGCCGTCGCAAGGATGTTAAAAACTTTCATGTAAGTCTCTCCCTAGTTGTTTGCCGGTTTCCCAGCTTCTTTCATTACGGCGAACGTGCGAGCGCACGCCCCGCAATGGCTAAAGTCACGCGTCAAGCGCGCGACAATCCTCTTTGGCCCAGCTCACCTTGGTGGTTTCACCCTCCTCAAGGTGCTTGTGACCGGCCGCATTGGGTACTTTGACCACAAATTCCTCGTTGCCCATCACGTTCATGCGGCAGCGGATATGGTCGCCCAGATAAATCAGTTCCAGCACCTTGGCATCAACTGCGTTGGGCCCGCTCTTGGTTCCGATATCGACGCGCTCGGGACGGATCGACAAAGTCGTGCTCGAGCCAACTTCCCCACAGGCAACAGCCGTGGCCTCGCCCAGCGTTCCATTGCCGTAATCCACGGTGGCGATGCCGTCCTTGATCGACTTAACTGTCCCTTTCAGGGTGTTATTTTCGCCAATGAACTGAGCCACGAAAGCGTTGTCGGGCCGCTCGTAAAGGTCATCCGGTGGTGCAAGCTGCTGAATGATACCGTCGTCAAAGACGGCAATCCGGTCTGACATCGTCAACGCCTCGGACTGGTCGTGGGTTACGTAGACCACGGTCACCCCAAGCCGCTCGTGCAGGTGCTTGATTTCATATTGCATGTGTTCGCGGAGCTGTTTGTCCAACGCGCCGAGCGGTTCGTCCATCAGAACCAAATCCGGTTCAAACACCAGCGAACGCGCCAGCGCGATCCGCTGCTGCTGACCACCCGAAAGTTGCGCCGGGCGTCGGTTGATGAAATCGACCATCTGAACCATATCAAGCGCCTTGACGACATTCGCCTCGCGCTCGGACTTGCCCTGGCCGCGCACTTCCAGCGGGAATGAAAGGTTTTCACCCACTGTCATATGAGGGAATAGCGCATAGTTCTGAAAAACCATGCCGATGCCACGCTTATGCGGCGGGATGTTATTGATCGGTCTGCCATCCAGCAAGATGTCGCCATGTGTTGCGGTTTCAAACCCGGCCAGCATCATCAGGCAAGTCGTCTTGCCTGAACCTGACGGCCCGAGCATCGTCAGAAACTCGCCTTTTCCTATGTAGAGATTGAGGTCCTTGACCACCAAAATTTCGCCGTCATAACTTTTCTGGACGTGGTCAAAGACGACGAACCCGTCTTCTTTCGATACGGTGGACAAGCTGTTCCTCCCTAGAACATTATGTAGTGTCGCCGCTCTTGCTGGCAGCGCCGAAAAAAAGCCAACCATATTCGCGGGATCATTGCAACCGCATGATAGGCCATTTACGACAAAAACAATGTCGATTTCCTGATGCGTAATCAAAAGCTATTTGCGCAATTCTAAAAGAATGAGAGCGACCGTACAGCGTTCATTCCCGACCATTCGGGTGGTTTCCATCCGCAAAAAAGGCAAATTTTTCCAATAGGTAAAAAGATGTTTGCGCTGATTCAGCCCAGGCCCAATCGCGGAAATTGCCGCCAGCCGGGGCTTAAACGATCCAGTGCATCAACAAGTGAATCAGTCCCAAACATTGGGCCAGCAGCCAGATCGCGCGCCAGTTTCAGGCCGTGTTTTTCGCTCAGCAATCCTGCAAGCCTGTCGGCCATCCCCGGGGCGAGTTCAGCGCAGGCTTCTGGCAAGCCGACCAGTCGGGAGTTTTCAAACTGCTGCTTTTTTCGCGCGTAGCGGCTATCTGGATTGTCGCCCAATTCGTAGTTCACAAATCCTTGACCGGTTTTCAGATATTTCAGGTGCCAGTAGAAAAACCCGGCAAAGCGGCGTTTCAGGGTTCCGCGGCCGAAGCGTTCGAATCGCTTGTCGTGAAAGAAACGGGTGTCTTCCGAGATAAAGAAATAGCCGTGATCACCGCCTCCGACGACCGGATCAAATGCCGGGATACCAAGATTTCCCTCAGCATCGCGGGCAATGTTGAACCCGGAAAAACAATGCTGAAACCGCGCCTCTGCTGCGCCGGAATGCAGGCGGGCGATTAGTTTTTCGATCTCCGACGGAATGGCCAGATGGTCGTCATCAAGCTTTACCACAATCCGGTGACGGGTTTTGGCGAGAACGAAGTTTGAGTAATTGACCATGCTTTCGGGGGCATCTGCTGCCGCCTTTGCATGACCGGCAGAACCTAGCGGCTCTACCCTGTCGGTGTAATGATATAGCCGCAGTTTCGGGGCAAACTCCTGTGCCAGCCGGGCCAGGATTTCCGGCGTGTTATCCGTGCACTGGTTATAGGCAACCACGACCTCGTCATAGAACCCGATATGTGAGCGGATGGTCGATTCCACGAAATCGGCACCGTTGCGGCAGCGCATGAACGCACTGATGCCCGGCGTTCTGTCGGCAATATTCATGTCCGACGGGCGAAACCGGTAGCCAGTGATCGTTTCAATTTCCATCTTCAAAACCCGGTGGTTCGTGCAAGGTGAAGGAGGGTCTCTCTGCAGGTCTCAGTAGCGAAGAATCACACGCTTGGACAGATGCCTTTGTCTAGGGTGCGCAGCTAAGAGCTCGAAAAACTTGCAATGCAGGGCCTCAACTGGTTCCAACGCCTAATCGCGCATCTTTCGTTCCGCATTCAACCGCTTCAGATGTGCACCCATGCGCCCGAGCCGACGCCCGCGTGAACGCCCGATATCGCCCCAGGCCTTGGCATCCAGATGATAAGCTGGCAGGCGGGCAATCAGATCCTCGACGGTTTCATTGTCGGTATCAAATTCGACAAGCTGATCCGGATAATCGGCCATAAACGTTCTGACATCCGCCAGATGAGCATCCCAGTCGTTGCGCCAGAAATCCGCACAATCCTCAATCGATTTCAACCCGTTTGCCTGCATGGCCATTTCGGCAAATGTTCCATGGCCATGTTTGAGCCGTGAGTTTATCCAGTTTTCGCGGTCCCTGTAATTCAGTAGAAGGATGGTATCCGGGTAATCAGCAAGGATCTGGCGGAAGTCCTTGAAGGCCTCGTAAGTTTCCGATTTCGTCTGCGACATGAGATCCGCATAAAACACATGCTGATCAAACCCCTCAAACATCGGCCTGCCGCGGCGCTTGTTTTCGCGCATCAGCAACGCGATGTTCTGGTTTTTGCGCAACGTGTGCTTGAATTTGTGATGCGCAGCCAAATGCCCTGAACCTGCAAAGAGATCGGTCAGGCTGCGGGTCGCGCATTTGTTAAAGCCAACTTGAACGACACGTGGCAGGGGTTTCGTCATGATGTGTCCAAACCGGGTGGGTACAGGATGCCCGTTGTATTTCGGAAAAGCCGACATTGGTCAATGCATAGGGCTTTTAGTTGAACTGTCGCCGGTCAATCCCAGTCCAAACTTGCCTGAACCGGGCGAATGGGCTAGAGCCAAGCGCGCAACCGGCCCGGCCAGTCATGCGGCTGGTGTCCAATTATCCGCACAGGACCAACATGATAGCAGAACTCCACCGCAGGCTTGCCGCGAAAATTCGCAGCTGGCGTGGTTCGTTCGGCTCGGACATCTCAACGCCGGAAGCACGCAGACTTGCGCAACGCCATTTTGATTGGGTCGACCATGGTATTCTGCGCGTCTGGTGGTGGAATTTTTTCAAGATCGCCGATGGTGCATATCGATCCAACCAACCTTCCGGCAAACGGCTGCGGCAATATCGCGATCGCGGGATCAAGTCTGTGATCAATCTGAGAGGTGTCAGCGAATACAGCCACTACCTGTTTGAAAGCGAGGCCTGCGAACAGCTTGGCCTCAGCCTGACGAACCTCCGCACATCAGCCAAGTCTTTGCCCAGCAAAGAAACGATACTTGAGCTTGAGACCCATTTCAGAACGCTTGAAAAGCCAATTGTCATGCACTGCAAGTCAGGCTCGGACCGGGCGGGATTTGCAGCTGCTCTTTATCTTATGCTGATCGAAAACGCCCCGGTAGAAGTGGCCCGGCGCCAGATGGGGTTGCGATACCTGCACGTCAGGCTTTCCAAGGCAGGTGTTCTGGATTACTTCCTTGAATGCTATCGGCAGGATAATCTGAAAACGCCGATCAGCTTTCGTGACTGGGTGATCTCAAGCTATGATCGCGAGCAGATCACGGCAGAATTTGCGTCAACTCGCTGGTTCGGTTAATCTGGCCCTGCATAGAATGTCTATGCATGTAGTGTAATCAGTATTGCGCTTGACATAAAGCAACGCGCCGATCTCTGCGCCGTATATACTGATTGTAAAGAGTAACCGGCGTTGGTGACAATCCGCCGATCCTGGCTGTGACCTGGCGCCTCAGTTAAGGAGACGAAAAATGGTTTTGTTTCACTATTTCAGAACTATCGCAGCCGCTTTCCTGCTGCTGCTGATTTCCGCATCCGCATCGTTCAGTCTGGATGCGGCTGCAACAACCACGGTTAACGTACGCTCAGGCCCGGGAACGGGCTTTAGTGTTGTCGACACGCTTTTTCCCGGCGAGGTCGTCAAGATCCAGGAATGCTCGATCAATGGCTGGTGTCTGATCAAGCACCCGGGGCCCAATGGCTGGGTCAGCTCGGGTTTTCTGACCATAGCCCCGGGCACCGTTGACCCGAGTTGTCAACTGGTCTTCTCGATCGGTGCCAGCGGGCCAAATCTGTCGGTTGTCTGTGATCCATCGAGCGCGGCACCAAATCGGGTATGTTTCTTCAAAAACCAGAACTACAACGGTGACAAATTCTGCGTTCGCGCGGGCAAAACGCGCAACTCGCTGAACGCGAATTTCAACGATAAAATCACGTCAATTCACGTGCATGGAAGCGCCCGTGCCAAAGTGTGTACCCACAACAACCTTGGGGCTCCCTGCCGTCTGGTCAACAACAGCATCCCACAACTCGGAGGAGCGTATAACAACGTGATTTCGTCGATGACCGTGTTTACCGGGGCGCCACCTGCGCCACCAACACCGGTCGTCCATTCAACCGGCAACATCAACCTCAAGGAAACCTTTGAGGCCAATCTGGACAATGGCAATATTGGCAGCGGGCCGGGAACGGATATCTGGTATCGGGTGGTCACACCGGCCAACAAAATGATCAAACCGAAGAACGGCGCAAGGCTAGCACTGGGCGATGGTTCAAACCGGAACTTTGCACAATGTAGCGCAGCCGCATTCTCAACCGCGCCGATCTCGACATGGGCGCTGCCGGTTGGCACCTATGTCTGTGTTAAAACCAATACAGGTCGGATCGGGAAATTCCGCGTCACCGGCTATGTCGGAAATAAGATAAAAATCAACTACAAGACATGGAAACATTAGAATTACCAAAAGAATTCAGCGGCCCGGAACAATATCCGGGCCGCTGTCATTTTCAGGATCTTAACCCGAACTCTCCTGCATTGAGGTGTTCTTTGCTACTGAGAACCCTCTGCCCAGGGCAGGTTTTCTGCCCGTGCCTTGGAGGCGACAGTAAAACGCCCTTCCTGCTTATTCCACTTTAGCAGTATCAACGTATTCGCCCGCCCTTTGACGTTTTCACAATACCGGAAATAGGGTGCCTTGTCGGCGGGCACAAACCAGTCTTCTCCACCACATGGACCTGTCACGCTTTAATGCCGCTCCGGTTGCTCATTTAAGCGGCCTTTTGTT
>CAZMNO010000065.1:0-17827 GCA_964567685.1 uncultured Rhodobacter sp. | reverse complement strand
TCATGCCTTTTCATAGCCTTATGACAAATATTAGTCACTCAACTAGGCATGACCCAAAGTCAAATTACTCGATTATCGGCCAATGATTGTATTTGTCTGGTTGCGACGCAACGTCAGGAAGAAGGCATTCTTTTAACGGGTGATAGGCTATTGCGCCGGGTGGCGACTGAAAAAGAGGTCCGAGTACATGGCGTGCTCTGGATCATTGATGAGCTTAAGGCAGCCGGCATTTGTGGGGATAATCTGCTGATAGATGCTTTGGAAATCTGGCGCGATGATAAGGCCGTGTTCTTACCACTAGCAGAAGTGGATAAGCGCCTTCGAAGATTGCGTCGCGAATAATAAAGTAACGACCCCATGTTGATCACAGGTCAATAATCCGATGCCCACACCCCGAGAAACCATCCTGCAAGCCCTGCTTGCAGCACTCAAAACTGTGCCCGGCGCAACTGTTCTGCGCGAAGAGGTTCTGCCCGAGCGCATTCCCGCCGGCGGCCTCATATTCCTTCGCGACGGGGATCCGGGAACGCCGGAGATCACGCTGTCACCGTTGGCCTACCATTATGAACACCGCGCCGAGATCGAGGTGATCGCGCAGGCCAAGACCTCAGCAACGCGGGCAACAGCCTTTGATACCTTGGTGCAAGCCATCGGCGTTGCACTGGCCACAGACCGCAGCTTGGGCAGCCTCTGCGACTGGACAGAAGCACAAGCCCCGCTGCCAGTCGACCTGCCGGTGGAGGGCGGACAGGCGCTCAAAGCGGCAACCATTCCGGTCATCCTGACTTACACCACAGCTGACACGCTCAGCTGATCCCGACCCAAAATAAGGTACCTGAACATGGCACGCGCACAAGGCGCGCGGTCGCAACTCGCGGCTGCGTTCGAGACAACCTATGGCACCGCCCCGGCAAGTGGATACTTCCAGATGCCGTTTGCCAGCGCTTCATTGGGGGCAGAGCAGCCTCTGCTGACATCCGAACTCTTGGGCTATGGCCGTGACCCGCTGGCCCCGATCAAGGACGCGGTCACTGCCGACGGTGATCTGGTGGCGCCGATTGATGCCGAGGCCTACGGTTTCTGGCTGAAGGCAGCATTCGGCGCGCCCACCACCACCGGCACGACCGATAAGACGCATACGTTCAAGTCGGGCGGCTGGAGCCTGCCCAGCATGGCCGTTGAGGTCGCCATGCCCGAGGTGCCGCGCTTTGCCATGTATACCGGCTGCATGCTTGATCAGCTTTCCTGGCAAATGCAGCGATCAGGCCTGCTAACGGCCACAGCAAAACTGATCGCCCAGGGTGAGAACGTGGCGACAACCACGGCGGCAGGAACACCGACCGCCTGGAACTTACAGCGCTTCGGCCATTTTAACGGGGCTATCAAGCGAGGTGGCACAGCGCTGGGCAACATCGTCAGTGCCGACATAACCTACGCCAACAATCTCGACCGGATTGAGACCATCCGCGCCGATGGCCGTATCGATGGCGCTGATCCCTCGAATGCAGCACTCACCGGTCGGATCGACGTGCGCTTTGCCGACACCACGCTGATGGATCAGGCCCTGAACGGCACTTCGGCTTCGTTGGAATTCTCCTACACGATCTCCGCCAATGTCAGCCTGAGCATCACCGCCCATGAGGTCTACCTGCCGCGCCCGCGCATCGAGGTGCAAGGGCCGCAAGGCATCCAGGCCAGTTTTGATTGGCAAGCCGCCTTTAATTCCGCCGCCGGGCAAATGTGTACGGTGGTCCTCAAGAACCAGATTGCGAGTTACTGATATGCTGGAACTGAACCTCTCAAATCAACCTGCCTGGCTTGATCTCGGTCATGATGTGCGCATTCAACTGGAGCCACTGACGACCGCGCTGATGGTTGCCGCCCGTAACGATCCGGCGGTTAGCGCTCTGGACGAGGGAGCGGGGGACGAAGAAAACGCGCTTGTGTTTGCCAAGGCGCTGGCCCGTCTTGCGATCATTGACTGGGAGGGAGTCGGCGATGCTGAAGGCAATCCAGCAAGCGTCAGCCCTGAAGGCATCAACGCGCTCCTCGACGTCTGGCCCCTCTTCGAGGTCTTCCAGACAGAATACGTCGCGAATGGCCTGATGCTGGATCAGGAAAAAAACGTCTCATCGCCCTTGCCGAATGGTCCTTCGGCGGGGGCGATGGATATTGCAAAGCCTGCGTAGGCACTTGCGAAACCTGCCCACAAATCCTGAACCGACCACAGACCTATGAGGGGATACAGATCTGGGATCTGGTCGGACGCCTTGGTGGACAGATGCGCATCACGGCGGCGGGCACAATTGTGGGCTGGGACTTCGGTGCAGCCTTGGCCTTGGCTGGGGCCCTTGGAATCAGTCCCACGCTGGTCGCAGAAATCCTGCCCGTGCTCGAGGCAGTGATGGTGCGTAAATTGAATGAACAGATGGCCTCAAGCGGCCTCGAGGGGGATAATGTCTGACACATCGACACTCGCGCGTGCTTTCGCAAGGTCATAGGCCCTCTGCAGGTTCATCCAGAACTCAGGCGTATTGCCAAAGAATGTCGCAAGCCGCATCGCGGTGTCTGCCGTCAGGGATGTCTCCCCTTTCACCAAACGCTCAATGCGGGTGCGCGGGACATTCAGACGTTTTGCCAAAGCAATAGACCCCATGCCCAAAGGATCGAGGTACAGTTCCTTGAGGACCTCGCCTGGATGAGAAGGGTTTTTCAAAACAGTCATCTGTTGTCCTTTCAATGCCCACTCAATGGTAGTCTACGATTTCGACGTCTGCCGGACCCTGATCGGTCCATGTGAAGCAGATGCGCCACTGATCGTTAATTCGAACCGAATGTTGGCCCGCCCTGTCACCTTTCAACTCCTCAAGGTGGTTTCCCGGTGGAAACCGCAGATCTTCAAGAACACTTGCCGCATCCAGCGCCGAAAACATAGCCCGCGTTCGCTTCACCAAATTGGCTGGAAAGCCTTTGCCGTAACGGTCGTTCACTGCATTGGCGGCCAGCTTGCCCTTGGTACTTATGATCATGCAGGCATATGTATCATGATGTGATACATATGACAAGCTGTCAATTGAACTGCACTACACTCAACCACAAGGAAGAATAACCCATGGCCGAAAAGCGCGTCTCTGTGCGCCTGGCAGCTGTCGGTGGCGACAGGGTTAAAGCCGAGTTTGAAGGCATCGGCAAGGCAGGCCAACGCGGCTTTGGCAAAGTGTCGCGCGAAGCTGAGATCGCCAATGCGAAACTGGCGCGGTTCGCACGGCGTGCCAAAATCGCCGCCGGGATCATGGCCGCCGCCGCTGTCAGTGCTGGCATTGCCATGGTGCGCTCCAGCCTTCAGGTGATTGACGAGCAGGCGAAACTGGCCGCCTCCCTTCGCACCACTACTGAAAGTCTACAGGTGCTGACCCGCGCCGGGGATCTGGCCGGGGTTTCTATGGGAGAAACCCAGCAGGCAACGATCCAGCTGACCAAACGCCTGAGCCAGGCGGCTGCAGGAACAGGTCCTGCGGTGAAGGCAATCGAGCAGCTACACCTTTCTGCTACCGATCTGTCCAAGCTGCCGATCGACCAGAAAATCGCCGCCATTCAGGATGCAATTGCCAAGCTCATCCCGAGCGCCCAGCAGGCCGCGGTGGCCTCGCAGATCTTCGGTGATCGGGCAGGTCTAATCTTCACCCGCATCGACAGCGCAACCTTGCGCCAGGCGACTAAGGACGTGCGGGATTTTGGCGTTGCGGTTTCCGAACGCGATGCCGCTCAAATCCAGCGCACCAATGATGCGCTCTCGCGTATGGGGCTTTTGTGGCGCGGGATCTCCAATCAGCTCGCCGTGGCCGCGGCGCCGGCGCTTGAAGCCATCGCAGACGCCATGGCAGCCATTGGCAAAACGTCCGGTCCTTTAGGTCGCGCCATCAAGGGTCTGTTCAACCACCTTGGTGAAATCGCCACCATCGCAGCCAGTTTCGCCGCGGTGCTTGGCGGCAAGTTGGTCATGTCCCTTGCCGCAGCGGCGCTGGGCGTCAGAGGTCTGTCACTCTCACTGACCACCCTAAAAAGCGCCCTCATTCGCACCGGTATCGGAGCCCTGATCGTCGGCGCGGGCGAGTTGATCTACTGGTTCGGCCGTCTTGCCCGCGGTGCCGGCGGATTTGGCGAAGCCATGGGTCATCTGAAGGATGTGGCGCTTGAGGTTTGGGAGCGGATTGCGGACGGGGCTTGGGGGATTGTGCTGCGTATGTGGTCCGTCACTAACCGGCTGAAAGCCACCTGGTTTGCGGCACTTGCCGCCATGCAAGACAAATGGGCACTGTTTTTGAAAGCCGTTTCCGGGGCTGCGTTCAAGATCCCTGGCATGGAAGGCCTGGCCAATAGTCTGGCCTTTGAGGCTGGCATGGCGGGTCAGGCTGTGGATCAGCTGCGCCGGCGGGCTGATGAGTTCCGCGAATATGCCGCCAATCTTTCTGGCCAGGCGGATGTACTAGCGACAAATCTCACTCGGCCACTCAAATCCATGGAAGCGCTGCGGGGCGCCATGCGTGCAGCGGGCGCTGACGGAGAGGAAGCGCTTGAAGATGCACGCAATGCAGCTGATCGTGTCGCTTCCTCTGTCAGTAAGGCAGGCAGTGCAGCCAAGAAAGCGGCCGGCATTGCCAAAACCGCCTGGGAAACCGCCTCTGCTTCGCTCAAGGAATACGCCGGCAATGCCGCTGATATTGGCAAAGGGCTGGGCGGCACGCTTGTGGGCGCGTTTCGAAGTGCTGAGGCGGCGTTCAAGAACTTCATCCAAACCGGGAAACTGGATTTTCGCAGCCTGGCAAGCTCCATCTTGGCGGATCTGGCGATGATTGCGCTCAAGAAAAACATCCTGGGCCCAATTGCCAACTGGCTTTCGGGATCATTTGGTTCCGTATTCGCCAGTGTGTTTCATGAAGGCGGCATGGTCGGTGGCTCCGGGTCACAGCGGATGATGCCGGCGATGGCATTTGCAGGTGCACCCCGCATGCACGCTGGTGGCTGGGCCGGGCTCCGACCTGACGAGGTCCCGGCAATCCTGCAGCGTGGTGAGCAGGTGTTGAGCCGACGTGAAGTGGCACAATCTGCAAGAGCTCAAGCCACAGTGGTGCGGGTTGATCTGTCGCCCGATCTCGAAGCCCGCATGTTGCGTCAAGCCCAGGGTCAGGCGGTTGAGATTACCCGGGATGGCATTCGCCAATATGACCGCCTGGCGCTGCCTGAGAGGGTCTCGCAGATTGCCGCAGATCCGGGTGTGAGTGGCTGATGGTTCAGTCCTTCCCGGTGCTACTTGATGATTTCTGGTCACCGCTGCGCATCGCATCTCTGTCTCTTAGCCTTCCCGCCGCCTCAGAGATTTCGCGCACCGCCGGTGGTGAAATAATCGTCGCCGAACTTGGTGCGCGGCTTTGGAAGGCTCGGGTCACGTTGGCGCCGGCAAGCTATGCAGATGCCACAGCACTGCAGGCCAAGCTGCGTTTACTGCAGCGCGCTGGCGCCTCGATGTTTGTTTCCCCGCGGATCGGAGATCAACCGCAGCGCGATCCAAACGGGGTGATTGAAGCCTCAAACGTGACGATTGCCACGCTTCCTGCCGGGAACCAGACACTGTCACTGGCGGGCCTGCCACCAGGCTATGCCTTGTCGGCCGGGGATTACCTGTCCTTCAGCTATGGCGACCCAGCACTTCACGCTTTTCATCAGCTGGTTTCGGACGCGCGCGCTGATGCATCCGGCGTTGTGCCTGCCTTTGAAGTCGTGCCGCAACTTCGACCAGGAGCCATGATCGGTGCGCCTGTCACATTGGTGAAGCCTGCCTTCCGGGCCTTGCTTGTTCCGGGATCCCTGAACGAGGGGGTGATGCAGGGCACGCGGGTCAGCGGCATCACGTTTGACCTGATCCAGACCCTGAAAGCCTGATATGCGTAGCCTTGATCAATCAACACTTGATCATGCCGCCTCCGCCAGCGGGTTTGTGGCGCAGGTTTTGCTGTGGATTGACGCAAAGGATCCGGCAGGCCAGCCGGCACCGGTCGGGCTCTGGACTGGTGAAGATGACCGAGAATTCTGGATCGCCGGGCAGTCTAGGGCCTACCAAGGGGCTGGCGAACTCCTAGGGATCGAGCCGATCACCTATCGCCAGGGGCTGGATGCACGGCTTCACAAGATAACCATCTCGGGCCTTAGCGAGGACACTGAAGCCCTGCTGACAGGCACCGATGCACGCCTTGCGCCCGCCGATCTTTGCCGGGTGGTTCTGGACGCTGCCACGCGCGAAATGGTGGGCAGCCCGCACCGGCTGATCCGCGGTTGGGTCAATGAGTTGGTGATCAACACCGGGAAAATCGGCGCTCAGAGCGCGGTGGATGTGACGCTGGCCACCAGCGCCCGCGCCCTCACCCGAACCCTGGCGCTCAAATACGCAGATGCCACCCAGCAGGCAAACGTGCCGGGAGATGGATTTTTCCGCTGGGCGGCAATCTCAGGACAGGTACAGGTCAAATGGGGATGAGGACGGATTGGCGGGCCCGCCTTGGCGTGTATTTGGCGACCGAGGCCCGCACGCCGTTTCATTATGGCAAGAGCGATTGCGCATTGTTCGCCGCCGGTGCGGTCAATGCCATGACCGGCAATGATCCCTCTGCTTCCTATCGCGGGCGCTACACTACGCTGCGCGGGGGCTTGCGGATCCTGCGCAAAGACGGGTTTCGGGATCATGTTGAGAGGACTGCGGCCTTGTTCGCGGAAGTTTCTCCTCAGCGCGCCCAAGCCGGCGATATTGCCGTGGTGGACACGCCTAACGGGCCGTCCCTTGGTGTCGTGCAAGGGGAATGGATTGCGGTGCGCACCATATCGGGCCTTGGGTTTGTGCCCATTGATCAGGCCACGAGGGTGTTCCGCCCGTGATCAAATTCATCCTGGCCTTGGCATGGCTTTTGATCCTGCCATCGGCGGCCCAGGCTGCCCCGGTGCTGACCTTCATTACCGGGCTTGTGAGCGCCATCAGCAGCTTTGCAGCTTCCTCCTGGCTCGCCGGCGCCATCGTGCGCATTGGCGTGGGATTGGGCTTAAGTGCCCTCTCGCGCGCCTTGCTGCCCCAGCAGTCGCGCCCGAGTGGCTTGCAGACCAGTGTGACCCTGAACGGGGCCTCCACCCCGCAGAGTTTCATCCTCGGGCGCTACGCAACATCCGGCAGCCTCGTGTGCCCGCCTATGACCCACGGAGCCAGCAATGAATATCTGACCCATGTGATTGCGCTGGGCGCCCTTAAAGGCCAGGCCCTGTTGCGCTTTGCGGTCAATGGAAAATGGCAGGATCTGGCGGAAACATCCCACGCGGATTACGGCACCGATGTCACCGACACTAATGCCGGGCATCTCTGGATCAAGTTCTATGATGGCACCCAAGACGCCGCCGATCCGATGCTGCTGGCCAAATACGCAGCACACCCGGAAACGCCCTGGACCAGTGATATGGTCGGAAGTGGCATTTGTCATGCCATCCTGACCTCCAAAGCCAATACCGATATCTGGTCCGGCCTGCCGCAGTTTCGCTTCGAGCTCGGCGGCATTCTGCTTTATGACCCACGGCTCGACAGCACCGCAGGTGGTATCGGCAGCATGCGCTGGGATGATCCAGCCACCTGGGTCTTTAGCGAAAACCCAGTCGTGATGATTTACAACGTCATGCGCGGGATCTCCCTGCCGGGTGGTGAGACCTGGGGCGGTGGTGTAGCTCCGGAAGACCTGCCCTATGCCAATTGGGCCCTGGCCATGGATGCTTGTGACGAACAGGTACCGGATGGGTCCGGCGGCACCAAGGCGCAATATGTGGCGGGCTTTGAGGTGCGTGTGAGCGAGCAACCCAAAGCAATCATTGCCGAGTTGTTGAAATCCTGCGCTGGCGAAATGGCCGACATTGGCGGGATCTGGAAAATCCAAGTGGGTACGCCGTCCCTACCGACACTCTTCTTGACCGACGACGATATCCTCGTTTCTGAAAACCGCCAGCTCTTGCCGTTTCCGGGTCTGGAACAAACCCACAACAGCATCAGCACCACCCATCCTGATCCGGATTTGCTCTGGGAAGCGACAGAGGCGGAACCGCTTGTTGACCCGGTAGCCGTTACCGCAGATGGCGACCGACACCTGACCGCCAATCTTGGTTTGCCAAGTGTTTGGGATCCTGAGCAGGTCGCGAGGCTTCAGGCGGCCTGGCTCAAAGATGACCGGCGCTGGCGGCGGCATTCCCTCAGTCTGCCACCCCGCTGGGTCGCCTCGGAACCTTTTGATGTGATCAGTTGGGACAGCTTGCGCAACACTTATGCGGCGACGCAATTCGCTGTCTTTTCCGTGACCGACAATCCGATGACCCTGAATCAACGCGTGGTGCTGCGCGAGGTCAATCCGAACGACTGGAGCCTATGAGATGAGTGCGGAAATCACCTTCAAGCGCGGCGATACGATCGCGTTTGACTGGGAGGAATACTGGGACGTGGCCATGACCCAGCCGCGGGATCTGAGCAATGTCACAATTGCCTGTTGGGCTGAACACGAGACGGGGGTGCGCGTAATCCTGAGTGTGACCGTTATGGATGCGCCCACAGGCAAACTCCACATGATGGATCCTGCGAGCGTATCCTCCCCCTGGCTGATCGGCATCTGGACCGTGGATGTGGAATTCACCGAAGCGGGAGCGGTCAATTCAAGCCCATCCTGGCAAATCCGGATCGAGCGGGACATCACCAATGCCCAGTAAAGTCATTGTTACGGGCAGCACCGGTGTGGTGTCTGCGGGCGGTAGTGGTTCGGTCCTGCTGATCTCGGGCGGGCCCATTGTATCTGTGATGGTGACCAATCTCGCTGCGGCCGCGGCGAACTCTGCCGCAGCTGCATCAAGCAGTGAGGTAAACTCCGGCGTAAGCGCGGATGCCGCAGCGGCAGAAGCACTCGCGGCGGAAAACTCGGCCGACAGTGCGGCGGCCAGTGCGGCTATCGCTGCCAGTGCGCCAGTGACTTCGGTGGCTGGCAAAACCGGTGATGTGGCCCTGACCAAATCCGATGTGGGCCTCAGCAATGTCAACAACACATCAGACGCCGCCAAGCCGGTTTCCACAGCCACCCAGGCAGCGCTGAATGCTAAAGCCAGCCTGTCCGGAGCTACCTTTACCGGCACTGTGACCGCACCGAACTTTGTGTCCTCCTCAGATGCGCGCCTGAAAACCGACATTGAAACCATCAGCGATGCTCTGAGCCTCGTGCGGGACCTGCGCGGCGTTCGCTACATCATGGATGGCGCGCCGGGCATCGGCCTGATTGCCCAGGAAGTGGAACCGGTCGTCCCGGAAATCGTCTCCGAGGCTGAGGGGTTGAAGCGTGTGGCTTACGGCAATCTCGCCGGCCTGCTGATTGAGGCGATCAAAGTGTTGGCCGAAGAAATCGATCAATTGAAAGAAATGAAAAATGCTTGAACAGCACAAAGGGTTTTACGCGCTCACCGGCAATGGTCCTTACCGTATGGCGGTTCATCTCACTGACACGGTTCTGACCATTGGCCTGTTTCGCGAGATTGGGGCAGATAAGGTCGATATCGGCTTTGATGTGCTGGCCGCTCATATTCAATCCTCTCCGCGCGAGGGCGGGCGGTTTGATCCGGCCTACAAGGGCTTTGTCATCAGTGATCTGCCCGGCAGTGCTGATCTTTACGTCTATCTTGGCCGGGTCTCGCTCGATCTGGCGGGGGCCCGCGGCAAGGACGAATTGGTCGACTACAGCCGGATCGAGTTTACCTGCGACGCAATGGGCCAGCTCAACACTTGGGAGAACCGTCTGATCCGCAGCCGGTTTGACAAGAATGAGCTGGGAGTGCGCAACCGGGCAAAAGGCGATCTGACCCATCTTTGCTATATCTGGATGCCAATCATGACGGGATCCTTGGCGGACACCCGCATTATCCTGATTGGTGATCCCGAAACACATATCCTGCTTAGAGAAATGCCTGTGCCGCTGTCGATAGATAGCGAGGATTTCCCATCCAACAGCCGCGGTTATCTTGACTTCTACTGGTCAGCCAGCACGCCAACCGGTCTGACAGTGCCAGCCGGAGGCAGCCTCACAGTTCCGATCCAGCTCGCTGAAAACGCCGACGGCTCAAACCTCGCCCATGTCACCAAACTGAAGCTCGATACGCTCAGCGGTTATCTCCCCAAGAGGCGGGCTACCACCGCTGCCGATGGAAGTGCCGAGGTGACCGTAACGGCTCTCGGTCTGACCCCCGGCGATATTCTGGACGTCAAAATCAACACCGATCATTACACCGGCATTGGCCGCATTAAAGTTGCGGTGGTGTGATGCTGCAAGCCATCTACCCAAACTTTATCCTGCACAAGCACTGGGAAATGCCGAATGCCTTCGATGACGGCCTTGCCGCAATTGCGATGAATGAAGCTGCGGCCCACCGGATCACCGACGAAGATAATCCACGCAATCTCGGCAACCGCTCAAACCATTTTGGTCATGTGCGCCACAATATGCTGGAGGATCACAAGGCGGATCCGCACTTGCGGCAATTGCTGGAAATGGTGCGATCGGCAATCTGTGAATTCCTGGTCTCGGCCTATGGTTATGCTTTTGACGGCGAGATCAACGCAACTGCCGAGACCTTCTACCAGCAACGCACCCGGAGTGAAAACCTCGGCATTTTCACCCACAGCCACCGCAAATCCGATTTTGTCGTGACCTATTATCCGCTTGTGGAGGTGGATCCGGAATATGCCGGGGATCAGCTTCGCTCCGGCGCCTTGCGGTTTTACGATCCCGCCGGCGTCGGAGCACGGCTCTGGCCAAACCGAAACCCGCGCGTGCATTGCGGCAGCTGGTATCAGATCATTCCACGAACAGGCTCGATGGTGGTCTTTGAGGGCCATGTGCCCCATGACAGTAGTTATTTTGAAGGCGCGCGCCGGGTCTGCATCCCGGTGCAATGCGACCTCGTTCTTCCGAACTCTCAGGCAAAAACCCGCATAGGAGGCGCGCATGGCCTATAAAGTTGGCTCCACCACCGTGATTGACAACAATGGCAAGATACCCTGGAGCCGGATTAAGAATGTTCCCGCTGCCACTGGTCTGATTGTCGGAGAATATACCCGCGGTGCCCATGAATATAAAACCGCAGGCGCCGGTGATATCCTGCAAAGCACGGTGTTTCAGGGGCTCGAGTTTGACAGCACCAGCGCCTATCACGAGTTTTATCTGCGCACTTACACCAATTGTAACTGCGATTGTAATTGTTACTGCTGATGGAGGTGCGCAAAAGCACGGCCTTGCTCTGGCCGACCAAAGTCGCCTTCTATGAAATGTTGGATGCAGAGGCGCAGATGGCAGAAATTGCCGCCGCCACCAAGCAAACGCCCACTCCTGGACTGAAATCCGCATCAGAACGACGCGTCCGCGGTATCATGACCAAGTTTCCAGAATTGTTGGGTCATATCCGTGATTGTGTGTCGGACTATCTCGAAGGTTGGGATCACCTGCTTGACCCCGACTATTGTGAAAATCGCGCCCTGCTGATCGGGGACCGCGCCCATATCAACACCCATGCCGATAATCGCGAGGGCGATGTGACGGCGGTGCTGTTTTTGACCGGCAGTGGCGCAGGTCAGCCGATCAACTCGGTGGGCAATCCGCGCTTCGTACTGGAAGATCCCAGCCGGTTTGCGGATCAGGCAAGGCTGCCGTTTGAGGCCCGGTCCGGATACAGCATCAATCCACGGCCCGGGCTGCTGGTCGTGTTTCCGAGCCACATTCCCCACAATCAGCATCCTTACAACGGCGAAACCACCCATGTGCAGGCGGTGCTGAATTTTCGTCTGAATATCCCCGAACATCTGCAAGAGGAGCTGTTTGACTGATGTGGTTTGATCTCACCATGCAGGCGCGCGAAGGCAGCGAGAGCGTAATTCGCTACAATCCGCATACATCTGAAATTGAAGGCATCACTTTGCCCGATGTACCGGAACGCGACTGGCCCGTTGCACCCCGCGTCACGAAATCCAATCCGCAGGGAAAATCCCGGCACCCGCGCACGCTGAAAATCCAGATGGGGCTTTCGTGCAATTACGCCTGCAGCTATTGCAATCAGGCCACGCAGATCGATGACGCCACAATCTCCACCCTCGGGGACGTTGAGCGGTTTCTGGTGCAGTTGGATATCTGGCTGAAAGCCCCGCCGGAAAAAATCGAGCTTTGGGGTGGGGAGCCGTTTGTGTACTGGGCGAAACTCAAGCGCCTGGTCCCGGCGCTGCACGCAAAGTTCCCTGAGGCACGATTTTCGATCATCACCAACGGTTCGCTCCTGAGCCGTGAAAAGCTGGATTTTATTGCCCGCTATGACATCGGGGTTGGGATCAGTCATGATGGCCCCGGTCAGCATTTGCGAGGGCCTGATCCGCTGGAGGACTCTGAAACGCGAATTTGGATTGAAAGGTTGCTGAAAGAAAGACCCGGCAATGTCTCTATCAATACCGTCCTCACCCGGGAAAACCATAGTCTGGAGACCATCGCAAACTGGTTCCGGGCGCGGTTGGGGCCCGATGCGCCGTTATCACTCGAAGGGGTGGTGAACACCTATGATGCTGCGACATTGTTTGGATCCGGCTCGTTCACAGAGGATGATCTCAGGCATCTTTCTGACGAGGTGTTTTACGCGCTTGCCAATGATCCCGGCGCCTTTGGTCTTGGAACGCGGCTCAAGGAATTTACCGACAGTCTGATTGAGCACCGTCCCATCACAGCCCTGGGGCAGAAATGCGGGATGGACCGCGCTGATGATATCGCCGTTGATCTCCTGGGCAATGTCATGACCTGCCAGAATACCGGTGCCAAGGGCGTGCATAAGATCGGGCACGTCGAGGCTTTCGAGGATATTGCGCTTGATAACGGCACACATTTTGCCTTTCGGCCGGACTGCATGGCGTGCCCGGTTGTTCAGCTTTGCAAGGGATCCTGCATGTTCCTCGAAGGGGAATTCTTCGCCCAATCTTGCCGCAATGAATACGCCTACAATCTCGGGATTTTGCGGGCGGCGCTTTATCACCCTACGGGCCTGATGCTGGTCCGAGTTGAACCATCCACCACCTAAGCCTCTGCAATCCCACATCAAAGGAAATCTTATGACCCCGCCCAAAACTGATGCGGGCTTTGTCCGCATGCCCGAGGATGAATTTGAAGCCATGCTGGGCCGCGCTGCCGAGCGTGGTGCGCGTCGAGCACTCGCCGATGTTGGCCTCGATGGTCCCGAAGCCGCCATCGATATCCATGACCTGCGCACCTTGCTTGAAAGCCTGCGCATGGCGCGGCGCACCGCCTGGCAGACCGCCGTCCGGCTGCTGACCACCGGGTTGTTGTTGGCGCTGATTGCCGGTGTGTCTGTCCGGCTGAAACTGTTTGGTTGACCACAATCACCCGTCTCGATCTGTTCACTTGCCCGCCGTTTCGCGGGCTTTTCTGTTTTTGGAGGTTCTCAATGACCACACATTATTTTGCCGACTGGCGCGACGTGCCCGAAACCCTCTGGCGCTGGCCGGAATTTTCTCCCGAGGAAATCGCCTGCCGCGGCGACGGTAAGATCCAGATCAACGAGGCGGCGCTCGACAAGCTGCAGGCGCTGCGCGATCGGCTGGGCGTGCCGTTGATCGTGCATTCCGCCTATCGCAGCCCGGACTACAACCGGCGGGTGGGTGGGGTGAAACAATCCATGCACCTGCAGGGCGCGGCGTTCGATATCTCCATGGCGAACTATGATCCGACGGCATTTGAAACGGCAGCCCGTGCGATCGGATTTTCAGGCTTTGGATTTTATCCCCGCCAGAACTTCATGCACGTCGACATCGGTCGGGCCCGACAATGGGGTGATCCGTTTCCACCCCGCGTCGGCCGGTTTACCCCAGAGGCACCGCACCCGCGCGAAACACTGACCGAGAGCCGTACCATGAAAGGCGGCGGGGCGGCTGGTGTCGCCACTATCGGCGCAGCAGGCGTCGAGGTGGTGCAGCAGGCGGTGGTCGATACGCAATCCGCAATTCAGCCGCTGATCCCCTATCTGGATACCTTGCGTTGGCTGTTCATCGCTGCCGCGCTGATGGGTGTCGGGATCACCATCTACGCCCGCTGGGATGACTGGCGCAAAGGTAAGAGGTGATGAGCGCGCTGATCACATGGTTCACCAGCAGCCGCTTTGGGCGGGCTGCCGGAAAATGGGTGGCCATCGCCCTCACAATATCACTGTTCCTTCTGTCCCTACGCCGCTCCGGCGAACGCGCTGGACGGTTGGCAGAACGGCTTGAAAACCGGGAGAAAGCAAATGAAATTCAACGGCGGATGCTTAAAGCCTCTTCTCGTCACCCTCGCAATCGGAATGAGCTTGTTGGCCGCCTGCACGATGGTGAGTTCTGAACGGGTCATCGGTGTGTGTCCGCCGGTGGTGGAATATAATGGCGGATTTCAGGCGCGGGCGGCGGAGGAGTTGCAGACATTGCCGGATGGATCAGCGGCTTTGGAAATGCTGAGTGACTATGCGGTCATGCGGGAGCAGGCACGGCTTTGCTACCGCAATGGGCCAGCAAACGGTTAGCCGATCAAATTTATGCAAAAATTGAGCACGCGAATTTTACACGCGCCAGGTAGTTGATTTCATTGAACCGGAGCAAGCGTGCATAAGTCTTGATTTATGCACGCCTGTGCGCTGCCGTCTTCGTCACTGTTCAATCATACCGGCCGCGAATGTACGCATGATCAGGGACTGACATTGGGACTGTGATGCCATCACCGCGCTTTGGCCTGCTGGCTTCGGCGAACATGATCATGTCCACAAAGTAGAATATCGCTGAACGGGCCAGCTTCAGCGAGTCCAGTGTCATCCGTTCAAATTCCATGATGTCCTGGTGGTCCACTGCGAGCGAAGGGGATTTGCGTTTTTGCTTGCCAAAATCATGGAGCACCGTGAAGCGGTGGGTCGATGCATTGCGATAGGTCTTATGCGCCTCCATGATGCCAATGCCTCGGCTGTCATCGCTCGACATGTCATGAAAAACGTTATGTAGCGCTATCAGGCCGAAATTGCCCGTATCAAGGCACTGAACGATCTCATCATGAAGCCGAAACGATCCGCCTTTTTCTGAGCGTCCCCAGAGTGTTGCGAAGCTCACCTTATGAGCCTTGGGCATTTTCAGATAACAGGCGATAGCGACCGCAACTTTGTCGAGGATGTCGAAGGCGATGCGCTGCGCACTGGTAAGTGCCGAATAGCGCACCCCGTAAAGCGCGTAATCCAATGTGTCCCCGTGGGTCGTCGTCTCAAAGTAGGGCGTGTCAGCGTCATCTTCGAGGACGTCAAAGTAAACCTGCCGCGCAAAAGCAAAATCGGCCTTCAACACGTTCAGCATGGCATAGATTTCAGGGACGCCGTCCTCATCATCCATGGTTCTCGTGATGGTCGGGATGGTCAGCACATCAAATAATCCCACTTCAAAGCCTGCCGCGCTGCAATGCAAAAACAACGAAAGTTGATGCTTGGAGACGAACTGAAAATAGGGCTCGTCGATCGGTCCTTGTGGACTGGACGGGAGCGCCTTTGCCATCGCGATTTTCTGCTGTGCGAATGGAAGCGCCGCTGTACCCGAGAAAGCGGTGAGCGTGTCTAGGTTACGCTCAATGTTTTCGGCGAGGGTGCGCATCCTATCGACCATCGTTGGCAGATGGCCGTAACACTGGTAGCTATGCGGGTCTGACTGGAACAATTGGCCAAGCTGTTGAAGCAACGTGAGCTCTTTGAGCATTGCTACGGCGTTCTTCGGATAGATATTTTGGGCTTCTCGAAAGTGGTCTAATGCCTCGAACCATCGCGACGTATCCTGCAAAAGCATTCCCATATTGGTCAGCGCCTGTGAGGCCAAATCAAATGGTGCATCGCGCGATCGAGCGGCCTCCCCAAAGCGGATTCGGGCCTGAAAATGATCCTCAAACGATTGGCCACAATAGGGAGAAGGCGGCCCATAGGTCAGCCGTGCACGCGTTTGCAAACCGTTGGCGAGATTGTAGGTGAGGCCAGGGTCGGGCTTGGCGTTCTTGCGCAACTCTTCGAGGATTTCCACGCCCTTGTTGACGGCTATTAAGTCGCCCAAGTGCCCGCCACAGTCGATGAGGATGGCAGCAGAGGCAAAGGCTTCTTCGGGGCTATCTCCTAGCTCGTCAATGCGTGCCAGAGCGGCGGCAGGATCTTCATCCACAAGAGCGTGTAGCTCTTCGATGATAGAACTTCCTTCCATCTAAATTTTGATCTCCGCGTCGGGGTTTCCGGCGGCAAGCGCGTTCATGTAGGCGAGGCACAGCTCACAAGAGCGATATTTGCCACCATAGGCAGCCTTCTCTTCGCGCTCGATGATCGGGAAAGTCGAGTAAATGTAACGGATGTCGTCGCGGTCAGTGATACCGTAGAGGTGGAAGAAGACGGCATCGAGCTTGGCGCGCAGGACGAGGCGGCACTCTTCATCCCAAATGAAAGGCGGCTTCACGGTTCCAGCCTTGTCCATGCAGCCCATATCCCGCGCAAACGGTTCCATGTCATGAGCGGTGTAGGTGAGCTCAAGAACAGTTTGCCGCACAACCTCGGCTGCGCTCTTCGCTCCGAAACGCACGCTTTCAAATTTTTCAGGTGAAATTACTGGAAGCTGTTCGACGATGTACCAATTCAGATGCGTGCTTTGAGCTTTCTGCCTGGTCACGTAATCCAATGCGATTGCGCCAAGGTTTCCCAAGAAAAGAGCTTTGTGATCGGCCCGCTGATCTTCATCATTCCACAGGATCAAGGGGGCTGTATTCCCGACGCCCGCTTTCGGGATAGCTGCTGCGATCATCGTCCGTGCATCGGTCGCCCTGGCGATATCCCGAAAGGCGATCGTCCATTCAACGCCTGAAGGCAAATCAGCCTCGCTTTCCGGTACCCAATATTGAGGGGTGGGCACGAAATTTGGGTCGGCCTTCTGCTCTTGCGTCACCGCGCCACTCAGCGCTGCATTGTGCAAGTTCGCCTCGTTGACCTCAACCGACGCCGCGCGGTGATCGAATTGGTGGATCATTCGCCCGACATAGAGAGGCAGCCAGTTTCCTGAAGCGCTTCCAAACGTGTTGCCGCCGAGAGGATACGCACCCTCTTGATCATCGAGCTCATTGCGAGTGCGAAACAGGTTAGAGTCGTTCGTCATGTCTAGCATGCGCAGGTACTTCACCGGCCATGTCTTCACTTCCGCACCGGAAGACCGATCGACCAAGGGCACAGCATTGCCATAGATGACTGTCGTGAGGTCAGCATCACGCTTCGAGCGGAAAATTGGTGCGGTGCCGGTGTTTGGGTTCACACGCGCGAAGTCCTCGGCGTTGAGAGAGAAGCAAGTTTGCGGGTCTGCAAGCTCGCTCACTGCTTGTAGGAAAAACGCGCAGCGCGCGGCCTCTTCCGTTGGGGACGGGCTCGCCACGAACGCGCAGAACTTGAAGCGGCTGTCCACGTCCTCGAAGAAGGGCTTCAAACCATATCGTGTACGCCGGTTCTCGAAGTCATAGAGTGCCTTCAGTCGTCCTTCGGTCGCTACGCCTTTGAAGAACTTGGCGGCGGTCTTGTCTGATGCGATCCCAGACGGGACAAGCAGACCAATCAGTCCGTCTTGCCTCACCACTGTCATGGCACGCTCGACGAAGAGTGAATACAGGTTCACGTCACCGCCAGACAACAAGGGGTAATCTCCGCCCTTGCGCGC
>CAZMNO010000064.1:0-18099 GCA_964567685.1 uncultured Rhodobacter sp. | reverse complement strand
TCGAACCTACGACCAATTGATTAACAGTCAACTGCTCTACCACTGAGCTACGCCGGAATGATGCGAACGGCCTTAGCGGCCTTGCGGGGGTCCGTATAGCAAAGCGGATTTGCAGCGTCCAGTGTGATTTGCCTTATGCGTTGCGGTTTTTCGCCGGTTCAGGTGCGCAGCGAAAACGCAGCCTCGGGCGACAGCGCCTGATCGTGACCGGCAACATTTCTTTCCGTAAGATCAATAAGATGCGAGAAGACATTGCGTGTAGCGGCAGGGATCAGCTCGCGCGGTATCTCGGTATAAATCCGGGTCGCAAGCGCCAGAGCGGTTGCCGGGCCGTCTTCAAGGGCTGATACGATTTGCGATTCACGGTTCCTGCGGTGCGCGATCTGGTGCGCAACCATGGCCTGCGGGTCGCTCAGAACCGCGCCGTGGCCGGGGAAATAGCGCTCGTCATGGCCACGCGCTGCCATTTTGTCCAGTGATCGCATGAACGCAGTCAGGTCACCATCGGGCGGGGAAACCAGCGTTGTCGCCCAGCTCATGACGTGATCGCCGGAAAAAATTCCACCCTCTCCATCCCAGCTGAAACACAGATGATTGGAAAAATGTCCAGGCGTAGCGATGGCGACAATGTTCCATTCGCGCGCGGCAATAACCTCGCTATCCTCAAGCGTCTGATCAGGCTGAAACGCGGCATCAACCCCCTCACCGCCACCAAGCTCTACACTTTCAGCCAGCCTGTTCATCCGGTCACTGCGGCCCGCCAGACTGTCGCCCAGAGCCAGAACCGGCGCATCGGTTGCGCGTGCAAGCGCTCTGGCAAGGGGGGAGTGATCCAGATGCGAATGGGTTACCAGAATATGACTGATCCTGCGGGGGTTGCCGACGGCTGCGAGAATCGCTTCAAGATGGCGGGGGTCATCCGGCCCGGGATCGACCACGGCGATTTCAGTTTCGCCCAGAAGATAGGTGTTGGTACCGGTGAATGTCATCGGTGACGCATTCGGCGCAACGATACGGCGCAAACCATCGGCCAGTTCGGTCGCCACGCCGATTTCCGGCGTGAAATCCTTGATGAATGGATCGTCTCCCATGTTGCCTCCTTGCAACCCGCCCGGCTTTATCGATACCGTGCCAGCATGAATGTCAACTGGCCCAAGTCAATCCTGCCCAAAGGTCTTTATGCGCGCGCCGCCCTTATTCTTATTCTGCCGATTATCATCATTCAGCTTGTGGTGTCCGTAGTATTCATTCAGCGCCACTTTGACGGTGTGACCGGGCAGTTGACGGATAATGTCGCACTGGAGCTGCACTATTTTCTCAACCAGATCAACGGGGCAGAAGATCCGGTGGCGGCGACACTTGCCATCGAGCAGATCTCAGGGCTGCTGGGGCTGACGGTTGTCGCGCTTCACCCAGACACGGCCATGCTCGAGGATTTGCGCAATTTCAGCGATTTGACCGGTAATTCTGTAATCCTGGCTTTGCGCAGTAAACTGCCCAGCATCAGCCATGTCGATCTTTCCAGCAACGCCCGCAGGGTTCTGCTGCATGTGACCACCAACAAAGGCCCGTATTCGATCGAGTTCCGCCGGTCCAGGGTTTCAGCCTCCAACCCGCATCAGCTTTTGGTGTTGATGATTGCGGTTTCCATATTCATGACACTGATTTCATTCATTTTTTTGCGAAATCAGGTGCGTCCGATTCGTCGCCTGGCGCAGGCTGCCGAAGCGTTCGGGAAAGGGCATAACCGACCTTATCACATAGCCGGGGCCACTGAAGTCAGACAGGCCGGACAATCGTTTCTGGACATGCGCGACCGGATCGAGCGGCAGATCGAACAGCGAACGCTGATGCTATCGGGTGTCAGCCACGATCTGCGCACGCCCCTCACGCGCCTCAAACTCGGCCTGTCATTGGCCGAGCAAGAGGAGGAAACGGCGGCGCTGATACGCGATGTCGATGATATGGAAGAGATGCTGGAGGAGTTTCTGGCCTTTGCGCGCGGCGATTCTTTGGAGGAGTCCGAGGATTTTGACCCGGTGACGCTGGTCCAGCAGGTGGTCAGCGATACCGAGCGCGTTCAGGGCGAGATTGTGCTGAAACTGCCCGAAAGCCCCGCGCCGCCGAAACAGGTCTCCATGCGCCCCAACGCCATGCGCCGCGCGCTGGACAATCTGGTGACGAATGCCTTGCGCTATGGCTCTCATTGTCAGCTCAGCCTTATTTATGAGCCGCATGAGATCCTGTTCACTGTTGAAGATGACGGCCCCGGCATCCCCCCAAATTACCGCGACATTGCCATCCGCCCGTTTGAGCGGTTGGATCAGGCCAGAAACCAGAACCGCGGAACGGGCGTTGGCCTGGGGCTGGCAATCGCCATGGATATCGCCAGCAGCCATGGCGGAAAGCTTGAACTCGGAGAAAGCGAGGCGATGGGCGGGTTGAAGGCCACGCTGCGCCTGCCGGTTTGAAGCCCGCACAATCCCCGTGATCATAAACTCATTGGTCGCCTTAGGGGTCTTGTGCCCGTCCACTAAATCAGCGTCTGCGCATGTTTGCGATCCGGATGTTCCAGATGCGAAATCACGTTGTACTGAAGCAGGCGCAGCCGGTCGTTGGCCACTGAAAAACGGCTGTAAGAGGCATTATGGGTGTGCAGAATGACATCGGTCATCGCGCTTACATCCAGATTGAGGATATGACGCATGGCAATTCCGACAGGCCCGCCTGAACTGACGATCAGCACACGCGCACCGTGGTGCGCGTAATCATAAAGCGCGGCCAGTATGCGTGCCTGAAATGCCTGATAGGTTTCAGGTGCTGCGGCTATACCGCCAGCTTCCCAGGCGTGCATGACCCGAACGAAGTTTTCCGCAAGCTCCATCTGTGACAGGGGTATGGGCAATCCGGTTTCGTCGGCATGGGCGCGCTCCATGGCGAAATAGGACATTTCGTTCAGGCGCGGATCTTCCTCCGCCCCGGCGTGCTCCAGACTTTTCTGCAAGCCCGACAGCGTTTCCCGATGGCGCCTCAGATCGCCTGAAATCACCCGGTCAAACCCGCCGACAACGTGGTTCAGATGCTGACCCAGCCATTCCGACTGCTGATGGCCAAGAGGGCTGAGCTTGTCGTAATTCGCCGCCCCGTGCGACGCCTGACCGTGGCGAACGAAATAGATCTCACCCATGAATTTGCTACTCGCTTGCTGCTGATCGACCACCCCGGCGCAAACCTTGGAGTTTTAGCCGAAGTAATTGGTAGGCCCGGTAGGACTCGAACCTACGACCAAAGCGTTATGAGCGCTCTGCTCTAACCAACTGAGCTACAGGCCCGCCTCCGCTCTGCTTACTTTGGCGCTCTGACAGGGTCAAGTGCCCGCGATTGCCACCTTTCCATCGCCCGTGTTTTGCGCTAGACGGGCGCGAAAATCAGGGGCTGGCGGGACAGGCGGATGACAGGCAGCAAGAACAGGCTCAGCTACAAGGAGGCCGGGGTTGATATCGATGCCGGCAATGCGCTGGTTGAACGGATCAAACCGGCTGCAAAGGCAACGAAGCGCCCGGGTGTGATGGATGGGCTTGGCGGTTTTGGCGCGCTGTTTGACCTCAAGGCGGCGGGCTACAGTGACCCGGTTCTGGTGGCAGCAACCGATGGCGTCGGCACCAAGCTCAAGATCGCCATTGATACCGGTGTTATGGAAACCGTCGGCATTGATCTGGTGGCCATGTGCGTCAACGATCTGGTCTGTCAGGGGGCTGAACCCTTGTTTTTCCTTGATTATTTCGCCACCGGCAAGCTTGACGTCGACGCCGCTGCCAGTGTGATCGAAGGCATTGCGGCCGGCTGTTCTCAGGCCGGATGTGCGCTGATTGGCGGTGAAACTGCGGAGATGCCGGGGATGTATCAGGAAAAGGACTTTGATCTCGCCGGGTTTTCGGTTGGCGCGATGGAGCGTGGTGTTCTGCTGCCTGACGGCGTGAAAGAGGGTGATGTATTGCTGGGGCTGGCCTCAAACGGCGTTCACTCCAACGGCTACTCGCTGGTGCGCAAAATTGTCGAGACAAGCGGGCTCGGCTGGGACGCCCCCTGCCCCTTTGATGCGGGAACACTCGGTCAGGCCTTGCTCGCGCCGACGCGTATCTATGTCAAACCGGCCCTTGCGGCGCATCGCGCTGGTGGACTTCACGCGCTTGCCCATATCACAGGTGGCGGCTTGACGGAAAACCTGCCCCGCGCCCTGCCCGATGGTCTGGGGGCACGGATCGATCTTGATACCTGGGCGCTGCCGCCGGTTTTTGCCTGGCTGGCGGAAAATGGCGGGTTGCGCGAGGCTGAGCTTTTGAAAACCTTCAATTCCGGTATCGGCATGATTGCCGTGGTGGCTGCGGAAGCGGCCGATGATCTGGCGCGTCTGTTGCGCGAGGCCGGAGAAGAAGTTGCAGTGATCGGGACCGTGATCAAGGGCGATGGTGTTGCCTACGAGGGGTCGCTTTTATGAGCCATAAACGTGTCGCCATACTGATTTCGGGTGGCGGCTCGAATATGGTTTCGCTGATCGACAGCATGCAAGGCGATCACCGGGCGCGTCCGGTGCTGGTTGTTTCAAACAACGCTGATGCCGGTGGTTTGCTTAAAGCCGAAGCGCGCGGCGTAAAAACCGCCGTCGTTGATCATCGCCCGTATGGTGAGGATCGCACCGCATTTGAACGAAGATTGCAGCAGATCCTTGAGAAGGCTGGGACTGAAATCATCTGCCTTGCGGGTTTCATGCGCATTCTGACGCCCGGTTTCATGAATGTCTGGCAAGGCAAAATCCTCAACATCCACCCATCGTTATTGCCCAAATACCGGGGGCTAAACACCCACGCCCGCGCCCTTGCTGCAGATGACAGCGAGCATGGCTGCACGGTGCATGAGGCCACAGGCGCGCTTGATGACGGCCCGATACTGGGGCAGGCCCGGGTCGAGGTTCGCCCCGGTGATACGCCGGAAACCCTTGCAGCGCGGGTTCTTGAGCAGGAACATATTCTCTACCCTGCGGTTTTGCGCCGCTTTGCTGCTGGGGATCGAACACCTGTGTTTATACCTTGAGCACCCCCGTTTCCTCGATCAGAAATCTTGGTCCGGCCTCTGACAAGGCTTTTGCCCGCGCCGGGATCAACAGTGCTGAGGAATTACGTGCCCTGGACCCCGACGAAGCCTATCGCCGGTTGCTTGCCGCTGGCACAAGGCCACATTTCATCGGTTACTATGCGATGGTCATGGGGCTTCAGGGGCGGCCGTGGAATGATTGTCAGGGCAAAGAGAAGGAAGACCTGCGCAAACGGTTTGATGCGATCAAGGTGGCTGCGCGCCAGAAAGGCAAAGACAACACCGATATCGAAGCGGTGCTTGATGCGATTGGTGTAGTCCAACGCTCGGAGTAGTCTGACATACTTTAGAACTGGCGCTCAAGAAATGGTCCGCGTGCGGAATCAAGGGCAAAGCCCGCCAAACTGGCAAATTACTGAATGGATCACGCATATCCAACCACATTAGAGATCCTCATGAATCTCCGGCACAAATGTCTGGTCATCCATCGGCGGGCGCACATAGCCGCGCTGCGGCGGCCGCTCTTCCAGTTCGATCGGTTCCGGCGTCAGATCCTCATAGGGGATCAGCGACAGAAGGTGTGAAATGCAATTGAGGCGCGCGTGTTTCTTCACGTCTGACGCCACCACATACCAGGGCGCCTGCTTGATGTCGGTATGCGAAAACATGTCATCCTTGGCCTTGGAATAATCCACCCATCTTTTGCGGCTTTCCAGATCCATCGGGCTGAGTTTCCAGCGCTTGGTCGGGTCGGTAAGGCGCTTTTGAAAGCGCCGCTCCTGTTCCTCGTCACTGACGGAAAACCAGTATTTGATCAGCTGAATACCCGAGCGTACCAGCATGCGTTCAAATTCCGGGCAGGAGCGCATGAATTCCTTGTATTCTTCTTCGCTGCAGAACCCCATTACCTTTTCAACCCCGGCGCGGTTGTACCAAGAGCGGTCGAAGATGATGATTTCACCGGCCGCTGGCAGATGCGGTACATAGCGCTGGAAATACCATTGAGTCTGTTCGCGCTCGGTTGGTGCGGGAAGCGCCACAACCTGACATATGCGGGGGTTAAGCGCTTCGGTGATGCGTTTTATCGTACCGCCCTTACCGGCAGCATCGCGGCCTTCAAAGATGATGGCGATCTTCTTGCCGCTACGCTTGACCCATTCCTGCAGCTTGACCAGTTCGATCTGCAAACGCGCAAGCTCTTGTTCGTAGGTCGAGTTGGCTATTTTGCCCTTCACATTGCTTGCCACGCGCATACCCTCCCATCAGTTTCGTCAACTGATGCTAGCACACAGCGTGTCAGAATGTCGTGAGAAGAGCGAAATCAGGCTTTGAAGCGACAAAAGGGCGCTGGCGGCTGCCAACGCCCCTTTCAAAAAACAGGATGATCAGCCGACCAGTTCAAGCCCGGAAAAGAAGTAAGCGATTTCTTCAGCAGCCGTTTCCGGTGCATCCGAACCGTGAACAGAATTCTCACCCACGGATTCAGCGTAAAGCTTGCGAATGGTCCCTTCCGCGGCATCCGCCGGGTTGGTTGCGCCCATCACTTCGCGGTTTTTGGCAATGGCATCTTCGCCTTCCAGAACCTGCGCCACGATCGGTGCGGAGGACATGAATTCGCAAAGCTCGTCATAAAACGGGCGCTCGGCATGCACCGCGTAAAACACACCCGCCTGCGCTTTCGTCAGGTGAATGCGTTTGGAAGCCACGACCCTGAGGCCGGCTTCTTCGAATTTGGCAACGATCGCGCCGGTCAGATTGCGGTTGGTTGCGTCCGGTTTGATGATCGAAAAGGTGCGTTGGATCGCCACTGGCTCATCCTTTCATGTTGTGTTCGGGGTTGGGTTGACTTGATTTTGCGGCTCCCTAACATGGTGGTTCTGGCTTGAAAAGGCGCGAATGACCCGGCAATTGACAGCCCGGTTGTGATCGGGGCAAATGCCGCCCATGTTACGCATCCAGGACGTCAGTTTCTCCATCGAAGGCCGCCCGCTCTTTGAAGCGGCTTCTGCGGTGATTCCAACCGGGCACAAGGTGGGGTTTGTCGGTCGCAACGGCACCGGCAAGACCACGCTTTTTCGCCTGATCAACGGTGAACTGGCGCTGGAGGGTGGCAGTATCTCCGTGCCACGGGGCGCGCGGATCGGGGGTGTTGCGCAGGAAGCGCCTGCCAGTAATGCCTCGCTGATCGACACGGTTCTGGCAGCCGATACCGAACGTCTGGCTCTGCTGGAGGAGGCGGAAACGGCCACCGACGGCGGGCGCATCGCTGATATCCACACGCGCCTGCAAGATATTGATGCCTGGTCGGCTGAATCACGGGCAGCGATGATTCTGAGCGGTCTTGGCTTTGACGAGGCCGCGCAGGCGCGCCCTTGCGCTGATTTTTCCGGCGGCTGGCGCATGCGCGTCGCCCTGGCAGCGGTGCTGTTTTCACAGCCAGATGTGTTGTTGCTTGATGAGCCGACCAATTATCTTGATCTGGAAGGCACAATCTGGCTTGAAACCTATCTGGCACGCTACCCCCACACCGTGCTGGTGATCAGCCATGACCGCGAATTGCTCAACCGGTCTGTCAACGCGATTCTGCATCTGGAAAACCGCAAGCTGACGCTGTGGTCAGGTGGCTATGACCAGTTTGACCGGCTGCGGCGCGAGAAACTGGAACAGGCGGCAGCGGCAAAAAAGAAGCAGGATGCGCGCCGGGCGCATATGCAATCCTATGTTGATCGCTTTCGTTATCAGGCCAACAAAGCCAAACAGGCGCAATCCCGGCTGAAAATGATCGAGCGGCTGGTGCCGATTGCGCTGGAAGAGGAAGGGCGAACGGTTTCGTTCAACTTCCCGTCACCAGAGGAACTGTCCCCGCCGATTGTCAAACTTGACGAAACGGCCGTCGGCTATGACGGCAAAGCGGTTTTGAGGGATCTGAACCTGCGCATCGACCAGGATGACCGGATCGCGTTGCTTGGCGCCAATGGTCAGGGTAAATCCACTCTTTCCAAACTGTTGGCAGGTAAACTTAAACCTCTCAAAGGGAAGATTCAAACCTCTTCCAAGCTGCGCGTCGGCTATTTCGCCCAGCATCAGGTGGATGAGCTTGAGCTTGATGAAACCCCCCTTCAGCATATGCGTCGCCTGCGCCCGGCAGAGACTCCTGGGAAGTTGCGGGCGCGTCTGGCATCAGGTGGTCTGGGGGCCGAGCAGGCCGAAACCGTGGTCAGTCGCCTGTCAGGCGGGCAGAAATCCCGCCTTTCACTGCTTATTGCTACGCTGGATGCCCCGCATATCCTGATTCTGGACGAACCGACCAATCACCTGGATATTCAGAGCCGCGAGGCGCTGGTCACGGCACTTAACGACTATCAGGGCGCGATTATTCTGGTCAGCCATGATCCGCACCTTGTTTCCCTCACCGCAGACCGCCTTTGGCTGGTGAATGGCGGCAAGGTCGAGGTTTTCCGCGAGGACATGGAGGCCTATCGCCGCCTGCTCTTGGCCGAGCGCACAACCGGCACGGCGGCAACAAGACCTGACAAACCCGCCAAAACTGCCCGAAAAGAGGCCGAAAAACGCCCCAAGACGGCCGCATTGGAAGCAGAGGTCTCGAAATGTGAGATCCGGATCACCAAGTTGGAAGAGATGCGAGATAAACTTGACGCGCGCCTTGGCGATTCTTCGCTTTACGAAGCAAACAGCGCGGCTGATCTTGCAAAGCTGCAATCAAAGCGCCGCGAGATCAGTGACGGGCTGGCGCGGGCAGAAAAGCTGTGGATTGGGGCTGTGGAAACTCTGGAGGCCGCGAAAGGCGGGTAAATGGACACCGAATCGACTGCACGGCTGATTTATCTCGTCATGCTGGCGACCTTCATCATCGCGTGGTTCTTTGCGCGCAACCGCAACAATCTGAACCGGTCGCTGCAGCAGCTTGTGACCTGGATATTTCTATTTTCCGGGATGATCATACTTTACGGGTTTAAGGATGAATTGCGGCTTGCGGTCATGCCTGGTCAGTCCGTGCAGATGGATGGCACGCAAATTGCCCTCAGCCGGGCGGCGGACAGGCATTTTTATGCAATCCTCAAGATCAACGGGCAAGATGTTGTTTTTGTTGTGGATACAGGCGCAACAGATATGGTTCTTACACCTCAGGATGCGCGCAAAATCGGGCTTGATCCGGATAATCTCGCCTATCTTGGCATTGCCCAAACGGCCAACGGAACAGTGCGAACGGCGCAGGTACGCCTTGATGTGGTGGAACTGGCAGGATTTACCGACCGCAATGTACTTGCCTGGGTGAATGACAGCGACATGGGCGGTTCACTGCTTGGCATGAGCTACCTGTCACGGTTTTCGCGACTGGAGATCGTTGGTGACCGGCTATATCTGACCCGTTAGCAAAAGCTCAATATTCTCGGATATATCGTCAACCTGACACCTCTGCACCTGACGTCTGTTTTTGCACCCAACCTGTTGGCTCCTGTGCAAAATACTTAGCCTGACACCCAGCGCCGACAATATCCTTCCACTGGGTGCGCGCAGAGGCAAGTGCGGCAGCATCATTGCCGTCAAAAAGCACGCAAACCCGCTCAAAATCAGCAACTTCACCCGGGTCAAGTTCGGCAGAATCCACCAGCATGAGGATATCCGCCCCATTGGATGCACCCTTTGAATCTGTCAGGAGTATCGGCTGCTCTTCCGAATTGGGTTCCCCAGCAAGCCCGTGCGGTAAAAATCCGGTATCCGGTCCAAGCCATAGCCGCTCATCAAGCCATCCGAGGCGCTCGGATGCTCCGGTTCTGACCAGCACTTTCCAACCTCGCGCACGGGATTTTTCCAGCAATTCAGGCAGGGTCACTTCAAGGGGTGAGCGCGTCAGGTGGTAAAACAGAACCTCAGCCATCAGCTTTCATATGTATCCGCAATCAGACGGTTTAGCGCCATGACCCCCCAGCCGGTGGCGCCTTTCGGGGCAAGTGTGCTGCTTGATTTCAACAGGGCAACACCGGCGATATCCAGATGAATCCACGGCGTTTCATCCATGACGAACCGTTTAAGGAACTGCGCCGCGGTGATCGAGCCTCCTGGGCGTCCACCGACGTTTTTCATATCGGCAATGCGCGATTTCAGCAGTTTGTCATAGGCTTTGCCCATCGGCATCCGCCAGGCCCCCTCGTCCTCTGCAGCCGCGGCTTTCAGGAAAGCCCCGCACAATGTATCGTCGTTGGAAAATACGCCTGCATTCTCGTGCCCAAGTCCGATCACGATCGCACCGGTCAAGGTCGCCAGATTGATCATACCGCAGGGTGCAAATTTTTCCTGTGTGTACCAGAGGATATCGGCCAGAACGAGACGCCCTTCGGCATCGGTATTGATAACCTCGATCGTGTCGCCCTTCATCGATTTGACGACGTCACCGGGCCTTTGTGCCAACCCGTCCGGCATGTTTTCCACCAGCCCGACCACACCCACGACATTGGCCCTGGCCTGCCTCAGGGCAAGTGTACGCATCACACCGGCCACCACACCGGCACCTCCCATATCCATTGTCATGTCTTCCATACCGGCGGCAGGCTTTATCGAGATTCCCCCCGTATCAAAGACCACTCCTTTGCCGACTAGTGCAAACGGCGCTTCATCACCGCCGCCCTTCCACTCCATCACAACAACCTTTGACGGGCTGCGAGACCCGGCGCCGACCCCCAGAAGTGCCGCCATGCCCATCGATTGAAGTGCCTCTTCTTCCAGCACGGACACCTTGAGGCCAAGCTCCTTCATCGCGCTCAGACGATCGGCAAAATCCTCTGTTGTCAGGATGTTAGCGGGTTCATTGACCAGATCACGGGTGAAATATACCCCCTCGGCGACCGCCAGCAATGGGTCCGCCTCAGCGGCAACTTTATCAGGGTTGGTCACCATCACCTGGAAATTGCCATCACTTTCCTTGGCGTCGGTCTTGTGCGCATTGAAATCATAGGATTTCAAAAGCAACCCCAATGCTATCTCGGCCGCCTTTGTGTTCCCTCCCGCCAGAACGGTCAGCCCAGAGTTTTCAGCAAAACCAGCCATCGTCGCCCCGGCCTTGCGCGCAGTTTCCTGATCAGGGCGCCTGGCCAGTTTGATCACCTGAACCGCTTCTGCAGCCATGCCACCGGGAAAAGCCAGCACCTTGCCTGCTCCGGGATCGAGTTTTTCAAAAGCGCTGCTTTCAACCAGTTTCTTAACTGCCCCACGGCTTAATGTATTGACCTTGCGCGCAGATAAATCCATTGCGCCGGAGGGGCTGACAAGAATGCTGATCTTGCCGCCCATCTCCTTGATTGCGCTGGTATCCGCCTTGCGAAAACTGATCTCTCTGAGCTTGGTCATTATCGGTCTTTCCCGGGTTTCATTGTCTCAGCCAAAGACCTAGCCAGCATTGGGCAAAATATCCAGAATTCTCTGTTGTCAAATCTCATATTAGGCTACTTTAACTGCAAAACACGAACCGGGGCAGCGTCGGAAAACATCATTGTCCAAGCTTGACAGATATATTCTGTCCCAGCTGATGGGACCGTTTGCGATTTTTTCGCTGATTTTGATCGGCGTGTACTGGATCGCACGCGCCATCGGATTGTTCGACCAGCTGATTGGCGACGGCCAGTCTGTCGGGGTGTTTCTTGAAATCATGATCCTGTTTTTACCGCAAGTGGTTGCCATTGTCTTGCCGGTGGTTTCCTTTGCAGCGGCGATTTATGTCAGCAACCGGTTGCATTCAGAAAGCGAGATGGTGGTTTTTCAGGCGGCAGGTGTTGCGCCTTATCGTCTGCTGCGTCCGTTTCTGATCTTTGGATTTCTGGTGGCCCTGCTTGCGAGCGTACTCAGTCATTATCTGGTGCCAACCAGTGTCCTGCAGCTTGAAATACGCCAGCGCGAACTGTCGCAGGATATGGCAGCGCGGCTGATTGTCGGTGGCAAATTCATTCATCCGTCTGAAAACGTGACCTTTTTCGTACGCGAAGTAGAAGACAACGGCAGCCTGATCGACATTTTCCTTTACGATCAGCGCCCAGAGGCACGCGATGTCACCTATACCGCCCATAAGGCGGTTCTGATCCGTGGCGAATCCGATGCCCGTCTGGTGATGTTTGACGGGCTCATCCAGACATTCGACCTTGAAAACCTGCTTCTGACGAATATCCAGTTTGACGAATTCGTCTTCAGCGTTGGCAGTCTGATCGGCAAGCGCGATTTGGAAAAACGAAAGATCATCGAGTTTTCAACACTTTCCATGCTATTCCCAAACCAAAATATGCTTGCTGCTACGGGCGCAACCGTGGCGGATTTCCGGCTTGAGGCGCACCGGCGAATAGAGCAACCCCTGCAATCCTTTGTCTATCCACTGGTTGGCATGGCGGTTCTGATGCTGGGCAGTTTCAGCCGATTTGGCGTCTTCCGTCAGGTTCTCGGGGCGATCTTTATTGTTATTCTGCTCAGCACATTTTCAATTCCAATGCGCGATACTATCCGCGAAGATACTTCGCTGTGGTGGCTGATTTACCTCTCAGACATCCTGGGCCTTGTCGCTACCTTTGTGATGCTGCGCCTCAGCACCGGTAAAGGGCGACGACGAGGCGGCAGCTCTGTGGCGAGAGGGGCAGTGGCATGACCCTCTATCTCTATTTCGGCAAACGATTCCTGTGGCGCTTTCTGGGGCTGTTCGCCAGCTTCTTTGCCCTGGCGGTGCTGACCGACGCCACGTCGCTGATCGGCAAATTCGACAACGCCAATATCGGCCTGACCGATACATTGCGACTGGCCCTGCTGAAAGCCCCTTCAGGGGTTTATCAGCTATTGCCGATGATTGTGATACTGGCCGCCCTGATGTTGTTTCTGAGCCTCAGCCGCAGCAGCGAGCTTGTGGCCTCGCGCGCTGCAGGGCTGTCGGCAATCAAATCGCTGATGGCACCGATTACTGTAGCGTTTCTGATCGGGTTGATCGGCATCGTCGCATTCAACCCGATGGCCTCGGCCTCCTTGCGTCAATTTGAAAGCGAGACCGGGCGCTACAAACGTGGCTCCTTGTCATCTTTCTCGCTCAGCCGTGAAGGCTTGTGGCTGCGCCAGGGTTCTGATCGCGGGCAAACTGTGATCTTTGCAGAACGGGCCAATTTTGACGCGACTCGCCTCTCTGGCGTAACATTCTTTGAGTTCACCAAAGGCGGGACCGCTTTGCGGCGGATCGAGACCAGTTTTGCAGTTCTGTCTGATGGCGCCTGGAATCTGGGCGCCGGAAAAGCCTGGAAGATCAACGAACCGGGCAAGGTGCCCGACAAGACGGCCGAGGAGTTTACCTCGCTCAGCCTGCCTTCTGAACTGACCAGTGATCAGATTCTTGACAGTTTCGGTGATCCCACGACTGTCTCGATCTGGGACATGACCGGGTTTATCGAGCGCCTTGACCGGTCGGGATTTTCCACCAATCGTCACAGGGTGCATCTTCAAATCGAACTGGCCACACCCCTCCTGCTGGTTGGTATGGTTCTGCTCGGTGCAGCGTTTTCCATGCGCCATGCGCGGGCCGGGGGAACTGGCTTGATGGTGCTCTTTACGGTACTCGCCGGACTTTCAGTCTACATCCTGCAAGATTTCGCTCAGATTCTTGGTTCAAATGGTGCTATTCCGGTATTGGCAGCAGCCTGGGGGCCACCGATTTCGGCCATCCTGGTTGCGCTTGGTCTGATTTTGCATATGGAGGACGGATAGAGTGAGGCGACTGATCAGCCTTTTCCTTTTGATCGCCCTCGTGCAACTGGTCGCCTCTGCGCCCGTTCAGGCACAGACGGGCGGCTATGCCTCGCTCACGGCTGACCGCATTGTTTACACCAGCGGATACAGGGTGCTGCGCGCCAGTGGCAATGTGGTGATCATATTTGGCAACAGCCGCCTTGAAGCCAGCGCCCTGACATATGACGAGAAAAACGACCTGATCACCGCCGAAGGCCCGATCCGCCTTACTGATGGCGACAACCTGACTATCATTGCCAGCTTTGCCGAGCTGTCAGGCGATATGAAGACCGGCATACTTAAAAGCGCGCGCATGGTTCTGAACCAGCAATTGCAACTGTCCGCGGTTGAGATCAGCCGGTCAGAGGGCCGTTACAACCAGCTTCACAAGGCAGCGGCGTCAACCTGTACGGTCTCCGTCGCTCACCCGACCCCGTTTTGGCAGGTGCGGGCAAGACGCATTGTTCATGACGAAGAGCGGCAGCTTTTGTTCTTTGAACACGCACAGCTCAGAATCGGCAATGTGCCGGTGGCCTACGTGCCACGGTTGCGGGTGCCTGACCCTTCTGTCAGACGCGCCACCGGGTTTCTGGTGCCCGGTTTCAACCAGTCAAGCTCGCTGGGTTATGGTGTCAACGCACCCTATTTCATCGCACTCGGCGATTATGCCGATGTCACGCTGATCCCGTTTATCTATTCCACAGGCACAGCTACACTCGGGTTTGATTTCCGCAAGCGCTTTCACAATGGTTCGCTGAACGTCAAAGGGGCGATCTCCAACGACACCGTCGCGGCCACCCCCGTGCGGGGTTATCTGTTTGCCGATGCGAATTTTAGTTTCCAGAACGGAATAGTGGCCGATATCGGGCTGCAGTTCACCTCGGATGAGAGCTTCTTGTCCGATCACAGCATCTCCAAGACCACCCGTCTTGACAGTCATATCCGCCTTAGCAGAACAAGGCGCACCTCGTATATCTGGGCCGAAGTTCAAGGGTTTCACTCGCTCTCCACAACGATTGCCAGTGACGAAATCCCATTTTTGCTGGGCGAGGCCGGTATGATGCGGCGCTGGGTGCCCGGCGCCCTCGGGGGGCAGATGGGCTTTGAAGTCAGCGCCAACAGCTACACGCGCACATCCGTCACCGATATCGTCGGGCGGGATACGCTGCGGGTTTCTTCGGTCGCTGACTGGCGCCGCCAGTGGATCTCTGGCAGTGGCCTGGTGTTTGCCACCATGGCCGAGCTTCACGCCGACTATTACCGTTCGGTGCAAGACAGTACCTTTCCTGCCCCGATTTCACGCGCCGTTCCCATCGCTGCAGCAGAGTTTCGCCTGCCACTGATGCGCGAAAGCGCAAATGCAACCGAAGTGATTGAGCCACGCGTACAACTGGTTTGGTCTTCACCCACTTCTGCAACGGTGCCTGACGAGGACAGTTCGCAGGTGGAGTTTGAGGCAACCGATCTCTTTGCGCTCAACCATTTTGCCGGGATCGACCAGATTGAGCGCGGGCTCAGGGCCAATATCGGTGTGAGCTATACGCGCAAATCCGAGAGCGGCTGGAATGTTGACGCGGTGATTGGAAAGGTCGTCAGAGCCGCTGATTACGGCCAGTTCACACCGGCCTCGGGCCTTGACGGCAGCCAGTCCAGTTATGTTCTGGCTGGTCAGGTGATCTTGCCATCAAGGTTCCTCTTACTGCAACGCATGGTTTTCAACACTGGCCTTGCGGTCTCAAAGAACGAAACCAAACTGGCCTATATCAACCGAAAATTCGATGTTGCCACCTCCTATCTGTGGCTGGCATCAGGGGCTGCCGGAAACGTCACTGCCCATTCGGAATGGACATTTGACGGAGGCGTCAATTTCGGCGGAAACTGGCGCACAGCGGCAAGCTGGCGCTATGATCTGATCGCAGATGCAGCCAGCGAAGCCGGAGTGGCGTTAACTTATCGCAACGATTGCATAAAAGTTGATCTTTCCCTCTCGCGCACTTTCGCTGCTTCCTCTAATGTGGGTGCGTCGACGAATTTGGGTTTGCAGGTATCGCTGGAAGGATTCGGCAGCCGCGCAGGCACTGACAGCTACGGGCGCAAATGCAGCGATTTCTAGAGGGTAACATGCGCAACTTTTCGCATCGCTTTAAACTGATAACAGCTCTGGTCGCGCTGGCGATGCTGGCGATGTCAGGAACCGTTCGGGCGCAAAGCCCCTATTCCGCCGCCGTCACCGTCAACGGCAGTGATGTTACATATTTTGAGATCGATCAGCGGGCAAGTATGCTGTCGGTCATCGGCTCCATCGGTGATGTGCACAAGCAAGCCCGCACCGATCTGATTGATGATCGTTTGCGTCAGCAGGCAGCGCGTGCAATTGGCATGACCTTAACCGAAGAAGAACTGAACGCAGGAATGGCCGAGTTTGCCGGACGCGCCAATATGAATGTTGAACAGTTCATCCAGGCACTTGAGGCAGAAGGTATTTACAAAGAAACTTTTGTCGATTTTGTCGGAGCCGGAATCCTGTGGCGCAAAGTTGTGCAGGCACGTTTTCAGCCAAAAGCTTTTATTTCGGAAAGCGAACTTGATACAGCCATGGCGCTGGGAACAACTGCCATCGGCGCCTCGGTCCTGGTAAGCGAACTGATCCTGCCGCTTCCCGAAGGAGCTGAGGAGCAAAGCATGGAACTGGCGCGCTCGCTGGCTTCGAGTATCCGCAGTTTTGCCGACTTTGAAGAAGCGGCGCTCACTTATTCCGCTGCCTCCACCCGCGCGGTTGGTGGCAAACTTGACTGGATGCCGATCAGCAATCTGCCGCCGCAAATCGGCACGATTATCCTGACGATGGGCGTTGGCTCTGTCACCCCACCCATTCGCCTGCCCAATGCGGTCGCCCTTTTTCAGTTGCGCGGCATTCGCGATAACCGCTCAATTGCCGCCCGCACGATCGCCTATGATTATGCAACATTGCTGCTCCCGGGCGGACAGAGTGCTGAAACAAGGCAGGCAGCGCAGAAACTGGCCGGATCGATTGACACCTGTCAGGATCTTCTGGCCAAAGCGCAGGATTATCCGGAAGAACATTTCACCCAACAGGTCACCCCGATCAAACAGGTGCCAAAATCCGTCAGTCAGGAGCTTGCCAATCTCGACGCAAATGAGGTTTCAACAGCGCTTACGCGTGGCGAGAACGGTGAATTCATGGTGTTTCTGATGCTTTGCGGGCGCACGTCGCAACTGTCCGAAGGCAACCGTGAAGAGGTTCGGCTGGCGCTCTTTAACCAAAGAATGCAGGCCTTTGGCGCCGGTTACCTTCAGGAACTGAAGGGCGACGCCATCATCCTTAATAAATGAGGGCGCCGATTGCGCTCACCTCGGGCGATCCTGCCGGGGTCGGCCTGGAACTGGCGCTGAAAGCTTGGCAGGAACTGGGGGCTGACCTGCCGTTTTTCCTGATTGCCGATCGTCGGCATCTGGCGAGCCTTAATGCGGATACCCCGATTGTCGAGATCATCCGCCCCCACGAAGCGCTGAGCGCCGCACAGGAGGGCCTGCCGCTTTTGCACCACGATTTTCCTCGCGAAAACACTCCCGGCACTGCCGACCCAGCCAACGCAGGTGCGGTGATCGAAGTGATCCGGCGCGCGGTTGATATCGTTCAGACTGGGCTCGCCGGCGCGCTATGCACCAACCCGATCAACAAGAAAGTGCTGAAAGACGGCGCAGGATTTGCCTTTCCTGGCCATACGGAGTTTCTGGCACATCTCGGAGAGGTCAATCGCGCCGTCATGATGCTGACAGCCCCTGAGCTCAGCGTTGTGCCGGTGACGATCCATATCGCGCTCAAAGATGTCCCAGAGGCGCTGAGCCAGCCGTTGCTGCGCGAAACGCTGGAGATCACACATCATGCGCTGGAGCATATGTTTGGTATTCCGTCCCCAAGGATCGCAGTTGCCGGGCTTAACCCGCATGCGGGTGAAGGCGGTCTGATGGGGTATGAGGAAAGCGACGTGATCGAACCGGTGCTGAACAGTCTCAGGGACGAGGGGATGACCCTTCTTGGCCCGCTGGCTGCGGATACACTGTTTCACAGCCAAGCGCGGCAGGGCTATGACGTTGCGGTTTGCATGTATCACGATCAGGCCCTGATCCCGATCAAGACCCTGAATTTTCACGGCGGTACCAATGTCACGCTCGGCCTGCCCTTCATCCGCACCTCCCCTGATCATGGCACCGCTTTTGATC
>CAZMNO010000063.1:0-19167 GCA_964567685.1 uncultured Rhodobacter sp. | reverse complement strand
CCAATCCAATTTGAAAAATTGGGGGCGGTGTCAGATCACATCGAGACTAATTCAATTTAGGTCTGGTCGTGCTGGCGACCATTTATCTTTTGATCAGTCATATCCGCTTGCGCCGCAGGGTTGGCAGACTCGATGGTGAGCTTGCCGAACTGAAGGTTCGGCGTGCAGCACCGCCTGAGATACATGATGCAAAGCCTGAGAGTGACGCGCGCGTTTCCGTTGCAGCGGACGCCCCCGCGAAGGAAGCGATAGACGAATCTGATCCAGAGGCGGCTCCAATTCAGGATGGGCAGAAGGCCGGGCCCTGGGATCTGGCGGCGAAAACCGCCGCGGCGGAGAGTGATGCGACCGTTCGGACAAGCCCGCCTTCGCCTCCACCGGCAGCTCAGGAACCCCCGGCGCGCTATGTGCTGAGCCCTGATCTCATCAGCCGTGCCTTTGCCTGGGCGCAGGTGAACTGGTTCTATCTGGTGGCGGCCGTGTCTTTGGGGCTGGCCGGGGTTTTTCTGGTGCAATACGGGATCGAGCAGGGCTTGCTGTCACCCGGGCTGAGAGTGCTTGCGGCGCTGGGCCTTGGGATCGCACTGATTGGCGCTGGCGAGTTTCTCAGGCGGCGTGGCGGGGATGATGCGGATGAGCTTTTTGCCTATCTGCCGTCAACCTTTGCAGCGGGCGGGCTGATTTCGATGTTTTCCGGAATTCTGGCGGCCCGGATGCTTTACGGGCTGATCGAGGCAGGTCCGGCGCTGGCGCTGCTGGCGGCTATCGGTGTGCTGGCGATGGCGATCGGCTGGCTTTACGGGCCTTTGCTGGCGGCAATTGGCATTTTGGGGGCGATTGCGGCGCCGTTTGTGGTGGGGGCGGACTCAGATGCCGCCGACCTTTTGCATTACTATTTCGCTGTCATCGTCGTGGTGGCGATGCTGGTTGATACGATCAAGCGCTGGGCGTGGTTGTCGGGCTATGCGCTGCTGTTGGGATTTGCAGCGGCGGCCAATCTGTTCATGGCGGCACCGGAAGGACTGCATTTCATCGGCTTTGCGCTGATTGCGACCATCGCAGCGGTGATCATTCCCGAGCGCAGTCTGGCCCCCACCCATCAGGGCAGGATGGTGTTGGAGGCGCTTATCAGCCGCACCCGTCTGACCAGGGCGCTTGATGATAACGAAACCGGGCCGACGGCGTTTCCGACGCGGCTGGCGGCCGGGGTTTTTGCGGCGGCAACAGCTATTCCGCTTTGGGTACATGCGGTGGAGTTCGGAACGTTCTGGCTGGCGCTTGCCGCGCTGATTGCACTGGCGCTTTTGTCAATGATCTGGATGCGGCTGGCCCGCGCGCTTCATGATCTGGCGCTGCTGCCGGTTCTGGCGATCCCTGCCTTGATCCTGAACGAAGCCTATTTCGGTGGCACCGTGCACAATAACTGGATGGCGGCCTTTGACCGTGTGGCCGAAGACCCCGCACCGCGCACGATCATGGCGCTGGTGGGCATCGGTTTGGCCATTTCACTGATCGCCGCCTGGCGCAGCTATCTGAACGCGCCTTATCGCATGATCTGGGCCTTTGGCGCAGCGGCTTTTGCCCCTGTGATCGCGCTTTTCCTGGAACTTGAATGGGCGCCCGCAGCGATAATCGGCGATGCTGGCTGGGCCTATCATGTTATCGCGGTGGCCGGGGTCATGGTGGTGCTGGCCGAGCGCTTTGCCCGACGGGACGGTGAGGATAAACGTCGCGCTGCCCTGTTCACGCTGGCAGCTCTGACCATGCTGTCAATGGCGCTGGTTCTGATGCTGAGCGCCTCGGCCCTGACGCTGGCGCTGGCAGTGATGACGGTACTGGCGGCGGCTCTGGACAAGCGGTTTGTGATGCCCGCCTTGCGGATTTTCGTTGCCATTGGGGCGATGGTCAGGTTTTTCCGGCTGGTCATTGATCCGGGTCTGGTCTGGGCCTATGACGCGCCGTTCTGGGATTTCTTCCTGACCTATCTGGCGGTTCTTCTGATGTTCACCGCGACCTGGATGATGCTGGCGGGCGGGGACCGGCGGCTGACCTGTTCGATTGTTGATACCGTCCTCTGGAGTCTTACTGGCGTATTTGCCTCGCTCCTGCTGGTACGGCTGATTGAGACTTATGCGCCCGGACATGAGGAAAGCCATGCCACGGTTTCTCTGATCGGGCTGGTCTGGCTGATTTCGGCGGCCAATCAGTTGAAGCGGTTGAAAGACAGGGATGTTTTGCGTTGGCTGCGGATTGTTCTGGCGGGTATTTACGGGCTGATTGGCCTGATGGCACTGCTGGCGGCGGTAACTGTGATCAATCCCCTGATGAATGGCTATGAACCTGTCTTTGGGCCTTATCTGCTGGACTCTCTGTTCGTTGCCTTTGCTCTGCCGGGGCTTCTGATGCTGCTGGTTGCCGCGCGCTTTGACCATCTGAAACGCTGGTTGCGTCACGGTATTGGCGCATTGGGTGTGCTGCTGACCGGGCTTTACGCCGGGCTTGAGATCAGGCGGCTGTGGCGCGGCAATGATCTGGCGGTTCACGGCACCACCGATGGCGAGCTTTACACCTATACGGTGGCGTTGCTGCTGGTATCGACATCGCTGCTGTTTTACGCGTTTTACCGCCATTCGCCATGGCTCAGAAAACTGGCGCTTGCGGGAATCGGGCTGACGGTGGCCAAGGTGTTCCTGATCGACGTTTCCGGGCTGACCGGGCTGACGCGGGTGTTCTCGTTTTTGGTGCTGGGGCTGGCGGTGGCGGGGCTGGCCTGGCTTGACCGCTGGTTTGGGGCGCGGGAAGGGAACCGCAAGGCGGATGAGAAGGCGAATTGATCCACTGGACGGCAGGCGGGCAGGGGGCTATAAGCGCGCCTGATGAGACAGGTATTTTGCATTATTATTCGAATTACTGACCCGGCGCTCTGAGCTTGAGTTGCCGGGAGCAGGCGTATGGTGAGCCGCGCCGACCTCTGATACACCCCTGAAAAATATCAAACGGAGCCGACACGATATGTGCGCCGAAACACCTGACTACAAAGACACGCTGAACCTGCCGAAAACCGATTTTCCGATGCGCGCGGGCCTGCCGAAACGCGAGCCTGAATGGCTGGAGCGCTGGGCGCGGATCGGGATTTATGACCGGTTGCGGGAAAAGACCGGGCGCGAGAGCTTCGTTTTGCATGACGGCCCGCCTTATGCCAACGGGCATCTGCATATCGGGCATGCTTTGAACAAGGTTCTGAAGGATATGGTGGTCCGGTCCCAGCAGATGATGGGGCGCGACAGCCGCTATGTGCCGGGATGGGATTGCCACGGCCTGCCGATCGAATGGAAGATCGAGGAACAGTACCGCGCCAAGGGCAAGAACAAGGACGACGTGCCGATTAATGAACTGCGCGGCGAGTGCCGCAAGTTTGCCGAGGGCTGGGTCGATATCCAGCGCGAGGAGTTCAAGCGGCTGGGGGTGACTGGCAACTGGGCCGATCCCTATCTGACGATGGATTTCAATTCCGAGGCGGTGATTGCCGAGGAATTCATGAAATTCGTGATGAACGGGTCTTTGTATCGCGGCAGTAAACCAGTGATGTGGTCGCCGGTTGAGAAAACGGCGCTGGCAGAGGCGGAGATCGAGTATCACGATCATCAGAGCCATACGATCTGGGTGAAGTTTCCTGTTGTTAATCTCGATTTTGCCGAAGATGAAGGTGAATATGGCGACAATCCGGAAGAGCAAGAATTCTTTTCATACCACGCAAAACTGCTCCTTCAGCGCGCACATGTTGTGATCTGGACCACCACTCCTTGGACAATTCCACAAAACCGGGCGATTTGCTATGGCCCAAATATCACTTACGGCCTCTACGAAGTCACTGATACTCCTCAGGAATGTTGGGCGCAGAAAGGCGAGTCCTATATCATCGCAGACAGTTTGGCTGAAGAGGTCTTTAGCAAAGCGCGACTCGGTGAAAACATGTTTCGCCGACACAGCGGTGTCTCTGTTGGGGAGCTTGAAAGGCTTATATGCGCCCACCCCCTGCGCGGTGCCGAAGGTGCTGATGGCGAATGGGATTTTGACGTGCCGATGCTGCCCGGTGACCACGTCACCGAAGAGGCAGGCACGGGGTTTGTTCATACCGCGCCTTCCCATGGGGCGGATGACTATATCATCGGGGTCAAGCATGGCTTGCCGATGACCCATAATGTGCTGGAGGACAGTTCCTTTCGCGCCGACCTTCCTTTCTTTGGCGGTGCTTTGATCTTTGATCACAAAGGTAAAGAAAAGGATGCCAATAAGCGGGTGATCGACAAGCTTGTCGAGGTTGGCGCGTTGCTGGCGCGAGGGCGCCTCAAGCATTCTTACCCACATAGCTGGCGCTCCAAGGCGCCGGTGATATTCCGCAATACGCCGCAGTGGTTCGTGGCGATTGACAAAGACCTTGATGACGGGATGGATGAGAACGGCAAGACGATCCGCGAGCGGGCGCTGCATTCCATCGACAATCTGGTGACATGGACGCCAAGGACCGGGCGCAACCGCCTGCATGCGATGATCGAGGCGCGGCCCGACTGGGTGATGAGCCGTCAGCGCGCCTGGGGTGTGCCTCTGAGTTGCTTTATCAAAGACCTTGGCAATGGCGAGGTGGAAATCCTGCGCGACCCGGCGGTTAACGACCGGATTGCGGCAGCGTTCCGTGAAAGCGGGGCCGATGCGTGGTATGAAGACGGGGCGAAGGAGCGCTTTCTTCAGGGGCTGCATGACCCTGCCGACTGGCATAAGGTCGATGATATTCTGGATGTGTGGTTTGACAGCGGGTCCACCCACGCGTTCGTTCTGCGCGACCGCGAAGATGGCACGCCGGACGGCATCGCTGACCTTTATCTTGAGGGCACCGACCAGCATCGCGGCTGGTTTCATTCCTCGCTCCTGCAAGCCTGCGGCACCAAGGGCCGCGCCCCTTACAAGGGCGTGCTGACGCACGGGTTTACGCTGGATGAAAAGGGCATGAAGATGTCCAAATCACTCGGCAACACCATTGTTCCGGCGCAGGTGACCAAGCAATACGGGGCCGACATTCTGCGCCTTTGGGTGGCGCAGGTCGATTTCACCAATGACCAGCGGATCGGGCCTGAGATTTTGAAGGGCGTGGCTGACAGTTACCGGCGTCTGCGTAATACCATGCGGTTCATGCTGGGGAACCTCAACGGGTTTTCTGAAGAGGCACGGGTTGATCCCGCTGACATGCCGGAGCTTGAGCGCTGGGTTCTGCACCGGCTGGCGGAGCTCGATCATGTGGTGCGCACGGGCTATGACAAGTATGATTTTCAGGGGGTGTTTCAGGCGCTGTTCCAGTTCTGCACCGTCGATCTGAGTGCGGTCTATTTCGATATCCGCAAGGACGCGCTTTATTGCGATGGGGATGACAGTCTCGTGCGCCGTTCGGCCCAAAGCGTGCTTGATATTCTGTTTCACCGGCTGACCACCTGGCTGGCGCCGATCCTTGTGTTCACCATGGAAGATGTGTGGCTTGAGCGGTTCCCGGGCGAGGAAAGCTCGGTACATCTGGAGGATATTCCGGCCACCCCCGGTGAGTGGCGCGACGATCCGCTGGCCGAAAAATGGGAGGCCATTCGCAAGGTGCGCCGGGTGGTGACGGCGGCTTTGGAGATTCAGCGGCAGGAAAAGGTCATCGGGGCGTCGCTTGAGGCGGCACCGGTGGTGCATGTGCGTGATGCTGAGGTGCTGGCGGCCGTACGCTCGGTGCCCTTTGCCGATGTTTGCATCACTTCGGCACTGGTCCTGACCGGCGATCCGATCCCGGCGGAGGCGTTTCGTTTGCCCGAAAGCGAGGGTATCGGCGTGGTCTTTGAAAAGGCGGATGGTGAGAAATGTCAGCGCTGCTGGAAGATTTTGCCGGATGTGGGGAGCTACGGGCACGCAGGTGTTTGCGGGCGGTGTGATGGGGCGTTGGGGTAGATACTCCCTAATCTGCCTTCTGCAAATGCGCTCTTTTTTCGCTTAATTGTGAGGCTGACAATCACCTTCTTGCAACCTCAAGCGGGCAAATCGCTGCGGATATAACCTGCGCAATGATACCCAATACCAATAAGACCAGCAGTGCCCCAGAAAACGATAATCCCAGATAGAGCATCAGAATTAAAAACGGTAAGTCCAGCAAAGGAGCAAACAAAAAGACAAGCAGTTTTGTGCGGCGAGAAAAGAACATTCGAACCCGAGAGCGACAATTGGGGCAGCGAATCCCCCAACGGGCCACAGCAAGTGATTTCCTTACCAACGAAAAATGGTGCTGTCTGCAATTTGGGCATTGAGACTTTTCATATGAGGGCATTGGCTTTCTAACCCTGAGTTTGCAAATCCACAACGTGCCTTGAATAGGGTGGGCGAATTATCAGTGTCAGCTTAGCGATTAACGCGATAAGTTGCACGGCTTTCTAGTGATACCCAAACCCATTTGTATCGAAGTATTGGGAACTTATTCGACGTTTAACCTCAAGGCAGAAACTCTATCCTGAAGGGGATTAGCTTCACAGGTCTGCCCTTCGACTGAACCCGCATGAATGTGAGGCGGGCAAAGCGAGTTTCGACCTCGTCTGTGCAAATTATTTCAAGTATCTGTAGCGCGTCGCGGCGAAGCTCACGAAATTCCAGCGGTGCGAGGCAGTCACCCAGCGTAGAAACCGCTGACGCCACAAAAGACAGGGTGCCGCCGTTGCCCATATAGCGCGCCAGTCTGGCGGGTTTGACGGTGATGGGGCTGACCTGTGCGGAAATTGCGGTTGCAGTCAGCACTTGTGCGCAGATGAGCGTGGTAATTCTGAATGCTCCGGTTTTCACTCCCCCTCCCCACTCATCCACTCCCCATCGGGCCGGAAAGCGGCGAAGGCAAAGGCAAAAACCACGTCGTGTGGAATGTCTGCCCCGGATGGATCCTGCACGGTGATGTTGCCGAGATCGCGCCCGCGTCTGATCTTGCGGTCGTCATGGAGGGAGTTGCGCCCCGGAGTCCAGCGGATGGTCAGCCCGGCCTCCTCAACCTTGCCCTTTTCGCGGATGACAAAGACCGGCCAGGCGCGGTTGCCGATGGCAACGACATAGTCCATGGCGCCAAGAGGGCTGGGCACGTTGAATTCGCGCACCAGCCGTGGGGCATCGCGTGTGTCCATGCCGGCGTAAGGCGTTGTGCCATAGGGTCTGGCGTGTTTGTTTTCGGGCACCAGCACCAGCCCCTGAGGTGCGCGGGCCTCAAAGGCAGCCAGTGATTCCAGCCTTGCGGGCAGCGGGGTGAGCAGGGTTTCGGTCAGCGCACCGACGATGGCTTCGCCGGTATATTGCTGCCAGAAGCTTTCGCTCTGATGGTCATACATCACCATGTCATAGTTGCGAATGCGTCCGGTATTGCCGAAACTGAGGGTGCGCCCGTTGACGCGGCGGTCAAAGATGACACCGGAATTGCATAAGGGGCAGTAGCTGATCAGGACCGGGATGCCTCCGACCAGGTCATTGACGATCTCATGCCATAGCATGATCCTGAGAGGGTAGGCGCGTGCATCGCCGTTCAGAATGATGCTGAGGACCGGTTCAAATTCCTCTATGTCCTCAATTTCTGCGACCTGCTTATATTGCGGATCTGTGATCGGTGGAATGGAATCCCGGGTCGCGCCGTCGAATTGCAATTGTGCAAAGGGCACTGAATGACGCTCGAAATCGGTTTTGGGAAAATCCCGTTTTAACCCTGAAAGACCTTGCGCGGCCACAACAACCGCCGATCCCAGTAGCATAACAGTGGCAAGGAATATGCGAACAGGGCGTTTGATCATGGCTTCATTAAGAAGATGTTCGCCTGCGTGGCCAAATGAAAGAATATCAATTCTCTGTGCAAGCGGAGTTGTGCCCGCTAAGGTTTTGCTTCGACCTTTGGGGAGCAAGACGTGAAGACCCTGTCATTTGAAAGCCCGATCGGCTGGATTACCGTGACCGAGGAAGGCGGAGATATAACTCGGCTTGACTGGGGTGACCGGGCCGCGGCGGGCAGTGCTACACCGTTGCTCAGCGAGGCACGGGACCAGATCGCCGCCTATTTTGACCATCGCCTGACGATGTTCGATCTGCCGATGTCCTGCCCCTCGACCCCGTTTCAGCATGGGGTTTATGAATCTATGCTGTCCATTCCCTTTGGCCATACCAAGACCTATGGCGATATCGCGGATTACGTCGAAGGATCGGCGCAGGCGGTCGGGCGGGCTTGCGGCAGCAATCCGATCCCGATCCTCATTCCCTGCCATAGGGTTGTCGGCAAAAGCGGGCTGGGCGGGTTTTCCGGACGCGGAGGCGTTGAGACCAAGGTCTGGCTGCTGCGCCACGAAGGCGCGGCAGGGTTATTGCTGTGAGCTTTGGGATTTTCATTGCGGTCTTGTTTGCGGCTCTGCTCCACGCAAGCTGGAACGCCATCGTCAAGCTGGGCGACGACAAGATCAAAGGCATGTTCATCATGTCTTCGGCACAGGGGCTGCTGGGGGTGGGACTGATATTCACCATGCCTCTGCCACAGGGTGAAACCTGGTTATGGCTGGCGGCATCGACAGTTTTGCATTCGGCCTACAAAACCTTTCTGACACTGGCCTATGAACGGGGTGATCTCAGTCGGGTCTATCCGATTGCCCGCGGCACGGCGCCGATGATCGTCGCGATTGTCAGCGTTCTGGTGCTCAGTGACACGGTGGAAACTCAGGAATATGTGGGCATTCTTTTGGTCGGGCTTGGCATACTGACGATGGCGCGCGGTGTATTCACCAATGGTGAAACCAGAAGCCTCTTGCCCTTTGCGCTGGCTTCGGCCGTGGCAACAGCCGGGTATTCGCTGACCGACGGCATTGGCGCGCGGGGCGCTGGCAACGCAACCCTTTACGTGGCCTGGGCATTTGCGCTGGACGGGGTGCTGTTCGGCATGTGGGCGCTTTACCACCGGGGCGCTTCAGTAATCACCCATACGGGCAGAACCTGGGCACTTGGGGTGATTGCCGGTGCCGCCTCTTTCGGGGCTTACTGGATCGTGGTCTATGCGATGACCCTGGCCCCGATTGCCCTGGTGACAGCGCTGAGAGAAACCTCGGTTCTGTTTGCGGTGATGATCGGCATATTGTTCTTTCGCGAACGCGCTGATCGCGCAAAGCTGTTTGCCGCAGTACTGATTGTGGCAGGGGTGGTGCTGACACGGTTTTAGAACCTGATCACTATCACTCAGGATCTACCCGGTTCCGGGTACTGAACCCGGCACTAGGTTTCGGCTTTCCCGGCAGCTTGTGGAATCACCTGCTGGGCGATGCCCGCGAAGAGGAGATAGGCCGAGGTCAGGGACAGTGCGATGATGATCGGTTTGCCCGGGTCAAAATCAAGCCAGGCAGCCCAGCCAGCAAAGAATGTCCAGGCAAAGGTCATGGGCAGGGTCAGCGCCCGCCAGCGCTGTGTGCGCACGGGGTGAACGAATTTCAGCGGCGTGAACATCGATACCGCGATGACCACGACAATTGCCAGGATCACCCAGAAATTTGGTTCGGTGACAAACAGAACCAGAACCACCATGTTCCAGCAGCCAGGGAAGCCGGCAAAGGAATTATCCTTTGTTTTCATGCGGGTGTCGGCGAAATACATGGCGGATGCAAAGGTGATGACAAAGATGCAGATCCAACCAGTCCAGCCCGGCAGCAGCCCGCTTTTGAAGAGCGCGAAGGCAGGGATGAAAACGTAGGTGAGATAGTCGATGATCAGATCAAGCAGCACACCATCAAACTGTGCGGCGTATTTCTTGACGTGGTATTTGCGCGCCAGCGGTCCGTCGATCCCGTCAACAATGAAGGCAACCACCAGCCACAGATACATCAGGCTCCATTTGTGATCGACCGCTGCCAGCATTGCCAGCATGGCGAAAACCGCTCCTGTCGAGGTAAAAAGATGGACGGCAAGAGCGCGGGTCTGAGGTGTCATGAACCCCCTCTTAAACGAGAATTTCGGGCTTGCAAAGCACTGGTCAGTGGAGCGCTGGGAAAACGGTTTGTTTAGGTTGAAAGAAGATGGCATTGATCTCTTGCTCATGACGAGTGGGGCGTTTTGGGGCCATGTTGGAATGAGTATTTTCAAAACGATGATGGTGGAGGGAGCGTTGTTGCGGGTCACGCCGGTCAAAGGTGACGTACCGGATTTAACGGTTGATCCGGTAGTCGCTCAACATTTCAACAACCGCAGATTCATCTCGCAACGCCAGCGTTTCTGCCGCCGCCTGCTCCTGAAACCCCGCATCATATTCCACCACAGGCGGACAAACCCCGACAACCCGTTCAGAATTCACCGTCGCGCAGGCGCTGAGCAAGCTCGTCACGATTGCGAGGACGGCGTGCCACGGCCTCGAGCATCCGGCGTTGGATTTCATTTGCTTTCTCCTGATTTTGCAAACGTTCCGCCAGCCGCCCAGCGCGCTCGCCGGAGCGGCGCAGGGACAGCAGGAACAGAGAAATTGTGAGGGCGATGGCGGCCCATTTCCCGACAACCAGCATGAGCCGGCTGCCAGCGAGCCACGCGAACAGCGTCCCCATCAACGCCGCCATATCATCGTTTCCCCCGGCGCCAGTCGTCCCAGCGGGCGTAGATGGTGATACCGATGCCAATCAGGGCCATGGCGATGAACAGCCAGCGCATTGTATCGAGATGGGGGATCAGCGGCTGGATTGCGGATTGGGTGTCGGCCAGAACATCCTGAGCCGTTTCGACTCCGGCCACGCCGACGGTCGCAACCCCGGCCGCGCCACCACCTTTCATGGTGCGGCTTTGGGTCAGGTTTTCGTGCAGGCGTGACAAGCCTCAGCTATCTTATCAGTTTGATGTCATGAAACCGCTCGAAATGTCGCGCCAAAAGTTCAATGGGTTTTGCTGCCCGAGCCACGGTTGGCGCCAATTTAACGACACGTTTTGGAAAAAAAGCTGTTTTATTACAGTTTGTTGAAAGTAGCGATGACATCGCCAACTGTCTTGGATGCATCGCAGTATGGACGTGGACTCACGCCAATAGTGTTTTTTAGCACCGCTTGGGATCGCTTCGGCCGCTTAAATATCCCACCCTAAGTCTGTTTGTGTCTCTGAGGCTTTCGATCCGGGGCCGACCTCGGATGGTTGCAAGCATGCTGCAACGCAGTTTCCAGAGAGTTGCCGTTTGTACACCATACAGCATTTACGAACTCTGAACAGTGGACCACTGTTCACCTCAGAATGGATTCCAGCACTCGCTCTTTGGTCGGCCTTAAAATCCCTACAACATTGAGGAACTTTCATCCTAGTATTTCCCTACAGCCACGACCAATAACATCCCAAGAGTTACCGATAGAACCTGCCAGAACAGCAGTGGGTTTCGCTGAATCAGAGGCATCTTAACACTGTTTACAAATGCCCGATTTGGACGGCGGAGGTCTGCTAAAAACTCAGACATGGTCTCATAACGTTGCCGAGGGTCTATTTTGGTCGCACGCGCCAAAGCGCTGTCAACCCAAGAAGGAATGTGATCCTTCCGAGTGTTAGCAGACCTATAGTGAAGCCTGGATTGAGCCCTCGCGGTCATCGCGCGTGACACCTTCGCGCCATAAGGCAGCTCTCCGGTCAACATTTCATAAGCTATGACACCCAATGAAAACATATCCGAACGCGGTGTCGGAGCCTCGCCGACAAAATACTCCGGGGCGCTGTATTGCGCCGTACCAAGGATGTGATTATCACTTTGCAAAACGCCTGTCTCAGCGACCCCCGCAACACTTGCCGACCCAAAATCGATGATTTTAACGGTCCCATCCCGATCGATCATCACGTTTTCCGGACGCAGGTCTTGGTGCAACATTTCGCGGCGGTGGAACGCCCGCAGACCTTTAACGATCTGCTCTACAATGTCCCGAACCTCATCCAGCTCAGGCTGGGGATTGTCGCGCATCCATTGGCGGAGTGTCTGGCCTTCGACATACTCCGTAATGGTGTAGAGATGCGAACGGGTTCTCTGCTGTCCAGCCTTTAGAACATGCGCTGAGGCAACCCTTCGCGCGATCCATTCCTCCAGAAACAGGCGGCGCAGATAAGATCGCTGGTCCCGCAAATCAACAGACGGGACTTTCAAGGCAAACCGTTTGCCGGTGTTAGGATCTTTCGCCAGATAGATATGGCTGCGGCTGTTGGAGTGAAGTGTTCGAAGGATATCGTAGCCGTCAAAACGACAAGGAGGCTCTAGTATCGGAGCCGGCTCAAGGCTTTCCGCCTCGTCCAGAACCCCTGCCGCATCGACTGCCGGCAAGGCATTGATGCGCAGGATTTGAACCGTGCAATTGTCGCTCGATCCCCGGGCCAGGGCCTCATCCACGATCTTGCGGGCGGCATCATTCAGGTCATCGCCCTGACAGGCGGTGGCGATGAAACGATCCGGCGCGAACTCATAAACACCGTCGGTCGCCATGACGAAGATATCGCCAACGCTTAAGCTTGCAGAGTGGTAATCAATCTCTACATGTTCCGCCATACCAAGCGCGCGGCCCAGATAGCTCTCCACGCTGGACAGTACCACCCGGTGGTCTTTGGTCAGCTGCTCCAACCCCTCGCCCGACACACGGTAGATCCTTGCATCCCCGACATGAAACAGATGTGCCTTGCGGGCCTTCAAGACCATCGCGCTCAGCGTGCAGACATATCCCCTGTCCAGATCATGGGCATGCTGACTGCTTTTGGTCTGCGCAAAAAGCCAGGAATTGGTTGCACTGATCACCCGGCTGGCAGCGCTCTTTACCCGCCAGGCGTCCGAGGTGCAGTAATAGTCGGTCAGAAAGCTTTTAACCGCGGTTTCCGCCGCCTCCTGACTGACGGAGCTGGAGGAAATGCCATCCGCCAAGACAAGGGATATCCCCTTGCTGACCAGCGCCCTTCCTTCCGGGATCAAGGCGCCGTGAAAGTCCTGATTGACCGGTTTCACACCTTTGTCAGAGCAATGGCCCAATGTGATCGAGAGGTTATTCGACATACCCAACCTGCAAACGCGAAGAAGGCCCCGCCGTTTCCGGCAGGGCGCATTGCTACTTTAAAGATATTACTCTGCCGGGGTTGAAACCGCGCTTGCCGCTGAACGCTTAGCGCCAGTGCGGTAATGGGTGGAGTAAAGTGTGAGGCCAACAAAGGCGAGGCCGCCGACAAGGTTGCCAATCACAGTCGGGATTTCATTCCACAAGAGGTAATCCATGACTGAGAAGTTGCCGCCCAACATCAGACCCGATGGGAAGAGGAACATGTTCACGATCGAATGCTCAAACCCCATGTAGAAGAACAACATGATGGGCATCCACATGGCGATCACCTTGCCAGAAACATGTGTGGACATCATCGCCGCAACAACACCGGTGGAGACCATCCAATTGCAAAGCACGCCGCGAATGAACAACGTCAACATGCCCGCCGCGCCATGATCCGCATAGCCGACTGTACGCCCCTCACCGATGGTGCCGATCTTTTGGCCAACCGCATTGGGGGCCTCAGAAAAGCCAAAGGTAAAGATGATCGCCATGAAAAAGGCGACCGTCAGCGCGCCACCGAAATTGCCGATGAACACCAGACCCCAATTGCGCAGCACACCGTTCATGGTCACGCCGGGTCTTCGGTCAATCAGGGCCAGTGGGGCCAGGGTGAAAACCCCAGTTAAAAGGTCAAAGCCAAGCAAGTAGAGCAGGCAAAAGCCAACCGGGAACAGGATGGCGCCAGCCAGTGGTTGGCCAGTGTTGACCGTGATCGTGATGGCAAATGCCGCAGCCAGTGCAAGGATCGCCCCGGCCATGAAAGACCGAATAAGGGTGTCCTTGGTTGACATGAGTACTTTGGATTCGCCGGCATCGATCATCTTCGATACAAACTCGGCGGGGGCGAGATAGGCCATTTTAGATGTGTCCTTTTTTCAGTTGGTTTGGGGGAGGAAGGTAAAGTTGCGTGTCAGAGGCCCAGCAGGATTGCATCACCGTCGAGCTTCACCGGAAAACGCATCGTCTGGCCGCTATCGGCCCCTTGGGCCGCACCGCTTTTCAGCGAGATGACCCAACTGTGCAGCGGGCAGGTCACGCATCCGTCATGGACGATGCCCTGTGAAAGGGGCCCGTTCTTGTGGGGGCATTTGTCTTCAAGGGCGAAGATCTCGTCCTCATCAGTGCGAAAGATCGCGATCGTAAGGTCGCCCTGTTTCACGCAGCGCGCACCTTGGCGGGGGATGTCGGACAATTGACCGACGGCCACCCAATTTGTGGTTTGGACGTTCATTCTGCCGCCTCCAGTTTAATCTCTGACATGGGATTGAATTCATGGGCATCCACACCGGCCACACGTGCAGCCCATGGGTCTTTTTGCGCGAATTTCTGCGAATTGACGAAACGCTCGAAATAGGCCCGCCGGCTGTCCAGATCATCCAGGATCTGGGTGCGGACCGTGTCATGCCCGACCCGCTCGGCCCATTTGTAGATGCGTTCCAAGTAATAGGCTTGCTCGCGGTACATCTGGATCATGGCCGCCGAAATCTCGACCACCTCATCCTCGGTTTTGACGGTTGCGAGTTTTACCGTGCCTTGAATGTCCAACCCAGCCGCGCCGGCGTAGTGGATCTCATACCCGCTATCGACACAGACCACGCCAAAATCCTTGCACGTCGCCTCAGCACAGTTTCGCGGGCAACCTGAAACGGCGAGTTTCAACTTGTGAGGGGTCCATGTGCCCCAAAGAAACTTTTCAAGCCGAACACCAAGGCCGGTACTGTCCTGGGTGCCCATATGACACCAATCACTGCCAACACAGGTCTTAACCGTCCGCAAACCTTTTGCGTAAGCATGACCAGAGACCATGCCTGCCGCGTTCAGGTCCGCCCAAACCCCGGGCAGGTCTTCTTTTTGCACGCCGAAAAGATCGATCCGCTGGCCGCCGGTCACATGCACCGAAGGGATGTCGAATTTGTCGACCACGTCGGCGATGGCGCGCAATTCCGCGGCATTGGTCATCCCACCCCACATGCGCGGGACGACGGAAAATGTGCCGTCTTTTTGAATGTTTGCGTGCAGCCGCTCGTTCACGAAGCGCGATTGCTGATCGTCCTGATACTCCCCCGGCCAGTCGGCCAGCAGGTAATAATTCAACGCCGGACGGCATTTGGCGCAGCCGTGGGAGGTTGACCATTCCAACTCCTGCATCACGGCTGGGATGGATTTCAGCGAACCCGCCCGGATCAACCGGCGGACATCGCCATGGGGCAGGGCCGTACAGCCACACATCGGCTGAACGGCATTGGCCGCGAAACCATCGCCCAAGGTCGCCACCATCAGGTTTTCAACCAACCCGCTACATGTACCGCAAGAGGCCGAGGCCTTGGAATGGGCGCGAACCTCGTTCAATGTGGTCAGACCCTTGTCCCGGATCACCTCAACAATCTGGCCCTTGCAAATACCGTTGCACCCACAAATCTCCGCCTCATCCGGGAGGGTGGCCATCGCCGCCACCGGATCGAAATAACCGCCATTTTGATGCGCCTGACCATAGATCAGGGTTTCCCGCATTTCCGAAATATCGGTCTTGTTCCGGATCAACTCATGAAACCACGGCCCATCCGTGACATCGCCATAAAGCACCGCGCCAATGATGTGCTCATCCTTCAGGATCACCCGCTTGTAGATGCCCTTGGTTGCGTCCCGCAAAACGACCTCTTCGCGGTCTGGACCATCGGAGAAATCACCGACCGAGAAAAGGTTAATGCCGGTGACCTTCAGCTTGGTTGGCGTGTCTCCATAGGCAAAGGCCGCATCACTCTCCTCGATCAGATGTGCAGCGGCCACCTTGGCCATCTCATAAAGCGGGGCCACAAGACCGAAAACGCGCTCGTCGTGTTCCACACACTCTCCGATCGCCAAAATATCAGGGTCCGAGGTGACCATCTGGTCGTCCACCACGATTCCTCGCTCAACCCGCAAGCTGGCTTCCTGGGCGATTTTGGTTTCGGGCCGGATCCCGGCGGCCATGACGACCAGATCCGCCTCATGGGTGGCATTATCCTCCAAGAGGACGGCCTCTACCTTGTCCTTGCCCAGAATTGCGTTGGTATGCGCGTTGCAGACGGTGCGAATACCACGCTGCTTAAGCTCTTTTTCCAGCAGATAGCCCGCCGTTGGATCGAGCTGACGGTCCATCAAATGGCCCATCAGATGCAGGACCGTAACGGCCATGCCGCGCGCCTTCAGGGCTGCCGCCGCCTCTAGCCCCAGCAACCCACCTCCGATGATAACGGCCTTGCCGTCGAGCTTTTGGGCCGCATTCAGCATATGCTCCACATCGCCTTGATCGCGAAATCCGACGACACCGGGCAGATCATTGCCTGCAACCGGAATGAAGAATGACGCCGAGCCAGTTGCGATCACCAGCTTGTCATATGGCGTGGTTCCATTTGCGCTGATCACCTGCTTGGCTTGTCGGTCGATTTTGACCACGGGTTCGCCAAAGCGACAGGTGATCCCGTTGGCCTCATACCAGGCGGCGTCATGGGTGATGATGTCCTCAAAATCCTTATCCCCGGCCAGAACCGGCGACAGCATGATACGGTCGTAATTCCCGACCGGTTCCGCCCCGAACAAGGTGATGTCATATTGGCCGCTGGCCTTTTTCACCAACTCTTCGAGCATCCGCCCAGAGGCCATTCCGGCGCCGATAACAACGAGTTTCTGTGGCAATTTCATTCTCCGGCAGAGTTTCATGTTTGTGCGAGGGCCAGACGAGAGGCCCGGGTTATAAGGGCTCTTAAATGCGTAAGAACCGTTGACCTTTCTTCTACGGAAAGAATGCGTTGTTGTCTGTTGCTATAAAATTGGATATGCGTTGCAAATATTAGTACACCCTGCGCTTCAAGAGGATCCACTCAGCGTGCGACACCTTACAGTTCTGAAATACATCGAAAAAATCGCCAAGTCCGGTTCCCTGCGCAGCGCGGCGGAGGAGCTGAACATCACACCTTCAGCCCTTAATCGCCGCATTTTAGGGATAGAAGAGGAACTGGGCGTCGAGATTTTCGAACGCCACCCCTCTGGCCTAAGACCAAATATCGCCGGAGAGATTCTGTTAAAACATATCCGCGATCAGCTGGCCGACATGGACCGGGTGAAATCCCGCATCGCCGATCTGTCCGGAATGCGCGCGGGACATATCAACATCGCCACCACCCGCGAGGTGGTGCAGTTTTTCCTGCCCAAGTTGATCAAGCAGCACCTGAAAGAATTCCCCGCCGTCACTTTTGGAGTGGAGTTGTTTGAGCGCGGTGAGGCTGAACTTTCCCTGCTGGACAACTCAAATGACATCGCAGTGGTCTATGAGCCGATGCATCTAAACGATCTACAGATCATCAGTTCCGTCGGCCAACCGGTTTTCTGCGTTATGTCCGCTGAGCATCCGCTTGCAACGCGGGACCTGCTGAAGATTTACGACTGCAACGACTATCCACTCTTGCTGCCCAAGCGTCCGCAAGGCATCCGAAAGGCGCTAGACGCAGTTGCGGAGAAGGTCGGGATCACACTTGAAGCGGCGGTAGAATCCAACAGTCTGGACCTGCTGCGGCTGATGTCCCAAGACAGCAATGCTCTGAGTTTCTGCTTGGCGATTAACCTTCGGCCAAATCTGGCGAGCGAAAGACTTCTCGCCGTCCCCGTTGACCTTCAAGGAGCTTCCACCAGCGCGTTGGTGGCAGGACATCTTCGAGGACGTGCGTTACCTGTGGCAGCTGCGCGGTTTTTGGAAGTTGTAAATAGGGAGCTGGCTTTGTCGGAGACTTAGGGGAGGGCCGGCGAGGGTAAATGCTATGGGTGGCTTGGCCATACTGATCGATTGCAGTGATGTAATCGTGAAAGACAACGCGCCCTCCATCAGACACCAATTCCTCTTGCATTCGCTGCTTTGCGAACTCAGCAACACGGCGAAACTTGCGTGTTGATGGAGGCAGCTTGTTCTTGGTCCGAAAGTCTATCGAATAATACTGTTCGAGAGCGACTTCCTTCGCTTCTTCAATGTCTGTTTTTCCCGTAGAGAAGCGATGCCATTCACCGCTTGGGAGTCGAACTCGTGCTTGCCACCGACTGCTATTGCCGCGTCGATAGATCGTGAGTTTCTCGTTTAATCGCTCTGAATCCGTCGTCATAAAACTGTGCAAATTGGCTAAGTTAGCCTGTGTGCCGCAAACTATGGAAAACAAGGCCTGGCTGCTTGATGCCCAGTTTTGGCAAGAAACTCTCATTACACCAGCGGCCAAGGTTACGGCCATAGCCGCCGTTTGCGCTGTAGCTGTAATCTGGAAACAAGCGCGTGCCCTGTTGGCGGCTTTCTACAAAGTCTAGGAAACCCAGTCGGATCAACTCTGGATGCAGTGGCACCTTGCGCTTGCCTGCCGTGGATTTAACGCTCTTGTTTTCATCACCTTCGTCGGTGATGTTCAGGAACCGAGTGTCACCGTCTTGCTGTATGTCAGCGATGTCGAGTTGGCATACTTCGTTCAAGCGCGCTCCTGTGAACATGCCCAACAGCATCCCCCATTTGTGGCTGTCATTGCGCACCAACCCAGAAGGGTTTTGTGTCAACTCAGTGTAAAGCCGTTGGGTTTGGTCTCTGGTGAATGGCTTGCGCTCAGTCTTGCTTTTCTTGGCCTTCTGCCGCGTTCTCGTGCACAGAAATCTCATCTTTCATATGCTCGATGGACTGCCGGGCAAAACCCGTATCATTCATCTTCTCTAGATATCGGTCCAGCATCGTCTGGAAGTAGTCGCGCACCAGCGACCTAATCTCGTCCTGCCTTAAGTGTGCCAAGTCGTGTCTATCCCGCATCAGTTGGCCGCAACATGCTAAATACCGGGACAAAGTTCCAGCCTGTGTTGCACATCGGGTCCGCAAGGAAATCCTGACAGATGTCCTCTTTCTGTCTGGTGAAGAAGGGATAGGCCAGCGGAAGTAAAAAATTCCATGTCTGGAGCAGGTTAGATAAGTTGACAGCTTCATGGTTGGTGTGTCCCACTTTGTGTCACACTCGACCGTTCAGCCGCTAACCCTATGATTTAGAAAGAAATGGAGGCGAGTACCGGA
>CAZMNO010000062.1:0-19534 GCA_964567685.1 uncultured Rhodobacter sp. | reverse complement strand
TCATGCCTTTTCATAGCCTTATGACAAATATTAGTCACTCAACTAGGCATGACCCCATTATATTATAATTCATAATTGGTCTAGCGTTTTGCATGCGTATGCAAAAAGGATTCAACCGGGTTGACCGATGGCGGAAATTCAACTTCGAAATGTTGGCAAGAAATGGGGCAGCTTTGTCGGCGTTGATAATTTCGATCTGACCATTGCAGACAAGGAATTCCTTGTACTTCTGGGCCCGTCCGGTTGTGGCAAAACCACGACCATGCGGATGATCGCCGGGCTTGAAGACACAAGCGAAGGCGAAATCGCCATCGACGGAAAGGTTGTCAACGACCTTGAACCGAAGGATCGGGACGTCGCCATGGTGTTTCAGAGCTATGCGCTTTATCCGAACATGAACGTCTACGAAAACATCCGCTTTCCGCTGAAAGTGCGCGGCATCGACCCGAAGACGCATGAAGAAAAGGTCCGCCGCGCCTCGGCCATGGTCGAGCTGGATGAGTTTCTGCACCGCAAGCCGGCCGAACTGTCGGGCGGCCAGCGTCAGCGTGTGGCCTTGGCCCGCGCTATTGTTCGAGAGCCGAATGTCTTCCTGATGGACGAGCCGCTGTCAAACCTTGACGCGAAACTGCGGGTTTCGACGCGTGCGCAAATCAAGAACCTGTCCCACGAACTGGCTGTCACGACAATCTACGTCACGCACGACCAGATCGAAGCGATGACCCTGGCGGACAGGGTGGTGATCATGAAGCAAGGGGTTATTCAGCAGGTTGGCACGCCCGTTGACATCTATGACAGGCCAGCAAATAGCTTTGTCGCCAGCTTTATCGGCAACCCTGCCATGAATCTGATTGAGGGTGAAATTACGCAGGGAACATTCCGGGCCGAAGATGTTGAAATTGACGGCCTTTCCGCACCAGACGGCAGAGTGACGCTTGGGTTCCGCGCTGAGGATGCTGCCGTGGTTGATGCTGACGCCCAGATCAATTCGACGATCTACACGATGGAGCTGCTTGGCGATGCCACGATGGTGTCCCTCCGAATTGGTGGGGCGCTCGTGTCGGTCAAAGCCTCCAAAGATTACCGGGCCGAGATTGGCGATACCGTGTCGATATCAGTCCCGTCAGGGCAATGCCATCTGTTTGATGCAACAACAGGAACACGTGTCGGAAACTGACTCCGAGACATATGCCGCGAAAGTGGCGCCATAGAGTGCAAACATCAAAGACGCGCTCAACCACAAAGGGAGAGAGAAGATGTATCTCAAAAAACTAGTAGTTTTAGCCGGGGTTGTATCAGGCCTCATGGGGTCTGCCGCTTATGCCGCGGATTGCGGTCCGTCGGGGCAGTCGATCCGAATTCTTGCCAGCGATTTTCCGGCTATCCACGCTGTCGCTGGAACGGCTGAGGCGAACTGTGCTTCTGCAGCGGCAGAGTTCTCCCGCAACCACACGACCGAAGCGCGCCAGATCATGAACGCAGCGCTGACCCCGAATCCGGCGGAATATACCAGCGTGATCGTTGCCAATTCGACATTGACCCAATTGATGAACGACGGTCTGGTTCGGCCGCTGAACGATCTGGTTGCCAAATATGGCGCGCACCTGCCCGAGAACCTGATGATTACCATCGGCGGCGACATCATGGCCGTGGCATTCATGGCAAACTCGCAGCACCTGTTCTCGCGCACTGACATTCTGGAGAAAGCTGGTGTCGACAGCGTTCCCGGCACCTACGATGAAATGATTGCGGCTGCAAAAGCGATACGTGAAGCGGGCATCATGGAGTATCCGATTGTGATGAACATGAAGACAGGTTGGAACGTCGGTGAGTCCTTCAATCTGGTCTTCCTGGCGCATGGTGGCGAGTTCTTCAAACCAGGCACCGCCGAGCCGACCGTCAATAGCGAAGCAGGTATCGCCGCTTTGAACACACTGAAAGCACTGGTTGAATATGCACATCCCGACCACCTGACCCAGGCCTCAAACGAAACTCAGGCGCTGTGGGAAGCCGGCGAGGCCGCATTGGGTATCATGTGGGGATCGCGCGGATCGCCTATTCTGGATGATGAAGGCTCGAGCGAGCAAGTGACCGCCAACACTGTTCTGTCTTCGGCTCCATCCGTTGAACCGGGCGGCAAACCAGGTGCGACCTTGTGGTGGGACGGCTTCACCATTTCAACCAATGTTTCCGACGCTGAAGCAGAGGCAACATTTGCAGCACTTGCAAGCGCACTGAATGCCGACATGGTTGCGGCCAACAACGACGAGGCCGTCTGGCTTCTTGATGGCTTCAAGCCGGGTGCGGCGGCGGCTGGCGTGTCTGCAACTGCTCAGGGTGGCGCTGCACCATATCCGATGCTTCCGCAAATCGGATTGTTGCACAACGCACTGGGTGCCGAGCTTGCAGACTTCCTCAAGGGTGACGAAAGTGCCGAGAAGGCCCTTGCAGACGTCGAGGCAGCGTACACTACAGCAGCAAAAGAAGCGGGTTTCCTGAAGTAAACCTCCCATAGGAAACTCATGTGGGGGAGATTCTGCAGCCTCCCCCACACCCATCACGTCCATTTAACCGGTCTCCACGACATGAAGCATCGCACCTTCTTCTGGTTTGTTTTGCCGACGCTTTCCGCTATGGTCCTTTTCATCGCGTTGCCAATCGCGTCGGTCTTCGCTCAGTCGCTGTTTGTGCAACACGAGCAGGTTTTGGTCGTAACTAAGAATTGTGGTCCGTTCGGGTGCACTGAATCGACCGCAGTTGACCTAGAAGCGACTGAACAACTTCGCAAAGAAGCACCTCTGGGCAAGTTCAATGGGTTGGGGACGTATACAAACCGGTCACACTTGGCCTTTGCGGAAATAGGTGAGGCTTGGGCGAATTCCGCGACAATCGGAGCGTTTTTGAAAGAAACCGGTGATCTGCCATTCTACGATGCCCTGAAATTCACACTAGCCTACACATTCATTGTAACGCCGATGGTGCTCATCCTTGGAATGGCTGTTGCGGTTGGCGTCAACAACCTGCCCCGCACACTGAAAGGGGCAGCGATTTTTGTCTCACTCCTGCCTTTCCTTGTCACGCCGCTGGTAGGCTCTCTGATCCTGTTCTGGATGGTGGATGGTGACGGCGTCATTGGTGCAACCATCCAATATATCTTCAATGACCCAAATCTTAGCCTGAAGGCATCAACGCCACTCATGTGGTTCATGCTGATCGTGTATGGTGTCTGGCACACCTTACCCTTCAGCTTCATCACTTTCTACGCCGGGCTACAAACCGTACCCAGCGATACAATGGAAGCTGCACAGATTGACGGTGCTTCTAAATGGCAACGCTTGATCTACGTGGTCGTCCCACACCTGATGCCGCTGGTGACCTTCGTGACACTCATGCTGATCATGGACAACTTGCGTGTGTTTGAGCCGATCGTGAGCTTTTCCGCTGAGGCCCATGCACGGTCGGTCAGCTGGATCATTTTCAACGACCTGCGTGAAAGCGGTAATCCGCTTTACGGCTCGGCCGGCGCGACTTCCCTGATCACAATCTTGCTTGTGGTCATCCTGATGATGCCCGTGCTGATCCGCACCTGGCGTGACTTTACGCGCAAATCTCATTGAGGACACGATCATGGCGACCAAAGCAGACTCCCGCATGACCCCGCTGAAACTTTTCTCCTACTCAATGGTGGCGCTTTGGCTGATTATTGCTGCCTTTCCCTTCCTTTGGACATTTTGGGGCAGTTTCAAAGTGCAGGCAGACTTTTTGTCAAAAGCGGATTGGATGAACGCCATTCGAGGCACCAATACAATCGCCCAAACCGGCAGCGCTTTTACCGGTCAGGGGTATTACGGCGCTTGGGTCGAGGAAGACTTCTGGTTCAATTTCAAGAACACCAGCATTGTCGTGTTCTTCACGGTGGTCATTTCTCTGACGTTCGGCACGCTCGGGGGCTATGCGCTGGCACGGTCCGGCTTTCGCTATGCGTTCTGGATTCTCATGGCCGCGCTCGTGTTTCGTGCCATGCCGCATATCACACTGGTTTCAGGCTATCTGGTGTGGTTCTTTGAATGGAACATCTGGGGCATCCTGCCCACGACGATCATTGTTCTTGTGGCGATCAACCAGCCATTTACCCTTTGGATGTTGCATTCGTTCTTCAAGAACATCCCCAAGGACATGGACGAAAGCGCCATGGTCGACGGCTGCACCCGCTTCCAGGCGTTTTGGCACGTGATTGTGCCGGTCATGTGGCCCGGCGTGATCACAACCGGCCTGTTCAGTTTCCTGCTGGCCTATAACGATTTCACAGTCACTGTCATGCTTTTAAGCGAAGAGAACGAGACGATCATTCCCGCGATCAACAGCTTCATGGGCACCACGCAAATTGAAGGCAAGGTAATGCATGCGGTGGCGGCTGTGGTTTCTGCGACGGCGCCCTTGTTCGTGCTTATTCTGTTCTTCCAGCGCCAGATTGTCAGCGGTCTGACCGCCGGAGCGGTGAAGGGATAATCGGATGCTTAAAAGTAAATCCGTGCAGGACGTCCACACCCAAAACAAAGCGATTATCGCAAACCAGCGAAACTCAATGGTCGATTTTGACGGGGAGGGCGTCAGAAAGGTTTTGGCGGAAATCCTGTCAGCTGATGCCATCGTCCACATGCCGCATCCGTTTGGCGATCTGGTTGGCCCGAACGACTTCTTCGATACGTGCTATGCACCACTGCTGGACGCCATGCCGGATCTTGAACGCCGCGATTGGATCGTGGTCGGAGGGCGCACCGACAAGGGCGACGATTGGATAGGCTGCGGTGGCCATTACGTCGGAACCTTCGTCGGGCCGTGGCTGGATATTCCACCAACCGGTCACCTGACCCACATGCGTTTTCACGAGTTCTACAGGTTTGAAGCAGGACGTGTTGTCGAAATCCAGACCCTGTGGGACATTCCCGAGGTCATGATGCAGGCAAATGCCTGGCCAATGGCCCCTTCCCTAGGGTTGGAATTTTGCATCCCGGGTCCGGCAACCAATGACGGCATTGTGCCCGGTCCATGGGACGAGGCACACGCGAATGCTTCGTGTGAGCATATCGTGACCATGCTGACATATATGAAAAAACATCCAGTTCAGGGCGGGCCGGAAGTGATGGAAATGCCGCGTTTCTGGAGCGATCGTGTCAATTGGTACGGACCCGCAGGTATCGGCACCGCACGCGGCATTGCAGGCTTTCGCAACTGGCACCAGATTCCGTTTATCAACGGCATGCCGGACCGGGGGCAGTATGTGGACGAGATCACCTATCACTTCTTCGGTGACGGTGATTACGCAGCGGTCACCGGCTGGCCGAACATGATTCAGACTGTCACCGATGACGGCTGGATGGGCATTGCTCCCTCGGGCAAGCGCATCACCATGAAGTCACTGGATTTCTGGCGCATCGAGAACGGAAAAATTCGCGAAAACTGGGTGATGGTCGATCTTCTGGACGCATACCTGCAGTTGGGCGTCGACGTCTTTGCCCGCTTGCGTGAATTCAACAAGGTGCGCGTTTCCGGACGCCTTCCTTTCCCGATAGGTGACGTGTGAAGCTAATAATTCAGAGGTCTCGACCATGAAAGGTTTCGATCAGAAATTCGTGGACTTTCCCGACTACATCATCGGCATCACGAAAGAGCTGTGGGAAGATCGCCAGATCGCGAAACTGCACGACTACTACGCGTCTGATATTGTGGTCCGTTCTCCCGCGTCGGTTGTTGTTGGCAACAAAGACGTCATTGCTGCCACCATGGCGACCTTGGCCGAATTTCCCGACCGCACCTTGCTGGGCGAAGACGTGATCTGGTCCGGCACGCCAGAGGACGGCATGCTGTCATCGCATCGTCTGTATTCTACGGCGACGCACACGCGTCCTGGCGTCTATGGTGCGCCTACGGGGAAAAAATTGCGTTACCGGATTCTTGCCGACTGTCACGCGATCAACAACCAGATCAACGATGAATGGCTTATTCGCGATCAAGGTGCCATCGTTAGGCAACTGGGGCAGGAGCCAAAAGACTACGCCCGGGATCTGATCGCACGCGAAGGTGGGCCCGAGAATTGCGTGAAGCCCTACACGTCCGCCAATGATGTCGCTGGCCCCTATTGCGGAACCGGGAACGACAATGAATGGGGAAAACGCCTCGCATCCGTGCTCGAAAAGATCATGCAGGCAGAGTTTGACGTCATTTCCAGGGAGTACGATCGCGCCGCGCAGCTGGAGTATCCTGGCGGTGTCAATGCGGTGAGCTTTGAAGGCGCCGACCAGTTCTGGATGGGCCTCAGAGCCAGCTTTCCAAAGGCAAACTTCAAGGTGCACCACGTCATCGGGCGTGATGATCCCGCGATGCCACCACGTGCCGCGGTACGCTGGACTCTGCACGGAAAACACGAGGGATACGGAACATTTGGCGAGCCGACTGGTGCCGAGGTCTTTGTGCTCGGAGCGACCCATGCCGAGTTCGGGGAATTGATTTCTGGCATGCCAAAACTGCGCCGCGAGTGGACTCTCTATGACGAAACCGCGATCTGGAAGCAAATTTTACTTCAGACGGAGATTGTTGGCCACCACGGCAAATAGAGATGCCCATGCAGTCAAGGCAAACCACTCGGCATGGCGAAACCTGCGGCATCGCCTAATCCTCCTTTGAGGGCGCGAAAATGGTTCAGGGACGTTTGCCATTGTGTTGCGATCATTCGAAAGTGGCCGGCCGTAGCCACCGCTCATGACCGAACACACAAAAGACCGGTCTGGGAAGGCGAACGGCTGGTGCCGTTCGCCATACGCTTAAATGTCGATTTTTTCGGAGATGCTCAGCGCGTCTTCGAGCTCAACTCCAAGGTATCGCACTGTGTTGTCAACCTTGGTATGCCCAAGCAGGAGTTGGACGGCTCGCAGGTTGCCAGTCTTGCGATAGATCAACGCCGCCTTTGTTCGGCGTAGCGAGTGGGTCCCGTAAGCGCTTGGATCAAGTCCAATTGCTGAAACCCAATCCCGGACAAGTCGCGCATACTGGCGCGTTGAAACATGGGGCCGATCGTGGAACCGGCTGGGAATAAGAAAAACACACCCGTACATCTCTGGTTGGTTTATCCAGTTTCCAATGGAATCGCGAGTGTTTTCTGATACTTCGAACTGTACAGGTCGCTTGGTTTTGCTCTGGATCACAGATACGCGCTCGCGGACCCTATCGCCGATAACGAGATCGGAAACCTTCAGGTTGACGAGATCACATCCACGCAACTTGCTGTCGATGGCAAGGTTGAACAGCGCTTGATCCCTCAAATTGCCTGAAATTTCGAGCCGGGCTCGGATGGCCCAGACCTGTTTGGCGAGCAAGGGGCGTTTCTGACCGACAAGCCGCCCCTTGTTCCAAGGTCGCCGCTTCGGTTTGACTACAGGAAGATGGATTTTGGACATAAGATTTCCTCGTTCCATCCCTCCCACTCCAGGCGCCAACACAGCGTCGACCGATTGATACTAGCCGAAGTCGCGAATGACCGGATTATGGAACCCTTGTCGCTTAACTTTGCTGCACTGCCGCAAGTCAGCTCAGAGCCCATCTGTAAATTGCTGTGTATTGCCCGAACTACCGCAAGTGTCTCGAAAACGGACATTTCCGACAGGAAGTATGACCAATTCCGTGGCTGCTTGATAGGCTACCTCGTGTTGTAGCAAAAAATTTCGGATTGCTGCCCTTCGAAAATTGAGCTGATTTTGAATGGGATCATCGATTAACGTCAGGCTTTCCTGTAATATGCTACTCCCATGCAATTATAGTTTCCTACACTTTCCGTTACTATTGCCTCCGCACCACCGATCGGAAGCATAGCCTTTGTTCGCACGAACCGATTTCAAGCGGACAATTTCTCTTCCTGAGCAAACTCTTGAGACAGTTCTCTCAAGGTTTCGCCTTCAAAGTCGAGGAATCCTTGTGTAACTTCGGCGAAGTGCGTGTAGAACTGATTGTTGGTTGCTTTCCTGATCTTGTCGCAGAAACCGGCGATCCATTGCGACAGGTGGTCGGTGAAAAATCTTTCCTCAATCTTCAGGATGTTGCTGCCGATCTCTGCATTTCCTTCCGTCCAGGCTTCGGCCTCTTTGCGGGCCAGCTCCTGCATGAATTCGAATTCTGCACTGATGTGGTCGGGCATACCGGAAAAGCTGTCGGCAATCTTCAGGCCAGCCCCTTCGATGAATTTTTTTACTGCGACGGTCGCCGGTCCCCAAAGCGAATTTGGCTCTCCGAAGCGTGCGACTACGTGCATCGATTCATGGGGAGAGATATGGGAGCCCGGGCCAATGAACAGTCTGGCGTATTCAAGCGCCAGAGTTTCTGCGAGTTCCGCTTCTGTCTGGGTTTCAAACATGTCGTCCAACGACAAGTCCAGTGCGTTCAGGGCACCGGAGAACTCCGGCGTCCTGAGTTTTTTGAGGAAAGCTTGTGATGGTTCCTCCCGGAAAACATCGGCCAGCAAGCCATAAACGTTTGCACGAGCAGTGGCCATTTCAGCCATGTCTTTCCGGGAGTTTGCCATATTCAGTTTCCTTCTTTTCAAGTCTTAGGCTTTAGCAACCCGCACGACCGTATCCATCCAACGCTGAGTTCCGCTGATCGGGTCGGAGCTGTTTGGAATGATCGCGTTCGGGTGTGTCCCGTGCTTGGACCAGTTCATGTTTGTCGCATCCGGATCCGCTGAGCCGCCACCATCAAACGGATTGGACTTGCCGGAACCGTAGACGCCCGAGTGCTGACGCCCAAAGTGGTGGGAAATGGCAATGACGCCGGGCACGATGCCTTCCGTCACATACGCCGTAGTGGAAATTTCCCCCAAGCCGTTAGACACCGTGATGGAGTCTCCGTCGCTGATGCCGCGGGCGGCCGCAGTTTTGGAGTTGATCCAAGCCGGGTTGTCATGCTTGATCTCGGCCAGCCACTTACAATGTGTGGTGCGCGAGTGGGAGTGTACCGCGACCTTGTAGGTGGTCATCACCAGTTCGTCATCCGCCATGGCTTCGTGTTCAGGGATCGGCGTGTATGTCGGGAATGCCGGCAAACCTGCGTCCTTGAAATTGTCGGAATAGAAGTCCAGCAAGCCGGATTTGGTGAAGCTGGTGTTCGGCGCGTATGCGGATAGAGCCTTGCCGTCGATATTCTGAGCGACATAAGCCCCTTTGGCCCCCTTGGTTCCGAGATATCCCGCAGCCTTGGCATCGGCTTCAGTGGCAACGCCAGCCTTCGCCCAATCCCAGTAGACACCGGTTGTCTCGTCAAGGATCACGGTATCACCGCTGACATCGACATCCTTGGCGTAGAAACCATAGTTGCCCTTGTCATTCGGATCATGCCAGACCCCTTCTTTGACCATGTAGTCGAAGCCGCCTGCTTCCTTAACACCAGGTGTCATTTCGCAGGACTGTTGGACATAATCCTTCTTGTCCTTCCACGCGAGTTCAAAGCCGAGACGCTTGGCCAGTTCCGGCCAGACATCGCCCTGACAGCGCGCTTCACCCAATGGCTTGATCAGCGGTTGACGGATATAGAATTCGGCAACCTGATTGGCCGAAACCATGTCTTCCCAATCCCAGCGCTCAAGATAGGTCACGTCAGGCAGGATGATATCCGCATATTGCGAACTTTCATCATAAGTGATGGTCGTGGTGATCAGGAACGGCATGATCTCTTCGTCCTGCAGGATCGCGGACCAGTCCTTGTTGTCCCCGTTGATGAAGGCCGGGTTGTAGCAGCTCCACCAGTAGACCTGCGGCCGCCCGTGCTTGCCTTCCTTGATCACCGGGCCAACCTGGTGCGACACATGATGGGTCGGGAAGGCCGCTTCGCCATCAAAGCCGTCCTTGATGTGCAGACCCTTGTGGACATCTGCCGCTTTGGACGACGGCGCTTTCCAGCCCGCGCCGACACCCATGACGCGCCCGCCCGGGGTATCAAGGTTGTTGGTGATCGCGGCCAGCAACATTGCGGCACGTTCCTGATCCGCACCGTGATAATGCATCACCGTGCCGCGATAGGTCACCAGACAGGCCGATTTCGCCCCGGCGAAGCCACGCGCGATCTCGGCGATGGTTGCCGCGGGCACACCGCTTCTTGCTTCTGCGAATTCTGGCGTGAATTCAGCCACTTCAGCTTTGATCGCGGCGACCTTGCCTGCGGTCGAGGCATGGTAATCGGCGGTGACACGCATGTATTTGAAGTGATCCTCACGATAGAGTCCCTCGTTCATGATCACGTTGATCATCGCCAGCATCACCAAACCGTCGTGGCCCGGATTGATCGGGATCCACTTGGTCGATTTCGCTGCCGTGTTCGAAAGCCGCACATCGAACGTGTAGAGCGGCACACCGCGGTCTACCATCGCCCGGATCAAACGCTGCGAGGTCGGGATGTGGTTGGTATGGGTTTCGAACTGGTTGGACCCGAAGTTCACGACATAGTCGGTCTTGTCATAGTCCCAATTGTCATACATGCCACCCCAGAGGCTTTCCTGGCCAACCCATTTCGCGGCTTCGCAGACCGAGGTATGGTTGCCGATGGTCTTGGTGCCATAAGCCGCCATGAAGTCGTACATGGTTGCAGCCTGCGATGCCTTGTGACGCCCGTACTGGTACATGAACAATTCAGGGGTTCCGGCATCCCGCAACGGCTTCAGCTTCGAGGCGATGATATCCAGAGCCTCGTCCCATGAAATCCGCTTCCACTTGTGCTCTCCGCGTTTGCCCACCCGCTGCATCGGATGCAGGATACGGTCCGGGAAATAGACCTGGTTCACACCGGCCTGACCCTTGGCGCAAAGCTTGCCAAGTGTCCTGATGGAGCCCGGATGACCTTCGAGTTTCTTGAGGCGGCCATCTTCAACATACCCCATCATGGAGTCCCGGGTCACGCACTGCCAGCAGGCGGTTGGGATTGCCTGACGTTCAACGCCCGTTATCGGCGAGAAGTCGCGGCCACCGTTCTGGAATGTCACTTCCCCGGCCAGTGCCTTGTTGGTTGTTCCTGTGCCCGCTGCGATTGCGGCACCACTAGCCCCGGCAAGCGACAGGAAATTACGACGATTGAGTTTTTTCATTTTCTTCTTCCTTATCTGTTCTCTTGATCCTGTGGAATTGGTCCGGTGGACCCTAAGGAATCAGGTCAACGTAATGGTCGAGTTTGCCTTTCTCGCGCTTCTTGTAGACATCACCCATCACATTGTCGGGGTCGATGTAGAAGACGTGCGGATCGGTCCCTTCTTCCGGAAGAAGCACGTTCTTGGTCAGATCGTGTTCAGCGATCAGCTGTGCAACCTCACTGTTGGGATCATTCATGTCGCCAAAGATCCGGGCGCGGCCCTGACAGGTGTTGACGCAGGACGGATCGACGCCGTTGGCGACGCGTTCCTTGCACATGTCGCACTTGTCTGCGGCGGGTTTGCCCGGGGCCTTTCCGGCCTCGACGAACGGATTGAACGAACGAACACCATAGGGGCAGGCATCAATACACTTGCCGCAGCCGATGCAGAGATCGCTGTCGATCAGAACCAGACCATCGGGGCGCTTGTACGTCGCACCGCCACGATAGCGGATCTTTTCACCGTCCGCGGTTTTGAAGGTCATACGCTTGCCGGGATATTCCGGGCAGACTTTGACACAAGGCGGCACGCCGTCTTCCTTGTTGCCTTCACAGTGGTTGCACATGATCGGCAGGAAGTTTTTCTTGGTGTCCGGGAATGATCCTGTTGTGGCTTCCTGAACCACAGTTCTGAAGCGACCCAGCGAAACATCGTTTTCTGCCTTGCAGGCAACGGTACATGCGCGGCAGCCGATACACTTGCGCAGGTCCATGACCATGACCCAGCGTGGCGGAGTGCCCGCAGCCTTGGCGGATTCCGTTCCCGCAGCAAGGGCTGCGGCCCCGGCAACCGAGGCACCCGCGCCTTTCAGCACGTCACGGCGACCAATCTTTGGTTTGTCAATTTTGCTCATCGTGTCACTCTCCTTTTCATTTCTTTCTCCCTGGGATCTTTGCGTTCACTTGCTGTTGCGGCCTTCGTACTCCGGGCGCCACCTACCCGCCCTCATCCAGCAAATCGATTGCGTCTTCGAAGTTCACAAACGCCTCATCCAGAATGGAGATTGCGTATTTCTTGTTGTGAACACCGTTGCCCGAACGGACGATTTCCAAGTATTTCTGGCCGCTCACAATCATTGCGCCCGCTTCGGTGCGTGTCTCTTCAGCCACGCCGGCCTCATTGGCGGTTTCCAATGCCGCTATGGCTTCCTGCTCCAGTTCGGTTGCCATTTCGACCTCTTCATCAAGCTGCTCGCCCCAATCGGCCAGCATTGCTTCGTGTTTGGGGGTATGGCAGGCGACGCAGGTTTCCGGGGCTCCCTTGCGAACAGCGTGCCCGTTGCTGACTTCTACTTTCAGATGGCAGGCCATGCAGTTCGTGTTGACCTTGAACATCAGGTGAGGTGTAGATTGCAGCCCCTCGGCGACCGGTGTGCCTGCCAGAAGAAGTTTCTGGTATTGGTGCTGGTTCTGGTGGCAGAGCGTGCAGTCCTCGCGCACGAAGTCCAGATGATCAGTACGGTTTTTGTGTTCGATGACCGTATGACAGTCAAAACAATCCGCCGTTTTCGCAGACACGTGCGTGTCGTGCATGAACCGCGCGTCATCGACCCGCGCCAGAAGCTCTTCGCTGCGATTGTGGCAGGTCAGGCACCCGTTTGAGACCACATTGCCGGTCTCTACCTCGCCATGGCCTTTGACGACTTCGAAATGACAACTCTCACATGCTACGCCAGCCTCCTTTATCGACTGGTGAGTGATCGCGTTGACATTCGAGTCCTCCGCGCTCAATTGACCCTGGAGTGATTTTGTTGGAATTTTGTGGCAGGTCTCGCATTTGGACAGGCCTGCGTTGAAATCGATCGATGGTCTCTGCTTGAAGCTGACTCTCTCGATTGTACCGTTTCCAACCGTGACCTCCTCAGTCGCTGTATTGGCAAGTGTCGGAGCTTCCAGTTTCAGGTGGCAAAGGGAACAAATCTCTTTCGGAACTTCGAAATGTTTCTTTTCGGTCACCTTGAAATGACAGGTGTCACAAGTCAGCATTTGCCCTTCGAGCGCCTTGTCGCTGAAATGTGGTTCGTGCTTGAAACGGACCTTTTCGGTAAACTGGAGTTCCGTGGGTGCAATTTCCTCTCGGGAATGACAACCGGACCGCAAACAAGAACCATCCTTTACTACGGGACGTATCGGCAACGGTGCGTCCGGGTCATAGAGGTAAGCTGCGAGATGCCTCAGCCCTTCCATTTTGGCTTTGAAACTATTCTTTTCACCAGGCAGGAAGTGACAATCGACGCATTCCGCCTGCGTGCCATCAGCGTTGTTGTCCGCGTGGTGCGGACTTCCTTGCCAGGCTGTGTACTGCTCGGTCATGGTGTGACAGGAACCACCGCAGAAAGATGACTGACCAGTGTATTTTTCCTGAGCGACATAGGCGCTGGCCAAAATGGCAACGCCGACAACAGCTGCAATAGCCAAGGTTCCCCATGTGACCGAGAACAGAACTCTCATGCGAACCTCTCCAATTCACTGATGATGGGATTTATCAGGGCGCTCTCGCCCGGAACTGAAAGGACCGTATTCGGCGGCACAAGGAGATTGATGAGCCGGTGCTCGGATTTCTGTTCTCTCCAAGTCGCAAGGAACTTCATCCTGTCTTCCTGATCCTCTACTCCCAAGTACCGCTATGTGCTTGCTGCTCCCTGAGATCAGGTTAGAACAGGGTCGAATTCCCGGTGAGTCCGAGTGTTGGGTGAAACTGTTCGGATTTCCGAATATCCCGATGGCAACTGTTCGGAAATCCGAACAAGCCGGATTTCCAGCTAGAAATATAAGGATTTGGGGGCAGAGGTCGGCTTGGGGCTCACGCGCCCTCGCGGCTGCTGATTTCGTGTTTGAGCATCTTTTCCCACATGGTCGTGCGGGAAACTCCCAGGGTCTGGGCCGCCTGGGTGACGTTGCCGCCCATGGCATCAAGCGCAAGCTTGATCTGACGCTTTTCTGCGGCATCCCGCACCACTGAAAGCTTGGCTATCTTGTTGTCAAAGTCCCGGTCGCCGGGCCGGTTCGCAAACAGGTTCTCAGGCAGAATGTGGGCCGTCTGGGTCAGTGAGTTCGCCCGCTCGATCCGATTGCGCAACTCGCGCACATTTCCAGGCCATGCGTGATCCATCAGCCGTTCCTCGGCTTCGGGACTCAGTTGTTTGGGTTCATCTCCCGTCAGCAGGGCCACGTCCTGCAAGAACCTTTTCGCCAGCCAGATGACATCGTCCACACGCTGTCGAAGTGGTGGGATCTTCACGGAAACAGCGTTGATGCGATAATAGAGGTCTTCGCGAAAAAGCCCATTTTCCACCAACTCTGCAAGATCAACCCCGGAAGAGCAGATAACCCGCGCGTCAAAATGAACGGGAACATCGCCTCCAATGCGATAGAATGTTTCTTCTTCGAGCAGCCGCAACAGGGTGGGTTGGCAACTTTGGGACAGATCAGAAATACTATCCAGGTAAAGCGATCCGCCCTGGGCTCTTTCTGCAAACCCGCGATGCAGTTCGGGCCGTTCGCTGCCGAAGACTTCGGACTCTGCGGCGCCTTCGGGAATGGCGGCGCAATTCATCGCCAGAAAGGGTGCCAGGTCATTGGTTGAAACGCTGTGCAGAAAGCGGGCGCACACCTCCTTGCCAACCCCGGTTTCCCCCACGAACAAAACCGGGATGCGCGTGGTCGACACTCTTTTCAGGGTCTGTTCGATTTCGAGCATCGCCTCAGACGGGCCAAGTGCGCCCATGGAGACTCGTACTTCCCTGGTTGGAACGAGATTCTGAATCCGCTGGAACAAATCCTCCAGATCGAAAGGCTTGGTCACATAGTCGCCTGCGCCTTTTTTCAACAGGCTAACCGCTTGCTCAACGTTACCAAATGCCGTCATGAACAGAAAAGGCGCGACGGTGCGGTAGCGGCTGGTCTCGGCAAAGACCTCCACCCCGGTCATATCTTGTAGCCTGATATCACATATGATGATTTCCCGGTTGGCATGCGGCATTGCCGCCAGCCCTTCACTGCCGGACTTCCACCAGCGAACATCAGCTCCTTCAAGCGAGAGCGCCTGCACAAGGGACTCCCCCATGATCACGTCATCCTCAACCAGGCCGATTTTCAACCCCTCAAACCGCATGATGCGCTCCTTCCTGACGGATCGGGATCGTCACCGATATGACCGAGTTTCCGTCATCCCGCGAGGCATTGATCTGACCGTGGATTTCCTCGACCAACCGGCAGATCACCCAAAAACCAATGCCAACGTTATCCTTGCCACCAGTTCGTATCGCTCCTCTGTCACGCAGGCAGGACGACGCGCAGGAATGAGGTGCGCCGTTTTTCAGTGTTTGCTTGGAGGATTTCATATTCAGACAAGATAACAAATCGTCAGGGATTCCTTTGCCGTCATTTTCAACACTGATCTCAAACAGGCCGTCCTCGACCGTCGAGCGTAAAGCGACAGTTCCGCCCTTACCGGCCGCTTCCGAGGCATTAAGCAGAAGGTTGAGGCTGATCTGCCGCACACTGGTTCCGTCGAGGGGAATTTCACCGTTCCATTCCACCTCCCAGTCCAGCTTCTGAGAGCGGCGACGTATTTCAGGCCTCAGCAAGTGACGCAGGTCCGTAAAATCTTTGTCGCTGATGTGGCGCTTGTCAGAGCGCCTGCGGTAGGCCACCAGCGAAGTTTGAACCACGTCCCCGATACTCTTCAATCCACGTTCCAGAAGTCCGACGGTCGTTTTCTGTACCGCGGCATTGTTGCTGTGGCGTTTCAGGGTTTCAAGCGACGTCAGCATCCCCCCGAGCGGATTGTTGATTTCGTGCGCCATGACCGCGGCAAGGCGGCCGAGACCCGCCAGTTTTTCTTCCTCATGCAGGCTGACGATCAGCATATCCCGTTCCTTGGCCGCCCGAACCATTGAGTTGTAGCTTGTGAAAAGTGCGGCCGCTTCCGTGCTGGAATTTCGGATATCCGCCTCGGCGATTTCCTCAAAACCCCGGTCCTTGCTTTTGTCGAGATGTTCGGTCAGCACCTGCATCGGCCGGCTCATTCGCCGGGTTAGCAAGTACCCGAACGCAGCCAAAATGAAGGTCAGACCCGCGTTGCTGCCGATCAGAGCGAATCTGACATCATCCCGCTCTGCCAGCTGGCGCGACACATCCAGCACAACATTCAACCGTCCAACCGCATTCCCTTGAAATTGAATGTCCCGAACGACGTTTACCCGTGGCTGATCTGAACGAATTTGAAGTGCCTTTTCGGTAATAGCCTGGTCAGCAAATTCGGACGGAATCAATGAGCCGGTTGCGTATTCTGCTGGTTCGGATGCGGCGATAATGTAGTTTTGAGGATCCACAACGATCGTGGAGACAACGTTGATATTCTCGTATTGCGCCTTGGAGCGTTCGATCGAGTCAAAAACCTCCCATGTGTCGTCCCTCAACACGTGCGGCAGAACCGCTGAAGATAACCCATCCAGATATGCTCCGGACAATTCCTGAAGATTCTGATCCTGTATTTCCGAAAGCTTGGTCAACACGCGTTCGGTTGCCAAGGAGCCGATGGCAATCATCAAGAACACGACGACCAGCGGCATTTTCAGGGAGATCGGCCAGGACCTGGGCCTGAATAGCGAAAGTTTCATCCCGTTTCCCGGACTTTACGCATCATTTCGGCAATCTTGAAGTAATCTGATCCGGCCGGGCTGCCGAACCTGTCCAGCCTAAGAAGTTGCAGAACCTGCTGACCCAGAGGGTCTTCGTGCATGTTGAACAGGGCATTCTGAACCGCGACGAATTTTTCCGTACCCGCTGCAGCCTTTGGGGCGGCAAGTGGAGGAAACCCAAGCCAGTCCGACTTCCAGATCACTTTGGTCTTCTTCGTCAAATCTGGCTCGATATAGCTGAGAACTTCCCAGACGTAGCCATCTACACTGCCGCTTTGCGCGAGATGAGATGCAACCGCCCGGACCACATTCCGGTGGCCATAGGCAAAAAACGACTTTCGGAAAAACTCGTTGGGGGCCGTGCCGCGGTCGGCCAACAGAGCCGAAGTAACCAGATAACCCGAATTTGAATCCGGGTCGGAAAAACAATGGAGATTACCGCCCAGATCATCAATTCCGGAGGCATCGCTTCCTGCCGCCCCGATTAGATATGCTTGATAGGAAGGTCGGCCACGCCAGACGGGAACGCTCAGCAACTCAAGGGACTCCTGAAAGCGAATATAGGGGTAACCGCAGATCCAGGCGGCATCCAACTGCCCGGCAACCAGCAGGGTCGTAATTTCCTGATAGGTGCGTTTCTGGATCAGCTCGACTTCGAAACCGGTCGCACGACTGAGGTATTTTTCCAGGCTGTTGAGCAACGTCAGGTCGTTTGAAAGAAACACCGGGGTCAGACCAAAACGGACCACCCGGGCTTCCGCAAACACCGGCCGGGCGGCCAGTTCAAGGCTGGCCGCAGCTGCTAAGGTCTGACTTAAAAAACGTCTGCGTTTCACCAACGGCCTCCGGCTGACTGGTGTGATTTTGCCTGCAAAAGGTAGCCAGAATGATTTTGGAAGTGAAACAGTTTTTCAAGATGTGCGCTTTTGTCTGACTGGTCTTTCTTGACAGGTTGCTTGGAAAACTTAATTATTTCAGTGTGTTCACCTATGTGAAAAGGAGGAGATATGCGAAGCTCCGCTGGATGTTTAGCCGTCCTGTTCGCGATCCTTGGGGTTTTTTGCCTTCCTCACAAGAGTCTTGCGTGTGGGTGGTGGGGCGACGGTGAGGTGAGCATCGGCAGCAGTGATTCCGACTACTTCAGGCCACGTATCGACAGTCAACTTGCTGACCCCGAAGACATGCTGAGGCTCTCAAGAGCCTTCAGGACCGGCGATGATATTGAGAAGAACAACGACCTCGCCATGACATGGGCCAGACGCGCTGCAGCGGCCGGGCACGCCGGGGCGATGAACGATCTTGGCTACATGTATGAAATCGGATTTGCCTCAGACATCAACAAAGAAGCAGCGGTGTTCTGGTTTGAAAAGGCCGCGGCCCTGGGGATTGTCGCAGCCCAGCACAGCTTGTCGACCATGCTGCGTTCAGGTCTAGGGACCGAAGTTGACCTGTCGTTGGCGGATCAATGGTTGCGCAAGGCCGCCGAGCAAGAACATGCGTCAGCTGCAGGTGAGCTTGCCAGCCTGATCTGGGCAAAGGAAATCGCCCCTCAATTCCCTGACGAAGCATGCTTTTGGTGGCTGATAGCGATCAAAGCTGGCTTGGAATCCTCCGCAGAGCGATGTCTCAAAAAGTCGCCGGGACTAACAGACGCTGAATTCCAAGATCTGCAAAGAGCAGCAACCTCCCACGAGGCCCCAAGAAATAACCCCTAAAAACACCAGAACAATCGAATACATTGGGTTCATGCAAAATCAATCCGTTTGCATTTCATCAAGCGCCGATCAACGACAAGAATTTTCCGACCATCAGGGCTGTTAGTAGGCAAAGAAGCCTCTTCGAGCAATTCCCAAACGCTCGAAGGGCAGACGACATTCAACGGCGAAAAATTGCAACTGAAGTGCATCGTGGTATGCCCGCTCAACACACGCTAAATCAGAAGACGGTTGAACAGAGCACAAGCCGAGATCCAGAAAACCGAATGTTCGCATGCCTGTGTTTATCTTCACCCATCTGCATATCCATCGGCAAACGACTGCCAGCTAACGCTGGTGTTCATCACCAACACAATCCGCAATTAGCCGCCATTAGAGTGCGTGCAGCGAAAGCCAGCTCCGTCCCGCAACCCGGTCATTACCTCAGAAAATTTCGCTGCAGGATCCGTGAATGACGGTTCTACTCGCTGCACCGCGGCGCGAGTCCCTACTACCATGCAGCGACAATTTCGCTGTGAGCGCACGCAGCGAAGATTTGACACTTCTCCTCTGGGCTCTCAGCGGTTGTTCTCTGCAAGCCGCACGAACGGCTGGTTTCGAGCTTTCTACATCTAATCAGAGTTCTTATGAACTTGTACTAGGAAGGACGGAGCTGCTGTTGTTTGGTACTTCTTTGTTTGAGGCGGCCGAGCTCATCCAAGCGTTTCTTGTTGAACTACGCAGGCAACTGAACTCAGAACGTTCTGGTAGCGGCGGCGGGCGGGCTTAACCTTCAGATTTACCTTTCTCAAAAAAAAGTAGAAAAATTGAGACTAAAAAATAGACTTAGAGAAAACCCAAGTTTGAAGATTTAGCCCGCCCGCCGCCCGTGATCGGAGTTCCTGTTGCCTTGGGAGTTACTTGGTTTGATTTTCAAACAACAGATTTTCCCAAGCTTGCAAGGCTTGACGCTTTTCAGCTAGGGCCTGTTGACGTTCATTTCAGTTCGATCATGGTTGCTGCGAGAGAGAT
>CAZMNO010000061.1:0-20326 GCA_964567685.1 uncultured Rhodobacter sp. | reverse complement strand
CCGTACCGGTGAAGGTTGCACCCGAAAGCCTGGCGAAAGCGCTGGCCTGGTTGCCATCCAGCTTGTCCGCGTTGAGACCCGATCCCGGCCCGTCGACGGTGACGAGCTTGGCCAGCACCTGTGCAGCCGTATCGGGAGAGCCGTCCGCCCCTGCCGGGCCTTGGGGACCCTGCGGACCGGTTTGGCCCAATTCAATGATGCTTTCCGCGCCCGAAACGCGTTTCAGAAAAAGCTTGCCGTCATAGGTATTGATCGCCAGTTCCCCGGACGCGAGCTGTGCAGTGCTTGGCACTTTACCGGCAACAGAACTGCGCTTCAGGATCAGGGATGCTGCCATCAGAAGGTGCCGCCATCAAATGCAATACCGTCGATCGTACCCCCGGTAATGGCAACGGCGCCCGCCGATTGGGTGGCCAGTGAACCGAGCCCGAGGTTTGCGCGCGCGGTTGCAACGCTCACCAGATCCGAGAGGTTGGCGCTGGCAGTGAGTTTGCCCGCCAGGCCGCTTGTCACGGTCGCGGCAAAGTTCGGATCATCGCCAAGCGCTGCCGCCAGTTCATTCAGCGTGTCAATTGCCCCCGGCGCGCCATCAATCAGGGCCGCGATGGCGGTAGCAACAAAAGCCGTGGTCGCAATCTGGGTGGTATTGGCACCCCCGACCGCCGTCGGCGCCGTTGGCGTGCCAGACAAAGCAGGTGAAGCCAGCGGGGCTTTCGCGGCCAAGCTGGTATCAAGACCGGTGATTTCAGATGTGGGGTGATTATGGGTGGAAGGCGCAAAGCTGGTTGGCTTGCCGGTGACACCAGTCCAGGGCACCGCATCGGCCATCTCTGCCCCGTCAACCTTTCCGTTATTGTTACTGTCATAGGTGGCTTTGGACATATCACCCGCACCAAAGCCTGAAAGCGCGCTTTGCACGAAAGCAGTGGTGGCAAGCTGGGTGGTGTTGGTGCCCCCGGTTGCCGTTGGGGCTGCCGGTGTTCCGGTGAGCGTGGGTGAGGCCAGAGGTGCCTTTGCCGCGAGAGCGGCATCATGTTGGGATTTACGCACCAGGTCCGTCGCGCCACTGGCATCTTGGCTTGATTTTGGCACCACCGAAAATGTCTTGGCCCCGGCAATGTTCTGGACACTTGCCTGATCAACAAAGGCCCCAGTGCCGGCCAGCGGAATAACCGAGGTGGCATTGCCCGACCCGTCATCACCTTTGCCCACATAAAGCGTATCATCTACCTCGTTATGGGCAACCTCGCCGGATTTAAGCGCGGGCGGAGCACCGGCAAGACCCGAAAGCCGACGTTTGAACTGGATTGTATTGGCCATCAGAAAAAGCCTCCGTTGATAGGTGTGTCATTGGGTAAAACGGTAATGCCGGGTTCGCCCTGCTCACCTCGGGGTCCTTCAGGACCGATTTTGCCATCTGGCCCCGGCTGACCAGCAAGGCGAACCACAACAGGACCGCCAGCGAGATGGATTTTCACCGGCGCGGTGATGCGGACCGGACCGCTCAGATTTGCTGTTGAGACCGCGTCGCTCATGGCAATCCCCGAGTGATTGACAGCAGTACCGGCAATTCCAGCGAAAACCCCAGGTGCAGATCAGGATCAAGATCAATGCGCACCAGATCAAGCACCACACGCCCCGGTGCCAGCCCGGCGGTTTGGGCGGGTGACAGGGTGAGATCGACAACGTAATCACTCACGCGCACAACGCTGCCATCGGATGAAGAAATCACCGCCAGGATCTGCGTGTCCGACGGCTTGGCGCGCATATGGCCAATGAATAATGAACCTTGCGGAAACAGCGGTGCCTCGGCTTCAAGGTGCAGGTGGTATTGATAGCCAACGAGGATGGCCGGGCCTTCTGTGGTGGTCACAATCATGGCTGTTCATCACGCTTCTCGGTTTCAAGCTGAATAATTCGCGCGCTCAAATCCTTGATCGCTTCGATCAACAAGCCTGTGATATTGCCGTAAGCCACGCGTTTGATACCGTCTTCGGTCTCAAACACCACTTCCGGCAAATGCAGCTCGGTTTCCTGGGCAATCACCCCGATCTGCCGACGGCCTTCAGAGGTGTAACGCACGCCCCGGAGATGCTGGAGAATGTCCAGCGCTTCTCCGATAGTCTCGATATTGCTTTTGAGGCGCACATCTGACGAGGAGACAAAATTCGGCGCAGTGATCGTGCCGGTAAACGTCGCCCCGGAAAGACTGGCTTTGGCATTCAGCGCCGCCTGCGCAGCCGTCGAAACCGGTTTGGACGCGTCTGATGTATTATTGACATTACCAAGACCCACATCGGCTTTGGACAGAGACACATCGCCGGTTTTACCCGCCACCGAGGTCACCGGAGCGCTTGCGGCAATGGCCGCACTGGCCGCGGCACTGGCGGCCGAGTTTTCTGCCTCCAGGGCCTTTGCGGCTGCCGTATCCGCGCTCGCCCCGGAATTTGCTTCATTGTCGGCGGCTGCGGCCGCCGAGTTTGCCGCGGCCGCCGCGAGATTGGTCATCATCACAGATACAATGGGCCCGCCCGAGATCAGCAGGACCGAGCCACTGCCACCCGCTGACACAACCCCGGAGCTGCCCGTAACAACGATCTTACTGGGCATTGGTGATGTTCCGCTCGATCCGGATTTGCCAGGAGGGGCTTGAATTCACCGCCCCGGCTTCGGTGAATTCCACATCCACCATCCAGATGCCGATCGGCCAGGGCGTGGACACGCTGGCCGGATCTACGATGTGCAATTTACCAGCAAGTGCATCCGTAACGGTCACGCTCAGGATTTTCCGGGTGCCGGTTTCATGCTCGGCCCAGCAGGCAATCGCAACATTGCTCAGATCCCGCGGCTGGCTCATGTCCGCATCCCAATATTCCTCCCAGTCAAACGCGATGGTATCGCCGCGCTTGAAAGTGACTTCTGCGCTCATCTCACAGGCTCCAGTCATTGGGATTGACCTCGCGCAGCACCACGCGCTGGTTCAGGGTCATCGGATTGTCGGTGACAGACAGGACAGCAAACTGGGTGGTCAGGTAATTGTTGCGCAGGCTGTCCCAGCTGATCACATCAAAAGGCTCTGCCGCGACCCATCGGGGTGGCAGGCTGAGGGAGTGGCGCCGCCATCGCCGATCATCTTTGAGCCAGGCGGCCTGAAGTCTCGCGACCTGCTCATTGTCCCAGACACTTGGCAGGCCAAGATTGGCGGTCAGATGCCGGTTGCCATCCGCTGCAATCGCAACCTGATCAACAAGCGGCGGCGCCTCTGTGGCTTCCCAGAGCAATTCCGGATCGGGATGGGTGGTGCTGATGCCGTTATGGGTCTGTTCCAGCCCCGGGAACGGCAGCAACTGACGGGTTTCAGAGATGAGAATATCGTCATCTGTCAAAAACAAGGTTGGCAGTGACGGCGCGCCTACGTGGATTTTCCAGATGCCGCCAATATCAGCCATTTCACCGGCACAGGATTTCAAGAGCTCCGCGATGATCGCTTTGGGGGTCTCGCTGACGCGCACCTCAAAACCGGCCACATATTGCGCTTTGGTGCCGCCGGTGCCGTCAGGGACCTGTTCATCACATGCATCCATCGCGACGGCCCAATTGGCATAGGGCAGATCGTCCGCCGCCACATCTCCGCCCCAGACCTCACCACCGGGCAAGGAGATCCCGCGCATGATATTGTAAATCATCACGGCCGGGTTCTCGCTGAAAACCCAGGTGGCGGGATCATCCCAGCGCATGAGGCCGATGCCGCCTGCTGTGTCATCAAAGCGCGGGTCATAAAGCGGTATGCCGCCAAGCTCGAAACGAAACTGCGGCAGGCCAGACCAAAGGTCAGCATTGGCCTTGCAGGTCAGGATCGCATAACAAATGCCGGTGCCGACCATATCCACTGTCCAGGGCGTTTCCGGGTGTGCGGCGTATTTTGCCAGCAACATCGGATCGGCCGCACTCTGAGAACCATCGAAAAACCTGATCCAGAGATGCCCGGCATTGGCGCTGGTGACGTCACCGCCGTAATCCGCGTGGCTTGTTGTCGACAGAACCTGCCATTTTCCATTGACCGCAAAGCGCCTCAGGGTCTGATCCCTGAGGGCACCCACAGTAATCACATAGGTCAGATATTCATTGCTGGCTCCATGGGTCATGGGTGGGCAGACCAGTGAACCGGATGTTGCGTAGCGCCCGAGGATAAATCCCTGCGGGGTTGTGGCGCCACTCAGCGTTACACTGGTTTGCAGCCCGCCCGGACGCGATTGTTGCGGTAATAACGCGCGTGAAAGTGCCGAAAGGCCAAGGCCCACCCCGATCCGCACGATGGCGCCCGCCAGCCAGCTTGAGGCCGCAAAGCTGCTGATGGCGCTGACAATGCCAGCAATGAAGGTCACTACGGGTGCGGCCTGGGCGACTGAGGGCAGGATTGTTAGCCAAACGACAATCGTCAACAAGCGGATCAAGGTCGAAACACCCGCGTTGCCTGATCAACCGGCACGAACCCAAGACCGGTCATTGTGCGAACCGCCACCCATTCCCCTTGCACCACGCCGAGGGACGGGCCATCGCCCGTTTCAACAACGGCGATATCGCCTACCCGGGCGCGCGGTGGCGGTACTTCGGCCAGTAAGGCGGCCGCCCTTTCAACGTGGTCCCAGAATCCGTCCTTGCGCAGGATCCGCAATCCACCTCGCAGTGTCGTATAGCGCCCACGATAGGCAGCAGACGGATCACTGCCGGTCATCGCATTGAGTGCACCCGCTGCAAACAAAGCGCAATCACTGGTGCCATACAGAAACGGCGTTCGGGATTCAGTTGCGAGATACGCCCCAAGCCGTGCCCGCCAGTCTGATCTCATCCCCATTTGACTTGCACCTGCCCTGAAATGGCTGCCCAGCGGAAAAACCCGTCTCCCGGGGCGTTTGCCTGCTGGGTGGCATCGGCGTATTTGAGCGCAAGGGTTTTGGTGAGGGCCCGTGCGCTAGTGGCCAGCGTCAATTCAACCGTGCTTTTGCCTGCATCCTGACCACCGACTTGACCACTGATCTGACCCGTGTTGATTATCAGTTCATTAACCCAGCCCTTGATCAACCGATGCGGGGAACCGACGATTTCTCGCGTGGCCGCATCCAGGATCACCCGGTAAAGATCAGCCGGTGCGAGACGCGCATCCGTGCCCGTCAGCAGGGCCTCGGTATCAGCGCCAAGACCCGAAAGCACCATTTTGTGCAGCCGCGCATCAAAACCTTGCCGATAGGTGATCGGCTCAATGGCCAGCAATTCTCCGGCGCCCTCATAGAGTCGCGATTGCCCCGCGACCGTAATGCTTCGATCATCTTCACCCGTCCAGAGCCCGACCGGCGCGGGTTGACCCGCGGGATCCTTGGCCTCAATCCACAGCAAGACCTGGGCGACGAGACCACTGGCGGAAGCTGTATGATTGAGTGTTGTTGGATCGTAAGCGCGCATGTCAGGCTTTCAGGGTCTGAATGAGATCAAAGGTGATACCGGCCAGACGCGTTCCCTGCATCACGCCCTCATTCAGAGAACCGGGCACAGGCAGGGCTTTAAAAGCCGGCTTGGTCAGTGTGACCGACGTGCCAATTGTGGCGCCTGGTCGAAGTTGCGGCACGATTTCAAACGCGGGCACAATGCCAGCCGCATCGGCGCGTGCATCCCCAACCAACTGGTGAAACGCCCGCGGCCCCGGATTGCCATAGCTGAACGACAGATAATCCCCGGCGGACAGGGAGTATCCCGCTGGTAGACCTGAGAGCGACAGTGTTTGGTTGCCAGCAGGCAGACCGTCAATGGTCACGTTCGAGGCGGCGATCACCCCGTTTGGATCGCGTGCCGGGTGGTCCCCGACGCGTGGGGAGACGAGCAGGGAGGCACCCGCGCGTTGAAGCAACCGCAATTTAACCTGCAATGCCGCAGCATTCTCAATTCCGATCGGTGCCAGTGTGACCCGTGCGCTCCACAGCCGTGCACCAAGTTCCGCGACGATGATTTCACCACCGGCAGTACGCGATATCTCGGCCGCCGCAGGCAGGCTCAGAGACAGTGACGCGACCCGCAACGGCGACCAGAATTCCGCGAGCGGCATCGGGAAGACCTGAACCATCAGCCGGTTACACCGGGATCAGCCGCAATCTGGGAGACACGCGCTGGCAATGCCAGGCGGTCATATTGGCGAATACCATCCCGGGTGATTTCAACGGCCTGAGATTGCGATTGACGCAATAGGCGCGCTTCAAGGTCGGGCGACAGATCAATCCTTACTACTGAAACCTGCCCCTGCGCCGATTGCGCAACCTCGCGGCGGCTGAGCACGCGCTCGCCGCGTTGCAGGATCGCAGGCACTTCATCGGGACGTAGGCCCGCAAAGCCGCCGTTGTGCATGCGCGGCGCACCGGCAAAGGCCATTTCTGGCATCATGCGCTGTGGTGCTGCGCCCCCAACCAATCCACCACCATGGAAAATACTGGCAAACACCGACCCGAACGACCCCGACAACCAGTTTGCAATCGGGCCAAGGATGCTCTTTTTAAGCGCAATCATTGCCAGATCAGCCAGGATGGAACTGGCAAGACTCTTAAAATCAAGCTTGCCGGTTTTGATGAAGTTTTTGAACGCGGATTCCGCACTGCGAAACGCTCCCGTGAGGGTATCGCCAAGCCCTTTGCCGATATCAGCCGCATTGGCGGCATAGGTTTTGAGAGAAGCAGACGCGGTTTCCCAAGCCGTTTTGGCAATCTCGGCCGCCTTTTTGGCAGCACTTCCTGCTTTATTGACAGATGCCGCGACACGATCAGCTGCATTGCGCGTATCATCGAGCGCACCTTCTCCGTCAGCACCCGCTGCACTCATGGCGCCCCGCAGCGCTTCCATGGATTTGAGGGGCCGGGTAAGATTTGTTGCTAGCACATCTGCTTGACCGGAAAGATTGGCGGCATATTCGCGGAAATCATCGGCCTGCCGACGCAACTGGTCCACAGCCTGGCCCGCCATGCCAGCCTCAAAGGCCAGATCATTTGCGAGACCGGTCATGCCCGGGACCTTAAACGCCGCACCGGAAATGGCTTTTAAAAACAGCGCCCATTTATCCTGCATGACAGCCAGTGCATCAAACCAGGTGGCTTTCAGCCTGTTTGTGACGGACCACATGCGCAGCACAATTCCCCAGGCCCCGTCAGAAATCCGTTCCCAAACTTCAAGGGCGACAGCTTTGAGAAGTCCCAAGGCCTCGCCAAACCCGCCGGCACCCTTCATAAGCCGCCCGAACCAGTAGATCAGCTCGCCCGCCCCCACGATCAGCGCACCGATGCCGGTGCGGATGATGGCGCCGCGCAAAACGGCCAGTGACAGCGACACACCACGAATGCCGAGCGCCGCAGACGTCAGAGAGATCACCAACCTGCCACCCAGAACGGCAGCGAATGTGGCGGCAATGGTGGCGATTTCACCGATATGGTTGAACAGGTTTTTGATAGTGCGTCCCAATGGACCGGTGACCTTGCCGATTGCGGCCAGGGCGTTGGCGATGGCCTCGAGTGCTGGTGCCGCCGCCACCGCCAGTTGGTTTGCAATACCGCGCCACAAAAGTCCCATGCGGGAAAGCGCATCGTTTGTGCGTTCGATCTGCGCGGCATCCCCTTCCGATACCGCCACACCGAAATCCTGCACATCCTGGGTGGCCTGGCGCAGGGTTGCACTATCAATCCGGGTGAAGATCAGACCTGCACGGGACCCAAATATTTGTGCGGCCACCGCCGCCTGCTCGGCTTTCGGGATAAACTTGGCGATCGCGTCCTGAATGGCGGCCATCTTTTGATCAATTGGCAGTTTGGCGAGATCAGCGGCGGAAAGGTGCAGCTGTTGCAATGCCTTAACGGCTGGACCGGTCCCCTGTGCTGCCTGGCTCAGGCTCTTGGTCATCATGATCGTGGCTTGTTCAACCTCGCCCTGGGATACCCCGGCAAGATCGGCCGCCCGCGCCAGGACCTGCAGGCTGGCGGTGGTGGTATTTAGCGAGGCGGCCAGTTTCGCTTGCTCATCAATGGTTTTGAGACCCGAGCGCACCATGGCAATGCCTGCGGTCACGGCAGCCGCGGCCATGATCCCGGCAGCGATTTTGGCGCGGCGCGCAAACTTTGCCAGCTTCGCATTGGCAATCTCGATCTCGCGCGAAGCCTTGCCAAAGCCGCGTTTGCCAGCCTCGCCAATGCCCTCAAACTCGGCCTTGACCTGTTTGCCGCCGACGGCCGCAAGGCGGACGGAGACCCGTTTTTCAGACATTGTTTTGTTCCATCTGTTCGTTGATTTTGCGCACCATCCCGGCCTCGATTGCGGGGAGGAGTTCAGCAACGGCGACAAGGCAAATGCCCAGCGCCGAGGCTAGTGACAGGGCCGCCCCCATGTCCCAGCCAATCACACTGCCACCCGGGGCAACCCGCAGCTGTCCGCCGAGACGGGTGACCAAGTCCCAGACCTGCCAGCCTTCAAAGCATTGCGGTTGGTTCAGGATTTGCGGGCAGTCTTCGCAGGTTTTTGGGCAGACCTCACAATATCCATCGCCCCCGCCGAAGGTCCACTCGGCAAGGGCGCAGAGGCGTTTTTTTCCTGATCCAGCACCAGACCTTTGGCGACATAGTCTGTCTGGAAGACCTCGAAGAGCGGCCAGACGTCCAGCAGGGCATCGATCCCTTCCGGGCTGATAGTCACCGGGTTGGCGTTTTCATCACCCACTCCTTCCCAGTCGATGATAGCAATGCGGCCCAGCGCTTTGGCAAACGCCAGCGCGCTTTCCTCGTCGGATGCATCTTCATCCAAACCGGTGATTGCCGGATCACTTCGGGCGGCCACCATCATTGCCGTGGTCAAGGGAGCAAGGTACACCCGCACACCATGGCCCAGGTCCAGCCAGGCCGGTTCGTTCTTGAGATCAAGTTTCAGCATATCAATAACTCGCGATTGTGTTTTTAAGGGTGACTGTGCACATCCGGCCAGCGGTCGCGTCAAAGGCCGCTTGCCAGTTAAAACTGGCCTGGATGCCTTGCGGGCCCTGAATTTCAGCGCGGGGTCGCGGCAGGTAAACCGCGTGAGCTGTGATGGTCAGGCTGACATTGGCCGAGATGGTATAGGAGAATTCCAGGCTGGCTGCGGTCCCGTTCAGCGCCTGATCCATCAGGGTCATATCGGCAAAGCGCACATCGATCTTGCCGGTCAGCGCCGCAATCGACAGGTCCGCCCCGTCAATGCGTCCATCACTGCGAATGGTTTCAACCCGGTCCAGATTATTGGCATAGGTAATGTCGGCCGAAACGATGTTGCCAAGCGGCGCGCCGTTTCGCTTGATGGCGCCATTGAAATGGCCGAACCGTTGCAGGTTCCAGCCGGTCGGCGTTCCGGCAGCACTCGATGTGGCAATCGCTTCGCCTTGCGCGATCAGCTTGACTGAGGCAGTCAAAAGCCCCGAGCGCTGCATTTGCCAGGAAAGCTGGTCAAGCACACAGCCGGAATACATTGCATAACGTGGCACCTCGGGCATTGCGGTCTCGATCGATAGGCTTGGCAAATTCCATTTGCCGGAGGTGAAACTGTGGGTCTTGTTGGTGGTGCCAGTGGTTGTTGGTGCACCGAACGCGGCCTTCAGCCAGAACCCGAACGCCTCGGCATCTATTGGCACGACCACATCACCATCCGCCGTCACCGCGTCCTTGATCGGCGCGAGTGGATCGCGGCCATAGCCCAGAAGTTCGCTGCTCAGCAGAGGCTGTTCCGCTCCCAATGATGCGCTGGCAAACGGCATTTGCATGTAGCCGCCAGCCGGCGCGGTTCCATAAGTTGTCTCGAACGCAGCCGCGAGTTGCGACCGCGCGCCTTGTGCGCGTGCCATAATGAGGTTCCTTTGTCGTTTGGGTTCAGCGGACTTGGAGTCAGCCCAGTGGATCGGCTGTGGAGTAGGTCAGGATGACCGGCACTATGGCCGCCTTCAGGCCTTCAGCACCCTCAACCGGCAGGTCGACCGGTTGCGAGGCTTGTGCCTCCGTCCAGTCGCAGAGGCCTCCAAGCGTGCGATCAACTGAGATGGCTGTGGCCAGTTCTGACAGCAGCACATCAAATGCGGTATCTCGGAAGGCCGGCGTCTTGCCCTGCACAATCACCTCGACCTCGGCGCGGCGCTCATAATGGTACTGTAGCGGCGACAGCGTCACCTCCGGCGTGCCGGGGTCACCGTCACTCAGGATCAGCAGACCGCCGATGGGGATGCGCTCGGGCAGGATCGCGCCGCGCAGAACGGTTGCGCCGGACACGGTTTGCAACGCCGCAAGCAGTGCTTGCAGGATGGTTTCTCGGGTGCTGGGCATACTGTGAAGCTCGCATTATGAATAGATTTTGGTCCAGAACATGATAAGTTTTGCGTTCGGGCATTCATAAGGGTGCGTTCTGTTTCCGGTCGCGCTGGAAAAATTGTACAGGAACGACAAATTGCAGATTCAGGGACCAGAAAACTACAAATTGTCCTACACGCCGAGCCAGTTCACCGTATCTTGCGCCGATGGTAGTAACCGCTTTTCTGGCATAGCAAAATCGCGCGCTCCAAAGCTCTACATCGCCAGCATCAACGGAACACCAATATACGTCGGAATCACCAAGCAACCCATGCAGCAGAGATTGAGATATGGTTGGACGGCAAACGGGAAGTCAGGTTACCACGGCTACGCTTGGCGCAGAAACGGTGCTGCCGCAGAACTAAGTGTTTGGGCACATTCGGACGCGATTGACCGAAACACACGCGAAATAGAGACGGTAGAAGCAGAGGTGGTATTTCTCATTCGCAAACGCACAGGCCAGTGGCCAGCATTCCAGACTGAGATTCACTTTTTTCAATCGACCGATCGGCATCGGGAAATCGCATCGCAGATTCTAGCACATTTTGCCATTTAGCGAGCCGATGGTATTTCTAGAATATCCGTCAGTCTTGCCCTTCCCAATTCGCCAAAATCAATCCAGGCACCGATCCTGCCACTTTCTCCGCATCTCGCGCCAAACCGAGCCGTTTCCTCAGTTTCACCTGCGGCACCAGCAAGAATATCGGCGCACTGACCTGCCCACGACCGGTTTTAGATCGCGATGCTACGGCCGTTCCCCGCGTATTGATCCGGGCCCTTTCCGCCACGAGCAGGCTCGGCCCTGTCCGGCGATAGATGAACCGCAGGCGCATACCACGACGGCGTTCCCATTCCCCCGGCGTCAACCGTGCACCTCCCCGGCCCCTGCCAGCAGCCTCGGTCGGGATGGCGAGATAAAATCCGTTCTTTGATTTGATCAACACGCCCTTATCATGGGCGTGGATGATCTTCGAGGCCTTGGACCAGATGAACGCGGCTGCATCCAGACTCTCACCCCGCTCGGGATAGGTCTTGTTGCGAATGCTGCGGGCCAGCCGTTGCCCCAGCCCTGCACCGGTGATCTGGCCCCGCCAGTCGGTCTTCAAATCACTCCCCGCCTGACGCATGGCGGCCGTGACCGCCTTTTCGCCAGCAAGCTGTTCCGCCTGCATCATGGCAACAATGTCGGGGCTGATTGAAAGGTCGATCTTCATTCAATATCTAACCTTCCGGCCTCAGATCCAGCGTCCAGATCAATCGCTCGCGATCACGCTTAGGTTCGCCCTGGATAACGAAGGTTTCCTCCCCAAGGATCAACTGGTCGCCGGGGCGCGGATCGGATAGCTCGCTGACGCGCAGATCCACAATTGTGGTTTCAGACCAGATCCGCGCTTCACCAAAACCCACAACATCATCAGGACTTTTCAGGATCACACGAACCGGGGTGAATTGCCCTTCGCCGTCCCGGTGCCAGGCCTCACAGCCAAGATTGGGATCAGCAAAGAGCAAATCGATCGCAGTTCCAAAAGCGCTCATCACGTCCGTCGCGCGGAGCGCAAAACCTGCGGGCGGGTGCAGATCGGCAGCGGATTGCTTTCGATCTCGAGGCGCACCCATTCATCGCGATCGCGGTCAGGGATGGAACGCGCATAAAGCGGCAGGCCGAGGGTATTGACGGTCTCGAATGTGTCCGCCGGAGCGTAGTAAATCTCGAATAGACCCTCGACCCCCTCGGGATAGAAGAAGGCCTTGTCGACTGGCACACCGAAGGCGGCGTTGCCACGATAACGACGGAAGTTGATGCCGCCAAAGTTGACCTCGTCGGAGACGCGCGAGCGCAGATCGGCGGCTGCGGCGGTGTTGAGGTAGGTCTCGCGGACCTCCTTGTGGGCAACCAGATCGGCAAAGAAGGCCGAGCCGCATTCGGCGCGCAATTGCACCGCACCGGTGGAAAGCCCTCCAAGGCTATCCTCCACACTTTGGATCAAGGCCTGACAACGTTTGCGCAAAGCTCCGGAGCCGGGCGAGCCATTGTCGAGATCAAAATCCACCTCGGTCGCAGGGGTGATCGCGAATTCGGTGAAGTAATCAATGACGGGCGCTCCATCCTTGGGGTCCAACACCTTGCCCTGGATGCCATTCAGAAGGTGGTACTCGAACGTGGCTTCAGCATCCGTGCGAAGGCGGCGCAAACGGCGGGCGACTTCAGCCTGAATCTGCTGGGTCTCACTGTCGGCGCCGAAGGCGCGGATGCCCTGAATTTCCGAGGCCCATAGTACATCCTGCTTTTTGAACTGGCGGCACACGAACGCCCGTACATCGCGCCGCTCGGGCACTTGCTGGTCATAGGCGGAACCGCGTTCCGAGAACGGGATCAGCGATAGGGTGCCGTCACGGCTCTCGATCACAACAGTACGGGAACGTACGCCGCGATCGGAGAACAGTCCGGAACCCGACAGGGTTGCAGGCTTAAAGGGGATGTTTTCTAGCGCGCGGGTGAGTTCAATGACCGAAAACGCATCGGTCTCGAAGATATCCATGGTGGCCATGGGTGGCCTCCTTTCAGAATAGATTGGTTCAGCGGGTGAGAATGCCAACGGCGGCGAGCGCAGTATGAGCGGCGGTGATTTCCAGCGCCGTCGGCGTGCCGGTGAATACCAGATCGTTGGCGTTGACGATGGCGGGGCCGCGCAACAGCACAACGGCATCCACATCGGCAGCGGTGGCGTCGGCCTTGCCCCAGAGCACGGCGACGGCAGTTTCGGTGCCATCAACGGCTGCCGGATCATGGGCGGCGTATTTACCGGATGCGGTGATTTTACCAAGCACGGTGCCGGGCTCCAGAACCGGGGTTGCACCGCCGGTGGCGATGCTGACGACCTCGCGGGTGTAATCGCGAAGTGCCTCCCAAACAATAAAGCCGCCTGTGTGGCGGCCTTCAGTCAGAATTGTCATGGCTGTTTATCCTTTGCGTTTGAAGGTGCGGGCGATCACGTCGCCCCAGGGTTTAGCCTGGGGCGTGGGCCCCGGTTGTGGATGGGTGGAGGAAATGTCGGGATCGTCGGCCGCGCGGGCGTCGATCAGGGCCTTGCGGATATCCTCGAGGCTGGTTTCAGTATTGAGAAACGAGGCCGCCATCTGCGATTGACCGGCTAGGCGACAAAGGTCGACGACCGTCTTGGCATAGGTCATTGCCTCGTCGCGGATGGCGATGGCGTCCGGAGCAGGATCGCCCCTGGTCACGGATGCAGGTTTCGGCTCGGGTTCGACCTTCCTGTCAACAGCCTTGCCTTCAGCCTTCACCGCCTTGATGACCTCCGGCGGCGCATTGCGAAAGCGGCTCACATCAAAGCTGGCGGCAATCTTGACCGGCTCTGACATGGTGTCGGCAAAACCCATCTCCAGTGCCTCGGCCGCATCAAGCCATGTTTCCTTGGCCATGAGAGCTGCGACCTCGTCTTCGGCTTTTCCGGATTTGGCCGCATAGCCGCGCATCAGGCTGCCGCCGATCTTGTCCAGAGCCTCAGCCATCGCGCGCATGTCTGCCGCCGTGCCCATGACCATGCCGGAAGGATCGTGGACCATCAGGAAGGCATTTTCGGGCATGATGATTTCATCACCGGCCATGGCAATGTAGGAAGCGGCCGAAGCGGCAATCCCGTCGATGGTCACGGTGACGGTGCCAGTGTGGCGCGAAAGCGCGTTGTAAATTGCCACCGCATCGAACACCGATCCACCTGGGCTGTTGAGCCGAAGCGTCAACGGTGCTGCATCCGGCAATTCCCCAAGATCGGCGAGAAAGGCCTTCGCTGACACGCCGTAAGCGCCGATTTCATCATAGATCGAAATTTCCGCACCATCATTGAGGGCGCAGATCGAATACCAGTTTTTCATGGTGGTTCCTTTGCTATTTTGACTGTTCTTCGGGGTCGGCCGGTTTCCCCGGCGTAGCCCGCGACCCCTGCGTCTCGCCGGCGCTGGTGCTGTAATGGAGGCCCAGAGCGGCAGCGCGCTCCTGATCCGCTGCATTTTCGCGATCGATTTCTTCGATGTCGTAACCGGTGGCCTCGACGGCCTTGCGGCGTGACATCAGCCCCGCCTCAATGCCCAGCAATTGCGCTTGAATGTCTTTCAGTGGATCGACCCAATCCCAACGCGGCGGGATCCAGTGCACCGGTTTGGCCTTGGCCATGTCTGGCGAATCGAGCGCGCCGGAAAGCGCCGCCGTTTCCAGCCAGCGTTGCCAGATAGGGCGGCAAAACTGATGCGCCATTACCCCGTGCTGCAACTGCCCGATGCGACGGCGGAACTCGACCAGCTCAGCCCTAAGACTGGAATAGTTCGCCTGGCGCACATCGCCGGTGACCAGATGATACGGCAGTCCAAGAGATGCGGAGATCGCCAACAGCGTGCGATACTGAAACGCCTCGTAGCCGCCGCCCACGTCGGCAGGGCTGGAGAACTTGATGTCTTCGCCCGGCAGCAAGACCTGCAGGGTTCCGGGTTCCAAGCTGGCAATACCAATACCCTCGCCGGTATCTTCCACTTCACCCATCAACGCCTCTTCCGGAGCGTTCTTGGTGATGAAGCCCGCAAACATCGCAGCGGTTTTCTTGCGATCAAGCTCGGCGTCATCATATTGATCGAGCAGGAACAACCGCACCATGGCAGGCGCCACATGCGGCAGGCCACGGATCTGCCCGGCATCGATGGGGCGATAGATATGCAGCACGTCCTCGGCGGGAACCCTTGTTGTGTCCGGAATCACGTCCCGTCTGTCCGTGCTGTCACCGGGATGACGGCGGCGGAAGTGATAAGCCACGCGGCGACCGATCAGATCGAACTCGATGCCACAGCGGATGCGGTTGCCATTGGGTGCAGTTTCGGTTTTCTCAAACGGCAGCATTTCCGATTGCAGCAGTTGCAGCTGCATCGGAACCAGCAGACCATCTTCAGCACGACGCGGCCGGATGCGCACGAAGCACTCCCCTGCCACGAACATCTCGCGGGCAATCATCGCCTGCAGTCCGTAGAAATCCGTCAGCCCGTCGGCATCGGCCTGATCGGTCCAGGCCAGCCACAGGCGCTGAACTTTGTCCCGTAGATCCCCGTCTTCGATTAGGGACGAGGGTTTGATCCCATCCCCGACCAGATTGGCCGCATAGGCCTCGCAGGCGTTGGCGGCATAGCCATTGGTCACGACCAGTTCGCGCGAGCGTGCCAAAAGTCTTGGCCCACCAGCAGCCACCAGCGAGTTGATGTTTTCCAGCGGCGGCTGCCAACCCCGCAGGCGGCGGCGTGACATCGCCCCTTCGAGGCGGGCACGCACGCTGCCGAGACCGCCGGTCTCCTGGCGGCGAAACGCATCAAACAGGCCCATTACAATCCCTTGTTCGTCGTGACCCGCACCTGCCGGATCATCGCACGACCCTCAAGCGCGGCGATTTCTCGATCCAGCACATCAATGGCGCGGTCGATTTCAGCCAAGCTGCGGTATTCCACGGCCTTGCCGTCATAACTGACCCGGGCCACGCCACTGGCGCGTGATGCTGCCAGTGCCTCGCGGCGGGTTTGCAATTCTGCCAGTGTGGCCACGTTTACCCCATGTAATTCGAGCGCACGGAACGGCGCTGGTTTGTTAATCGGCTTTGCCGTGTGGCTTTCACGGTTCCGGTGCTGGTTTCAGCGCCCGGAACCGCGACCTGCCGCTCGAGCTCATCCCATTGCTTTTCGGACCAGCGATCCGCCCCGAGGATCCACGCGGCCGCGCGGGCATAGACCCGGCAATCAAGGGCCTCGTTGCGTTCGCGCAGCTTTTGCCATTCGAGCCGTGCAAAGCCGCGTTTGTTGCGCACCGTCACCAATTGCTCGGCCACCAGCTGTTTCAACCATTCGCTGTCGATCCAGCCCGGGAGGTGCAGGGTTCCCGGCGGGAACAATGCTCCACCAGAAAGTTCCTCGGGCGTTGGCCGTTCCAATCGCAAAAACCGATAGGTCTCGGATTTGAACGTCGACACCGCCACCGTCCACAGCCGTGCTCCGCGGCGCAGGCGTTTGCCGGCTATAGTCGCATCCACGAATGTCGGCCCCGAAACAGGACTGGCGCGATTGAATCCTTCGACACCTTTGACCGGGGCCACCTGACCAAAGCCGACCTTGCGGGCCCAGCCATACACGGCTGGAGTTTCATATCCGGTATCAACGGCGAGCCGCGCGATAGTCATCTGGCTGCCGTTGGCGTGTTGCCATGTTCGACCGAGCAACTCGGTCAACCCGCTCCAGCAGGCTTCCGACCCCGGGCCACCTTCAATGACAATGTGATCGATCAACCAGCTTTCCAGCCCCCGTCCCCAGGCCCAGACATCAACTTCGATCCGGTCTTTTTGAACATCAGCACCCGCCGTCAGGAACAACGCGTTTGCGGGCACCTCTCCTGCAGCCCAGTCTTCTTTCCTGTCCAGCAGGCGCTGCCAGTCCGGTGCTTCACCAGACTCCACCCAGGTTTCGCCAAGAATGGTGTTCTTGAAAGCCCGAATGGCATCATCTGAACCTTGCGCCGCTTCCCAGCCTCGCACAATCCGCTCCCAGCTCAGCCAACCGACCGGCGAATAGAGCGCCGAAAGGTGATAGCCGACCGTGGTCGGGTCGGAACTTTCCGCTGTTGCCCGCCATTGCCCCGCTTCCAGCATCGCTGTCTTGTGATGTTCGGCGATCGGTTGTTCGCAGGCTTCGCAATGATACGTAGCCGTTTCCGGCTGCCCCTTGTCCCAGCGAAGGCGCTCAAACTTCAGCCATTGCCGCGCGCCGCAATGCGGGCACGGCACAAAATACCGCCTCTGGTCCGAGGCTTCAAACTCCCGTTCGATCCGGCTTACCCCTTTGACTGTTGGCGTTGATACCAAAAACACCTTGCGCCGATGCGCAAACGTCAATGAGCGCGCTTCGGCCAAACTGACCGGATCGCCCTCCTCATCAGCGGAGGCCGGATAGGCGTCGACCTCGTCGAGAAAAATGTAACGCGCTGGTGTCGAGCGCAGCCCGACGGCAGAGTTCGCCCCGGTCATGATCAATATCCCGCCCGCAAATTCTTTCGAGAGCATCGTATTGCCGGAATCCCGCGCTCGGGATGGCCGGACCCGCTCGCGCAGGGATGCACTTTCCTCGATCAGCGGATCGATGCGTTGGCGTGAGTTTCGTTTCGCCAGCTCCACGGTCGGCTGCACCGCCAGCATCGGTCCAGGGGCATGTGCAATCACAAACCCGATCATATTATTGCCCGCCTCCGTCGCGCCCACCTGCGCTGCCTTCATGAACACGACCCGTTGTGCGGAATGGTTGGGCGAGAGCGCATCCATGATTTCACGCATGTAAGGTGTGCGGTTCGTGCGGTACCGGCCGGGTTCGGCCGAGGCGCGCGAGGCCAGCATCCGATATTTGTCCGCCCACTCCGAAATCGTTAGATCGGCGTCAGGCGTAACCCCCTCGGCCCAGGCACGCAGCAAATCCTGGTCACCGGTAAAAGTCTCACCTGCCTGCACTCCGTCACGTGAGGTCAAGCCGGACATTCTGTCCTAATTCGGTAAGCTGGGCGCGGACATGGGTTTCGAGGACTTTCTGCATCAGAGCTGTCTCCACTGTTATGTCCTGACCCGCCTCAGAAAGTGCAGAGGACAGTTCCGCCGCCATCAAGGCCGCTGCTCGCGCGGGCCAGTTGATCCAGGCGTCGCGTTCCTCGCGGGCCAACCGAAACACCAGTGCCGTGGCGCGTGCCTTGTCCACGAGCTCGCCCTTCATCTTTTGCAGCTTCAGCCGCCGTTCCTGCGCCTTCAGCACCTCGTTGGCGGTCTTGGCCTGTAGAAACGTAGTGTTGCCACCGGTGACGGGGGCCTGCAGGCCCTGTTCGCGCAGGGTCTCGCCCACGGCCGAGAGCGCCGCATCCGGAACGGGTTTTAGTTTGCCCCGTGCCGCCCTGCGCTGCTTTGACGGGTCGGTCATCGCCGCACGCTTCCTGTCCGAAGCCTCCACATCGATCGAGCCGTCGGCAAACAGCACCAGCCGTCCAGCCGCCTTGGCCTTCTGGATCGCACCGCGCGAAAGGCCTGCATGGTTTGCGTAGGCGCGTTCGCTCATCCCTTCCATTGATAATCAACCGCCGTCAATTGTGCTGGTGAGTGCCCGTCTGCCTCTGCCAACCCGCACCGCCTCAAACAACCGCCGCAAGGCAAACGAGCGGATCAGGGATATGCCGGTGAAGATCAGACCCATTTTCAGGTTCAGGGCCAGCGTTGTGTGCAAACCAAACACCGGAAACACCAGTATTTGCGTGACCACTGCCACGCCGTAACCGACGACAACATTGGTGATGGCCTCGATCAGCGACATCAGGCGGGACTGTTTCATGCGGCCTCGCGCCCGGATTTGATCTCATCAAAGCTGCGCCCGTCGCCATCAAGCGTCGCGGCCTGGTCCGTAAACCGCTGCCAGCGCTCGACAATCACATCGACGTATTTCGGGTCCAGTTCCAGCAAGGCAGCCTTGCGACCCGTGCCTTCCGCCGCGATCAACGTCGTGCCGCTGCCACCGAACGGATCAAACACCAGATCGCCCTTGCGGCTTGAATTGCGAATGGCGCGTTCCACCAGGCTGACCGGTTTCATGGTCGGGTGCAGGTCATTCTTGTTCGGGCGATTAATATTCCACACATCGCCCTGATCCCGCGCCCCGCACCAACGGCGTTTCACGCCCTCGGGCCAGCCATAAAGGATCGGTTCATATTGGCGCTGGTAATCAGACCGCCCCAGCGTGAAGCGGTTCTTGGCCCAGATCACAAAGGTCGACCAATGGCCGCCCGCTTTCATGAAGGCCGCCTGCAGCGTGTGCAATTCACTCGAGGACATGCAGATGTAAACCGCGCCGACCGTATGGGCGTTGATCAGCACGCAGGCGTCATAAAGAAACTGGCCGAAGCCATCGCCGAGCGCGTCGTTCTTGATCCGCCGTCCCTTGCCCGCCTGATCGGCACCAGCCCCGCCAGCGTAATCGACGTTATAGGGCGGGTCGCAAAAGCAGAGATCAGCTTTCTTGTCGCCAAGAAGTTTTTCGACATCGGTGACCACCGTGGCGTCACCGCACAGCAGGCGATGCTTGCCAAGCACCCACAAATCCCCCGGTCGACTGACGGGATCCTCAGGCGGTTCTGGAATTTCATCCTCGCCCTCGGTATCGGTTTCCTCATCAAGGCCTGACAGCAGAGCATCCAGTTCCCCATCATCAAACCCGATCAGCGACAAGTCAAACTCCTCGGCCGCCAACACTTGCAGTTCCTCGGACAGGATCGCCTCATCCCAGTCCCCGAGTTCTGTCAGTTTATTATCTGCAATTCGATATGCGCGGCGCTGTTCGTCCGTAAGATGGCCCAGCACAATCACCGGCGCTTCTGTCAGGCCGAGCATTTCGGCGGCAAGCACCCGGCCGTGGCCCGCGATCAACTCGCCATCTTCCGCGACAAGGCACGGCACCGTCCAGCCGAACTCGGCCATGCTGGCGGCAATCTTAGCCACCTGCTCCGGCCCATGCATCTTGGCGTTCTTGGCATAGGGTTTCAGGCGCTCGAGCGGTCGTTGCTCAATCGCATCAGGGGCGAAGCTGAGGTTCATTAAGGTTCTTCTGACTGTTGTTGTTAGGCTGCGGTGGCTTCCGGCAAGTGACTTGGGGCCTGGATTCCAAGGTGGACTCCAAGTGGATTTTTTGAACCCCGAAAATCCATGCGAAATCCACCCGCGATAGGCAGCTAACGCTTTGTTTTATTGATATTTATTGTGGCTGTGGGTAGCTTCTGGATTCCGGGTGGCTTCCCAAAAAAATCACCCTGTCGCTAGCAAACTTGCGCGCCTCGCCCCCCCGTATACGTTTTGGGTCAGGAAGGACCCGCAAAGTCAATG
>CAZMNO010000060.1:0-20386 GCA_964567685.1 uncultured Rhodobacter sp. | reverse complement strand
CCTGATACACCTTAGAAAAGCTGCAGAACTGTCCGAAAAACTGGGACCACTTCACCGATTGTCCATTTCCGCCAAAGAACAAGACATCATCCATTTTATGTACACATGTCCCCTTTGGAGGCACAGGCTGAGTTTCATTTGCGCGGTTGGAGGTTCAGTGAGTACCGGCATCTAACGATCACGCGAAATCCGTTTGCCCGGCTTGTTTCGTTGTTTGAGATGATTTGGTCGGTTGATCGCCTTACCCGGTTCCGGCGAACGGTAGGTCTGTTTGACCAGACTTTTGCTGCCTGGCTTGCAACGGTTCGACCGGAAGGTCGGGGTGGTGGTGGTTGGCATCACCAGCGCTGGCGGCGATACGGGGGATGGTCGGCCCGAACCTGGGTGCATGACGAAACAGGTGAACAATTGGTTGGGACGATCCTGCGGCTTGAAGACCTGAATACCGAGCTACCGGCGACAATCAGTAAGCTTGAGTTACCTGTTAAAGCCGACCTTCTGCATCTGAATGGCCGGGTTTCCCGGGATTACCGGCGCTACTATACCGACGCGAGTAAAGCGCTAGTTCAGAACCGGTATGCCTGGGATCTAAAGACTTTTAACTACTCTTTCGAAAAATAGCGGAAATCCACGTTCGCCATCGTTAAGGCCGTCTTCAGGCAAGTCAGACAAGATTGCCATGGTGGCAAATGCTTTGTTTCCTATTTGGAAACAACGTAGCGAAAAATGGTGGATTGTTGATGTCAGACTCAGAGGTTGTGATCGTCATTCCTGTGTTGAACGAGGCCGATAACATTCAGGCGTTGCTGACGGATCTGCTTGCCGATGGCACGGATTTTCCGATCTGGGTGTGGGATGGTTGCAGCACCGACCGAACCCGTGAAATCGTTGCAGGCATTGCGTGCACCAATCCACGGCTTCAGTTGTTTCACAATCACGGGCGAACGCAGGCACGGGCGGTAAATCTTGCCGCCCGGCGTGCCCGGCAGGCCGGTGCAAAACTGCTGGTCAGGATGGACGCACATGCAGCCTACCCTGCTGGATATGTCAGCGGATTGATCACGACAATCAGGAAATCCGGCGCGCAATCGGTTGTCGTTCCCTTGCACTCAACCGGCAATACAGCCTGGACAAATGCTGTCGCTGATTTGCAGAACAGCTGGCTTGGCAACGGCGGCGCGGCGCATCGAACGGGTAAGCGGCGCGGTTGGGTGAGGCACGGGCATCATGCAGTCTTTCAGCTTGAGTGGTTCCTTAAAATCGGCGGCTATGACGCGCACTTCTCCGCCAATGAAGATGCTGAGTTTGACAAGCGGCTGACCCGCGCGGGCGGGCGCATCTTTCTGGAAAACCAATATCCGGTCACCTATGCACCACGCGCGACGCCGACAAGCCTTTGGCGGCAAATGTATCGCAACGGGCGCTTCCGGGTTGAAACGGCCCACAAGCATGGCGAAACGCTGGATCAGCGGCAGCAAATTCCTGTGCTGGTAACTCTTGCAAGCATCTGCTCGGCTCTGTTGGGGGCCTTGATTTCCCCCATTGTTGCCCTCCCGCTCGGTCTGTATCTGACCTTTGTTCTCTTTTATTCCGCTCTGTCTTGCTGGCATTCCGGGCCACTGCATTGTCTGCGCATGGCCTTTGCGGCTGCCGTCATCCATTTCGGGTTTGGTTGTGGTGTTCTTCGCGGGTGTTTTTTCGCACCTGCGTTGCGGCGGAACCCGACACGAAATCCGGGCCACGCGACATGACCGGTATCAATCTCTTTCTTGTAGCCAGCCCCCGATCAGGATCAACACAGCTTGCCCGCTGGCTGGAGACGCATTCGCAGATATCAGCCACAACAGTCAAAGAACCGAATTTCTTCTCGGCCCATGAGTTTCCTGAACACTATGTGCGCCAGACTTTTCTGAACGATGTTGAGCCAACGACCTATCTGGCGGGGCTAAAACGTCGCCCCGCTCAGTTCGCGGTTTTTCGAACTCAGGCGCAATATGATCAATTGTCAGCCGATCTTGATTCGCCCTGGCGAATGGAAGCTTCGACCAGTTATCTGGCCTGCCCGGAAGCCCCGCTTCGGATCCGGCAATACAATCCTCAGGCCCGGATTATCCTGCTGACCCGCGACCCGTTAGCCCGCGCCCTCTCGCATTACCGGCTGGCAATGCGCACAGGGCGCACAACTCGCTCGCTGACCGAAGAGCTGGCGCAGGAGGTTGCGGGAAACCTTCCACCCGGAGCTCAGTATCTGCTGAGGCCCAGCAACCATGGTGCCGGACTCAAGCGGTTTTGCGCTACTTTCGCACCCGATCAGGTACTCAGACTGAGATTTGAGGTGCTGACCTCCGATCCCGAACGCTGCCTGGACCAAATCAGCGATTTCCTTGGATTGCCGCGAGGTGGATTTGATGTCTCTGTTTCCGCCAGAAACGCAGGCGTCCCCGCGCGTTTTCCCAAACTCAATCATCTGCTCTTCAAAACCGGCCTGAAACGGCATCTGCGGCGGATCGCACCGCGCAAGGCAAAAGAGTTGCTGCGCCCGATCTATTTTAACGCAGCACGCAATGTTGCCACCGATGAAACGGAAATCGCGGCTCTGCAAACGGCCTTGGCGGAACTTAAGTGAATATTCTGCTGGTCCATGCCGATCTGAAAGCCGGAGGTGGTGCCGAGGCTTACGCGATGGCGGTGGCGCAGGTGCTAAAGTCGCTGGGCCATGGTGTTGGAATTCTGGATGTACACGGCCACAGACTGCCGGATGGGCGGGATATACGACCGCAACTCTTCCGCCTCGTCAGGTCGATATTTCGCACCCGCCAGCCACGACTGCTGATCTACGCGCTGATCTGCAATCAGCTGAAAAATTTCACAACCGGCTATGATGGCGTTTTCTTTACCTTTGGCGAAGGACCGGCAACCGGCTTGCCGACCCTTCGCATACTCCACGCGCCATCACTGTTTTCAACCAACACCGAATTGATCTCGTACCTTGCCGGCCCCACCAAAGGGCGCGCCTATCTCGCAGCCAGGCAGCTCTATGCATTGATTTGCCGCAAGATCGCGCAGCCTGAGATTTCGACAGGTGGTGAGGTTGTGACCTTCTGCAACTCCAACTGGACACGGAAGATTTCAAACCAGCATCTTGATCTTGAAGCTGACGGAATAATCTACCCGAAAGTTACACCAGTTGCACAGGACGATAGTCGCACCCGCGATCCCTTTCTGTTTGTCGCGCTGGGCCGGATTGTGCGTAATAAACGCCTTGAAGACGCTATAGAGATTGTCAGCAATTTGCGTGGCAAGGGCTTTCCCGCACGCCTGCTGGTGCTCGGCCAATCCAACAGCCCCTATGCAGGCAGGCTCATGCAGGCGCAGGCAACCAATCCTTATGTTGTCTTCATACCCAATGCCGCCAAGGCAACCATCGAAAAGGCACTTAACCGGGCCAGCTATGGGCTTCATTGCTACAGGTTCGAGCATTTCGGAATTGCCGTGGCGGAAATGATATCAGCGGGTTGTCTGCCCTTTGTCTTTAACGGCGGGGGAGTGTGCGAGCTGGTGCCGGACGCCAGACTGCGCTTTCAGGGGGTTAGAGAAGCGGTAGATAAGATCCGCGCCCAGATCGCGAAAGAGCCGGAGGCGCGCGCAAGTTTAGCCGCCTCGCTCATGAAAACCCCAGCGTTCCGCGCTTCCCTTGCGTTTGATAGCAATCTGAAACGCCACCTGTCAGGTACGCCCATGTTCGGAAAGGCGCCGCACCGTGCTGCATCTTGAGCAAAGGGCCCTGAACTGGCTGGCGCTGGCATTCGGTCTGGCGCTTTGGGTGCCTGCTTTGGGGTTGCCTGTCAGCGTCGTGACCTTGCAGCCCATGGATATTCTGGTTCTGGTGGGGATTCCCCTGATCATCGTCTTTCGCCGTGCGTTGCCGGGCCGAATGGCCATAGTCCTGCTACTGCTGATCGGATCGTTTTGCCTTTCACTATGGGTTGGTGGGTCACCTGCAATATTCGCCTATTATGGTGTCTTCATTGTTCCTTTTCTTCTTCAAACAGTGATCATCTGCCGGTTTGATACATCGCTCAGGCTGTTAATGATCGGATTTATCGTCGGCGGCATTCTGTCGGGCCTGCTTTTTGCTGCTCAAATGCTGCTGGGTGCCGAGGATCTTGATTTCCGAACCAATGTGTTCTTCCAGTTGCCACCACACTATGGTCGCGGTTTCGCGATATTCCCCGAAGTTTCAACCTTTGCCTGTCATTTCATTCTGTTGCTGGGTGTTTTCCTGATTTACTCTCTGGCCCCTGCAACCGACCGCGGCAGCCGTCCCCTGCTGCTTTTTATAGTGGCGTTGATGCTTGCTGTCCTTATGCTGACACGCTCGTCCTCTTTGTTGCTGGTCGCGCCGATGGTGGTTTCCTTTGCGGTTTACTGCACCACACGACCAACTCTGAACGGGCTGTTGATCACTTTCCTGCTGACGGCTGTTGCCGCCCTCGTGCTGAGCACTTTTCTGGCGGCATTTTTTGGAGAGCAGCTTGAATCCGCCTCGGCCAGCAGATCGGCCGCGATACGGCTGTCGTCTGTCATTGGAGGAGTATCCGTTCTCGGCTCGGGCGAAGTTTTCGGTGTTGGTCTTGGTAACAATGATCTGGTTCAGCGACGCGCCTTTGACGCAACGCGCGGTTTCGGGCTCAGCAATCGTCGCTTGCCGACGGGTGTCAACTCGCTTGTCGTTGGCCGGATATTTGAGGAAGGATGGCCAGCTTTGGTACAGCTGCTCTATTCACTGATCCTGCTGATCAAGGCCGCCCGCAGAAAAAGCATGCAACCGATTGAGAAATGCCTGTTGCTGATAGGATTTGGCAGCCTGTTGATCTCTTTTTTTGTGATCGGATATCGCGGCATTTACGCCAATTGGCTGTGGCTGGCTGTGCCCGTCGCGTTGTTGGCCGGTCAACACCAAACCCAGGACTCTTCGGCAAAAAGGGGTGTGTGTGCGGCGTAATCTTTCTTTGGCACTGTGGTTGAAAGCCACCACCGCTGTGAGCTGGGTATCTTTTGTCGCTGTGCTGGCGCATTGGCTGACAGACGATGAGTTGGGAAAGGTTCTTTTCCATTTTGCTGCTGTCGCACTTCTTGCCGGATTGGCTTCAGCGGGTTGGGTTCAATCAGCGCTAAGGATTGCGCCCGGTTGCGCGGCGGCAAGCTCTGCAACCGCCCTCTTTCGATTGAATCTGTCGGGCACTGGCCGGATTACAGTCAATTCGCTGGGCCTTACAACTTGCCTCTGGCTGTTAAACGATCAGGACGTCTTACCTTTAGTGGCCTCCCCGCTGCTTGTCGGCACGACTGGATGGGTGTTGGCCCTAGGTGCGTTTTACGGCGCCACCTTGCGCGCTTGCGGAGATCTGACAACGCCTTTGATCATTCTTGGGCCATTTCGCACACTGATGCCCGTGCTTTTGCTGACTTTGGCGCCAATAGCCCGCAAGCCCGATGATGGGCTGGTTCTGGTCCTGTTTCTGGTCGCAACCGTACTTGGCTCATTAACCTTGTCGGCCTTCTTGATCGTCAGGTTGCAATCATTCAAGTCTCAGGCGGAGACAAAACCCACCCCTGAGGCGCACTTATCGCGCTGGCATTGGGCCGGTGGTGTCGGTTGGCTACTATTTCAAAACCTGGATATTCTGATTGTAGGCATCACCTTTTCAACAATTGATGCAGCAGTCTATCTGTTGGCCCGGCGCGTCGCCGGGTTTGCCGGGCAAGTGATTGACGGTTTCAGAACCGTCGCCGCCCCGCGATTTGCGCTCGCTTATGATCTGGGTGAAGGTGCACTGGCTGCCCTGCACCGATCCAGAGGGTATTTGCTGCTTGTCGCGGGTTGGGTTGCCGGGTTGATCATGGTCATCATCGGACCACAGCTCTTGACGGTTATGGGCAATGGTGCATCTCTATCTGCGCCCGTCTTTTACTGGCTGCTGGCTGGGCAGTTGGCTCCTGTATTTTTCGGGGCAACCGGCATGACAATGGCAATGACGGATATGCAAAGACATCGCGCGCTCTTGTTGGTTTGCGTGATCATTATCGCGTTCCCTCTCCTTTGGAATATGGGGGAAGACGGACCCCTGGCGCTGGCGCAAGCGATTGCATTTCTGCAGATTTTGAATTCACTCCTTGCGGCAATCACGATCTACATCCGACACGCGCTGCCCCCGCCTGCGCTCCAGATTATTTTAGCAGTCGGAACACCTATCCAAAGATAAAGTCGTCCTGAGAGAAATCCTCGAACGTCAGTGATGTGTTGTCAGCCGTTGCAACCTTCAGCTTTTCACCGGCAAATCGGATCAATGCGCCATAGGTCTTGCTGACGATCTTGAGCGAGCTGTAATCATAGAGCATCTCCAGATCCGACAGGTCGACCCTGTCTTCGCCCATTTCAAAGTCCAATATCCGGTCAGCTCGATTGTCGGCAAGCAGCACAAACACATCCGCCCCTTCGCCGCCTTTCAACTTGTCAGAACCGGCGCCATCGACCAACCGGTCGTCACCACCATTCCCTACGAGCCGGTCAGCCTTGTCAAATCCCATGATCAGATCGTCCTCGGGACCTCCGGTCAGCGTTTCAGCGGCATTAGTTCCAAGAATTGGTGTCGTGATATCGCCCGGATCAAGGATTAATTGAGTGATCCCAGCCTCTCTTTCACTCGCGACGAAAACCTGAATTTCATTCCCGACGACCGCTGCGGAAATGGATGTGATATTTTGCAGTGTCATCCCGTTTGTATCGACAAGTGTGGAGAGCTCAAAAAGCTTCCCACCGGGTGCTAGTTCAAAGAGCGTGATCCCGCCATCCGATCCGCCAGCCAGCACATAAGTATGGTCGTTGAAGGTTACGGTTTCGATTACCGAAATATCGTTGAACCGGGTGAGCGTAGTGTCAAGGACATGATCCTCAACAAAAAGGCCGCCAAATTTGTTGACGCGCACGACCGTGAGAGAGTCACTGCCGGCAGCCCCCATTAGCAAGTAGATTATGCCGTCAACGACCACAGTTTCCAAAACGCTTGGCGCTGAAAACCCAAACTCTTCGCCAGGGGCTAGCGTGTCACGCTGTTTGACGTTGCCCCAGCGCCCCATCCAATAGCTTGTGATCCCAGCATCAAATGCAGACACCGTAAAGAAGTAGTCACGCGCACCAAGCTCGGCCGATGCCATCGCCGTGATATCACCGATGAAATTTTCCTCACTATCGTCAAAGTGGTTTTTATGGGTGACGCTGAGATCACTATTAATCTGGAAGATACGAATACCGGACTGATCCTGCTGGGCGGCTACCATGAATGTCTTAGCGCCTTTCTGTATTGTGACAACATTGGTAAAACCGCCAATCTCTTCAGACGGGGCGCTGTGGTTTATGACCCCATCAAACCCTCCTCCGGCATCAAGTGTGTGAAACGCCATCTGATCGTCATACCGACCCGATGGCACAAGCACGCTCTGTCCATTGACCTTCAGTAAATCAATTTCCGATACCCCCGCAGTGCCGTGGTTGAAGCTGTAAGAGACCTGATTAATCTGACTTGCAACCTGTCCCTGAGACAGGGAGAAACTGTTTAACCCTCCGGTCGCGAAAGAAGCTGAGTAGAGACATATCTGACCTCCGGATTGAAAGATCTCCAAATCAGAAATACCGGTCATATGTGTCAATGAACCACCAACCAGAGTGGTTCTGTGCGTAAAGTAAGCCACCCCTGGCTCCCCATATTTACGCCCCCACGAATGCAATCTGCCCGATGCGGGTTAACAGGTGATCAATTGAAATTGCTAAGAAATTAAAGTTTGCTTCAAAACTCTTTACAGCGCGTCAACCAGCGCAATCTGTCTGTCAGATCCCGGTTTTCCTGATTATCGCCCAGGGAGTTCGCAGCAGGATCCCCAGATCAAACCAGAAACCGGCCCGATTGAAGTATTCAACATCCAGGTGCACGCGCTCATCATAGCTGATCGTGTTTCGCCTGTTGATCTGCCACAATCCGGTGATGCCCGGTAAATTGCCAAAATAGGCCCACTCACTGCCACGGTATTTATTCAGTTCCGCGCGTGGAACCGGACGGGGGCCAACAAGGCTCATGTCGCCTTTCAGGACATTCCAAAGTTGTGGCAGCTCATCCATGCTCGTTTTGCGCAGCACCTTGCCCAGAAGGGTTACACGAGGATCATGCTTTAATTTGTGGTTTTCAGCCCACTCCTGCGCCGCCCGGGCATCGGCTGAAAGATGCTCCATTAACCTGAATTCTGCGTCTGGCTCCATCGTGCGGAGTTTCCAGCAACGGAACTCGCATCCATCCGCACCAATTCTACGATGCCCGAAAAAACCCGTTCCACCGTCGATGCGCACAAAGCACCAAAGCGTGAGGACGAGTGGCAAGACCAAGGGTGCCACAAGCAAAGTCAGGGCAACATCCATCCAGCGTTTGACACCAGCTCGATAAATTTGCCTCCGATTTCCAAGAGACAAACCTGCAATATTCTGCGGATAGAGCGCGCCGTGTTTCATCGCGAAAAACCCCGCTACTACGGACCTCTTGATCACACCCCAGCCTGGTTAAGAAACCCTCCATCTCTCAACCCTATTCTGGTTGAAAATATGCGTAATTTGAAACAAGGACCTGTCAATTCATGAATGCCCCGGTCGGTTTTTTTCGCAAAATGGGCACGCTGCCGCCGGGTTTGAGACCCGAGCCGCTTCATACGGCGGATGGGGATCTTCTGGACCTGTCTGGAATGCTCGGCACACTTTGGCGCGGTCGCTGGGCTCTGGCAATCGCCACTCTGATCGGCGTGCTGTTAGGTGGGCTCTGGACAATTTACGGTGCGGTACCGCAATACCGGGCAACAGCGGTTGTTGTGCTAGAGGCGGAACAGGAACCGGTGATCGACATTAGTTCGGTACTTCCCGGCATGACCGGTGACACAAGTGCTGTCAACACAGAGGTGGAAGTGCTGCGCTCGCGCAGTCTGATGGCGAAAGTTGCCACGACACTTGGCCTTGAAACTGATCCTGAATTCAACCCCGCGCTGCACCCGCCTGGTTTCCTGTCTGACGTCTGGCGTCGCGCTTTGCTGGCGCTGAAGCTTCCGCTTCCGGATTGGGTGCTGAAACAGCCAAACTCGGCTAATTCCGTCGTTCGGCAATTGCAGAAACACGTGGCAATCGTAAATATTCCAGACAGCCTTGTTTTTGAGATTATCGTTGACACAGCAGACCCGGCGAAATCCGTCAGAATCGCAAATTCATTGGCCGAGCTTTACATTCTTGGCCAGATCGAGATGAAATTTGAAGCCACGAAACAGGCAAAAAGCTGGTTGTCATCACGTGTCTCAAACCTGAAATCCGATTTAGAAAAGGCTGAATCCCACGCAAAAGCATTTGCCACGCAATCTGAACTGATCAGCGAAGAGGCCCTGTTAATGCTGTCGCGCCGGCTTAAAGAGACCCGCACGCGCATCGCAGAAATTCACGGTTTGAAAACCGCATTGTTAAAAACGAAGTCGCAACGCGACAGGGACGAACTGGCGCGGATAACGGCACGTCTGGCAGTTCTTGAATCCGGAGAGGCCGAGTTGGCCGAAAGGATCAACCGGCAATCTGCGGATCTGGTCACACTGGAACAGTTGGAACGCGAGGTTGAAGCGAGCCGCCTGATTTACGAGTATTTCCTTAACCGTCTGAAAGAGACATCTGTCCAGCAGGGGGTCCAGAAAGCTGATAGCCGCATTTTGTCGAACGCGGTCTTGCCCGACCACCCAGCCAGCCCTCAACTAAAGCTTATTCTCGCGCTGGCAGGGGCGGTCGGGCTCATGTTCGGTGCCGCTCTGGTTTTGGGAAAAGAAGCCCGGCAGAACACGTTTCGCACCGCAGAACAGCTTGAAAACGCAACTGGCCATGCAGTGTTGGGACAAATCCCAAGGATCAAATCACGGCGAAGATCCGGGATCATAAACTATCTGGCCAAAAACCCGAACTCCGCCGCAGCGGAGGCCGTGCGAAATCTGCGCACATCAATCCTGTTGAATGATCCCGGCAATCCGCCAAAGGTCATTCTGTCGACTTCATCGCTTTCGGGCGAGGGAAAGACCACGCATTCACTGGCGTTGGCGCAAAACATCGCTGCGATGGGCAAGAATGTTCTTCTGGTCGAAGGTGATATCAGAAAACGGGTTTTTAAAGAGTATTTCCGCGCCAGGGGACAGCCCGGGATGACCGCGGTCCTTGCCGGGGAAATACCGTTTTCAGATGCCATAATGCGGCACGCCACATTGGGTTTTGACGTGCTGATCGGTGGCGAAACCACTGCAAATGCGGCTGATCTGTTTTCGTCGCAGGAGTTTGAGCAGTTTCTTTCGCGCGCCCGGCAACGCTATGATTTCGTCGTCATCGATACACCACCCGTGCTGGCGGTGCCCGATGCACGGGTGATCGGGCAATTGGTCGACGCGATTATCTATTCGGTCAAGTGGGATGAAACCCGGAGGCAGCAATTGACGAAAGGTTTGCGAACTCTGGAAACCGTCGGCCTCAGCATAACAGGCCTTGTCCTTGGCCAGATCGATCCGAAAGGCGCCCGTCGATATGGATATGATGAGAGTTTAGGGTTTCGGGGGTATTACACGTCCTGAATGGGGTATTCTCTTTCAACATTGCCCGATATCACAGGCCAACCTGCGATGCTGATAGCCAAAGCCAATCAAACCGATGATCAGCGCACCGCAGTTGGCTGTTTCGAACAGACAGCCATTATCCACCTCGACGCGAGCCATATCGACATTAAGCTGCCGCCTAAAACGTACCCAAGTATGGACCAGAACCCCGGTTGGCAAAAACGCTCAACTCTCCAGAATACTCTGACGACGGACATATCCAAGTAGTTCCGCCGCTCCGTCATTCCACCCGGTCACACGCATTTCGGAATCAACGAAAAATGCAGGGTCGGCAGCGAATTCAACCAGGTCAACAGGATTCACGGTGCAGACACCTTTCGCAGCGTAATTGGACCAGTTGATCAAATCTGCCAATGAGACGAACTGCCGCTTTTGCTGAACAGAGTCGAATCTTAGTTTGAGAGCAGGAGGTCCTTGCCAATTTAATGTCCTGACAAGATTGGAACAGAATTCAAGGCAGATTCCCGATAAGTAGTTGTTATTATTCAATTATGTAGCTACGTGAAGCGCCACCGCCACCTACTTAACGGGTGAATCCCTGAGACCGATCAAACCCGATGGCATGGCCCTTTCCGGCGATCGAACCAGAAGAGGTATCAGGTATCCAGCAACTCGGCTGGGATTTTGTGCCCGAACTTTTCTTTATCGAGCCTGTCGAGCTCTTCCCGTGTGACCTTCACCACGTATTCAATCTGCTCATGCGTATGTTCGGAGGTCACGAAAAACCTGAGCCGCGCCTGTTGCATCGGAACCGCCGGGAAGGCGATGGGCAGGACATTGATGCCCCGCTCAAACAAGCGTTCGGACAGTTTTCCGGCTTTGAGTGAATCCCCGATCTGGATCGGAATAACCGAAAAGGCCTCGCTGACGCCCGTATCAAGGCTGTGTTCCTTCGCAAGCTTCTGAAACAGTTCACTATTGGCCTGCAAACGCGCCGCTCTGACAGGTTCTGCCTCAAGTATCTCAAGCGCCTTAAGCGCCGATGCTGCGAGGGGAGGAGAGAGGCCAACTGAATAGACAAAACCGGACGCCTGTGATTTCAGAATATCGATCAATGCGGACGAACCGGCAATAAACCCTCCGGTCGCGGCAAGTGTTTTGCTGAGCGTGCCCATCCAGATGTCAACATCGGATGGATCAACATCGAAATGTTCAAACACCCCTTTGCCGTTTTTGCCAACGCAACCCAAGGCATGGGCCTCATCCACCATCAGCCAGAAGCCAAATCTCTGCCTCAACTCAATCAGCTTCGGCAGATCCGGCAGATCGCCGTCCATCGAATAGAGGCCTTCGACCACGACCAGCACATTCTGGTAATGCTTCCGGTTCTCTCTAAGAAGGTTTGTCAGCGATTCCAAATCGTTATGACGAAAGCTACGGCGACTTGCGCCGGAAAGCTGAGCCCCGACCGTGATCGAATTGTGAATCAGCGAATCGTGAAGAATCAGGTCCTTTTCGCCCATGATTTCGCCAATGGTTGCAACATTGGTTGCGTGACCACTGACAAAGACCACGGCATCCTCAGACTGGTAGTGATTTGCAATGGCCGCTTCAAGTTCCCGGTGTATCGGGCGCTCGCCAGCGACAAGTCGGCTAGCCGAAGGTGAGACACCGTATTTGTCGATCGCCTTATGCGCAGCCTCGGCTGTGCGCGGGTCTGCGTTCAGCCCGACATAATCGTAAGACGCGAAGTTAATCACTTCGCGGCCGTCGATAACAGAGGTTGCTTTGGCATGGCCATCGTGGCTTCGAAAAAACGGGTTGCTGATGCCAATCACATCAGCCACAAACCTGATTTTCTGCAGCTTCTGGTATTCAGGAAGTTCATCAAACCGGGTCGCGCTTGTTGCAAGCGCCGGGTTGTTGGCCGGTCGCGCGGATGGCTTGGACGCAGCACGCCGGGCAATTTCTATTGCCTTGGCTCTTGCGTCTTTTGCGTTGTTCTTGGGAAATTGTTTTTCAGTCATTCAGCTACTTCTGTTGAAACCGCGCCTTCGTTCGGGTCGTTGCCCGTCGCGGTTCCTGTATCAGACGTCGGGTCGTCAATTGCAACCCGGTGCTGTGCGGCAAGGTTGTCGAGAATTGCATCGCCGGTTCCACCTTCCGTTGATGGGGTTTTCACATGCGCGACGATTTTCTTTGCGATGTCCCTTATACTGAGAGTTTCCGAAATCGTTGTCATCGGCAGGTCATCACCCAGTGATTGCTGCATCGAAAGTCCCAGCTCTACACCCATCAGGGAATCCATCCCAAGTTCTGCAACTGGTTGTGTGGGCGTGATCGAGTTTTCCGGAATGCGCAGAATCTGCGCAATTTTCTGCGACAGAAATACCTCCAGATTTTCCTCAGCCTCTTCTGGTGAAAGCTGCATTATTTTTTCACGTAAATCGTCAAATCCTTCCTGATCCTCGGTGTTCTGCCCAAGCATCCAGACTTGTTTGTAGCTCGGCCCACTCAAGACCTTAAGTGCGGTTGCGGTGGCTGTCCAACGCATTGGTGTGACGTAGACAACCGGATCAGGGTGATTAGTTTCGCCACCCGCCAACAGAACCTCAAGCGCGTGAAGCGCTTGCGTGCCGGTAAACTCCACATTGCCCGAGAAGCGGTTCACGACCTCGGCCTTTTCCTTGTCGCGCGCCAAATACCCGACATCGGTAATGGCACCCCATCCCACCGCCAAACCCGGCAGTCCCGCAGCGCGGCGGCATCTGACAAGGCCTTCCATGAAGCTGTTGGCTGCTACATAGGCGGCCTGACCGTGGTTGCCGATCAGTGTGGCAATCGAGGAGAACAGAACGAAATACTCAAGATCATCCTGTCGTGTCAGTAGGTCCAGGTTTTCTGTGCCGGCAACCTTGGCCGACATTGTCTTTGTCAGTGCTTCACGGTCCAGCGCACTGATCAGCATATCGTCAAGAACCATTGCTGAATGGATGATCCCCTTGATCGGCCCCTTTTTGCGCAGGTCTGCAAGAACGTCAGCCAGGGCGTCCTTATCAGCGACATCGCAGGCAATTGTGAAAACGTCCAAACCAAGCTCATCAAGCCTGAGAATCCTGGCATTTGCCTCTTGGTTTGGCTCACCACTGCGACTTATCAGAGCGATCTTTCTGGCGCCTGACCGGGCCAGCCAATCCATCGCATCAAGACCAAAACCACCGAGTCCGCCAATAATGACATGAATCCCCTCAGCATCGGCACGGAATACCTGCTGAGCCGGGGCAATCGCTGCAGCTGACGCAGGTTCAGGCGAAACCACAAGTTTGCCAATATGGCCAGAGCGCTGCATCAGGCGGAACGCTTCAACGATCTGGTTGCCTTTAAAAGCTCTGAACGGCAACGGCGAAAGCGCGCCGGACCGGAACAGATCCATCATTTCAGTGTTCAGACGTTTTGCCAGTGCCGGTTTAACCGCTAAAAGCTGATCAACATCAACACCGTAATAGCTGATATTCTCTTTCAGCGGGCGTAGCCCGATACTCGTGTTTGCATAATAATCCTGCTTGCCCAGCTCAAGAAAACGCCCGAACCGGCTGAGACAGTTAAGGCTCAGCTCCATAGCTTCGCCAGAGAGAGAATTCAAAACGACATCAACACCTTCGCCGTCTGTCAGTTCCATAACATCGTCATGGAATTTCAGATTGCGGGAATTCAACACATGATCAACGCCAAGCGATCTCAGGAAATCCCGTTTCAAGTCCGATCCAGCGGTTGCGATAACCCGGGCGCCACACCCTTGTGCAATTTGAATTGCAGCCAGCCCAACCCCGCCGGCACCGCCATGGATCAGAACAGTCTCGTCCTGTTCCAGTCTGGCAAGATGCGAGAGCGCATAATACGCCGTGAAAAACGCCACCGGAACTGTCGCCGCTGCAGCAAGATCAACGTCTTTTGGTAGTTTTCCGGCCCACATTGCCTTGACGGTCATGTGCGATGAGAAACAGCTCGGGCCAAAGGTCATCACCCTATCACCAACCGAGAATGCGCCGACGTCAGATCCGACTCTGACCACGGTGCCAGCGCATTCAATTCCCAGCGTCGGGCCCGCAAATCCTGATTCAAGCGCCTCTTCCGGTAAGATTCCCATCGCCCACATGACATCCCGGTAATTCAGGCCAGTGGCTGCAATTTCGATTTCAATCTCGTCGGATTCCGGTTTCTTTCTGTCTGAACCTGCCCAGCTCAGATCATCAAGCCGTGCGACGGGACCGATTGACAGAATGCTCTTGGCGTTCTTTGCGCTTCCCAACGTGGCTTGAGGTCGCGCGATCCCCTGCTTAACGCGCAGAGCGCTGTAATGCCCCTCGCTGATTGCAATCTCGGTTTCATCAGTGCCATCTCGCAACAAGGTTGCGATACCCTGCGCAAACGCCTCGTTCATCAGGCCAGGCATCTGATCGACACATTTTATCTCAATCCCGGGATGTTCGTTCTTTGCGGTTCGCATAAAGGCCCAGATGGCAGCCTGTGCCGGTATTTGCGGGCAATCACCGGCATAACCTGCCCCTTTCGGGATCACCATCCAAAGGGGGGCGTTCGAACCCTCATGTGCGGCCAATACTTTGGCAAGGAACAGAATACGGTTCTCCAGCAACTCCTGTTTGGAGGCACGTGACGTGTATTCGTGCACGCAATAAACAGTAGGCCACGCAGAACCATCCTTCTCAACTGAAGGTCGCGCAGCCAGTGTGGAGATCCCGGTCGCCGCATCAAACTTGATCCTGTCAGAACCAGACTCTGAGAAATCTGCGCCTACAACCAGCGATCTGATGAGGTCCGTCAAATCCGTAACGTTAGAGTGTTCTGGCCGTGATAGTTTCTGGGTCGGATCTTGTTCAGATTGATCCTCTGATGCTGTCACCACAGGAGCCGTCGCAACGAGCACCGTTGACCCGCCAAATCCATCCGGCAGCACTACCGGTGACTGCGGCTCAAAACCGGAGTTATCAAGTACCTGCCCCATTTCAGCCGCCGACAGTTGCTGACCAATTGGCAATTCCGGGTCCTGGGTGTTACCAAACCAATCGGGATTAACCCCGTAGACCATATCCAGGAAATCTGACGGCGTGTTTTCCAACACGACCAAAACTCCATCATCGCTCAGCGATTTCCGAAGCTCGGCAAGTGGCCCTTCGGCCGAGGCCACAATATGCATAAGCCCGGGAATAACCAAAAGATCAAAGGGGCCGTTTTCAGCCAGCATCTCACCGGTTGGGGGAATAACTGGCATGACCTGCCCGTCCGTGCCGCCATCGTATTTGATGCCGCTTGCAGCGTTCATATCCGCATGTATCTGAAGGAACTCGATACCTGGGCGGTTCGTTAGACGCATCAGTTCAGGCAAGACCTTGGGTGCATCCTTGATCAGTTCCCCAATTCTGCACAGCCTCTGCGGCTCAAGCTCGGCAATGCTTGCCATCAGGCCACGAGTCAGGAGATCAGCACGGCGATTTGCATAGACCGACCCGGAGCGGAAGTTCTCGAGCGCATCGCGCCCAAACACTGATTGCGCATTCCATTCCAGCGAGCCGTCCAACAAACCCGGAAGCGCATTTCGCAGTCGGGTTAATACAGCATATTCCGGAACCAGTTCGGGTCGCTCATCCAGCAACCCGGACAACAGAAGTTCAACTTCAGGCAGGTCGCAATTGCTGTCGATCTTCCAAACCGCTTCGTCTTGCCATGCAAGATCCAGCGTCGCAAGAATATTCAGAAGATTAAAGAAATAGGTCCTGCTGGCCTCGTCGCCTGCCTGATCAGGCAATTTGACAGTGCCCTGATCATCCGCAAATCCAGCAATAACATCGTACGCGATACGTTGAGCCGCCGCTTCCAAAAGAAAGACCGTTTCATCTTCGGGTTCAAACTCTTCCTTTTGCGCGATTTCTTCAAACGCCCTTGCCAGTGACTTGGCCTGTACATTTGGTATGCCAACAGGTTCGACATCAAACTGCGCAACCGGATGGAGGTGAAAACCAAATCCGTGAGTGTCAAGACTGACATCCTTGACCAGCTTAACCGCCCGGAAGCGAACTGCACTCAACCGGGCAACTTCCTGGCCGTCGTCATCATAGCAACTGAAATCGGCAACGACCGATTTCTTGCCGACCCGCTGGACGGTAATCCTGCCTGAGCGAATTGTTGCGCCTGAGGTAAACAACTGCAGTCGGGATACGTGAACCGGAACATAGCCAAGCCGTTCATGGCCACCAGTCAGTTCCGCCAAGTAGGGAACAAGGCCGTGAAAAACGGCGTCAGCGGCAACCGGATCAAGCGCAATTTTTCGATCTTCGTCTTTAAGTCCTTCTGCAGGGCTCAGGACGACTTCAATATTGCTGTCACCGGTCATGCGGAAATGCGTTACACGCTGAAAAGACGGGCCGTAGTTCAACCCGATCTGAGCCGCCATTTCATAGACAAGCCGCCCATCCCGATCCCCAGGCAGCCAGTCTGTCGACGGCGCCGGATTTTGCTGGGCTTCTCCGTTTGCTTTGTAGCTGCGACAGGAAACATGGTCGCGCCATTCCTCACCGCCATATTTCGGACGGCTTGATATTTTTAAACTTGCATGAGGTTTGGCAATCTGAACCCTGATTTCATTCAGTACACCTTTTGCCAGTGGCAGAGGCAACATGATATCCAGATCGCGCAGTTCAACAGCATCCTGATCGAGGGTGCGCTGAGTTGCGGCAATTGCAAGCTCGGCAAAATAAGAACCAGGAACAAGCGCGTTGCCGCCAACCCTGTGATCGGCAAGCTCGGGAACCAATTCGGTATCGATATCAGACAACCAAACCGATGATTTCGCGTTGAATTCCAGGCCAAGCAGGGGGTGCGCCGTCTCATTGACGCTGAGATGCCTGTTGATCAGATCGGTTGAATCGGCGCGATATTCAGTATTTTGCCAAGGATAGATCGGCAGGTTGCCAGAATAGTGCTCAGGCCTGGGTGCGATCTTTTCTTTACTGATCCGGCAACCATGAACCAAGGCGCGGCTGACGGTTCTTGATACGGGATTAACCTCTGGACAGTCAGGTTTTTCAAAACTGTGGGTGACAGAACAGAAAATCGAGTCATCACCAAGACTATCATTGGTATAGGAAGCCAGAACCGGCTGTGGCCCGATCTCAAGAAAAGCCTTAAATCCCATCTCCCGCGCTGCTGTGATCGTATCCTGATACTTCACAGGTCTACGAACATTAGACCACCAATAGTCAGCCGTCAGGCTTGTACCGGCAACTTCTTCACCACGCACCGTGGATAGGAAGGGTACCAAAGACTCGCTGGGTGCAACGAATGCCAGGGCTTCCAGCAATTCGTCTTTGATCTCTTCCTGGGCTTGTCCGTGATAGGGATAGCTGATCGGCAGCTTGACACAGGCCCAACGCTTTTTGCGTTTGGCGAATTGGATGAAATCACTGATCTCATCCTCTGGTCCAACCAGTGTTACACTGCGTGGGCTGTTGACCGCGGCAATCGAAATCTCGGTTTCCGGAATTTCAGCCAGCGCTTCGCGTGCTTTTTCGTCTGACACCTGAAGCGCCGCCATCGCGCCGCGCCCAGAGAGTTGCATCTGCGATTTGCCTCGGCGATGGATGAGCGCAAGGCCCTGATCCAGATCAAGTGCCCCGCTGCAACAAGCTGCCGCAACCTCGCCTCCGCTATGCCCCAGAACCGCTGCTGGCTTCAGCCCACGCGCCGCAAGGGCTCTGGTCAGTGATACCTGGTCGGCAAACAACAGAGGTTGCGCCACTTCCGATTTCGCCAGCTCCTCGTCCAGAGTTTCGCTGTTGAGCATCTCAATAAGCGACCACCCGGCTATCTCGGCAAACTTTTTGTCCAGTTCGCGATAGGTTGCAGCATAAGCTCCGTCTGCGCTGAGGGTGGCCAAGCTCATACCAGCGTATTGCGCGCCATTGCCCGAAAAAAGAAACACCGGTGGCGCATCAACGACCGGTGATCTGGCTGAAAACACTCGTGGATCGCGCTGCGGTGTCAGATAGTTTTCCAGAGCTTCACGGGTCTCTTCATCAGAGTTGCAGATCAGCGCCAGTCGCTGCGGGTAGGTCCCGCGAAAATGAAGCGACTGTTTGCAGGTATCGCCAAGGGCATCCTCAACCAGTAAGGGTTGATACTGCTTAACCTTGGCTTTGAGCGCCTCCTGACAAAAGGCGGAAGTAAAAAATATTTTGTCGTTCTCCCAAACTTCCGGTGCCGGTGCAGGCATGGAAGTTTGTGGCTTTGGCGCCTCAATAATCGCATGTGCATTCGCGCCGCCAAAGCCAAACGAGCTGATTCCTGCGAATCGGTTACCCTTTTGTTCAGGCAATTCGATATTGGTGTTGGCGAGTTGCAGATTCAGGTCTTCAAACGGAATTGCTGGATTGGTTTTTTCGGCATGCAAACTTGCAGGTAGACGGTTTTCTTCAAGTGCAATCAAGGTTTTTAAAAGACCCGCCACTCCCGATGCGGGCTCAAGATGCCCGATATTCGACTTGATGGATCCAATGGGCAGAGGCGTTGTCCGGTTCTGTCCCAGCGCCTTGCCCAATGCCTCGGCCTCGACCGGGTCACCAACAAGCGTTCCCGTGCCGTGTGCTTCCACAAATATCAGGTCCCTGGGATCAACCCCCGCGCGATCATAAACATGTTCCAACAAGGCCAGCTGGCCCACGGGAGAGGGCAGCGCAACATTGATCGTTTTGCCATCGGTGTTGGTTTCGACACCGGCCAGCCTGCCGTAAGAACGGGAAGGCGCCAATTCTGATAGGTCGCTCTTTTGTAATACAAAAGCCACCGCTCCCTCGGCCCTGACATATCCGTCTGCATTCGCCGAAAACGGCTGGCAACGGCCCACAGGTGATAGCATGCGCGCCGCGGAAAACCCGATAAAGGGTGTCGGCGTCAGAAGAATATTCACCCCTGCCACAATGGCATAGTCTATTTCCCCTGAGTAAATAGCCTTTTCTGCCTCATTCAATGCCACAAGCGACGAAGAGCACGCCGTGTCCACTGTCATGCTTGGCCCACGCAGATCAAACGCATGGGAAATCCTATTGGCGACCAGTGAAAGTGTATTGCCTGTCATCATGTAGGCACCGGTCACGCTGCCGTCGTGAGCCAAACGGCTGCTGTAATCCAGCGCCGAGGTGCCCACATAGACACCGACGTTTTTGCCAGCCAGTTCCGAGGGAATTATCCCGCTATCTTCAATTGCCTCCCAAACAACTTGAAGTAGTATGCGCTGCTGCGGGTCCATCTGACCGGCCTCGCGCGGAGAAATGTTGAATGCACCGGGATCGAATCCCCAGATGTCATCAAGAACTCCGGCGCTAAACGAATAGGATTTTCCAAGCGTGCCAGCTACGGGATGCAGGTATCGCCTATGAGACCAGCGATCCTCTGGTATTTCCGTAACTACGCAGCGATTGCCATAAAGAATTTCAGTCAATTCTTTAACAGTATTTGCTTTAGGCAGTCGGCAGGCACGCCCTATGAAATGGATTTCGGTCACATTAATCCTCTTGCTGTTTCAAATGCATAGACAGTGGGGGGGTGAATGATTTCCACTATTGTCCAGCGTTCAACAATCTACTGTTAAAGGAAGGAAGGGGAGATTAATAGGGATAAGTAATGGATAAGAAGGAAGAAAGAAGAAGAT
>CAZMNO010000059.1:0-20495 GCA_964567685.1 uncultured Rhodobacter sp. | reverse complement strand
TCATCTCTCTCGCAGCAACCATGATCGAACTGAAATGAACGTCAACAGGCCCTAAACGAAGGTCAATAATAAATGAAGCAAAGCTTGACTAAATTTATTCCTCTCATTGCGCTCTTGCTCTTGATCGCATGCCGGCCTTACCTGCCCCATGATATAGATCCCGATCCAGGCGGAACCCCTGGCTGTACGAAAGTGAGCGATGAGACTGAAGCAGCCAGGTTGATCGCAAAGGTTTCGCGAGAACAATCGTTACCTGACGATAAGTACTTCCACTATTTGGCATACAACTGTGGACTCCGCTATGATTTAGTTCGCTTTCAGATACGGCCAGATGCCAACGTGGTGATCTACGATGGCGGAGAATGGCACTATATTGACCGCCAGTCTGGGCGGGTCGTGTACAGTTACTACGAAGGGTAAAAGGCAAGAGCCGACACCGCACATTCGTCGCGATGAATGATGAGTGCAAGATATGGATCTACGAGAGCGAAGGGGTTGGAACACGCACCGTCAGTCTGGTCTTGCATAGCCGACCTTGTATTCAGTTAAGCTCTTTATGGATCCTTCACGATGCATCAACTCCCATCAGCCGCCGTGAACATCAGCGTCAATGTCAGCGCAATAAGCGCGATCCCGTATTTGTCGCGCATCGCAAAAACAATTGGGTCGTAATCCTGCTTGCCTTTCCAGCCCAGCACCACCATCCGCGCCAGCCACCCGGCAATGGGTACCAGCGCCAGCCACAATTGCCAGATATTTGGATAAAGCGCCGCTGCCGCCTCGGTGAAACTGTAAAGAAAGAACGCCAGCAGCGCCCCCACAGTGCCCAGCCCCGCAACATTGAGAAGATCCTCGCGATCCGCGCGCCCATATCCACGCCCGGGCAGGCGATCATCTGATTTGGCCAGCGTCAGCTCGGTCAGGCGCTTGACACAGCCAAGGGTGATGAAAGTCGGGAAGATGAAAGCCACCAGAAAACCTGAGGCGACCACTTGGGCAGCGACCCCACCAGCGATCACCCGCAATGAATAAAGACTGGCCAGGGTCGCGATATCAATCCAGCGCATGCGCTTGAGTTTCAGCGAATAGGCCAGCGACAGCGTCATATAAAGCGCGACGATCCCGACCATCGGCAGGCTGATTGTCGCAGCCAGTGCCAGGGCGACAATCCCCAATACGAACGAAGTTACCATTCCTGCGGCAATCGGCACAGCGCCCGAGGCAAAAGGGCGGTTTTTCTTGGTCGGGTGCAGCCGGTCGGCCTCAAGATCCAGCAGATCATTGACGATATAGATACTGGACGCCGCAGCACTATAGGCTGCCATCGCCACCAGCACGATCAGAATGCCCGCTGTGTCAAAGCGGTGGGCGGCGATCAGCGGCAGGAACAGAAGAATATTCTTGACCCATTGATGCGGTCGCATTGCCCGCAAAAGGTCTCGCAACTGCCAGCCGCCGCCAAATTCCTTGACGTTGCGCCCGTCAGCCGCCAGCGACGCAGCAATTGCCCGATGCCTGCCAATGATGATGGCGTTCTCGGATTCGTTCCAGATAGGCCGGTCTGTGGCACTGTTGCCGACGTAGTCAAATCCGCGCTGTCCATATGTTTTCACCAACAAGGCCGCCTTGCGCCGCCCTGTCAGATTGGTTTCACCGTCTGAGGCGTAAACGCCACCCTTGATCCCGTGTTCTTCTGCCAGTTTGTTCACCAGCTGCTGATCCGAGCCCGAGGCAAATGCGACCTCACGACCTTGCTCTGCCGATTGCCGGGCCAGATCAGCCACCTGATCATTGACCGGCAACAGATCGGTTCTGAGAGAGGCAATCCCGGCCAGCTCCTGTTTCAGCCGCGCCCGGTTGGAAAAATGGCGAAAACTCACGCGCAGGCACCTGAGCGGGTCTTTGCCCAGCGCCAGCCAGAAACTTTCCAAAAGCATGTCGGTCTTCAGGAATGTGCCATCCACATCCAGGACCAGCGGTTTCATTTCCGGCATTTAGGGGATTTCCTTCATAGCAAATACACACCCGTCCGAGAAAATCTCTGGCGGTGTCAGGCAGAGCGCACGTGTGACCTGAAAGGCTGACAGAACTTTCGGAACAAAAGCCCGCGGCCCTTCCTGTAAAGGTACACCCTGATGCTCAAATATCGTGCGAGCGCCCGCATGGTAGGCTGCAAGCGCCAGAATTGGATCGCCAGAAAAAGCTTCAAGCAGGGAATCCAGATACGCGGCACCGGCGCGAAAGTTTTCAGCCGGATCCAGAGCATTCTCAACGCCAAACTGGGCCGAAACATCAGTCGGCAGTCGCATCAACCCAAGCGCATCACGCTCATTTTCCGCGTCAGCGCCAATAACGGCGAGCATCAGCGCTGGCGAAACCTTCTTGCCCAGGGTCGCAAGCATGATGTCATTGCCATATAGAGAAGCAGCGGTTCGGAACTGTTCAAGCCTGGGCGTCGCGATGCGCTGCCCTTGTGGCAGGTTGGCCAATTGATCAACTGCTTTTTGAAACCGGCCCGGTTCGGCCGCTTCCAGTTCCGGCGAAATTGCATCCCAGAACCAATCATTGAGATCAGCGGATGTGCTGAGATTGCTTTCGCTTTCAGATGCCTGGGAGGTTTCAGGTTCTCCGACCTGAATCGTGATCAGCTTTTTTGTACCGCTCTCTGGCGGTTTCACCCGCTTGAAAGTGAAATCAGGGAATGGTTCTGCCGACAGAACCGGTGAGATCCAGGCAGAACATGCCAGTATCGCCCCCGTTCCCACACTCAGACACTTTCCCATTCCTGCCCGATCTGCCCTGTCTCTTGCCTGTTGCTCTCTGTTTGCCAAAGATACGCGGTAAAAACCAGTATGTAAGGTAGGATATCTATGGCAAATCTGTCATATTCAGCGACTTAAAACAGGTTTTTCAGAGGGATTTTGGCATTTATTACCCCCGTAACCGACTGTTTTTTAACAATTAAGCAAAATAGATTGGGTTGTTTGCGAGTTTTTTTTGATTTCTTAATTACACGCCAAACTCTCGCCCCATTTACCCAGCTATATGAACAGCATGTTGAGACGGCGAACTGGAAACAATCTGAGGCAAACCAGGGCACTACCAACCGGCTCAATAAACGAAGTGGAAACGAACAAGTAACCTTTGGAGGGACCAAAAAGTGTTCAAACTTGCAAAAAACTTCAAAAACGACGAATCCGGCGCAGTTACTGTTGACTGGGTAGTTCTGACAGCAGCTATCGTTGGCCTGGGCATCGCAGTTCTGGCAGCAGTATCTGACGGCGTTGAGAACCTGTCGAGCGATATCGACACCCAGCTTTCTGGCCAGGGCGTATCGACTACTTTCTAAGACTAACAGTCTTAGCGCATAAAGGAGCCGCGTTTCGCACGCGGCTCCTTTTTTTGATTCCGCACTTATTTACCTGCTTTCCACTATTTTGCCGCAATTTTCTGCTTGATAGGCTCAACGACCGGAGCATTCGCTATTCCGGGTGGCGTTTTACGAGCGGAGTACATGCAGTATTTGGTGCAAAAATACGTTGACGACGACGACGGCGCGGTGACCGCCGACTGGGTTGTCATTACCGGTTTTGCAGTCGCCCTGACCCTTTCTGTTGCAACTCTGCTTTCCGGTGGATTGGAAAGCCGCGCAACGACGATCGTTTCCCCGGTTACGATCTCAACAACTTTTTAAGTTGGGTTTTGCGATGTTTTGTGTAAATTGCCCATTAAAAGAAGCGAAAAGCCAGATCTTGGGCAGACAGGCAAAGGTACCATTATGCGTATAGTATTCGCACTCATCCTTGTGATTGGCATGGGGCTGGCAGGATTTGCCGTCTACATGGCGCAGGACCGATTCAATGAATATCAGTCCGTGCTCGACAGCCAGCGGGCAGCACTGAGCAAGAATGTCCCGCTGGTTCGGGTCTTTGTCAGCAACGTGCCACTAAAATATGGCCACAGGCTGAAGAAAGAGGATGTGCGCATCGTCGCATGGCCGGAAAACGCCATTCCTGAAGGCGCGTTCACCGACCCTAAGAAGCTGTTTCACAAGGATAAAGACAAATTTCGCATCGTTTTACGCGCGATGGAAAAAGACGAAGCGATCCTTGAAGTCAAGGTGACCAAACCCGGTGAAGATGCCGGGGTCGCATCGCGACTGAGTGCCGGTATGCGTGCCTTTACCATCAGGGTAGACGTTGCTTCGGGTGTCAGCGGGTTTTTGCGACCAGGCGACCGTGTCGATGTCTATTGGACAGGTCGGGCAGGTAAACGTGATGTAACCCGGCTCATCCTTGAAGGGATCAAGCTGATCGCGATTGACCAGATCGCGGACGAGGACCGCAACAATCCAATTGTCGCCCGCACGGTCACCGCTGAAGTTTCACCAAGTGTCGTTGCTGCACTCGTTCAGGCGCAATCGACCGGTCGCCTTCTGTTGAGCCTGCGTGGCACAGAAGATGACACGAGCCTCGGCCAAATCGAAGTTGACCAGGATCAGCTATTGGGGATTGAGGAAGAAGTTGTGCAGGAAGTGGAAAAAGAGAAGATCTGTACCATCAAGACCCGCAAAGGGGCAAATGTTGTGGAAATGGTCATCCCCTGCCCCGAGGAGTAGTGGCAGAACAGGCCGGATTTGCGGAATATTAGCTGCCAAAGTACGATCTGTTGCGACTTATCCACATAAGGCGAACCCCGCAAGCATTTGATTCTTGCAAAAAAAAGCTATCTGACGCAAATTAAGCGCAATGGGCATTAAAGACCCGTCAAAAAAACAAGTGATCAGAGAGGCAGGATCACATGCGACTGAGCAGCATTCTGAAGGCTGGCCTGACAGGGCTGGCCGTTACCGCGCATTCCGGACCCCCCGCCTTTGGCCAGGACATCCTGACGGTCATGCATGGCGAGACATCCAGCAGCATCAATGTGGCCATGAACCGCGCCGTGGTCATGGAAAGCGACACCTCTTTTGCGGAACTGTCGGTTGCCAACCCGGCGATCGCCGATATCGCTACCCTGTCGGATCGCACGATCTACATTCTGGGTAAAACGCCGGGCCGCACCACGCTGACACTTCTCGGGCCCGATGGCCGGTTGATCACTAATGTTGATGTCCGCGTCTCACCGGATATCGCTGAATTCAAGGAACGCCTGCAGGAAATCCTGCCGGGAGAGCCCATCGAGGTTCGCACCGCCAACGACGGAATCGTCTTGAGCGGACGCGTTTCCGGTAAACAAAAACTCGCACGCGCAATTGAACTGGGCGAGCGTTACGCGCCCGGTCGCGTGACCAATCTGATGACAGTCGGCGGCACTCAGCAGGTTATGCTTAAAATTCGGTTTGCCGAAATGCAGCGCTCGGTCTCAAAGAACCTGACCAGCAGTTTTGGGTTCAGCGGCACAGCAGGTGTTGTGGGCGTGGGCGGCGCCAACCATGTTTACCAAGTCGGGGATAATTTCGCGAACCTCTTTGACGGTGACGCCACAACAGGAGTCACATCGACAACGGAAAGACTTGGGGCCTATTCCTTTGGTATTTCTGCGGGCGGTATAGAAATGTCCCTGCTTTTGGAGGCGTTGGAATCCAAGGGCATGGTCCGCACTCTGGCGGAACCCAATCTGGTTGCTATTTCCGGACAGGAGGCAAACTTCCTTGCAGGGGGGGAATACCCAATTCCGGTTTCTGATGAGTCCGGGGTTTCAATCGAGTATAAACCTTTTGGCGTCGAGATGAACTTCACGCCTGTTGTGATCGACGAGGATCTGATCAGCCTGACCATCTCTGCCGCTGTCAGTTCGATCGACAGTACAATCACTGTGGCCCAGGACGGGGGAATATCCGTCAACGCATTCAAGCGACGCGAAACCTCGACCACCGTTGAAATGCGTGACGGGCAAAGCTTTGCCATTGCCGGGCTCTTGGAAGACGATTTCACCGATGTCGTCGGTCAGGTACCACTCTTGGGAGACATCCCTGTGCTTGGTGCCCTCTTTCGAAGTTCAGACTATGTCCGCCGGCAAAGCGAGCTGGTCATCATTGTCACCCCGCATTTGGTAACCCCAGTGAAAGGCGAAAGTCTGACCCTGCCCACAGATCGGATCCGCATTCCGTCGGAGTCCGAATTGTTTTTGCTGGGCAAAGTTGCGGGCAGAACCGGGCAAGACGAAGTTATCAGCGATATATCCACCCAGGACTACAAGGGGTCCTATGGTTATGTAATGGAGTAACACTATGATAATTAACAATAAAAAAATGTTTCTTCGTTGCGGAGCCTTGGCGATTCTGGCGGCCTGTTCACCGATCAACAACACGATGAACAAAGGTTTTACCTTGCTCAATCTGGAAGCTGGCAAAAATCTGGACGAAGGTAATTTTGGTAATCCAACTTACAATAACACCCTGGTTCAGGCGGCTTATCGTGACCAGAACGGTCTGTTGGCTGACCTGTCACATAAATTTGAAAAAGACGTCCCGACGATGATCAATTTTGATTTCAATTCGTCAAAACTTGACAGTGACTCGCGCAAGGTTCTGATGCGCCAGGCGGAGTGGATCAAGCAGTTCCCGGAAATCAAATTCAGGGTCTACGGGCATACCGATCTTGTCGGGTCAAACGCCTACAACAAGCGGCTTGGCATGCGTCGCGCCAACCGTGTCGTGAATTTCCTTATTTCTCAAGGGATTAATGAAGATCGGCTGGAAGCTGTGGCCTCTTTCGGGGAAACTCAGCCGCTGATCGTAACAGAGGGCCGCGAGCGCAAAAACCGGCGCACAGTCACTGATGTGATCGGTTTTGCACTGGCCTTTGTCGGCGACGATCTGGACGGCAAATACGCCCATCTGGTTTACCGGACTTATGTCGAGGGAAAAGTCACGACAGAGACCGCTAATACCACGAATTAATCCTCGTAATAGCCGCATTATTGACAACTTTCCCAGCGAAAAAATCCGGGTGGAGAACTCTCTGTCTGGGCGGGGAAAAAATATCAACGCGCAGAAAGTAGAGCCCGAAGGCGAGTTCTTCCGGGGTTATGTGGGTATTTACCCCTGCATGATCTGATCAATTGGTACGATTGTAACGGACGGACGAGTATGGGTCTGCTGAAGACAAAAGAAGCTGGAATTACCGCCTGCGCCATTGCGCGGGACGTCCAGTCTTTTGACCTTTTGATCGAAGACATGGAAGCCGAGCTGGGCGAACACTGGGGTGGGCTCGATTTCAATGACGGGCTGGCCTATATCGAGTCAGCCGAAGCCCAAAATCTTGAGTTTATCGCTGTTGCTGTCGATCAGCAGGACGAGGCAGATCTTACGAATGCCTCGGCTCTGATTGGCGCGGCCGCGAAGGCAGGGGTCAAGGTCATACTTGTCGCGCACGAACTCTCACCAACTGCTCTCCACCAGTTGCTGAGGCTTGGTGCCGATGATTTTGCCCCCTACCCCCTGCCTGAAGGTGCGCTTCACGAAGCGATTGAGAGGCTGCGCAAAACCGAGGTTCCGCTCGGGGTTGTGCCAGCCACTCAAGCAGGTGAAGACCGGCATGGTGCGATCCTGCCGGTATACGGTTTGGCGGGAGGGGTCGGTTCAACCACTCTCGCCATCAACCTGGCCTGGGAATTGGCACTGCTGGGTGCCAAATCAGGGATCAAGGTCTGTATCCTTGATCTGGATCTGCAATGCGGGTCGGTTTCGACCTATCTGGATCTGCCGCGTCGTGAAGCAATTTTTGAACTGCTGTCAGATACTGCCGCAATGGACAGTGACAGTTTCAGCCAGGCGATGCTGTCATTCAACGACAAGCTGGATGTGTTGACGGCACCGGCCGATGCATTGCCTCTGGAAATCCTGACGCCTGAAGATGTCGATAACATCCTGAAAAGGGCAACGGCAGCGTATGATTTTGTCATCATCGACATGCCAAAGACGCTGATCCAGTGGACCGAAACGATCCTGCAGCGGGCCGATGTCTATTTCGCCATCATGGAAATGGACATGCGGTCAGCCCAAAACGCCCTGCGCTTTGTGCGAACGCTGAAATCCGAGGATCTGCCGTTTGAAAAGGTGCGGTACATTCTGAACTACGCACCGAAATTCACCGACATTGGCGCCAAGGCCCGCGTCAAGCGTCTGGCGGAAAATCTGAACATCGACATTGAGCTCTTCTTTCCGGATGGCGGCAAACAGATCCTGCATTCCTGCGATCACGGTCTGCCGATCTCAGAAACTGCAGCGAAGAACCCGCTGCGCAAGGAAATCGCAAAACTCGCCGCTTCGATTTACGAGCTGGCGACTGAACAAGCCGCATCGGGCTGATAAGACAAGGGGAAGTGACCATGTTTTCAAGGTACAAAAAGACGGAAGCAAAAGAAGCACCACAGGCAGCATCGCGCCCGGCGGAAAAAGAAGTTCCGGTGATCGAGCAAAAGCCAAAGGCCCAGCAAATGGCGCAAAAGGCGAAAGCCGTGGCCAAACCTTCCGCCACGGCGCATCAGGATCTGAGCCCGAAAGAGATCAAACGTCGCGAGCGGCTCTCGGATATTCGCATCGTTCTGCACAAGCGCATGCTTGATACGCTCAATCTGGCGGCACTGGAACACGCCTCGGAATCCGATCTTCGTTCGGAAATAGCAGCGATCTGTGCCGACGGGCTGGCCGAGATGGGCGTTGTTCTGAACAAGGATGAGCGCGCCAACCTGCATCAGGAACTTTTTGACGAAGTCACCGGCCTTGGCCCGCTCGAACCGCTTCTGCGCGATGACGGGGTCAACGATATTCTGGTCAACGGCCCGCATCAGGTTTTTGTTGAACGTGGCGGCAAACTGGAACTGACGAGCGTTCGCTTCAAAAATGAAAAACACCTGATGCGGGTGATCGACAAGATCGTTTCCGCTGTTGGTCGCCGGGTCGATGAATCCAACCCTTATGTGGATGCGCGTCTTGGCGATGGGTCGCGCTTCAATGCGATGGTGCCACCGATTGCGGTTGACGGCTCGCTCGTCAGTATTCGTAAATTCACCAAAGACAAGCTGGGCATCGACGAGCTGATCAACTTCGGTGCCTTCACCCCGGAAATGGCGCTTTATCTGCGGGCTGCTGTCGGGGCGCATCTTAACATCATCGTTTCAGGTGGTACGGGTTCAGGTAAAACCACAACGCTTAACGCACTTTCGTCGATGATTGCCGATAACGAACGCATCCTTACGATCGAGGATACAGCGGAACTTCAGCTTCAGCAGATCCATGTCGGCCGGATGGAAAGCCGCCCGGCCAACGTCGAAGGTAAGGGTGCCGTCAGCCAGCGCGACTGTCTGCGCAACGCATTGAGGATGCGTCCTGATCGCATCATCGTCGGGGAGACCCGTGGTGAAGAGGTGATTGACATGCTGCAGGCGATGAACACCGGCCACGACGGATCAATGACCACGATCCACGCCAACTCGGCCCGCGATGGCGTCAGCCGCCTTGAAAACATGGTGGCCATGGCCGGGATCGAGATGCCACTCAAGGCAGTACGTTCACAGATCGCCTCGGCTGTGCATCTGATCGTGCAGGCCAGCCGCCTGATGGATGGTTCACGGCGCATGGTTTCAATAACCGAGGTCACGGGCATGGAGGGTGAGATCATCACCATGCAGGAGATCTTCAGGTTCAAACGGTACGGGCTAGACGAGAACGGTAAAATTCTTGGCCAGTTCGAAGCGACCGGGCTCAGATCGCATTTTTCGGACCGGTTCAAGCATTCAGGCTTTGAACTGCCCGCCGAAATCTACACCCAGCAAGCAGCGCAATAGGAGGCTATGATGAGTCCAGAACCAATTATTTATGGTGCAATTTTCTTCGGTGTCCTTTTGCTTGTCGAAGGGCTTTACCTGGTCGTTTTCGGCAAATCGATCAAACTGAACAGCCGGGTCAACCGACGCATTGATCTGCTGGAAAAAGGCAATGATCGTGAAAAAGTGCTGGAAACGCTGCGCAAGGAACGCGAACAGCACCGCAAAAGCGTGCGCATTCCGCTGGTATCGATCATTTCCGACAGGGCAGCCAAGGCAAATATTGCCTTTAGTCCCAAGGCGTTAATCATGGTCATGGTGCTTTTGAGCATAGTTGCCTTTGTCGGCCTGACAGTGGGTACCGGCACCTCGCTTCCGGTTCGCGCAGTTGTCTCGGTCGTCATGGGATTTGGTGCCGTCTATATGTGGCTCAACAAGAAGGCCAAAGCCCGCATGGCGCTGATTGAAGAGCAGTTGCCTGATGCGGTTGAGCTGATGGTGCGCTCGCTGAAAGTCGGCCATCCTTTTTCCAGCGCGATCAATATCGTGGCACAGGAAGTGGCCGATCCGCTGGGATCAGAGTTTGGCATCATCGCTGACGAAGCCGCTTACGGGATGGATATTACCGAAAGCCTGCACAAGATGGCTGAAACCATCGACACGCAGGACATGCGGTTTCTGGCGGTTGCGGTGAATATTCAGCAGAAATCAGGTGGTAATCTCGCAGAGATCCTGGCCGGACTGGCAAAGGTCATCAGGGCCCGCTTCAAGCTCTTCCGCCGGGTCAAGGCCATTACCGCCGAGGCGAAATGGTCGGGCATGTTCCTGTCGATCTTTCCGCTTCTGGCATTGGTCGGCATCAACATTGCGCAGCCAAACTACTATGACGCGGTGATGGAAACCGAGTTTTTCATTCCGGCGTGTCTGGTTGTGGGGACGTTTCTGGCGATCAACTACATCTTCATGAAAATCATGGTCAACATCAAGGTTTAGGGGCGTATCATGGATGCAATCAAAACATATATAGATCAGGGCATGACCTATCTGACCGATCAGTTCGGGCCGATGGGGCCGTTATATGCCCTTGGCATCGCCGGGCTGTTGTTGGTGCTGGTCTCGCTTCCGATCATGCTGAACCGCAAAGCGGATCCGATGGATAAGCTTGGCGGCAAGGCAAAGAAAACCGAGAAGAAAAAGAAGGACGAACCTGATCAGCCAAGCCTGCGTTACAAAGAAAAGAGCCCGAAGCTTGATAAGTTCGCAACTTTTCTGGAGCCCCAGGATCAGAAAGCCTATTCGGCCACACAACTGAAGCTAGTTCAGGCCGGGTACCGCCAGCAATCAGCCGTCAGGACATTCCATTTCATGCAAATGGCGCTTGCGCTGGGTCTGTTGCTGGTGGGCATCGTTGTGATGCTGTTCCGGATGGATTCAGCAACCATGCAGTCAACATTGATGACGATCCTCATTCCGGCAGGCGCCGGATATTACCTGCCCAGCTACTGGGTTGAACGCCGCCGGCAAACGCGGCAGACGGCTTTGACCGAAGGCTTTCCCGATGCGCTTGACCTGATGCTGGTTTGTGTTGAAGCAGGCCAGTCGCTTGATCAGTCAATTCAGCGTGTGGCCACCGAAATCAGGCCCGGCTTTCCTGACCTGTCGGATGAGTTCACCATCGTCGCCAACGAGATGAAGGCGGGTAAGGATCGGGTGAGCGTGTTGCGCGATATGGGCGAACGCGCCGGGGCGCAGGATATCTCGGCTTTTGTCACGGTGCTGATCCAGTCGGCCAGTTTCGGTACATCGATTTCCGAAGCGCTCAGGGTCTATACCAATGAAATGCGCGACAAGCGGGTGATGCGCGCTGAAGAAAAAGCCAACACCCTGCCAACCAAGCTGACGCTGGGCACAATGATGTTCACACTACCGCCCCTGTTAATTATTCTTATCGGGCCGTCAATTTATGATATCTATCTGACATTGGTGGTTGGGCAGCAGTAAGAAACGATGCGAATTTGGGTGGGATTGATCAGCGGGGTTCTGTTGCTGGCGGCATGTCGGCATACGACCGAGGGTTTGGAAAACAACCGTGTCGGCCCTGCCCCGCCAAAAGGTACTCCGATCATCACCGAAGCGGTTGACGGCCTGATTGTCGGGCACCGCCTGATGGCGGCGGGTGAATACGAGCTGGCGCTCAAAGCCTATACCCGCGCTGCCGGCGATCACGGTTTCAACGTCGACGTTATAAGTGCGCTGGGATCGGCAAATATCAAGCTCGGCCGCCTTCAACAGGCCAGAAAACTGCTTGAAACGGCTGTCAAGCAGGATCCGGAATTCGTGCCAGCCTTGAATAATCTGGGTGTTGTTCTGATGGAATTGGGCGAAACAGGCGAAGCAAGGCGGGTTTTTCGCAACGCTTTTGCCCTGGATAACGGAAATTCCGAAGAAATTCGCGAAAATTTGCGTCGCGCTATCGCAAAAACTGAAAATAGGACTTATGCTTCGGACAACGAAAACAAGTTCGAGCTGGTCAGACGCGGCAGTGGCAAATACCTGCTGCTCACGACACCAGCATCGGAAGACGAGCAGTAGAGGAAGTCCGAGGCAATGCGACTTTTTTCTTTCGCCACGTTTTGCCTGGCAGGGGTGCTGGTTCTGTCGGGCTGTGATAAGCTGAAGAACCCTGATGTCGATAAGGAAATCGATGGGGTGAACGTGATCGACGCGGCCAATCTGAACGACATCATGATGACGGTTGCCGACCCAAACGAGGCGGTTACCTATTTTCAACGTTCACTGCAGAAAGAACCAGACAGGCTCGATTACAAGCGTGGCCTGGCTAAATCTCTTGTCAGGGCACGCCGGTCTGCCGAAGCCGTTCTGGTCTATGAAAAGATCGTAAAGGACAAGGATGTCTCAAACGAGGACCGGGTCAATTACGCCGACGCCCTGATAAGAACCAACGAGTGGGACAAGGCTGAAAAACAGCTCGACTTGATCCCGCCGACCTATGAAACCTACAAACGCTATCGTCTTGAAGCGATGATCGCCGACAGCAACAAGGAATGGAACCGGTCCGACAGTTTCTATGAAACCGCCGCCGGGTTGACGACACGGCCAGCCGGGGTACTGAACAACTGGGGCTACTCCAAACTGACCCGCGGCAATTATGAGGAAGCGGAAAGACTTTTCCTTGAAGCGATCACCTATGACCAGGGGATGTTCACGGCCAAAAACAATCTGGTTCTGGCACGCGCCGCGCAACGAAAATATACCTTGCCCGTCATCCAGTTGACCCAGATCGAAAGAGCCGAACTGTTGCACACGATGGCCATCAGCGCCATCAAACAGGGCGATGTGGAAATCGCGCGCGGACTTCTGGAAGAGGCGATTGACACCCATCCACAGCATTTTGACGCCGCCGTCCGCACATTGCAGGCGCTGACAAGCAAGACCTGATTTGCGAAAAGGCACGGCTATCTGACATGGATCTGTCCCTACAAGAGGCCCTCTGGCTGTTGCCACCAGCCCTGCCTGTGGCACTCTGGATCGCCTGGAGCGATCTGAAATTCATGAAAATCACCAATCGGGCGGTGCTGATTCTGGTTGCGATCTTTCTGGTCTTTGGCCTGATCGCCCTGCCCTTTGAAACCTGGCTGTGGCGGCTTGGCCAATTGGCAGTTGTTCTTCTGGTGGGATTCATCGCAAATGCTTTGCGCCTGATCGGCGGAGGGGATGCAAAATATGCCGCCGCCATTGCCCCGTTCGTAGCTCCCGGGGACGCGCGAGCCGTCCTGATCCTATTCGCCGTCATGCTGTTGGCAGCCTTTGTCACACACCGCATATTTGCACGGATTTCCGCTGTAAGGACTCTCACAGAGGGGTGGAAATCATGGGAGGTCGGCAAAGATTTCCCGATGGGGTTGGCACTTTCAGGAACGCTGGCAACCTATCTGTTTCTGGGGATCTGGCACGGTATCTGAACGGCTTTGCCATCTGACAGGAACCGCCAAAAATAACGCGCTTACTGCCGCTCAAAAAGCGTATATTCATCCGTTCGCCTGATCTCCTTGAAATCCGGCGCGCCGGGGGCCGAAGCCTGCTCAATAATCGCTGCCCACACCGTTGGAATGCCCGGGCAACTGGGCACAAGAAGGTAATCGGCATTGGAAACACCGACATCGCCGCCATAGTACCACGGTGCTCCGTTCTTGATGGGAATCGTATCGCCAAACAGCCAGAGATTGCTGAATAGATCAGCCACAAGGACAGATTTTCCCCTCATGAAATCAAGCGTTTGCAGATCACGCGCAATTGAATGGTAAACCCCGATCAGGCCACGGAACAGACGGCAATCCTGCAAATCCTCGCCATTGAACGTGACATCATCAATCTCTCTGAAAGGCGCGCCCAGTGCAGCCATATCAGCATGCGGCAGCTCCTTTACCCGGCGTTCCTCTGGGAGGTAGACAAGCTTGGTTTCAACCACCAGATTGGCGTGTTTTGGATCCCTCAGAACCACCGAAAACTCCGTCGGGTCAAGCCGGGCCAGACGCCAGGCGCTGAGCGACAGGTTCAGGACCGACGGCGCGATCTGCACCAGTGCCAGCAGGCCCAAAACCCCAAGACCTGTGCGCAGGTTCCAACCCCATCCGTTCATGACCACACGCATCGGTCGCAACGCCAACAGCGCGATCCCCAGCACAAACAGCCACTGCGGATCATTTCCCCAGTTCTGATAGGTGATATAGACAAAAGCAGGTGCCAGCAAAAGCAGCACGATCCCGGCCTCGGATTCCCCGGCTTGCCGCAGGAATACGACACCCAGCAGAATGATCAAATTCAGCAGCAGGAAGGAAGGACCGACCAGTAATTGAGTAAACGACTCGCTGGGATAGGTGCGCACGCCCGCGCTGCTGACAGTACGCAGATCATCGATATAGGCCAGCCAGAACTCAACGCCTCCCATCAAAATTGTTACCGCCGCGATGGACAAAATGCCGACACCAACGGTTGTCGCAGCAGCGCGCCAGTGCGCCCGCAACACCAGGGCAACCAGAATGGCCGGAAACAGCGCGATAAAGAATGTGACCTTGCTGAGCGCCAAAAAAGACAGCCCAAGCCCAAGCACCAGGCCATCGCCGATCTGATGCCGCTGAATGCGTGGTTGACTCAAAGCAAGGAGGATCAGCATGAAACTGATCGCCCAGGCCCATCGATTGTAATACATTGAAATCGAAGTGACTTTCAGCGTTTCACCATGCACGGTTGAGGTAAACAACACAATGACCGCCGCCCCGAACGCATAGGCCAGACCTGTTGACAGGCGTGAACTTGCGACCCACCAGATCGCGGGCAGCGAAAGTGCCGCCATCAGGATGTTTCCCGCCAGAAACGCCTTGCCAACCCCCATATCCAGAAACAGCGCAATTGGTGAAAACGCCATGAAGCCAATCGGCGTCATGAAATCCACATGCGGTGTCTGACCCATCTCCATGCGCAGCAGGATTTGCACCGAATGCAGCGCATCACCCTCATGCATGGTGATCATCAAAAGGCCGTTCCAGAACAGTAAGACCGCTTGCAGCGCCAGAATAGCCACTAGAAACAGAACGAATTTACCCTGGGAAGAACCGCTCATCTCTGCCCTCGTTATTTTTTTCGCAACCCTACATAGCATAGAGTACGGATGCAAAACCCTTTGCGGTTTTTGTTGTCCGGCTGTGCCAAAAAGGATATTCTTTCGGCAAAAGAACAAAAAAGACAAATGAGGCAGCTATGAATATGCAGGCGATCGACGTCAAAGCACCCCCTGTGCCAATGTCACTTGCCGATACCGGCCTGACCATGGTGATGCTGCGGGATATTTTCCTTAAAACCGTGTTTCGCCGCTCGCTGACCACAGCAACCGCCATTTCCGAAGCGATCTCGCTGCCGGTCCAACTGACGCAGGAGCTGATCGAACTTGCGCGTGAGCAAAAACTTCTGGAAGCAATGGGCAACCGCGAGGCTGGTGGCTCCAGCGAAATGATCTATGAATTGTCGGAAAACGGCAAAGCCCGCGCCATCGACGCACTGGCGCAATCGGAATATTACGGCGCAATCCCGGTGCCGCTGGAAGATTATAAAGAGCAAACCGAGCGCCAGGCAGTTCGCAATATTTCCATTTCCAAACAACAGCTTGGCGACTCCATGTCGCATCTGGTGTTGCCCGACGGTCTGCTAGATCAGCTCGGCCCGGCGATCAATTCCGGCAAGTCGATCCTGATGTACGGCCCGCCGGGCAATGGTAAATCCTCGATCTCAAACGGTATTCGTGATGCGCTGGGCGACAAGATTTATGTACCCTTGGCAATTGAATATATGGGCCAGGTCATCACCGTTTATGACCCCATTGTGCATGATAAAGCGGAAAACAGCGACGATGATCCTACCGCGCTCAGGCGTTCGGGCACGCGCTTTGACACCCGCTATGTGCGCTGCCGCCGCCCGACCGTGATCACCGGCGGTGAGCTGACGCTGGATATGCTCGACCTCAAATATAACGCCGTTTCGCGCACCTATCAGGCGTCGCTGCAACTGAAATCCACCGGTGGCGTCTTCATCGTCGATGATCTGGGTCGTCAGGAAGAACCGCCACAGGCCCTGATCAACCGCTGGATCGTGCCGATGGAAAGCGGATTTGACATTCTGGCGCTGCAATCGGGCGAAAAATTCATCGTGCCCTTTGACACGCTTGTGATCTTTTCCACCAATTTCCTGCCCTCGGAAATGTTTGACGGCGCTGCGCTGCGCCGAATTGCATATAAGGTCAAGGTTGATGGCCCCAATCAGGAAGAGTTCCTGCAAATCTTCATGCGGGTTTGTCAGGCGAAAAAGCTGCCGGTTGATGAGAAGGCGGTCGTTCATTTGCTCAAGAACCGCTATCCGGAGGTTGACCACGTCTATGCCAACTTCCACAGCCCGTTTCTGGTCGAACAAATCCTGTCGGTCTGCGCCTATGAAGGTATTCAGCCACAAATGTCACCCGAGCTGGTCGATCGTGCCTGGGCCAACCTGTTTGTCAACGAAACCTGAGACTGCATTCTTCTGTCGGCCTTCTTCTTTTGGCAAATATCCTCGCCGAAGGCATTGAATATAAAAGAGTTTCCGGTTCTTTCAAATCCCGGCGCATGTGATTATCCTGCCAATGATGACGCATCTGACAGCAGAGTTTCAGAACTGGTTTCACGCCCGCGGCTGGGATTTGCACCCCCATCAGCAAGCGCTTTTGGACCACGCCAAAGACAAGGCGACACTGCTGATTGCGCCAACCGGCGGTGGCAAGACTCTGGCCGGTTTTCTGCCAAGCCTGCTGGAGTTGTCGCAAACCAGCGGCAGCGGGATGCATACGCTTTACGTCTCACCCTTGAAAGCGCTGACTGCCGATATCCGGCGTAATCTGCAAACGCCTGTCGATGAAATCGGCCTGCCAATCCGCATCGAAGACCGTACCGGCGATACGCCCCACAGCCAGCGCCAGCGCCAGCGCGCCGAACCGCCGGATATACTGCTGACCACACCTGAAAGCCTGGCTCTGTTGCTGTCTTACCCTGATGCGCCCCGGATTTTCCAATATCTGCAAAGGGTTGTTATCGATGAGGTCCATGCGCTGGCCGAAAGCAAGCGTGGTGATCAACTGATGTTGTGCCTTACCCGGCTTGAGCGACTGGCCCCTAAAATGCGCCGTGTCGCCCTATCGGCAACCGTAGAAGACCCGGAAGCGCTGGCGCGGTTCTTTGCCCCAAGCCGCGTGTCTTGCGAGGTAATCCTTGCCGATCCCGGCCCTGATCCTGAAGTGCAGATCCTTGACACAATAGCCGATCCACCGTGGAACGGGGCTGGCGCGCACTACGCCATTCCCGAGGTGCTCGCCCAACTCAAAACCGCCAAGACAACACTGATCTTCATCAACACCCGCGCCCAGGCCGAACTGTTCTTTCGCGCCCTCTGGCTGGCCAATGAGGAAGGTCTGTCAATCGGGCTCCACCACGGATCGCTTTCGCGCGAGGCGCGGAGTCGGGTTGAGGTGGCGATGGTCGCAGGTGATCTCAGGGCGATTGTCTGCACCGGTACGCTTGATCTGGGGATCGACTGGGGCAATGTCGATCTGGTGATTCAGATAGGTGCACCCAAAAACATTAAGCGTCTGGTTCAGCGGATCGGGCGGGCCAACCACCAGTATAACGCGCCTTCGCGTGCCATTCTGGTGCCCGCCAACAGGTTTGAGGTCGTGGAATGCCGTGCAGCGCTGGAGGCCGTATATAAGCACGACCTTGACGGCGAACCGCGTGGCCCCGGCCCCCGCGATGTTTTATGCCAGCATATCCTCATCCGTGCCTGCTCCGGCCCCTTTGACGCTGACGATCTCTTTGCCGAGTTCAACCTTGCCGGGCCCTATTGCGACCTGACCGAAGCCGAATTTGCCGATTGTCTGGATTTCTGCGCCACCGGTGGCTACGCCCTGCGCGCCTATGATAAATGGCAGCGACTTGTTCAAGGCGAAGACGGTCTTTGGCACTTGCGAGACGCACGCGCAGCCCGGCAAATTCGCATGAATCTCGGCACTATTTCCGATACCGAAACGCTTGCCGTACGCTTGAAGAACCGACGTGGAGGCAGACCGCTGGGTGAGGTCGAAGAAGCCTTTGCTGCCACGCTTAGCCCCGGTGACACATTCCTGATCGGCGGCGAGGTTGTCACTTATGAGGCTTTGCGCGAGATGACCGTCGAGGTCACTCGTGAGGCGAAGAAAAAGCCTAAGATCGCCGTGTTCAGCGGCACAAAATTCGCCAATTCAACGGTTCTGTCTCATCGTGTTTTACAAAAACTGCAAGCCGAAGACTGGCCCGATCTGCCGCCGCATACCGCAAACTGGCTGCACCTTCAGCGCAAGGTTTCAAAAATGCCCCAGGCGGGGCGGTTGCTGGTTGAAAGCTTTCAGGCCGACCAGCGTGAATTCACCTGCTTTTACGGTTTTGCCGGGCGTAATGCCTTGCAAACACTTGGTCTTTTACTCACCAAGCGGATGGAAGCCGCAGGTCTTCACCCCCTTGGTTTCGTCTCGACCGACTACGCTCTCCTGACATGGGGGCTTGAGCAAATCACCGATCCTGCACCCCTGATCCGGCGCGAAGGGCTGGCAGAAGGGCTGGATACCTGGCTTGAAGGCAATGCCGTGATGAAGAAGAGCTTTCGCAATATCGCTACTATTGCAGGGCTGATCGAGAAAAACCTACCGGGGAAACGAAAATCGGGCAAACAGGCCAGTTTTTCCTCCGATATCCTTTATGACACGCTCAGAAAATACGACCCGAACCATTTGCTGATGCGCCTGACACGGCTTGAGGCGATGCGCGGGCTCGTCGATTTCGCCCGGATCGAGGAGATGCTTGAACGGATTGACGGCAAGGTCGATCACGTTATCGCACCGCACGTTACCCCACTGGCCGCGCCGCTTTTGCTGGAGATCGGCAAGGTCCCTATTCGAGGGCAGGCCGAAGAGCGATTGCTGGCGGAAGCCGCCGAAAAAATGATGGCCGACGCAGGCTTGTCATAAGCGCCTCGCTGGTGTTTTCTGAACCTTATGCAAGCTTACGAATTTACCCTTGGCGGTGCTCGCCTTTCCGCCTTGCCTAGCGGTGCTTTGTGGTGGTCAGAAAAAGGGCTGCTGGTCGTTTCCGACCTGCATTTCTGTAAATCTATGCGCGTTGCACGCAAAGGAGGCGCGATGCTGCCGCCTTATGAAAACAAAGAAACGCTGGAGAGGCTGGAACACGATATTCTCAAGCATAATCCTGAGACTATCATCTGCCTTGGCGACAGTTTTGATGATCTGGCGGCGGCAGAAGAAATGGATGACGACGATCATCTCTGGCTGACCTGCCTGATCGCTGGGCGCCACTGGATCTGGATCGAAGGCAATCACGACCCCGGCCCGGTTGATATCGGCGGCACGCATGTTGCGCGACATAATCTCGGCGGGCTCAACTTTCGCCATATTGCGGACCCCGACGAAAAGAACGAAATTTCAGGCCATTTTCATCCTAAAACCCGCGTGCCCTCAAAAGGGCGCAACGTTGTCAGGCGCTGTTTTCTGATTGACCAAAAGCGCGTCATCCTGCCAGCTTATGGCACCTTCACCGGAGGGCTTCATGCCGATAGCCCAGTTTTGCAGGAACTGATGATGGAGAAAACCATTGCAGTTCTGACAGGAAAAAGTGCACAACCTGTTCCCCTGAAGATGTGATAACGCCACCCTTCAACCGGAAATGACCCTAGTAAAGGTCCCATTCATCATCGCCCTTGGCCTCGCCTATCGCCAGCCACGAGGCACGGACGCGGGCGATTTTGGTATCTCCCCAGGTTTTAAAAACGATATCAAAACCCTTGATCGAAATATCATCGACCGAAATATCCGAGCGTTGGTTGGTTTTTTGATCCATGTCGAACATATCCATAGAAACCTGAACACATGGCTTGGTTTTAAAAGCTTCCGAGAACTCTACCCTTACCCGACGCTCACGCGCACCCTTCCCGGCCCACATGTCACCCCCGTCTTCGAAATCCGAAAACAGATGAACTGAGCCCTGGTCAATGCCAACCAGATGGTTTCTTAACTTTCGCATCGGAACTAGGGCCTGTTGACGTTCATTTCAGTTCGATCATGGTTGCTGCGAGAGAGA
>CAZMNO010000058.1:0-20709 GCA_964567685.1 uncultured Rhodobacter sp. | reverse complement strand
AACAGGATTGATGAGCTGCTGCCATGGAACTATCAGGGGTGAAAGCGGCGCTTACAAATCACCTAAATCGGATCCAACCTGACTACCTATGGAGTTTTGGCCGACGATTTAGCGGCCCCGCGGGTGGGATAGCTTCTCGATGCCTGGCTTTGCAGTCCGGCGTTGGGGTGAGTATTTATTAAACAATGATTTGAGTGCGGGGCTCAGCCCTTGAGTGCCCGCATGAGCTTTGTCGCTTCATCCATCGGGGAAGAAAGCGCTGCGCGGTCTTCGCCGGGATAGAACCGGGCGCGCACGGCAGTGGGCATCGGATTTGGGGTAAATGTGAAAACGCGCGGCCCGCGCGACGCCGATTCAGCCGCCCAACTATCCCATATCGCCTGCTGTGCCGCTTTTGCAGCGCCGTAAGAGGCAAAGAATTTCTGCCCGGCGCGAGCGTCTATCGGCAAAATTGCGGTGGTGTTTTCGGCGGCTTTCAGCAGCGGATCGATCATCGTGATCAGCCGTTGTGTTGCATGTATATTGACCGTGACGCTTTTTTGCCAGTCGCTGGGTGGGACGTGTTCTGCAGGTGACAGGGGGCCTGCAAAGATCGCGCAATGGACGAAGAGATCAAGCTTGCCCCAGCGCTCGTGGATCGACATGCAAAGCCGCGCCAGACCGTCGTCATCGGTGATATCGAGCGGCACCAGTGTCGCGGTTCCCCCAGCGGCCTGAATACGATCATCAAGCTCTTCCAGTCCACCAACCGTGCGGGCCAGTGCGATGACATGCCAGCCATCAGCAGCCAGAGCTTCGGCCACAGCAAAACCGAACCCGCGCGAAGCGCCGGTGACAAGAGCGACGGCTTGGGTCACTGAGCCGCCTTCATCTCAAAACCCTGTTCCAGCATATCGCTGGGTGTGACCGGGTATTCGCCGGAAAAACAGGCATCACAATATTGCGGGCAGGATTTGGAACGCCCGCCAACCTCGCCGGTAGCGCGGTAGAGCCCGTCAAGCGAGATGAATTTGAGGCTGTCAACGGCTAGATGTTCGCGCATTTCCTCTTCGGACATGCTGGCGGCGAGCAGCTTGTCTTTGTCGGGTGTGTCGACACCATAAAAACAGGGCCAGGCCGTTGGCGGCGAAGCGATGCGGAAATGCACCTCGGCCGCCCCGGCATCCAGCACCATTTCCTTGATCTTGCGAGATGTGGTGCCGCGCACGACGCTGTCGTCAACCAACACCACCCGCTTGCCTTTGATCAGCGCGCGATTGACGTTGAGCTTGAGCCGCACGCCCATATTGCGGATCTGTTCGGTCGGCTCGATAAAAGTGCGGCCCATATATTGGTTGCGCACGATCCCCATCGCATACGGGATGCCGCTTTCCTGACTAAATCCGATGGCCGCCGGTGTGCCGCTGTCAGGCACCGGGCAGACCAGATCAGCCTCAACCGGGGTTTCGCGCGCCAGCTCAACCCCGATCTGGCGGCGGGTTTCATAGACAGAGCGCCCGCCAAGGATCGAATCAGGGCGCGAGAAATAGACGTGCTCAAAGATGCAGGAGCGCGAACTTGCCCATTCAAACGGATAAAAGCTTTCAACACCCTTGCCGTTGATCACCACCATCTCACCGGGCTCGATCTCGCGGAGGAATTCCGCACCGACGATATCAAGCGCACAGGTTTCCGAACTCAGCACCCAACCCTCGCCAAGTCGCCCCAGCATCAAAGGCCTGACCCCCAGCGGGTCGCGCACGCCAATGAGTTTTGAGCGTGTCATGGCGACGATGGAAAACGCGCCCTCGACCCGTCTCAGCGCGTCTTTCATCCGCTCCGGAATATTGGTCTGAATGGAGCGGGCCATCAGATGAATGATGCACTCGCTGTCAGAAGACGACTGAAAGATCGAACCGCGCTCGATCAGTTCGCGCCGCAAAGCCACGGCATTGGTGATATTGCCGTTATGGGCAATAGCGCTGCCGCCCATGGAAAACTCGCCGAAAAATGGTTGCACGTCACGAATTGCCGTGTGCCCCTTGGTGCCGGCAGTGGAATAACGCACATGCCCGATGGCCAGTTCACCCGGCAGGGTTTCCATCAACCCGGCCTTGGTGAAATTATCACGCACATAGCCAAAGCGGCGGGCCGAGTTGAAGCCACCCACGGGGTCATGGCTGACGATGCCGCCCGCCTCCTGTCCGCGGTGCTGCAGCGCATGCAGGCCAAGGGCGACGAAATTGGCGGCTTCGGCAACGCCGATCACGCCGTAGACCCCGCATTCCTCTTTCAGCTTATCGTCGTCAAAAGGATGGGCGAGATATGGTTTCATGGAGTTGCGCATGAAGCATTTTGGTCCAGAGCAGCCTGACGTTGCCCCCTCTTAATTGCCTCAATGCCGGGAGTCACGCGCTCAAGCGCGGATCATGCGTTTTTAAGTGCCGGATGTGCCAGAAGTATCAGCATCATCGGTCGCGCCGCTATTTGGGGCGCAAGACCCGGTCAGCTGTTCGTAGCGCTGCACGATCCATTCAGGTGCCTCAGTGGGAATTTGTTTTTCGATGACCCCCTTGGATTGCTCGAAAATCAGGGCAGAACGGGATTGTTCGATCATTTCGATCCCTTGACCGGCGGGAACGATACGATCGTAAAGAACAAAGGCGATTGCCACCAGAACGGCACCGCGAATGGCCCCGAACAGAAAGCCAAGACCTTGATCAAACCCTCCAAGGGCGGATTTTTGCACGAGGCTCGAAAACAAAGACGTAAAGACCGAGACCACAATCAGCGCCACCGCAAATACTGCCGCAAAGGCTGCAAGGATTGATAATTCACAGCTATCGGCCAGAAAATCCCCCGCAACCGGGATTTCCTTGATCAAAGGCTCGGCTTGCGGGGCAAAGACAAATGCAACCACTGCCGCCAACACCCAACCGGCGATTGACAGGATTTCGCGCACGAAACCCCGCGCGAATGCCAGAACCGCTGACACCAGAATGATCCCGGCAACTGCGCCGTCGACCAGCGTAAACCCTTCCATCTGTGGCCCTGCCTTTTGTTCCTATGCTCTTACGTCCCCAAAGACCTCTACAATAAAATCGCCAAGGTCTGAAAGTTTTTTAACCGTAAATCCGCGCGATGACACGGCTTTTATCGTGCCTGGCGCGATTGCGGCGGTAAAGCCGAGCTTTTGCGCCTCTTTCAGGCGGGCATCCGCCTGAGCAATCGGGCGCAAGGCACCCGAAAGGCTGATTTCGCCGAAAATCACGGTATCAGGGGCAAGCGGCTGGTCCTGCCTTGCTGACATCAGAGCCGCTGCCACGGCCAGATCGGCGGCGGGTTCCGAGATACGCAAACCGCCCGCGATGTTGAGATAAACATCCTGCCCGGCGAAACTGATGCCACAGCGTGCCTCAAGCACCGCCAGAATCATCGACAGGCGCCCGCTGTCCCAGCCGATAACAGTGCGCCGTGGCGTGGCCAGCGGCGAGGGGGCAACGAGGGCCTGAATTTCCACGAGCAAGGGCCGCGTGCCTTCGATACCGGCAAATACCACGGAGCCCGAGGCCGGGGTGTCGCGTTCGCTCAGGAAAAGGGCCGAGGGATTCGCAACCTCTTCCAGCCCGGCGCCGGTCATCTCAAAGACACCGATTTCATCGGCCGGGCCAAAACGGTTCTTGACGGCACGCAAAATGCGGAACTGGTGCCCGCGCTCGCCCTCAAAATAGAGCACGGTGTCGACCATGTGCTCAACCACCCGCGGACCGGCAATCTGACCCTCTTTGGTGACGTGACCGACCAGCACCACCGCAATGCCGCGCCGTTTAGCAAAAGCCGTCAGCTCATGCGCAGCGGCGCGCACCTGGCTGACCGAGCCCGGGGCGCTTTCGACGTGATCGGCCCACATGGTCTGGATCGAATCGATGATGGCAATCTCGGGGCGTTCGGCATCAAGCGTTGTCAGGATATCGCGCAGATTGGTTTCGGTCGCGATCTGAACCGGCGCGTCGCTAAGGCCCAGCCGCTCTGCCCGCATTCTGATCTGGCTCGCCGCTTCCTCGCCGGAAACATAGATGGATTTCAAACCCTTACGGGCGAAACTTGCGGCAACCTGCAAGAGCAGCGTCGATTTGCCAATACCGGGATCACCGCCGACCAGAATGGCCGATGCTGGCACCAGCCCACCGCCCAACACCAGATCAAACTCGGCAATTCCGCTTTCACTTCGCTGAAGCGGCTGGTCCTTGGTGGCAAGATCACCAAGCTCGATTTGCCTGCCCTTAGCCGCGCCCAGTGTCTTTTTCGCAGGGCCTGCCGACAGCGCCACTTCTTCGGCAATGGTGTTCCACGCCCCGCAGGATTCGCACCGCCCGGCCCATTTCTTGTGTTTGGCCCCGCAGGCAGCACAGGTGAAGATCGTGGTCTTAGCCATCAAAGTTCTTCCGCGTCAGAATGGAAATGCCGAGCGAGGCAATCACGCATCCGGTAAAAAGATAAAGCCCCCAGGCGGTTTCCACCCTTCCCTTGACCCCCGCCACCTCGATGCCGGTGTAAAGCACGATGAAAATGGCGATGAGGAAGATATCGGCCATCGCCAGCTTGCCGATAAAGGTAAGCGCAGTCAGCAGCCGGGTTGACAGAAGATCAAAATGAATAAGCGCCATGCCGACGATTTTGATGTAAGGCGCGAAAATGGCGAAGAAGGTCATCAAGAGGGCAAGATAGACGTCATGTTGCCAGATGCCCTGCAAGGCCGAGATGATTGAGTTCTCCGTCAGGCTGAGAAATGGCAGGATGCCCGACTTCATCAAAGGCGCGAACCAGGCGATGGGGAACAGGATGAGGAGGGAGAGGTTGGCGATTTTTAAGATCAATTATCCTCCTCAATCCCCTCGGATTGGTTTGTTATTTGTTTTGGCTCATCATCTTGCTCTAGCATGGCAGGTCTGTTTCGCTTTGCGATCCCAAAAAGTTCAGTGAATCGTTCGACAATTGGCTTTGATTTGTTTCCAGTATCCTCAACCATATCATTGACTTCGGACCAACCGGCCAAAAATACATCAAAATCCGAAATGGCCTTGTGAACTTCCGACTGAAATTTCTCTAACCGCAACAGAAGACGCCGCCTATGTTTCGAATTAAGGTATTCGCTAGTGGAGACTATCTCCCTTAATTCGCCGATTTTTGCGTTCATCTCAGAGACGTCTTCTTGAGCTAGTTTGAATGTCGATGATTTATCCACAAATTTTTTCTTGAAAGTCTCCTCCATTGCCCATTGTGAAACTGCCATTTGAAGTTGCGCGAAATATCGAACAATTGCCTTTAACTCCTCGTCAAAATCGTGATTAGCCAGCTCCCAAGTTTCAGTTGACCTGAAGTGTTTCAGTAACTGTTGAGAAACCTGAAAAAACATCCTGTAAGAATGTTGATTGTAATTATCCCAAGTGAATTTTTGGCTACCGGCAAACTCACGATTTTCGGTGTGCATTGCAAAAAAATCACTACACGTAGTCTCAATTGCAGATACACCGTCGTCGGGGAGACTAGCTATATAATTCCCAAAATCAACTAACAATAAGCTCATTTCTTTCACCTTCAAATACTACCGCACAGCCTCAATCGGCCCCTCGGCCCGCGCGTTGATAAACTGATCGAGATAAGGATCTCCGCTTTCATCCATATCGCCCACAGGTCCGGTCCAGCAGGTTTTGAAGTATTTCATCAAAGGCGCGAACCATGCGATGAGGAAGAGGATCGGGAGGAAGAGGTTGGCGAGTTTAAGAATATTCATGTACCTAACGGTTTCAGGCGCGTAGAGTGTACGGTTTCCACGCAGCTTCTGTGGTTGAACATACGCTAGAACGGTGCGCGCTAAGAACATATCCTACATCAGGTATTTGAAGCATTCTGGACATTTTTGGCTATTCTCGCACGTCTTTCCGCTTTTTGGGTCTTAGGCATCGGATCAGCCAAACAATACCTGCTCCTAATTGGAAGCCAACGAAAGCTATTGAGAAGAAAAACGCTCCGTAAGCGGCTCCGATATAGCTTTCTCCATCAAAAATTTGCGTAAGAATGCCAAAAGCAATGATGGCGCAGAGCAATAGAACGCTAGTAATGATGTAGGGGATCATAGTTTTGACTCTTGATAAGTTAACAATAATCCCGAGCGCCATTGGAATGAGAATCCAAGCGGCAAGAATGAAATAGTCGTCTTTAATACCCATTATATACATTATTCTAGTATTCCAATTATTATACTCACCTCACCGCCTCAATCGGTCCCTCCGACCGTGCGTTGATGAACTGATCGAGATACGGATCTCCGCTTTCGTCCATATCCCCCACCGGCCCGGTCCAGCGGACCTTGCCGTCGTGGATCATCGCCACATTGTCGGCAATGGCGCGGACGCTTGACATATCGTGGGTGATGGTCATGGCGGTTGCTCCCATTTCCACCACGATCTCGCGGATCAACTCGTTGATAACGCCCGACATGATCGGGTCGAGCCCTGTCGTCGGCTCGTCAAAAAAGATGATCTCGGGCTCTGCCGCAATCGCCCGCGCCAGCCCGACGCGTTTCTGCATGCCGCCTGACAGCTCTGCCGGGAAAAGGTCAGCGACCCATTCCTTGAGGCCAACCCTGCGCAATTTCTCAACCGCGATGGCCCGGGCTTCCTCCTTCGGGCGCTTGAGTGCACCGCGCATCAGCCGAAACGCAACGTTCTGCCAGACGGGCATTGAATCAAACAGCGCGCCGCCCTGAAACAACATGCCAAACCGCGCCAGAAAGGCGTCGCGATCCCCTTCGGTTGCATTTTTGCCGTCAACCAGAATAAGGCCTTTTTCCGGCTGCAACAGCCCCAGCACGGTTTTGATCAGCACCGATTTCCCGGTGCCCGAGCCGCCGATGATCACCATGCTTTCACCCCTGGCAACACTCAGATCAATACCGCGCAAAACGTGGTTGCTGCCAAAGGATTTATGCACATCCTGAAATTCGATCATCTGGCTCATTGGCTAAAGAACATCTCCGTCAGCATGAAGTTGGATGCCAGGATCAGGACCGAGGCGGAAACCACTGCGTTGGTGGTCGCTTTGCCCACGCCCTGCGCCCCCCGGCCTGAATTCATGCCGTGATAGCAGCCCATTACGGCGACAATGAAACCAAAGACCGCCGCTTTCAGCAGGCCCGAGGTGACATCCCAGACTTCCAGAAAATCCACCGTGTTATGCAGATAAGCCGCCGAGTTCAGACCAAGCCGCGACGTGCCTACGAGGTAGCCGCCGAAGATGCCTATGCTATCGCCAACTGCGACCAGAACCGGCATCGCCAGCGTTGCCGCGACCACGCGCGGAACGGTCAGGTATTTCATCGGATTGGTGGAAAGCGTTACCAGCGCGTCGATCTGCTCGGTCACTTTCATCGTGCCAAGTTCGGCAGCAACCGAAGAGGCAACGCGACCAGCGACCATCAAACCCCCCAGAACGGGTCCCAGTTCGCGCACCATGCCGATGGCAACGATCGAGGGTACGACGCTTTCTGCATTGAACCGCGAACCACCCTCATAAATCTGAAGTGCCAGGGCCGCGCCGGTGAAGACGGCGGTCAGGCCGATAACGGGCAGGCTGAAATACCCAATGATCAGAAGTTGTTGCAGGAATTCCTTAAGGTAAAAAGGTGGGCGGAAAATGTGGCTTACTGTTGTGATCACAAAAATCGTGATACGCCCGATCGCAGCCAGCAACCCGATTGTCGATCGTCCGATAGGCGACAGGAATGCATTCAAAGGGTTCATATAATTACCTGCAAAAACTCTGCTCAGCCGCCAGTGTAGACGCGATCATAGCGCGCGCCAAGGCTGGTCAGGATTTCATAGCCGATGGTGCCGGCGGCCTCTGCCAGATCGTCGACACTCTGCTTCGCACCGAGGATGTCGAAATGATCGGGCACCTCGGCCAGATCGGTGACATCGACGGTCAGCAGATCCATTGAAACGCGCCCCGCAAGCGGGCAGGGCTGATCCCCGGCCCAGACATTGGCGACACTGCTCATGGCGCGGATCAGCCCATCGGCATAACCCGCCGCCAGTGTAGCGATCCTGCTTTGGCGCGTTGCCGTCCAGGTGGCGCTGTAGCCAACGGTTTCACCGGGCGCAACATCGCGGACCTGTATCGTCGGAAGCGACAGGCGCACAACCGGGTTGGCATCGGCAAAGGGCTTACCGCCGTAAAGCCCGACACCGGGGCGGCAGAGGTCGAAATGATAAGCGGGGCCCATCAGCACGCCACCGGTTGCCGCCAGCGAGCGGCGCAAACCGAGGCCATCGGTCATGGCGCGAAAGCTTTTGAGTTGCGCGGCGTTTTGTGGGTGATCCGGTTCATCGGCGCAGGCCAGATGGCTCATCAGAAGGGCAGGACCTGCTGCCAGCAGTTTATCGCGCATATCCTGAAATTCGGCGGGCTCCATGCCAAGCCGGTTCATGCCGCTGTCAAGCTGCACGCCGAAGGGATGACCGGGCAGGGCGGCAAAATGCCTTTGCACCTGCTCGGGCGAGTTGAGAAGGGGGATCAGGCCGTGTTCTCTGATCTGTGCTGCATCGCCCGCCATATGCCCCGAAAAGACAAAGATTTCAGCGGCCTGCCCTACAGCACGGCGCACCAAAACAGCCTCTTCCGTTAGGGCAGTGAAAAAACTGCGCACGCCCGCATCTGCTAGCGCTTTGCCTACCTTTGCCGCCCCCAGCCCATAGCTGTCGGCCTTGACCACGGCCGCGGTTTCAACATCAGGCGCTGAGTTTCCATCAAGCGCCCGCCAGTTGGCGGCGACGGCATCAAGGTCGATTGTGAGGGTCGCAGAACTCATCCGGCCTCCGGAACTGGGTACGGCACTGGGCCGCGATACGCTCTAGACGCTTAGCCGGGGGCAGGCAAGGGGGGCCTCATGTGGCTCAGAACAGCAGCGGAAAAAACACACATTGTCGCGGCGTGGAAAATTGACCTTGAAACCGACGGTCAAATCCAGACCCCAGCGCGGATTAAAGGGCGCCAGCCCGCCGCGCATCGCCGGGCCGCCCCCCGGCAGGGCGATTGGCCGAGGCAAGCGCAACGTATTTGGGTCGCACAGGCTTTGCCGGGATAAAGGGGCAGTCACTGCCGTCGGTTCGCCGCACCACGGCCCGTCGATACGCGGCTCTGAGGCGGTAGGAACAAGGGCTGCTGCAAGGACGGGAACCGGTCAAAACAGAAAGATCAGAAATTTGGGCCGTTGGTACGCGGCCAATAACTGACTGCCAGCATATCAGGGTTGCGGTGATTTGTCAGGTTACCCCTGCGATACCTGGCTGTCATGTCCTGCGCCTGAAAGAGAGTTCAGATGCGCGTAATGTTCGACAAAATACCAGTTTTCACCTTGCTGCTTATCTGCCTGACGCTGGGGCTGGCCCCGTTCAAGCCCGAACCGCACTTATGGGAAAAGCTTAAAATGCTGGCCGATGGATCGCTGAGCAAACCCATTGATATATTTGATCTTCTGATGCATGGCCTGCCCTGGGTGCTGTTGGCACTGAAGCTTGTTCTGCGGCCGAAATCAGTCTGACGGGGCCTCAGCTTCGCGCCGCCGCGCGCTGATATCATGTGCCAGTGTTATCGTGTAGGCGGCCAGACCGATCAGGGCCTGATCTGCCTTATCGGCCTCGCCATCGGCAATCGCATCGGCAATTTCCGTGTGAAACGCGATAATCTTTTCCCTGTCCCGCGCCGTGAAGGTAATCATGTTCATCAATGGCTGCATCGCCTCCACCGCACCGGCCAGCTGATAAGACAGAACAGGATTGTCCGCCCCGTCAACCAAAGCTCGGTGAAAGGCGACATCACTGTCACAAAAGCTTTCGTCCGAAAGCCCGGGTTGCCTCTGTCGATGAATTTCGGCCCGCATGGTTGCCAGATGATCCGGCGCGCGTCTTTTGGCGGAAAGGCCGACACAAGCGCGTTCCAGCGCGTAACGGGCCTCGCAGGCGGTTTCAAAGCTGACCTCGTTCATTGAAAGCAGCAAGGTCGAGGTGGTGATCTGCTGCCGATACGCCTCTTCAAAAGACAGGCGGTTGACGAAAGCGCCTCCCGTAGCGCCGCGCAGGGTGCGGATCAGGTTCTGCGCAGCCAGCCGTTTCAGCGCCTCGCGTACCGTTGGGCGCGAGACGTGAAACTGATCGGCAAGCTCGGATTCCGAGGGGAGGCGCTCATCCACCGGCAGGTCACCGGACATGATCGAGTTGCGGATCGCCTCGGCAATCTGGGCCGATAATTCACCGTTTGATTTCAGCCGGGTGCGTGCGCTCATCTAAGCCCCCTAAATGTCAGACAATTAATTGTTTGACATTTAGTTTAGCGCAGTATTGAGTAAGGTCAAATGCCTTTTGGGCAATGGGGTTCTTCGGAAGCGGACGAAATGCGCGACATGGTTTTGCGACATGCTGGAGCAGTTCAGTGGCTGGCGTTTTTCAGCCTCGTCCTTCTGGCGTGGGCAGCCCTCTTCGTGATGCAGCCAAATCTGCCCGACAGCGAACTGGCCCGCCTTTACGGGGCCGAGTTCTGGGCCAGCCTATGTGCCCCGACAGCCGGGCAGGCGACATACCTTTCCGTGTTCACCATGTGGGTTCTGATGTCAGCGGCGATGATGGCCCCGACCTTCGTGCCGACACTCCGAACTTTCCGCGATCTGACAGCGACCAATGCTGCAAGCACGCACTCATTTGCAGCCCTGCTCTTTGGCTTTCTTCTGGTCTGGATCGGTTATTCTGCCCTGGCCGCTGCACTTCAGCTTGGGTTGGCCCGGGCCGGACTTGTTGGCCCCTTTGGCAGCAGCCTGTCGCTTTGGTTGACGGCGGGGCTCCTGCTTCTGGCGGGGGCATATCAGTTCTCTGCACTGAAAGAAGCTTGTCTGTCCAAATGCCGCGAACCGCTGGCCTTTTTTCTTGGCAACTGGGCCGAGGGTGCACGCGGTGCGGCACAAATGGGGTTGAAGCTGGGCCTTGTCTGCCTTGGTTGCTGCTGGGCGTTGATGGCGCTGGCATTCGTCGGCGGCACGATGAACCTCGTCTGGATGGGTGTCGCGACTCTGCTTATGGTTCTGGAAAAACTGCCTGAGATCGGACGCCTCGTCACCCGACCGCTTGGCGTTGGGTTGCTGGCAGGTGGGCTGTGGACCGGCCTATTGGCCACTGGATTGATTTAACACGAAAAAAGGAAACGGAAATGGCGGAGCGGAAAAAACGGAAAAAACCTGACAGGCTGCAGGTTCTGCGTGAAATCGACCAGCGGATGGATCCGCGCAGACGCCGGGAATCACCAACCGAATGGGCGATCAAGGGTGAGTTGTTCCTGAACTGCTCGTGCGAGGTATTCTGCCCCTGCGTCGTGTCCTTGGGAAAGCACAAGCCGACCGAAGGCCATTGCCACGCCTGGATGGCCATCGCCATTGACGAAGGCAATTATGAGGGCGAAAGCCTCTCCGGGCTCAATATCGGCCTGATGGTCGAAATTCCCGGTCGCATGGCCGAGGGCGACTGGCGCGTTGCGGCCTATGTCGATGAGCGGGCGACGCAGAAAGCCTATAACGGCATTCTGAAAATCCTGACGGGCGAGGCGGGCGGCACCACTGGCCTGTTCACCAAACTCGTATCGACGATCATCGGGGCAGAGCGCGCGCCGGTCAAGATCGAGCGTGACGGGCACCGCCGCGCCATCACCGTTGGCAAGAAAATCCAGGGCGAGATCGTGATGGAACTGGGCGCAGATCGCGAAACACCAGTGATTGTCAAAAACACCAAATACTGGATGGGACCGGACGTCGTCGTAGCACGCGGTACCCGCTCGCGCCTGCGCGACTTTGGCCGGGTCTGGGATTTTGACGGCAAATCCGGCGAGGTTTGCGCGATCGACTGGAAAGGGCCGCGCTGAAACGCAGCCCGCCGCGACTCTGACAAGGTAAGATATTCATGGCCGTGATTGCACCATCGCGCCGCATTCGCACCACACCCTTCACGCCGGGTGTCGAAGCTGCGGGCGTCAAAGGCTATACAGTCTATAACCACATGCTGTTGGCGACCGTTTTTGAATCGGTTGCAGCGGATTGCGCGCATCTCAAACAGCATGTGCAGGTCTGGGATGTTTCCTGTGAAAGGCAAGTTTCGATAAAAGGGCCGGATGCCTTGCGCCTGATGAAACTGATCAGCCCGCGCGACATGGACCGGATGGCCGACGATCAATGCTATTACGTGCCTTGCGTGGATCACCTGGGCGGGATGCTGAATGACCCGGTCGCGGTCAAGTTGGCGGATGATCATTACTGGCTTTCTCTGGCTGACGGTGATTTGTTGCAATGGGCACTCGGCCTGTCCGTGGCGCTTGAGATGAATGTTGAGATCGAAGAACCGGATATCTCGCCCCTGGCGGTGCAGGGGCCAAAGGCTGATGAACTCATGGCCCGGGTATTTGGTGATGAGGTGCGCGACATCAGGTTTTTCCGCTACAGGAAACTGTCGTTTCAGGGGCGCGAGATGGTGGTTGCCCGTTCCGGCTGGTCAAAACAGGGCGGGTTTGAGATTTACGTTGACGGAACCGAGTATGGCATGCCGCTTTGGGATGCCTTGTTCCGCGCCGGAAAAGATCTGAACGTGCGTGCCGGATGCCCTAACAATATCGAGCGGATTGAAAGCGGATTGCTGTCTTATGGCTCGGACATGCGCCGCGACAACACACCTATTGAATGCGGTCTTGGCCGCTTCTGCAATTCGCCCGAGGCCTATATTGGCAAGGCAGTGCTGGCAGATCAGGCGGCACATGGCCCGTCGCGCCAGATTCGTCCCATTGCGATTGCGGGTGAGATCGAGCCCTGTCAGGATACCTGGAAACTTTATGCCGACGGGCAGGAGGCCGGGTTGATCGCCTCGGCTGTTTACTCACCCGACTTTAACACGAACGTCGCCATTGGTATGGTCAACCGGTCTCACTGGGAGGCCGGAACCGTGCTTGAGGTTGAAACCCCTGACGGAATGCGCCGCGCAACCGTTCAGGACAAATTCTGGAATTGAGGAGAAGAGACATGAGCTTCAACGCATTGGTTGTCGACAAGAGCGAAGACGGTAAAACACACGCCGAGGTGAAAGAGATCAGCTTTGATGACCTGCCGCCAAGCGAAGTGACTGTGGCGGTCGAGTATTCAACGGTGAATTACAAGGACGGGTTGTGCATCGGGCCCGGTGGTGGTCTGGTTCGCAGCTATCCGCATATTCCGGGCATCGATTTCGCCGGAACCGTCGAAGCCTCGTCAGATGATCGCTACAAGGCGGGTGACAAGGTCGTGCTGACCGGCTGGCGCGTCGGCGAAGCGCATTTTGGCGGCTATTCGCAAAAGGCCAATGTCCGCGCCGACTGGCTTGTGCCATTGCCTGAAGGGCTGGATACTCGTCAGGCGATGGCGGTGGGAACCGCCGGTTTCACCGCGATGCTGGCAGTGATGGCGCTGGAAGATCACGGCATGGAGAAGGACCACGGCCCGGTTCTGGTCACTGGTGCCGCCGGGGGCGTTGGGTCGGTTGCAACGGCGATTCTGGCCAATCTCGGCTACGAGGTCGCAGCGGTGACCGGACGTCCAGAGACCGAGGAGTATCTCAAGGGGCTTGGCGCGTCGCGGATCGTGGCGCGTGAAGAGCTTAACGAAACCACCAAACGCCCGCTTGAGGCGGAAACCTGGGCGGGCTGCGTTGATGCCGTTGGTGGTGAGATGCTGGCCCGTGTTCTGGGGCAGATGAAATATGGTGCTTCGGTTTCTGCCGTCGGGCTGGCCGGTGGGGCTGGTCTGCCCGCGACCGTCATCCCGTTCCTGCTGCGCGGTGTAAATCTTTTGGGCATCGACAGCGTGATGCAGCCTTACGACAACCGCGTCCGCGCCTGGAAGCGCATCGCCAGCGATCTGCCGATGGACAAGCTCGAGGCGATGATAAGGCCCGCGACTTTGTCTGACCTGCCGCAGCTTGGGGCGGATATTCTGAAAGGGCAGGTCAAGGGCCGGGTGGTGGTTGATGTGAATGGGTAGGGTTGTCTGCAGGTAGGCAAACGAGGCCGGTGTTCGGAATACCGGCCCAAAACCTACCGCAAATGCCCAATCGCATAAGTCGGCGAAAGCTGCGCATTCGCTAAAAACCGATGCAGCTTATCCGGGTCGGGTTGGGTCTTGGTGCCCGTTTCTGCCGCTGCGAGGCCGCCGGTGATGAACAAGCTGTCGATATCTTCAGCAATGGCGCCGCGAATGTCGGTGTTGATGCCATCACCCATCGCAATGATCCGGTCATCGGGAATATCGGCCAATGCGCCGAGACGCGAGCGCGCAAGATCATAAATCGGCGGATGGGGTTTGCCGAAATAAAGGCTCTCGCCGCCCATATCGGCATAGGCCCCGGCCAGCGCGCCGGCGCAGTAGATCCGCTTGTCGCCCTTGTCCACCATCACATCGGGATTGGTGCACAACAGGCGCAAGCCCTTGTTCTTGGCATATAAAAAAGTGGCGTGGTAGTCGTCGGGCGTTTCGGTATCATCGTCAAACAGGCCGGTGCAGACGATTCCCTCAGCTTCTTCAAGAGGTACACGGGTGATCTGGCGCCCGTTGAGCACGTCCTGGGGCAGGTTCCTGAAAAATCCTAGATCGCGTTCAGGCCCCAAGTGATAAACACGACTGCCGACATCACCTGCAGCCAGCGAGTATTGCGATGCATCGCCCGAAGCCACGATGTCGTGGTAGAGATCATGCGCAACGCCGATTTTTTCAAGCTGGCGGGCAACAGAGTCTCTTGGGCGGGGTGAGTTGGTCAGAAGCAGGGTTTTCCCGCCCTGATCGCGAAACGCCTCAAGTGCAGAAACTGCCGCCTGAAAAGGGTGATAGCCGTTATGCAGACAGCCCCACAAATCAACGAGGGCCGCTTCATAGCGGTCCGCGATCTCGTCAAAACTGGTGATGATCTGCGTCAAACCCTCAGACCGTAAGAATCGGGATGATCTGCTTTTTACGGCTCATGATGCCCGGCAGGACAACGGCATCGCCGTCAACACTGGCGCCAAAGCTTTTCTCGGCCACGGATTTCACCAGATCGTTGGGCACCAGCAATGTCGCTTCTTCGTTCAGGATGTCAACGACGAACAGCAGCACCTGATCAACCCCGTCTTCCGAGGCGACGGTGGGCATGGTTTCCATCAGGCTTTCCTTGCGGTCCAGCACGACGGCAGGGGCAGTGGTTTCCAGAACCGAGACGCGGAAATGGGTGCCTGCCGCTTCGTATTTCTTGCTGTCCATGCGGATGAGCTCCGCATCTGAAAAGCTGGAAACATCTGATTTGGCAGCGAACATCTCACCGGCGTAGGTGGGGATATCAAGGTCCAGTTCACCGGCCAGTTTTTCCGCCAGTGCAACATCGGTCGGCGTGGTGGTAGGCGAGCGGAATTCAAGTGTGTCAGAGAGAACACAGCTTAAGATCAGCCCTTTGATCGCGTCCGGTGCTTTATCCAGATCACGGCCGATCAGCCAGCTCATGACAGTGGCGGTCGCGGCCACCGGGCACAGGGTTATCTTGATCGGGTTTGTGGTTTTGATACCGCCGGTCAGAAGATGATGGTCAATGATTTCAGCGATATTCGCATCATTGATATTGTCCGGCAACTCACCCGGGTTGTTGGTATCGACAATAACAACCTCGTCTTCGGCGCTGAGCGCACCAAGGGTTGGCGGCACGTCCATGCCCCAGCGCTCAAGCACATATTTCGCCTCGGTATTGGGTTCCTCCAGCACGAAGGCCTTGGCGTCTTTGCCCTGAACCTCGTTCAGGTACCATTCCCAAATGAGGGCGGAACAGGTGGCGTCGGTGTCGGGGGCCAGATGGCCGAAAATCTTGATCATGTTTGGCGTACGTCTTTGCTTGGATGGAAATTCACGGGCGTTATAGGGGGGTGGTGGGGGAATGTCATCCTCTAGCGTCACGCCGGAGGCGGGTTTTCGCTGCAATGCGGCGTGGCTGTTTGTCGCTTGTTGTATTGGTGCAATGGCCAGCGTTGGCTTTGGCGTTTGTGGAATAAGAGATACAGCCCTTAGGCCAAAATATTGATTGAATAAGATGAGTGGATTTACCACTCTGTATTAAAATTATGGAAATAGAAGCGAATTGGATGTCACTAAATCCAACAAGTTTGGGCAAGCGCGAGTTCTTGCTGTTCCCAGGAGTAATGTTGTCAGCTGTCTTCGTAGTGTTCTTTTCGGCTGCAGTCTTTAAAGTGAACATCCGCTGGGAAACTACTATTTCAATAGCCTTGAGCCTTTTGATCGGGCCATGGATTTTTACGTTGTTTATGGTCGGAGCAAGGAAAGTTCTCATCGGGAGTGCAGTTAGTTTGCTAACGTTGTATCTACTTGAGTTTGTGCGATTTTTACTTGTTGATGGAAACTACAGCGAGTTCTTGGAAATCCACTTTATCGGAAGCAAAAGGCTCACGACGGCGCTATTAGCTGCTGGCCCAATCATTTTTCTCGCGTTCCTACTTATTTGCCTCATAGAAACTGTGCGTGAAGGGAAAAGCAATTCACATTCATTGCCTTTGTTGCGCGAAACATGGAAGAAGTTTTGGTAATTGGAATGCTCTGAAGGAAAGACAAGAAATCAGATGCCGGAGGTCTGCGAATTTAGGGATGCTCGAGATGGATAGGGAATGGAAAGAAAGAATTCTCACAACATCAAAAAGAGAAACCGAAGAAGAGGAGCTCGAGTTTATCCGTTTGGTGCACACGGCTAATGGCAATTGCGATCTGGATACGGTTCGAGTGTTGATGAAGACTTTTTCAGAAAAAGACGATTTTGGAACACAAGAATGCGTACGTTCAGCCCTCGCATCTGCCAGCAAGCAAGACTATGTTCTGGGCGTATTGGAAGAGCTTCCACGCCTCGTCCGAGAAACACCGGATTGGGCAATGGTCTGTTTGTGGAGGGAAGTTCATGACCGGCATGAAATGGTCTTAAACATTGCGAATACAATGCCCTTCGAAGTGGTTGTGTCCTTGAGGCAGCTGTTGCTAGATCCTGATTTTCAAGAGGACAATCCGGATTGGCGGGTAGTCGAAAAAGGTCTAAGAAGTTCCAATTGATGTGAGTACGTCACGTTATAATCCAATTCTTTCAACCTCAAACCCCGTCTCCTCAAGAAGTCTGAGAACACCGTCCTCTCCCGAAAGGTGAAGCGCTCCGACAGCAACGAATGCCTTTGTTCCCTCGGTCAAACCCGCAAGCGTTTCAGCCCAGGACCTATTGCGGCGGGTCATCAGAGTTTCCTCAAATTCAGCAAAGAAAGCTACCAGTTGATCAGGTGGGATATCACCGTCTTCCTCGGCTCTGAGCTTGGTAACTTCCCAGATTTCACGGGTACGTCCGCTCAGATAAAGATTGCGGCGGGTGACATAAAGTGAATTAGTCTCGATGTGATCTGACACCGCCCCCAATTTTTCAAATTGGATTGGGGGCGGTGCTCCCCTTGAAAGAGGAAGCGGTTGATCGTTTTGATGGTGGTGCACACCAACCACAAAACGGAGAAACCACGATGTTGAATACTACCGACAAGATCATCACCAAGTCGCAGCTCAGGCAGAGACCACCGCAGCATGTCGAGCTGCTTTTCAAGAGGCATGGTTGCGAATATCTTCAGCACCACATCCCATTCATCAAGCGCCTGCAGTCTGATACCGGCGTTTTCCGCAATCTGCATCAATTGCTGATCAATGCCCTTTCTTTTATCTCTTATGTCGTCTGTCAGGCAAACAGGAATTGCCAGCGTGATACTGACCAGCCAGGGCCACATCTTGCTTGCCAGAAAGGGGGGCACGCCGCGTTCTTTCAGGGCCGCAGACAGTGTTTGCCAGTCATCTTCGCTAAGTGATTCAGGAAGGGTTGGACCGGTATTGTTGTAAACGATATCCGGATCGCCTGCGACTTTCTGCTCAAAACGTTTGAGGTCAGAGGGGGTATTCTCAAAAACCGCAAGGTCTGCTGCCAACAAATAGGGTGAAACGTCAGGTAGGAGGGTGTCAATCGCAGGATCGGGCGTGTGCATGGTCCCAAAGATTGTGATTTCGGTGGCGCCACGCTTGGCCTTCCATAGCAGCCCTTCAGCATAAGGATGACTTTGTGTGATCGCTTCGAGGCGGAGTCGCTGATCGCCTGTCAATGCGTCTGACAGGTCGTTACCTGTGCAATCACTGGCGGTAGCCGAAGCTGCAAAAAGAAAAAGGAATGCGATGGATCGAATTAGCACTTTGATTCAACCTTTTTGACGAACGAATTTTTCTATCAGTTTGTGAGTGAACGAAATCCCTAACGATGTAAATATCGCCCATTCTCCGATCAAAGCTTGACTCAGTCCGGTCACAACCCTAAATCCCGCCTGTTAGCACTCAACGGTGGCGAGTGCTAACGATAAGTAAAAGCCACCTATGACATTTTGGAACACTCAAAACTAAGGAGCGATTTCCATGGCATTCACACCTTTGCACGACCGTGTACTGGTTCGTCGCATCGAAGGCGACGAAAAAACCGCTGGCGGCCTCATTATCCCTGACAGCGCAAAAGAAAAGCCCGCCGAGGGCGAAGTTGTTTCCGTTGGCGCAGGTGCACGCGACGATGACGGCGAGCGGATCGCAATGGACGTAAAAGCCGGCGACAAAATTCTGTTCGGCAAATGGTCCGGAACCGAAATCACACTCGACGGCGAAGAACTGCTGATCATGAAAGAGAGCGATATTCTGGGCACGCTCTGAGCGGGTCAAGAACTCTCTATCTTAACCAAACGAATTCAGGAGCAAGCTTAACATGGCTGCAAAAGACGTAAAATTCGGAACAGACGCCCGCAATAAAATGCTCGACGGCGTGAATGTTCTGGCAGATGCCGTAAAAGTCACGCTGGGCCCGAAAGGCCGCAACGTGGTTCTGGACAAATCCTTTGGCGCCCCGCGTATCACCAAAGATGGTGTGACCGTTGCCAAAGACATCGAGCTTGACGGCAAGTTTGAAAATATGGGTGCACAGATGGTGAAAGAAGTCGCCTCCCGCACCAATGACGAAGCCGGTGACGGCACCACCACTGCAACCGTTCTGGCTCAGGCCATCGTGCGCGAAGGCATGAAATCGGTTGCTGCCGGCATGAACCCGATGGATCTCAAGCGCGGTGTTGATGTCGCTGTTTCGGTCGTTGTTGACGAAATCAAAGGCATGGCCCGCGAAGTCAAAGACAGCGATGAAGTAGCCCAGGTCGGCACCATTTCGGCCAACGGCGAAGAAGCGATCGGCAATCAGATCGCTGATGCGATGCAGAAAGTCGGCAACGAGGGCGTTATTACTGTTGAGGAAAACAAGGGTCTGGACACTGAAACCGACGTTGTTGAAGGCATGCAGTTTGACCGTGGCTACCTGTCACCCTACTTCGTCACCAACCCCGACAAGATGACAACCGAGCTGGAAGACGCCCTGATCCTGCTGCACGAAAAGAAACTTTCGTCGCTGCAGCCAATGGTTCCGCTGCTGGAAACTGTTATTCAGTCGGGCAAGCCACTTGTTATCGTTGCTGAAGATGTCGAAGGCGAAGCACTGGCAACTCTGGTTGTCAACAAACTGCGCGGTGGTCTGAAAATCGCTGCTGTTAAAGCACCTGGTTTCGGCGATCGCCGTAAAGCCATGCTGCAGGATCTCGCCATTCTGACCGGTGGGCAGGTGATCAGCGAAGATCTGGGCATGAAGCTTGAAAACGTCGGCATCGACATGCTGGGCACCGCCAAGAAAATCGCCATCACCAAAGACGAAACAACTGTTGTCGACGGTGCAGGTGAGAAAGCTGAGATTGAAGCACGTGTTGCGCAGATCCGTCAGCAAATCGAAGAAACATCTTCTGATTACGACCGCGAAAAACTGCAGGAACGTCTGGCCAAACTGGCTGGCGGTGTTGCCGTGATCCGCGTAGGTGGTTCGACCGAGATCGAAGTGAAAGAGCGCAAAGACCGTGTTGATGACGCGCTCAACGCAACCCGTGCTGCTGTGCAGGAAGGTGTTGTCGTTGGTGGCGGTGTTGCTTTGGTCCGTGGTGCAAAATCGCTTGCAGAGGTCAAAGGGGCCAATGCCGATCAGGACGCAGGTATCGCCATCGTGCGCCGCGCGCTCGAAGCTCCGCTGCGCCAGATCGCTGAAAATGCCGGCGTTGACGGTGCCGTTGTTGCAGGCAAGGTTCGCGAAAGCGACGACAGCGCATTTGGCTTCAACGCTCAGACCGAAGAATACGGTGATCTCTTTGATTTCGGCGTGATTGATCCGGCCAAGGTTGTTCGCACCGCTCTGGAAGACGCTGCTTCGATCGCTGGTCTCTTGATCACTACTGAAGCCATGGTTGCCGACAAACCGGAACCCAAGGGTGCCGCTGCCCCGGCAATGCCCGACATGGGCGGCATGGGCGGCATGATGTAATCAGGCGCGAGCCTGATGATCCCGGACTTGCTCCGGGATCGCTTGAGAAACATGAGGGGCTGCCGGTTGGCGGCCCCTTTTGGGTTGGGTATGAGGATAGTTATACGGGAATCTTGCCGTTTAGTGATGCACCTATTTAGGGGCTGTTGACGTTCAGGATTCCCAAATCACCTAAATTCTGATTCAAGGT
>CAZMNO010000057.1:0-21117 GCA_964567685.1 uncultured Rhodobacter sp. | reverse complement strand
TCATCTCTCTCGCAGCAACCATGATCGAACTGAAATGAACGTCAACAGGCCCTAAGAACATATAAGGGGGAGAAAAGTGCATCAGTCGGCAATTGAGCGGGTAAACGCCGCAAATTCAATCTGGGAGATGCTCGATGGTGCGGTGCAATCATATGCCGATGCCATCGCGTTTGAGAACTATCACAATTCGCTGAGTTTCACCGATATGGGCCGCTACGCGGATGCGTTGGCCGCCTATATGCAAATGGAAATGGGTGTGGTGAAAGGCACCAAGGTGGCGCTGATGTCGCCCAATTGCCTGGCCCATCCTGTTGCGACGATGGCCATTCTGAAATGCGGTGCGGTTCAGGTAAGTGTCAATCCGATCTACACGCCATCTGAACTTGAACATCAGCTTAATGACAGTGAAGCTGAAATATTGCTGATTTTTTCCGGCTCAATTCCAAATTTTGCACCAATCCGCGACAAGGTCGGGATTTCGCAGGTTCTGGTCATGACGCTGGCTGATTGCGGTCAGGACCCCCTGCCCTCACCACCTGTTCCGGACGATTTTCTAAACTACACGATGCTGGCCGAGGCGCTGGAAAAAGGTGCCGGAATGGAGTTTTCTCCGGTCGAAATCTGCCGCGATGACCTGGCGTTTCTGCAATATACCGGCGGCACCACGGGCCCATCTAAAGGGGCGATGCTGACGCATGGCAACCTGCTGTCAAATGTCGATCAAACCTACGACATAGCGCATTCGGTGATGGTTGAAGGCGAGGAGATCATCGTCACCGCGCTGCCGATGTATCACATCTTCGCCCTTATGGTGAATTTCCTGTGCTACACGGGTTTTGGTGGCAAGAATGTGATGATCACAAATCCCCGCGATATGGATCAGTTTATCAGCGCCATCAGAAAATCCGGTTTCACCCGCATCAACGGTGTCAACACGCTTTATGCAGGTATGATGCTGCACCCGGATTTTGCCAATGTTGATTTTTCCCGTCTGAAACAGGCTGTCGGCGGCGGGACAGCCACGATGCAGGCCGTATCTGACAAATGGGACGGTTTCACGGGCAAACCTATTCTTGAAGGTTACGGGCTGTCGGAAACGTCGCCGGTTCTGACGATGTGCCCACCTGAATGGAAAGAATTCACGGGGACCATCGGGTACGCCCTGAAGGACACGGAAATCAAGTTACTGGATGATGATGACAATGAAGTGCCGGATGGGGAGCGCGGCGAATTGGTGTGCCGCGGCCCGCAGGTCACGCAAGGCTATTACAAGCGACCTGACGCCAATGCCGAAGCCTTCACCAGTGACGGATTTTTCCGTACCGGCGATATCGCCATCCGCGACGAGCAGGGCCGCTACAAGATTGTTGATCGCAAGAAAGACATGGTGATCGTGTCCGGGTTCAATGTCTATCCCAACGATATCGAACAGGCCGCCAGCAAATGCCCAGGCGTGCAGGAATGTGCCTGTATCGGGCAGCCGGATGAAAAAACCGGGGAGGCCGTGAAACTGTTTGTGGTGCGCTCTGAGGGTTCGGATGTGACGGAGGAAGAAATCGTCGCATTTTGCCGAGAGCATTTGACAGCGTATAAAGTACCAAAGCAGATTGCATTTATTGACGAGGTGCCGAAATCTGCAGTGGGGAAAATGTTGCGACGTGAGCTGCGGTCGTAATAACATTCGGGTGCGTGGGGCACCCAGAGTCGAGGAGAAAACGGTCAGGCAAGCGAGCCTGAGCTTTCGTGCTTATTAAGGGAGGAGCGAATAGTGAAGTTCAAGATAGTTTTAACGGTTCTGATGAGCTGTACCCTTCTTTTTTCATCCCTATTCCTGCCAACGGGTCAAGCCAAAGCCGAGTTGGTGGACTGGGATGTATTTTACAAACATAAAGCCTGGCAAGTCAGCATCCTGAAGTATGACGATGGTTCGATTGAATGCCGCGCTGCCGTTGGATCACAAAACAAAAGCTTTTCCATCTGGGGTGATGGGATCGGTAATGTCCGCATCCAGTTTTACGATTCGAGTTGGCAGTTCAACAATGAAAATGCAAATGTTGTTGTTCAGATCGATCGGCGCCCGCGCTGGGATTTAACCAATGTTTTGCTAGACGACAGCAGCGTCTGGATGGATCTTGACAGTGGCCGGCCTTCAGAAAGATTTATCGGTGAAGTGATGCGTGGAAACGTGCTGAAACTGTTCACGTCAAGTGAATCTCTGATCGAAAGATACTCGCTTGCCGGTTCCAGCGCGTCGATTCGCAAGTTGTCGGAATGCATCACCTGGCTGGAGAGTCAGGACGGAGACGACAATCCGTTCAACTGACGAAGCATGCCTGGACCGGGAGTTTTGTGGACAAACCCCGGATGATATGAGAGGGAGCGCTTGATGCCTTTGAGCATGAAACTCATGAGACTAAAGGCTGGCATTGCCTTTGTCATATTGTTGTCAATTGCCTTCGGATCAGCGCAGGCCGACGTCATTGAATCAGAAGTGCTGTTCAAGCGAAAAGCCTGGGAAGTCAGTGTTGTTGCCTTTGACGACGGCACTTTTGCCTGTGCGGCTGAAGTTGGCACTGGGGACAGCAACTTTCTGATCTGGGCTGATGTGTCTGAAAACGCCAGCCTGCAGTTTTACAACAGCAACTGGCGATTTGAAAACAGTACGGCAGATATCGTATTGCGTATCGATGGTCGCCCGAAATGGACTTTGAATGAAGCTACGCTAAGCGAAAACAGCGTGTTTTTTGACCTCAAGGACGAAGACGCGTCTTACAAATTTCTACGTGAAATCATGCAGGGAAACGTTCTAAATCTGTTCAGCAGTGGCGGAACCCGCATTGAAAGATACTCGCTTGCCGGTTCTCACGCATCGATTCTGGCGCTGTCTGATTGTGTGGATGCCCTGAAATCCCTGGATACGGATGACAATCCCTTCAACTGACACCAGAGAGTGAAAAACAGCCGGATTTTCTTCGTGGTTTTGGGACTGGTTAACACTTGAAATAGCTCGCTGATCCGTAGATGATCGGTGGTTCAGAGGGAGATAATGCCATTAATTTGTTGACAGAGAGCCATTTCTGGCAGCAAATCGGTACGATAATACCTGTTTTGTCGTTGGCTTTTGTTCAAATGCTGTGGGCGACGGGGCAGAATAGTTTGGCTGGTGGAGATCCAGTCAATTCGCCACTCAGGTGGCACAACAGGAGGAATACCATGAAAAGACTTATATCTGCGGCACTCGCCGCGACATTGATGACGACAACCGCGCTGGCGGATGAAGTCAAGATCGGTTTTGTCACCACGCTGACAACCGGTGGTGCTGTGATCGGCAAGGATATGCAAAAAGCCGTTGATCTGGCGATCGAGCATATGGGCGGCAAAATGGGCGATCTGGACATCAACCTGATTTACGGTGATGACGGATTCAAGCCGGAGACCGGAAAACAGACCACTGACAAACTGGTTAAACAGGACGACGTTGATTTTGTTGCCGGCTATATCTGGAGCCACGTTCTGCTGGCGTCGCGCAAATCTGTGCTGGACGCGGGCAAGTTCCTGATAACCGCCAATGCCGGACCTGGCCCGGTTGCAGGGAAACTCTGCCACAAGAACTTCTTCTCGTCGTCCTGGCAGAACGACCAGACCACGATGGCCATGGGCGAAGTGCTGAACCAGAACGGCGTTGGCTCGGTTTATCTGATCGCGCCGAACTATGCTGCCGGTAAAGGCATGGTTGCCGGTGTGAAAAGCACCTTCAAGGGCGAAGTGCTGGGCACGGATATGACCGCCTGGCCAACCCAGCTGGATTTCTCGGCTGAACTGGCCAAGGCCAAGGCTTCGGGCGCTGATGCCCTTTGGGCCTTCTATCCAGGCAAGGCCGGTGGTGCGTTCATGAAGCAGTACCAGCAGGCAGGTCTGAAAGACACGATGCCGCTTTACACTTCGTTCACGGTTGATGCACTGAGCTTGCCCAAGTTCCAGGCAGCAGGATTCGATGATGTTCTGGGCACACAGTTCACGCAGCAATGGGACCCGACATTGGATAACCCGCAGAACGCCCGGTTCGTGGCCGATTTCAAAGCCAAACACGGCTCTTACCCATCGTTCTATGCAGCGCAGTCTTATGACGCGATGTTCCTGATCAAGTCCGCTGTGGAAGCCGTGAACGGCGATCTCAGCGACATGGACGGCATGCGCGCCGCGATGGAGGCTGCCAGCTATCCGTCGGTTCGTGGATCTTACACCTATGGCAACAACCATATGCCGATCCAGAACTTCTATCTGCGGGAAGTGGTTGCAGATGCGGATGGCAACTGGACGACCAAAGTCGTGCAAACGGTCTATGAGGCCCATCAGGACCCGTATGCCAAAGATTGCTCTATGTGAGTCCAGTCTTTGACGGAACAAAAAGCTGTGGCCGGATTTAAACCCCGGCCACACTTGGTTAGCGATTAGCGGATACGGACGCTCGTGGATTTTACTCTACTGTTTGTGCAAACGCTGAACGGTGTTCAGCTTGGCCTTTTGCTGTTTCTGGTGGCATCGGGCCTGACGCTGGTTTTCGGCATTCTGGATTTCGTCAACCTTGCACATGGTTCGATCTACATGCTGGGCGCATTTATCTGCGCGTCCTTAACGCTCTGGCTTGGCAATTTTCTTCTGGCGGTGCTCATAGCGCTGCCGCTGACGGGTCTGGCAGGATATGCAATTGAGCGGCTGGTGGCGCGTAACCTTTATGACAAGGACCACCTTGATCAGGTCCTGGCGACATTCGGGCTTATTCTGGTTCTGGATACGCTGGCGCATATAATCTGGGGGCCTGCCGGTATCACCGTTCCCCTGCCCGCATGGCTGGATGGCCAGGTAGAACTGTTTGAGGGCGCGGTTGTCCCTTCGTTTCGCCTGTTGATCATTGCAACAGGTCTTGTCGTTGCTGCCGGTCTGGTCTGGCTGGTCAACTACACAAGGCTGGGGATGTTGATCCGGGCTGGTGCATCAAACCGGACGATGGTTTCTGCCCTTGGGATCGATATTCAAACGCTGTTTGCTCTGGTTTTTGCGCTGGGTGCAATGCTGGCAGGCCTCGCGGGCATGCTGATTGCACCGATTACGTCTGCTGAGATCGGCATGGGCGGGCAAATTATCATCATTGCTTTCGTTGTCATCATAATCGGTGGGATCGGGTCGATGAAGGGTGCCTTTGTCGGGGCCATCATCATCGGGCTGATCGATACGCTCGGTCGTTCTTTTCTCGATCAGCTGTTTGAGCTCTTCATGAGCGAGAGTGCGGCCGAAACAGCGGCACCGGCGGTATCTGCCATGATGATCTACATTCTTATGGCAATCATTCTGGCCCTGCGCCCGCAGGGTCTGTTTCCACCGAAAGTGCGCTGATGCTGAAACTCACACGCATTGGCTGGATTACCCTGATCGCGATGGCTGTGCTGGCGATTCTGCCACCGGTTTTCCTGTGGACGGGGCACGCTTTTTATCTGGATCTGGCAACCCGGCTGGTCATTCTGGGCATCGCCGCCGTCAGCCTTAACCTGATCCTGGGCTTTGGCGGGCTGGTTTCATTCGGCCACGCAGCGTTTATCGGCCTTGGCGCCTATGCGGTCGGCATTCCCGCGTTTCACGCAACCTGGGGCGGGTTTGAGGCGGTAGCCAGTTACAACGGGCTTTTCCATATTGCGCTAGCGGTCGGAATATCCGCGCTATTTGCACTGATCACCGGGGCCATCAGCCTGCGCACCAAGGGTGTCTACTTCATCATGATCACCATGGCGTTCGGGCAGATGGTGTTCTTTCTGTTCCAGTCGCTTGATGTCTATAACGGGGATGACGGGTTGACGATTGATGTGCGTTCGGAACTTCCGCTGATAAACCTCGATAGCCCGCTGCAGCTTTACCTGCTCTGTTATGCGTCACTTGTGATCGCCATGCTGATGGTCAAGACCATCGTCAACTCGCGGTTTGGCATGGTTCTGCAAGGGGCCAAAGGCAATAACGAGCGCATGCTGACGCTTGGCTACAACACCTATTTCTACCGGCTGACGGCCTATGTGATATCCGGTGCCATGTGCGGATATGCCGGTTTCCTGCTGGGCAATTTCACCACATTCATCGGGCCTGACATGATGCACTGGACACGCTCGGGCGAGCTGATGTTCATGGTTATTCTGGGCGGTGCGTCAACTATGCTCGGCCCTGTTCTGGGCTCGGTGGTTTTCATTGTAGTGGAGGAGGTTCTGTCGGGTTTCACCATCTTCTGGCACCTGCCCTTTGGACTGATGCTGATTGCTGTCGTCCTTTTTGTACGCGGTGGCCTTATGGGGTTCCTGCGAGGCAAGGGAGGCTGAGATGTCAGATTTGCTGGCGATTCAGGGGCTCAGAAAAAGCTTTGGCGGCGTGACGGCCACGGATGATGTCAATCTCAATGTCAGAAAGGGTGAGCTTCACGCCATCATTGGCCCCAATGGTGCCGGGAAAACCACGCTGATCAGCCAGCTTTCAGGCTCGCTGAAATCCGACAGCGGAACCGTTACGCTGGCCGGTCGGAACATCACTGCGAAACCGGCACATGCAAGGGCACGGCTGGGGATTGCCCGATCTTATCAGATCACCTCGCTGATCATGGAGATGTCGGTTCTGGACAATGTCGCGCTGGCGGTTCAGGCCCGGTCGGGCCATTCGTTCCGCTTCATCCGCGCCGCCCGAACGATCACACATCTGCGCGAAACGGCCCGCGCGGTGTTAGAGGAGGTCGGGCTTAAAGATCGGGCCGATGATCCGACCAAAGAGCTGTCGCATGGTGAACACCGCCTGATGGAAATCGCCATCGCGCTGGCCACCGGGGCTGAGCTGATGTTGCTGGATGAGCCCATGGCCGGGCTTGGCTCAGAAGAAAGCACCCGCATGGTGGCTTTTCTGAAAAGCCTTAAAGGCAGCCGGACAATTCTGCTGATCGAGCATGATATGGATGCGGTCTTTGCACTGGCCGACCGCATATCCGTTCTTGTCTATGGCCGCATAATCGCCACCGGCAGTCCGGATGAAATACGCGGCAATACCGACGTGCGCCATGCTTATCTGGGCGAGGAATAGCCAATGCTCAGGATCCGCGATCTGACTACACATTACGGCTCAAGCCAGGCGCTGTTCGGTGTCGATCTGGAATTTGGATCAGGCGAGGTTGCCACCCTTTTGGGGCGCAATGGCATGGGCAAGACCACGACCATCAATTCGATTCTGGGTATCGTCGCACCAACCAGTGGCTCGATTATTTTTGACGAGTCGGAACTGGTTGGCAAAGCCTCGTTCAAAATCGCCAATATGGGATTGGGGCTGGTGCCGGAAGGTCGGCAGATATTTCCCAACCTCAGCCTGTGGGAGAACCTTGTGGCAACCGCCAGCAATCATTTGCGGCTGCCTGACCCATGGACAGTTGACAAGGTGTTCGATCTGTTCCCCGAACTGGCAACACGGCGTGGCTCGATGGGGAATTTATTAAGCGGCGGTGAACAGCAGATGCTGGCCATTGGCCGGGCGCTGATGACCAATCCGAAACTCCTGATCCTTGATGAAGCCACCGAGGGACTGGCACCGCTGGTAAGGCAGAAAATCTGGGCTGCACTCAATCAAATTCGTGAGCAGAACATGTCAATTCTGGTTGTTGACAAGAACCTGACCGATCTTTTGAAAATTGCCGACCGAAACTTTATCATCGAACGCGGAAAGATCGTCTGGTCGGGCAGTTCGGCTGAACTGCGCAACGACGAATACGCACGGCATCGCTACCTTGGAGTATGACACCCAGGCGTATTTGACGGGGGAACATTGAATGAGCACAGAAAACGGCAATGCCGCGCTTTATTTCACCGAGCGTCACAGATCCGGCCCCTTGGCCGACAAAATCGCCTTTATCGAAGGCGATGAAGAGGCGCGTAGTCTGACCTATGGCGAACTGGGGGACCGTTCGGATCGCATGGCCGAGCTTTACAAACGCCACGGGATAAAACGCGAAGACCGGGCGGCGATGCTGGTTCTGGACGTGATCGAATTTCCTGTCATTTTCTGGGGGAGCATCAAGGCAGGGGTGATTCCGGTTCCACTCAACACTCTTCTGTCGGCCGAACTTTACACAGCAATTCTGGCAGACAGCCGGGCGCGCATCCTGTTTGTTTCCGCACCTCTGCTTGAGATCGCGGGGCCCGCTATCGCCGCCAGCCCTTTTCTTGAAAAGGTCATTCTGGTTGGGGAAGGCGACAGTCCTTATACCGCATTTGCCGACGAACTTGGCAAGTCAGAGCCTCGGCCCCTGATCACATCCTCACCTGATGAATGCGCGTTCTGGCTCTATTCTTCAGGCTCCACGGGTGCCCCCAAGGGTGTGCGGCATGTTCAGTCCAGCCTGCAGGCCACCGCTTATACATATGGTGCCAAGGTTTTGGGAATAAAGGAAGAAGACCGGATCTACTCTGCTGCAAAACTGTTTTTTGCCTATGGTCTGGGCAATGGCATGAGTTTTCCGATGTCTGTCGGAGCAACGGCAATCCTCTATCCGCTCCGCCCGACACCCGACTCGGTTTTTGAGGTGATCGAGCGTACGCGCCCGACCATTTTCTGCGGTGTTCCAACCCTTTATGCAGCGATGCTGGCGGCGATGGAGGATACCCCTCCGCCCGGATTTGACGCCATCCGGCGCAGTATCTCCGCGGGTGAAGCCCTGCCCGAAGACGTTGGCCAGCGCTGGAAGAATATAACAGGCACCGATATTCTGGATGGGGTCGGCTCCACCGAAATGCTGCATATCTTTCTTTCTAACACGCCAGACAATGTTCAGTACGGCACGTCGGGAACAGCGGTCAGCGGGTATGATCTGCGTCTTGTTGACGAGGCCGGCACCGAAGTTGCCGAGGGCGAGATCGGTGAATTGCTGGTCAATGGCCCGTCAGCTGCTGAAAGCTACTGGAACCAGCGCGACAAAAGCCGTGCAACATTTGCTGGCGAGTGGACCCATACCGGAGATAAATACACCAAGGGGCCAAACGGTCAGCTGATCTATTGCGGTCGCACCGACGACATGTTCAAGGTCTCCGGTATCTGGGTCTCGCCGTTTGAAGTGGAACAGGCACTGATCTCGCACCCCTCGGTGCTTGAAGCGGCTGTGGTTGCCAAACGCGACGAAGACGATCTGGAAAAACCCAAGGCGTTTGTGGTGTTGAAACCCGGTGTATCAGGGGATGGGCTGGCCGAAACCCTGCAGGAGCGGGTGAAAGATCTGTGTGGCAAATGGAAATACCCGCGCTGGGTAGAGCTGGTCGAAGACCTGCCTAAAACCGCCACCGGCAAAATCCAGCGCTTTAAGCTGAGGGATTGAGACAGGCCAATGGCCAGGGACTGGAACGGTTGGCAAACAGATGAAACGCTGTTTCTGGGCATTGCGGGAAAGCGGATCGAAGCCCGCTGCTGGGGCCCACCGCCGGAAAAGGCACCGACACTGGTACTGCTGCATGAGGGATTGGGCTGTGTCAGCCTGTGGCGCGATTTTCCACAAATGCTCGGGCAACGAACCGGTTGCGGTGTGTTTGCATATTCACGCGCCGGTTATGGCCAGTCAGACCCGGCAGAGCTGCCCCGCCCTATTGACTATATGAGCCGGGAAGCCGGTGATGTCCTGCCGGGGGTGCTTACGCAGATCGGTCTGCAAAGCGGCTGTCTGATCGGGCACAGCGATGGTGCATCCATCGCCGCGATCTATGCCGGGCAAACTGACGACAGCCGGATCAAAGGCCTTTGCCTGATTGCCCCGCATTTCTTTGCTGAACCCTGCGGTCTGGCCTCAATCACAGAGGCGAAAACAGCGTTTGAAACAACCGATCTGAAGATGCGGCTTGCCCGACATCATGCCGATCCTGAGAATGCTTTCTGGGGTTGGAACAGGGCCTGGCTTGATCCGAATTTCAGACAGTGGAATATCGAAGAGGTCATTGCCGATATCAGCCATCCGGTTCTGGCCATTCAGGGCCGGGAAGATCAATACGGCACGCTGGCTCAGATCGAAAGACTGGAGAACGGGTTAACAACACCGTTTGAAAGCCTGATCCTGAACGATTGCCACCACGCGCCGCAATTTGAGCAGCCGGACCCAACGATTGAAGCAATCGCTGCATTCATTGGGCGATACCTTCATATCCAACCATCCCCAACACCCCGGATGAACTCATGAATTATTGCGCGGTTGCGAATTGATCTGTAACTCAGAAACAAGCGACATGTCTTAGCAGCCGAGGTCACGTGATGTTCAAGAAAGCCGTCCGCCGCACCGCCCTCTGGTTGCTGGCCGCGCTCGCACTGGTTGTTGCGATCAGCATGCTGCCGCAGCGCGAACAGGTGGCGGCAACGGCTTATCAGAACGGTGAATATACCAAAGCCGCGAAACTCTGGCGCAAGATGGCGAAAGGCGGTGATGGCGAGGCTCAATATAACCTTGGCGTGCTGTATATGACGGGAACGGGCGTGCCCGCCTCTGACACTGAAGCGCATAAATGGTTCCTGATAGCCGCCCAAAACGGCCATAAGGCGGCACAGTTTGAAGTCGGCAAACTCTTCGAAAATGGCAGAGGCGCACCAGCCTCGCAGGCTATGGCGGTACAGTGGATTCAAAAATCCGCCAGGCAGGGATATCCTCCGGCGCAAATGGATCTCGGCCTGAAATACCTCAGCGGAACCGGGGTTGAGCAAAGCGCTGAACGCGCGACATTCTGGCTGTCATACGTGGTTGGCGAAAGCAGAACTCCGCCGGTTTTGATCAACGGATCAGCGGTCTCCCTAACCAGCGCGGGGCTGTGACGACCAAAGGGTAACGAGTGGTTGGAGATCATGGAGCGGGCGGCGGGAATCGAACCCGCGTCATCAGCTTGGAAGGCTGAGGTCTTACCACTACACAACGCCCGCTCAAGGAATTCACCTCCTATTTCATTGGCATTGGGAGGTCAAGGGAGCAACTATCAGCGCATCGTTTTAAGAGAATAGCACTTTCGCATTCGGCGCAATGCCGACCTTGATAGGTATCGTTTTCGATGCATTGCACCTTGCGGAGGGCAGACATCCGTCTGTTCAGCAGCGCTGGCATCATGCGAGGATTTGAACGGGGATAAGTTCCGTTGGGGGTATATGTGTGTGTACCGACAACAAAGATATCCCTCCGGCCCTACTTCGGCAAATGCGTCCGTGGCAAATGCGTCGTCTTTGAGGGGAAAGCCTTTCAGGAACCGATGCGTTGGTGCGGATAAGCTATCGTGATTGCGCTATTTTGGTAGGGCTTAGCCATCACTATTGGTCGTTGTTTCAATCCAACGGTTCCGCTGGCGCACTACCGGCACCGCCACCGATTAATAGAGCGGCGGAAAGGAAAATGCGCGTATCATCATAGACCGACGGTTTTTCCCCCCTCCATCGACCATAAAGCCGGCAGGCGACCGGTTTGCCCTGTTCCAGCGATTTCAGCGCATCGGCAGTTTCACCTGCAAAAGCGCGAAACCTGACGCGGATGTTGTCCTGATAGGTATCCCAGTGCAGGGCCTCCATTCGTAAATGGAAAAGGGAGCTTCGTGCGCGGCGTGCCACGGTCATGTTTTCGATGAAGCCGTCAATGTTCTGCCAGAGCCTGCGGGATCTCTTGAAGCGAATCCTTGCGCGGCTTTCACGGCCTGCCTGACGGTCAGCAAGTGCAACATTGGCCAGCGAAGTCACCCGGCGCGGATCCGTGGCGGAAAAGCGCAATATCGCGATCCACCAGGCACGGCGCCAGGCCCAGGCTGCGCCTTTTACATCACCGGACTCATGGCAGGCGTTGCCGATTTCCTGCAATTGCTCCCACCTGAGATCAACCCGGCGCCAACCCGCCGCCTGAGCAATGCGCAGTTCCGTGTCCTGTCTGTCAGATTCCAAGATAGGCAGCTCGTACATGGTCATTGTCGTGCAACTCCTTTGCTTCGCCTTCCAGCGCTAGGTTTCCTGTTTCCAGAACGTAAGCGTAATCTGCCAGCTCGAGCGCCAGTTCGGCATTTTGCTCCACTAAGACCACGGTTGTACCCTGGGCGTTGATCTCTTCAATAATGACGGCGATTTCTTCGACCACGACAGGGGCCAGCCCCATCGATGGTTCGTCCATCAGCAGAATCTTGGGGTTTGACATCAGAGCTCGGCCAATCGCCAACATCTGCTGCTCACCGCCTGACATGGTTTTAGCCCACTGACCGCGACGCTCCCTGAGACGCGGAAAACGGGTGAAGACACTTTCAAGATCGGTTTCGATTTTTTCCTTGTCGCGGCGCAGAAACGCTCCCGTGCGCAGATTTTCCTCAACCGTCAGATCAGGAAATATCCGGCGGCCCTCGGGAACATGGGCGATGCCTTTGCCGACAATCTTGTCGGCCGGAAGATTGTCGATACGTTCCCCGTTAAAGTGGATTTCGCCCGACGACAGCGAAGCAAGGCCCGACATTGCCCGCAAAGTCGTCGTCTTGCCGGCGCCGTTTCCCCCGATGATCGTCACAACACCGCCTTCAGGGACGTTCAGAGTAATACCCCTTATCGCGCTGACCCTGCCATAGTTAACCGCGCATGATTTCATCTCAAGCAACATGGCGCGCACCTCCGAGATAGGCCTCAATAACGTCGGGGTGGTTGCGAATTTCCTTGGGGCCGCCTTCAGCCAGGAACTTGCCGAAACTCATGCAGGTGATCTGATCGCAAAGCCCCATAATCGCGTGCATGTCATGTTCGACCAACAACAAAGTGACGCCGCTTTCCTTAAGCTTGCGCATCAATTCCATCATTTGCTTGGTTTCTTCCGGGTTCATGCCGGTGAAAGGTTCATCCAGCAGCATGATATCGGGACGGCAGGTCAGGGCTACGGCCATCCCAAGCGCGCGCTGGTGGCCATGCGGCAGGTCGCCTGCCAGATTGTCGGTGAACTCGCCAAGACCAAAGAACTCAAGCGCCTCACGTGCCCGCGCGTCCGCACCACTGCGGTCATGGGCATCCGCGCCGGTCAGGGCTCCCATGATCGTGGGAGGAAACTCCATATGGGTTCCGACAAGCGCATTTTCGAGCACCGTCAGTTCTGCAAACAGGGTTGAGTGCTGAAACGTGCGCACCAGACCGCGATGTGCAACCTCGTGCATCTGCAAACCGGTTATCGGCTCTCCGCGCAGTATTATTTCGCCCTCGGTAGGTTTGTAGAAACCCGATATCATGTTGAAAGTGGTGGTTTTTCCGGCACCATTCGGACCGATCAATCCGTGGATCGTTCCCTTTTCAACCTGAAAGCTTAATGCGTCAACCGCAGTCAGTCCGCCAAAGCGCATGATCAGGTTTCTTATCTCCAAGAGGGGACCGCTCATGACTGACTCTCCCGTGGTGAATTGCCACCCGCGCGTTGTTTCCACTTGTCTGACGCGCGTTTCACCAGACTTTCCAAACCGTCAGGCAGAAACAGGATCGACAGGATCATGATCGCTCCGTAAATCAGCGGGCGCATTTGCTCGAACCCCATTTCTCGCAGCACGATCTCGTTCAGAATGGTCAGCACAACACAGCCAAGGATAGGGCCATAAAAGGTTGCGGTGCCGCCAACGATGGCCCAGGTCAGTACAAAGACCATCATTTCAACATCAAAACTGTTGGGATTGATGGTGCCAATATAATGCGCCAGCAGCGCGCCGGACAGGCCGGCAAAGCCCGAGGCCAGCACAAAGGCAAGCGTGCGGTAACGACGCACGTTTACACCGGAAGCCTGCGCCAGCTTGTCTTGCCAATGTACTGCATGAAATGTCAGCCCAACAAGCGACCGCTCGATCCGCCACAAGATCCACAGGCAGATGGCAACCACGATCAGGACGAAATAGTAATAGACTACGGGTTCAAAGAAATCGACGGTCAGGTTGCCGATGTTGAAATCGGGCATTCCGTCGATGCGCTTGAGACCTTTTGCGCCACCGAACGGTTCGCGAAAGCGTTTCCACAAGAGGCGGATGATTTCTGCCGAAGCAAAGCTGCCGATAAGAAAATAGAATCCTTTCATGCGAAACAGTGGAAAGCTGAGCAAGAAGGCCACAAGCGCCGCCATCAACCCGCCAAATATCATGGAGACCGGCACCCAGACCCCAAGACGCTTGGCAAGCAGGGCCGAGGTATAGGCACCGACCCCCATGATCACCACATGGCCCAGCGACCATTCACCGGTCAGAGTTAAAAGTCGGTAGGAAACCACTAAAAGGATGTTGATCACCAGAAAAACCAGGATTTCCTGCTGCGAAAAACTCAGCACATGCGGCAGAGCCACCAGGAATACGACCAGAAGGGGCCATGTCAGTAATTTATGCACGATCTGCGGTCCCAAACAGGCCGGTCGGTTTAACGATCAGCACCAAAAGCATCAAGGAAAGTCCGGTGATATCGGCAATCACGCCGTCAAAGAATGTCGTCACAAATGTATGCACAAAGGCATAGGCGACCGAGGCCACGACGGCCCCTTCAAGCGATCCCACACCGCCGACAATCACCACGATAAACGCAGCAATGATCACCGAGTGCCCCATATGAGGATTTACCGAGATCAGCGGCGCTGTCAGCACCCCGGCGATCCCGGCTAGTGCTGCACCTATGAACATCGCGATCTTGGCTGTCTGGTTGATCGAAATACCTTGCAGCGCGGCAGCTTCGGGATCCTGCGCGCTGGCCCGTAAAGCCCAGCCGAACCGCGTACGGGTCAGAAACAGCCACAATGCGGTAAGAAAGCCGAAAGCCGCCAGAATAACATAAAGCCGTTGCACGGGCAGGCGTATCTTTTCAGTGAAAATAATAACATCCTGGGTCACCGGTGGGACGAAAGCCATGCGGACACCAAAGGTCATAGATGCCAGGGCCTGCAGGATCATGAGAAAGCCGATCGACGCGACGAGCCCCCCAAGGGGGTTGGTTCGCAGAGGGCGGAACATGGTTCGTTCCATCAGCAATCCGACACAGCCTACGAACACCAGCCCGATTGCCGCGACCAAAAGAAAGGGCATGTTCATTTTCGAGTAAAAGGCAACTACAACATACGAGCCCAGCATGAACAATTCGCCATGGGCAAAATTGACAATGCCCATGACGCCGAAAATCAGCACCAAACCCACCGCTACCAAAGAGATATAGCTGGCGGAATACAGCGCGTTCAGACCGGTTTGCACGATTAATTCAAACATTTAGCCTCAACCTATGTGGAAAAAAGGCGCGACACACGGATGCCGCGCCATCAGGGAGAGTTCTAATTAGCCGCGCTGATTCCACATCTGACCGTAAGCGGTCATATGCTTCTTCATCAACTCGCCATGTTTGTCGTACCAATCGGGGATCGACCTGAAGCCTTTGATCGTGGCTTTGCCATCCTCGATAACCACAACCGGCCAATCACCGACAAGCGCACCGTTGATGCCAAACAAGTCTTCACCCCACCAATCGGCTTCGCCGAAGGCATGTGCGCCTTTGCCACCAGCCTGCATTGCAGCCTGAACAGCGGCTGGTTCGGCTGATCCTGCACTTTCAGCGGCAGCTTTCCACATGTCCATGATGGCTGCATATTCCCAGCTCACAGCGCCCCATTGTCCGGGGAAGCGTTTGACAAATTCAGCATAGAACTTGTTGGGGTTCTTGAAGTTGATGTTGTCTGCTTCAAGGGCAGGATCATCGAAATCCGGGAACTGGAAGATGAAGCCTTCCATGAATTCCTTGGAGGTTTTGGCGATGATCTGGTCGTAGAAATCCGCCGTACAGGAAATGATCTGACCTTTATAGCCCTGCTGGAACAACTGCTCGCAAATCGGGTGAACGTAATCGGCATAACAGGTGTCTAGGCTGATGATGTCCGGGTTCTTGGACATCAGGCGGGTCACAACCGGCGCAAAGTCGGTGGTTGCCGGGTCGAACAGAAGCGGCTCGTCCAGCATTTCGATGCCGGCTGCTTCAAACGCTGCCAGATAGGTGGCGACCGAAGGCAGACCAAGCGCATCATCCTGCGCGCACATCACCGCGGTTTTCAGCTCGGGCTTGTTTTCTGCCAACCACTCAACACCAGTGACGTTATAGATCGGATGAACCTCGACCGGTGCAATCAATGTACCTGTGTCCGGTCCGAGATCGGACGGCAATAGTGTTGAGAACAACATGCCGGTTTTGTCGGCAACGGGTTGTGCGCCTGGCCAGGTGTCACCACCCAGCATCATGATAAAGCTGACACCGTCCTCACGGATCAGTTTGGTTGCACCGGTACGTGCCTTGGCCGGATCGTATTCATTGTCGTATCCGATGAACTCAACAGTATGCGCAGTACCACCTATATTGATACCACCCGCGGCGTTGACCCAATCAGCCCAGATCTGACAGCCATCAAATCCCGGTTTACCCCAGGCAGCGACCGGTCCGGTCAGCGGTGCCAGAAAACCGATTTTGATAACGTTATCAGCAGCAAATGCAGCTTTCGGCAGGGCCGACCCAATCGCACTCGCCCCTGCCAGGGACGCTGCAGTGCTCAGAAACCGCCGACGGCTTAGTCCAGTTAGTATTTCTCTTACTTTCATTTTTTTCTCCCTTGCGCCGTGCTGCTGGTCTTCGCGGTCGTTCGATCTCATATCGAAGACGTACCCTAGACCAAAAACAACCAAAAAAGGACCAATGCATAGCCCCTGACGCTAATGGCGACCTCTCTATCAATATTTCAGACCATTTTCAAGCAATATTGCGAATAAGAGCTAGTAGGGCAGGCAAATAGGCGATATTTGGAGATTATTGGTCTTATTTGGTTCAAATCATAGTGTATTTTGGGACCAAGGGCTGGGTGGTCTACTATTGGTCCGCTGCCGCTCGATTTCGTGGCAACGGATATCCCCAGACGATTCAGCCTGAAATGAGTCATCTCAGGACTGTCATTCGAATCACTCATCCCAATTCAGAGATGCCCGGCTGCGCGATTGGCTTTCGTGGGAAATCTCTGCAAATTTGTGGTTATAGGCCGGGTATGCCTTCAGTCTCGCCACCGCGCGACAATCCGGTTGCCAAACCTGCAAGGGCAAAGAAGAATATTCCGAGATCCGGTGTGGCTGAGGTTAGCATGGCCGAGATCAGCATGGCCAGGCACCCTGATTTGAGGCCGCTGATACAGGCATCTCTGCTTAGGTTCTCACTGCGTGCCGGCAGGCGCATTACGGATACCAGAAAAGCCAGATATAGCGCAGTGCCAATCAACCCAATTGAGGCCAGGCTGGCAAGCAACCAGTTAGATGCCCGGACACTGCCAAGCCCGGCCCCCAATCCCCATGTATCGCGAAAATTCTGCCAGGCCTGCGCATTCCAGCTTGAGCGCTCCACCCCGGACGAGCTTTGGATTTTATTGAATAGAATTTCATCGAAATACTGCGAGATCGGATCAACCAGCTGGTAACCTGCAAAAAGCAGCAGCGCGACGGTGAAGACGACAAGTGCGCCGACAACGGCAAGGGACATCATATTGCGGCTGATACGGGCCTTCAGACCGTGCAGAACGGCGACGACCCCACCAATGACAAGAAAGGCAAGTGTCGCCACATAAGATGCGGAAGAGGTCGATAGTGCCAGAACCGCGAGGCTGAGCGCTACCATCAGCAAAGCGATCTTATGCCGCGTCATGATCCAGTATTGCAGCCAGAAGCCAAACAGCCCAAGCGAATAATATCCAAAAGCAGAGGCTTCGGGGAACCCCCCGACCATCCGCACCAGCCCGCCGATTCGGACATCAGTCAACATGGTGTAGTTCGCCGTTCTTATCGGGTCGAGCAATTCGGAAAACCCGGCCAGAACAGTTAGAACACCCACCACCCCAAGGGCCACATGAATCACAGTTGCAGTGATCATCGCGACCACAACATAATGCGGGTCAGGACGCAGGCGAAACGTCGTGGCAACAGCAAGGAAGGTGAGAACATTGAGGGCAAATCGGAACAGCTGCGTCAGATTCCCGGCTGTTGCTTTTAACGGAACCAGCTGAATACGTGACTGGCTGTCATCGCGGGCAATTGCAAAGACTTCGGTACTTCCTGCAAATAATCGTGGAAAGACGAGCGCCGATAAAATTGCAAACAGGGCGAGCAGGATCAAATAGAACCCCGGGCGATTAATCCTGGCGCTTCCCGCAATCCGCGAAATCCCGTCGCGCCCCAGAAGGGTGACCGAAAAAATGGCAATTGCGCCGATATCCATAACTCCGACCGAAGCGCCGCCCACCGCCGGAAGGTTGAAAGCCGCCGCTGCTCCGAAAGGTGTTAGCAACATGAACGCCCAAAGTCCCCGATTTGGCGGGTTTGCGAAAATCACCACAAGTGCCAAAAGCGCCAGAATGCTGGTCGGGACAATCTCCATGTCGCTACGCTGGCCCCCGCACCGTTGAAGGCGAACAATGCGGCTGCAACGGATCACCCGGCAGCAGAATTTTCTGGAAGGGGAATGCTGCCATTGTCATCAATTGCTCGTGCCTGCCTGAACTTTTCCGACTTTTTACATCAAACAAGGTCAAATCGCCAAAGAACTTAACCACCCGAGCGGCGGATAGTTATCCTGTAGTCGGTCACATCACCGGTGGCGTCTTCGTTTGGTCCGACACTGAACTCAAGTGTATCACCGGGTTCAAGCCGTAAAGCGGCTTTTTCAAACCGAAAGAGGTTTGTCTCAACCCGATCCACCAAGGTTTCGCCATTCAGCCGGATCACTATCTGAATACCATCAAGGCTGGACGCGCGTGGTGAAAAGAATGCGGAAAAATCAACGATCTGAGTGATCTCCGAGCGATAGCGATGAACCACCTCAACTGGAAAATCCCCTGATCCGGCGGGTCGTAAAAACTGTGCCGTCAGCCGGACATGTCCGTCCCCCGGATCAGCAAGTGATGGGGTCCACATTGTACCGGGGCCAGTTTGCCCCGGGTGGGTTACAAGCATCACCTCTCTGTTATGGTGTCGTGAAAATCGCACAAATGCATCCGTTCTAGCTCGGGTTTCATCTGCCTTTGGATACGCGTATTGATGGAAGCTGTCGGCAATGATTTCCTGTTCTGCAAGCGTAACATTTTCGCCGAGCACAATCTGATTTTTGGCAATAATTACAACCGGATGATCCATTGACAAACTGATAATTTTGTCTGCCAATTCCTTTCCGGTAGAGGTGAAAACCCGCATATCGCCTTCGAGTTGGATTTCACGAGGTTCACCCCAAATAACCAGTCGGTTGTTTCCATAAACGCATCCATAGGTGAAAGGATCCGTTGACGCATTTCGCACGTCCCGCCCCACAAGCTCGGCTTGAATAAATCGAAACGCTTCACCCACGGCTGTTAAGGTTTGATCGTCCGACAACAACGGTGCCATGCCATCACCCCGGTCACTAAGCGGATACCAGACAAGGCGGGTAACCCCGGAAAGGGCCAATTGGCAGTGCCCTTTCAGAAGTCGCGCTGCCGCAGCCTCGGGATCGGGATCACCAAATTCTGTAACCTCAATTGGTATTGTTTCAGCCCCGTCGATCCGGCGAAGAACCGCGATTTGCCGGGCAAGCTGTTCAGAAATGGTTGTGTAGGGATGCAGGGCAAGCGCATCCATATATTCTGCCGCCCCTGCCGCAAAGACATGTTCAAGATACCCGGCGGGATGTCCCAATACAGCGCCGCCGAGGACACGGATATTTGGGTCTGCCACCTTGATCTCCTGAAAGGCGGCCTTCAGCAATCTATTGTAATACCCAGCCCGAGCTGAAATATCCGCGTCCCTTACCGGCCCGCTAACAAAATCCTGGCTGTTGAATTCATTGCCAATTTCAATTGAGCGAACAGCTGGGAAGTGCACCGCAAGTTCCGCAGACATACGCGCGAACGCCGCCACACCTTCAGGTGAATTACCGCACAAGCCAGCCAGCTGATTGTTTTCATCGCGGCGGCACGTGTGCTCGGCCCTGAGGAATTCGGCTTTTTTGCCCTTGTTTCGGCAGCGGCCATCCTGTTGCTCAGGGTTTCAGAATTCGGCTGGGCGCAATACATCATGTCCTGGTCCGGTGACGATAAGATCCCCCGTCAGGTGCTGATGGTCGCCATCCTTTCCGGCATGTTTGCAGCCACTCTGGGATGTCTGTCCGCACTTGGTCTGCGTCTTTTTGGTGCCTCCGCCGGTACAGCGCTTTTCGTTGCTCTTTTTTCGGTCTGGGTTTTGCTGGCAACGACATCGTCAGCACAAAAGGGCATCATGATCTGGCAGGACAAACTCAAATCCTCAGCAACCGCCGAGACACTTGGCGAACTGGTTGCCGCCATTGTGGCGCTCTCTGCGCTGTACTCCGGATTTGGTATTCTTTCTCTGGTATTCGGCCGACTTAGCTTTCAGAGCACGCATCTTGCCATCAGTTTCATCACAACACGGCTCAGCCCGTTATTCGGACTGAAAGGCGCGGGTCTGAAAGAGCTGTTCAGCTACTCAAGCCAGCTCTTTCTGACGCGTATGATCGTCAATATCAGAACCTACATGGCAACCTTTCTGATCGCCGGGTTTCTCGGCCCGGCTGCCGTGGGGTACTACCGGGCCGGTGAGCGGCTTGTCGGTGCGGTAGGTGAAATCGTGGTTGTCCCAACCGAAATTCTTGCCTGGAGCCTGTTCCGCCAGACCCGCGATTCGCATGGCGGGCGGCTCGATGGGTTTCAAATCCGGGCTAACGAGTTTTTCAAGGTTCTGTTTGCATTTGCGATTCCCCTGCTGATCTGGGTTGCGGTCATGGGGCCGGAACTGGTCCTTCTTCTTCTTGGGCCTGAATGGCGACCGGTCATTCCGGTTGTGGCCATTCTGGCGCTCAGCCGGGCGCTGGTTCTTCCGGGTCACGCGACCGAAGCCATTCTCTCCCTTGCTGGCAAGCTCAAAAAGCTGATCCCGTTCAGCCTGATCTATTTGGTACTGGGGCTCGGGGTAACCTTAATTGGTGCCCAGTTCGGATTGGTGGGCGTCGCCTGGTCGCAGGTTCTCGTGTCCGCCATTGTCGTGGCGATCACCATTTGGCTGCAAAGCA